>NZ_JBFTRG010000001.1:0-664145 GCF_056399425.1 Variovorax sp. 01N429 | reverse complement strand
CAAGGAAATGGTCATGCCGGGCGACAACGTGTCGATCACAGTGAAGCTGATCAACCCGATTGCCATGGAAGAGGGCCTGCGCTTCGCAATTCGCGAAGGTGGCCGCACCGTCGGCTCGGGCGTCGTGGCAAAGATCCTCGACATCTGATCGAACGCACCAAGGAATTACCATGGCTACCAAGCAAAAAATTCGCATCCGCCTGAAGGCGTTCGACTACAAGCTGATCGACCAATCGGCTGCAGAGATCGTGGACACGGCCAAGCGTACAGGCGCGATCGTCAAGGGTCCCGTGCCCCTGCCGACTCGCATGAAGCGCTTCGACATTCTGCGTTCGCCGCACGTCAATAAAACGAGCCGGGATCAATTCGAAATCCGCACGCATCAGCGTCTGATGGACATCGTTGACCCAACCGACAAGACGGTCGATGCACTCATGAAGCTCGACTTGCCCGCAGGCGTCGACGTGGAGATCAAGCTGCAATAAGAGCCTTTGCTTACTTCAAAGCCCGCTGGCCTTTGTGTCAGCGGGCTTTTTTTGCGCCTGATATGGCATCCTAGAAGCAAGGCGGCAGGCCGTTGTGAAGGCCAGGGAGGCGCGGGATATGGGAAGTGAAGTGTTAAGGCGAGGATTAGTGTTATCTGCAGCACTGGCCCTCCTGGCGGGCTGCGGGGGCGGGGGTGGTGGCGGAACCGTCGGCGTCTCTCCCTCGGCGTCGCCCGCCTCTGGCGCGTCGGTGGCGGTAGCCAATGTTCGCTTGAGCGGAGCCGTTACCTATGACTCTGTCCCGAACATCACGGGCGCTCTGAACTATGCGGCAACAGTTGCGAAGCCGGTTCGAGGAGCAGTGGTCGAAATCTTGAACGCCGCATCAAACATCGTTGCCTCCGCCAATACGGATGAGAAAGGCCTGTACTCGGTGGCGGTCCCGTCGAATACATCGCTGATAGTGCGCGTCAAAGCTCAGTTGTCGCAACTGGGTGCTGGGCCGAGTTGGGATGTCTCGGTCCGCGACAACACCCAGGCCAATGCCATCTACGCAATGGAGACGCCTACGTTTGCCTCCGGCACCGCTGCTGTGCTCGCGCGTGACGTTCATGCGCCGTCCGGGTGGGGCGGGTCCGGATATAGCGGGATGCGTGTCGCGGCGCCGTTTGCTCTCCTGGATACGATTTATACGGCTCAGGCTAAGGTGTTGTCGGTCGCGCCCAATACGGCTTTTCCAGCGTTGCGTGTGTTCTGGAGTGCTAACAATGTCCCGGCCAGCGGCAATCCAGCTCTGGGGCAAATCGGCACGACCTTCTTTGGCAACGGAACGGCGGGCCGCACGATCTTTGTTCTGGGCAAGGAGAACGTTGACTCGGACGAGTACGATGAATCGGTGATTGCCCATGAATGGGGTCACTACTATCAGTCAGCATTCAGTCGTGACGATTCCCCTGGGGGCAGCCATGCCATCACGGACAGGCTCGATCGGCGGGTCGCGTTTTCGGAGGGTTGGGGCAATGCGTGGTCAGGCATCGCCCTGGGACGCAGCAATTACATCGATTCAGTCGGGCCCGGCCAAGCTCAAGGGTCCAATGTTGATCTCCGAGCCGGGGACGGTTCGGATCCTGGATGGTTTCGCGAGGCCTCCGTGCAGTCAATTCTGTGGATCTTGAATGGGCAAGTTGGCTTCAAGGCGATCCACGACACCATGACCGGGCCGTTCAAGCGCGGGTTGCCTGTGACCTCTATTCACCCGTTCGCCGCTGCCTTCTATTTGACCGCACCGGAAGGCGCTTCGAATCTGTCCGCGCTTTTGACGGGGCAGAAGATCAGCGCTTTTTCTGATCCGTACGGCGTTCTTGAAATGAACGATGGCGGAGTTCAGGCCGCTCTTCCCATGTATCAGAGCGCTGCGGCGGGCGCAGTCAAGTCGGCCTGTGTTTCCAATCAGGCGGGTGCCGGCAACAAACTGGGGAGTTACGCCTATCTCCGGCTCACCGCACCGGCGGCGGGTACCCATACGATCACAGTGCTAGCCGATTCGAGCGCGGTCGATCCGGACTGGGTCGTTTACAGCGGCGGACAGATTGCCGAAGCCGACGGTCTCGGCCAAAGTGAGGCGGCATCGGTCAATTTCCCAGCGGGAGAGAGCATCCTGGTAATCAACGACTTCAACAACACATCGGCCTCGACATGTTTCAAAGTGACCATTCAATGATCGCTGGACCTACGAAAGGAAAAGGCACCGTCGTCAGTGCGCCCCTTGCGTTGGCGCTTTTCGTTTCCTTGAATGCGTTGGCTGCTGCGGCGGACATGACTGGACTGCGCAAAGCGCCGGCCCCCAGCAAAACTATGAGCACGGCTCCGATGAAGGGGAACGGCTCGGGGGTGATCGTTCAGTATCGAGTCGACGGCACGCCCGTGCCCGGTGTTGCTGTTCCGGTGGTGCTGGCTTTCGACGGGGTGACTCAGCAGAGCGGCGCCGTGGTTAAGTTGACCACGGAGGGAGGTCTCAGGCTCCCAGGTGGCGAAGAGGTGCGCACGTTGCCAGCGGGCGAAGTGACGTCATTGACAGTCAACGTCACTCCCGCAGCGGCAGGTATTGGCTACCTACATGTGTTCACGACGCAGCACGGCGCGACCAGCGCAACTTCGATTCCAATCCAGACGCGAGCGTCCCCTTCTGCCCTACCGCATGCCGGCGAACTCAAGCAAACACCCGGTGGAGACCCAGTCCGATCGTATCGAGTTAAGTAGGCGTCCTGCTGGGCTGTTGGGAGCGTTGCGGTCTTTGCGAGATGCGCGCTATAATCTTCGGCTCTGCCCAAATTGCGCCTCCGAGCCTCTTTGCGCAGAGCTTTATTAACCTTCTTTCGCAAACCAAACGCTGTCGCCAATTGAAGTGGCAGCGGCGGAAGTTTTGGAGAAAACTATGAGTCTGAGCAACTCCCTCGGGTTGCTGGGCCGCAAGGTGGGGATGATGCGTCTCTTCACTGATGACGGGGACGCAGTTCCTGTCACGGTGGTGGATGTGTCGAACAACCGCGTGACCCAGATCAAAACCCAAGAGAATGATGGCTACGTCGCAGTTCAAGTGACGTTCGGTTCGCGCAAGGCATCGCGCGTCACCAAGCCTGAAGCCGGTCACCTCGCCAAGGCGGGCGTCGAGGCAGGCGAGATCATCCAGGAATTCCGCGTGACTGCCGATACGGCTGGTCAGCACAAGGCTGGCGGCGTCATTGCTGCCGCGAGCGTGTTCGCGGTTGGCCAGAAGGTCGACGTGCAAGGCACTTCGATCGGTAAGGGCTACGCTGGCACCATCAAGCGTCACAACATGAGTTCGCAGCGCGCATCGCACGGCAATAGCCGTTCGCACAATGTGCCGGGTTCTATCGGCATGGCGCAGGATCCCGGTCGCGTATTTCCGGGCAAGCGCATGACGGGCCATCTCGGCGATGTCACGGTAACAACCCAGAACCTCGATGTGATCCGTATCGACGAGGCTCGGCAGTTGCTCCTGATCAAGGGTGCAATTCCGGGTTCGAAGGGTGGCTTCGTCACCGTGCGTCCGGCCGTCAAGGCCAAGCCGCAAGCCGCTGAAGGAGCGAAGTAATGGAACTCGAACTCCTGAACGAACAAGGCCAGGCTGCCTCGAAGTACGAAGCGCCGGAGACCGTGTTCGGCCGTGACTACAACGAAGACCTGGTTCACCAGATCGTCGTCGCATTCCAGGCCAATGCCCGCCAAGGCACCCGCGCCCAAAAGGACCGCGAGCAGGTTAAGCATTCGACCAAAAAGCCGTTCAAGCAAAAGGGAACGGGCCGCGCCCGTGCTGGTATGACTTCCTCGCCGCTGTGGCGCGGAGGCGGCCGCATTTTCCCGAACATGCCTGACGAAAATTTCTCACAGAAGATCAACAAGAAGATGTATCGCGCTGGCATGGCGTCCATCTTCTCGCAACTCGCGCGCGAAGGTCGGTTGGCTGTGGTTGACTCGATCAAGGTTGACTCGCCGAAGACCAAGGCGCTGGCCGCCAAGTTCAAGGCAATGAATCTCGAGTCAGTGCTCGTGATTGCCGAAGAAGTCGATGAGAACCTGTATCTCGCTTCGCGCAACCTGGTCAACGTGCTTGTGGTCGAGCCGCGGTACGCCGATCCGGTGTCGCTGGTTCACTACAAAAAAGTGTTGGTCACAAAGGGTGCCGTCGACAAGCTCAAGGAGATGTTCGCATGAGCCGCATGAACCCTACTCCCGCACAACGTCAGTTCGACGAAGGTCGTCTGATGAACGTGCTGGTCGCCCCGATCGTGTCCGAAAAGGCCACGATGATCGGCGAAAAGTCGAATGCAGTCACCTTTAAGGTGTTGCAGGACGCCACCAAGCCCGAAATCAAAGCCGCCGTTGAACTGATGTTCAAGGTTGAGGTTCAGGGCGTGTCGGTGCTCAACACCAAGGGCAAGACCAAGCGCTTCGGCAAGTCCATCGGTCGCCGCGACAACGTTCGCAAGGCCTACGTGACGCTCAAGGCTGGTCAAGAGCTCAACCTCGTCGGGGAAGGCGCTTAATCATGGCCGTCATCAAGATGAAACCCACTTCGCCGGGCCAACGCGGCGCGGTGAAGATTTCGCGAGACCACCTCTACAAGGGTGCGCCGCATGCAGCTTTGCTGGAGCCGCAGTTCCAGAAGGCCGGCCGTAACAACAACGGCCACATCACGACTCGCCACAAGGGCGGGGGCCACAAGCATCACTATCGTGTGGTGGATTTTGTGCGCAACAAGGACGGCATTCCGGCCAAGGTCGAGCGTATCGAGTACGACCCGAATCGTACTGCTCACATTGCGCTCGTGTGCTACGCCGACGGCGAGCGCCGCTACATCATCGCCCCGCGGGGCCTGGAAGCCGGTGCAACGCTGCTGAGCGGTTCGGAAGCTCCGATCCGTGCCGGCAACACGCTGCCTATTCGCAACATTCCGGTGGGTTCGACGATCCACTGCATCGAGTTGCAACCCGGCAAGGGTGCGCAGATCGCGCGTTCGGCAGGCACCTCGGCCACGTTGCTGGCTCGTGAAGGCGTCTACGCACAGGTGCGCATGCGTTCCGGCGAAGTCCGACGCGTGCATGTGGAATGCCGCGCGACCATCGGTGAAGTCGCCAACGAAGAACACAGCCTGCGCCAACTCGGCAAGGCCGGTGTGAAGCGTTGGATGGGTATCCGCCCGACCGTTCGCGGTGTGGTAATGAACCCGGTGGACCACCCGCACGGTGGTGGCGAAGGCAAGACCGGCGAAGGCCGCCATCCTGTCGACCCCTGGGGCAATCTCACCAAGGGTTATCGCACCCGTAACAACAAGCGCACGCAGGTCTTCATCGTGTCGCGTCGCAAGAAGTAAGGGTTAGCAAATGACTCGCTCTCTCAAAAAGGGTCCGTTCGTGGATCACCACCTTGTGGCCAAGGCCGACAAGGCTGTGACGAACAAGGACAAGAAGCCGATCAAGACCTGGTCGCGTCGCTCAATGGTTCTGCCGGAATTCATCGGCCTGACGATCGCTGTGCACAACGGCAAACAGCACGTGCCCGTGTACATCACCGACCAGATGGTTGGTCACAAGCTCGGTGAATTTGCGCTCACGCGCACTTTCAAGGGGCATCCCGCGGACAAGAAAGTCCAGAAGAAGTAAGGAACGACCATGTCTGAAACACGTGCAGTCCTCCGCGGCGTTCGCCTTTCGGTCGACAAGGGCCGTCTGGTCGCTGACCTGATCCGCGGAAAGAAAGTCGATCAAGCACTCAACATTCTGCAATTCACGCAGAAGAAGGCCGCCGTCATCGTAAAGAAGGTGCTCGAATCGGCAATTGCCAACGCAGAGCACAACGACGGGGCCGATATCGACGAACTGAAGGTGAAGACCATCTACGTCGAACAGGGCGCCACGCTCAAGCGCTTCACCGCGCGCGCCAAGGGTCGCGGCAATCGCATCAGCAAGCCCACGTGCCATGTGTACGTGACGGTTGGCAACTAACAGGCCTGGAAGAAATATGGGACAGAAGATCCACCCAACCGGCTTCCGCCTTGCGGTCAGCCGTAACTGGTCCAGCCGCTGGTACGCAAGCAACCGCGACTTCGCCGGCATGCTGGCAGAAGATATCAAGGTACGTGAGTACCTGAAGAAGAAGCTCAAGAACGCGTCCGTTTCGCGCGTGCTGATCGAGCGTCCCGCCAAGAATGCACGTATCACGATCTACTCGGCGCGCCCGGGTGTCGTCATCGGCAAGAAGGGCGAAGACATCGAGAATCTCAAGCGCGAATTGGGCAAGCAACTCGGAGTACCGGTCGCTGTCAACATCGAAGAAGTACGCAAGCCCGAAATCGATGCACAACTGATCGCCGACAGCATCACTCAGCAGCTCGAGAAGCGGATCATGTTCCGCCGCGCCATGAAGCGCGCTATGCAGAACGCCATGCGTCTGGGTGCTCAAGGCATCAAGATCATGTCGGCTGGCCGGCTGAACGGCATCGAGATCGCACGTACCGAGTGGTACCGCGAAGGTCGAGTGCCCCTTCACACCCTCCGCGCCGATATCGACTACGGCACGTCGGAAGCCAAGACTACGTACGGCGTCATTGGCGTCAAGGTCTGGGTCTACAAGGGCGATACGCTGGGACGTAACGATTTGCCTGCTGTCGAAACGCCACGCCCTGACGAAGAGCGTCGTCCTCGCGGCCCGCGCCGTGATGGCCGCCCGGGTGGCGACCGTCCGGGCTCTGACCGTCGTGGTCCGCGCGCCGGCGCTCGTGGTCCGATTGGTGGCAACGTCGCCCCAACCGACGGCAGCGACAAGCCCGCAGAAGCTACTGGCGCCGCTCCGGCAGCTCCAGGTGCAGACTCGAAACCCGCCGTTAAGCGCGTCCGCAAAGCCGCGCCAGCTGCAGCAGCTGACGGTGCCAAGACCGAGTGATCGGTCTTAGAACTACGGAGTAATAAACATGCTGCAACCTGCACGCAGAAAGTTCCGAAAGGAACAAAAGGGCCGCAACACCGGCATCGCGACCCGCGGTAATGCGGTGTCGTTCGGTGATTTCGGCCTAAAGTCGATCGACCGCGGCCGCCTTACGGCCCGTCAGATCGAAGCCGCACGTCGCGCGATCTCGCGTCACGTCAAGCGCGGCGGCCGCATCTGGATTCGTGTGTTCCCGGACAAGCCGATCTCTCACAAGCCCGCAGAAGTGCGGATGGGTAACGGTAAAGGCAACCCCGAGTACTACGTCGCCGAAATCCAGCCCGGCAAGGTGATCTATGAGATCGTCGGCGTTCCCGAAGAACTGGCTCGCGAAGCATTCCGTCTGGCCGCTGCCAAGCTGCCGTTGCGTACGACCTTCGTCGCACGCCAGCTCGGCGCCTGATCGAGGAGAACACCATGGCAACACGTAAAAAGAAGGAAGTCGCGGCCCCGGCCAAGACTTCAAAGGCCACCGAGCTGCGCAACAAGGACGTTGCGGGCCTGCAGGCCGAAATCAAAGACCTGCAGAAGGCCCATTTCGGCCTGCGCATGCAGAAAGCCACGCAACAGCTGTCGAATACGTCGACACTGCGCGTGACGCGCCGCGACATTGCGCGCGCCAAGACCATTCTTGCTCAAAAGCAGCAAGAAGCCCAAGCCGCCAAGTAAGGAGTGAACATGACGGAAGCTAAAAAATCCCTCAAGCGCACCTTGATTGGCAAGGTGGTCAGCGACAAGCGTGAAAAGACCGTGACCGTGCTCGTTGAGCGTCGCGTGAAACACGAGCTTTACGGCAAGATCGTGGCGAAGACCAGCAAGTACCACGCCCATGACGAAAAGGGCGAATACAAGCTGGGTGACACCATTGAGATCACTGAGAGCCGGCCAATTTCGAAGTCGAAGAACTGGGTTGTGACCCGTTTGATCGAAAAGGCCGTTCTGGTCTGATCGCAGCCGAAGCAGTCCGAGCAAAAGCGGCCCACAATGTGGGCCGCTTTTCTTTTTCAGGAGTACTTCAAATGATCAATGTCGGTGACACGCTGCCTGCTGCAACGCTTCAGGAATATTCTGAGGTCGAAGGTGAGGGCTGCAGCATCGGGCCCAATCCTGTAGACGTCACCAAGGCTGCCGCTGGAAAGACTATAGCCGTCTTCGCTCTGCCTGGGGCTTTTACACCCACGTGCTCAGCGAAGCATGTTCCGGGGTATGTCCAGCATTTTGAAGATTTCAAGGCTGCCGGCGTGGACGAAATCTGGTGCGTGAGTGTCAACGATGCCTTCGTCATGGGCGCTTGGGCCCGTGATCAGAAGACGGGAAGCAAGGTTCGCATGCTGGCGGACGGCAGCGGCGCTTTTGCGAATGCAACCGGCCTGACGCTGGATCTGACCTCGCGCGGAATGGGTGTCCGCAGCAATCGCTATTCGATGCTGGTGAAAGACGGCAAGGTCGCGACACTCAACGTCGAAGATCCGGGCAAGTTCGAGGTCAGTGATGCTGACACGCTGTTGGCACAAGCCCGCAGCGTTGCGTAGCAACCCGTGGCCGACGCTCGCTTGAGCTACAGATCCGCCTTGAGATAGTGCGACCCTGCAATCGGGTTGTGATAATAGGGGGGCACTTCGGCGAACCCAAGCTCTTCGTAGAGTGCCCTCGCGGATTCCATATCGTCGAGCGTATCCAGCAGTACGCAAGCATAGCCCGCGCCGCGCGCGGCATCGAGGATGGCTTCCGCGAGCTGCCGTCCGACTCCCACTCCCCGAAACTCCGGCCGCACGTACAGGCGCTTCATCTCTGCCGCGTTGGAGTAGTCCGCCGAATCCAACGGACGCAGCGCGCAACAGCCGGCAACGTGCGCGAAACCTCCATCGGACCGTCGCAATGGCCGCCCCTTCACGGGTACCGCCGTGTCGTCGGTGTCGACCAATGCCAAAAACAAAGCGCCCCGAGGTTCAGCATAGTCCCCCGGCAATCCGGCGAGTTCATCATCAAAATTCTGAAAACCGAGATCGATCTCAAGTGAAGCCGCATAGTCTCGAAAGATCGCCCGCGTCGCTTCAATCTCGTCCGGCTCATCGGGTGTCAAAAGCACGATTTCCGGTGTGCCTGCCAGGGGCAGGGGACGTGACATTGAGTTGCTCATACGCGCAATGATGAGATCCAGCCTGCGAAGCCGGCGCAGGCCGCGAACACGACAATCGCCAGAAGCCTTGATGCGGCGTCATCGCGGCTTGACGCGCCGGTGCCGTCGGTGAGTGGCTTGTCACCGGAGATCATGGGCCGTATCAGCATGCGACCCTTGACAATCACGTAAAACAGAACGGCGAGCACGTGCAGACTTACAAGCGTGATGACGAGCCACTTGCCTGGCGCCGCGTGCCACTTTGTCGCGGCACTCACCAGCGAACCGGGAACGAAGCTTGTCAGCGGCCCCGACGCGGAGATCTCGTCATCGGCAACCAGCCCCGTCCCGACTTGCACCAGAAGCAGCCCAAGAACGGCGAACACCGATAGCGCGCCCAAAGGCGAGTGACCGATGAGCTGGTCCGGGTGCGCGCGGCCCCGCAGATACGAGACGACGGACCGCGGCGCGTAGATGAAAGCGGAGAAGCGCGACCACCGCCCGCCGACAAATCCCCAAAACAGCCGAAAAAGCAGGAGCGACAGCGCGGCGTAGCCGAGGCGGAAATGCCATTCCATGACCCCCGAAAGGCCGGTCGCGATCAGGCCGATCACGGTCAGTGCCAACAGCCAGTGAAAAACCCGCGTCGGCAAATCCCAGACACGGGTCGCTATGGCGCCAGGATCACCCGGCTTCGCGCGGCGCGTCGTGGGCTCGAAAGGGGCAGTCATCGATGGCTTGACGCAAGATGCGGGAAGCGCAGATTAGCAAACTTCGGCGCAAAGGTGACTTGCGGGTTGTCACTAGTCCCCGATGGCGCCGAGTCTCTAAACTGCCACGGCGCCGTACTCCGCGATGCGCGAGCAAAAAAAGGATCCACGATGAAATCTCTCGTCAGCCTTGCCCTGGCCGCCGTTTGCGCGGCCTTTTCTGTTTCGACTAGCGCCCAGTTCGCCAAACCCGAAGATGCGATCAAGTACCGCCAGAGTGCAATGTTTATCCAGAGCCAGCACGTGGGCCGCCTGGGCGCCATGGCCAGCGGCCGCGTGCCGTACGATGCGACCGCCGCCGTTGCCAACGCGGAGGTGGTCGCGCAGATATCGAGGCTTCCGTGGCCTGCCTTCGGTCCTGGCACGGAGGGCGGAAAGGCAAAGCCGGAGATTTGGAAGGAGCAGGCCAAGTTCAAGGATCTGAGCGATCGGCTGATGGCCGGAACCGACAACCTCCTTGTCGCCGCCAAAGCCGGGAACGTCGACTCACTGAAGACCGCAATGGGGTCGCTTGGCGAAACCTGCAAGGCTTGCCACGACACCTTCAGGAGCAGGTGATCCGGACCAGCCGACTCGCGCCTAGCACGGCGGCGGCCCCATCTACGCTTCGGCGAGCAGCTTTTCGATCAACTTGTGCAGTTCGGCGAAGTCGGGCTCGCCGACATAGCGCTTCACGATCTCACCGCGCTTGTTGACCACGTAGGTGGTTGGCGTCAGCTGGACGTCACCCCATGCCTTGGCAACCGCACCTGTATTGTCGATAGCCACCTTGAACGGCAGCTTGCGTGTCTCGGCGTAATTGACGACGTATGCTGGCGGGTCGTAGCTCATTGCCACGGCGAGGGTGTCGTAGCCCTGGTTCTTGTACTTGTCATAGGTCGCGATGACCTTCGGCATCTCTCCCACGCAGGTGACGCAGCTCGTTGCCCAGAAATTGACGAGCGTGACCTTGCCCTTTAGGTCCTCGGTGCTCTTTCGCGTTCCGTCGAGAAGCACGAAGGTCGATGCCGGCGCAGCGGAAACCCCCGTGTTCAGGTAAACGCCAACCCCGACGGCCAGGGCGAGCGCGGTTGCGGCGGCGTAGATGACTTTTTTCATGGAAGGACAGAGGAGTCCGCGAATTTTAGATCGCAACGCAGAGTCGTGCCGGCCGCCCGGAACGGTCGAAGGGGCGTTCGATAATCGATGTTCCATGCCGATCCTGTCCTTTCTGCGCTTCGGTCGCGCGACCTTGGTCGTGACCGCAATCGTGCTTGCCGCGTGCAGCCCCACCTTCAACTGGCGAGAGGTTCCTGTGGGAGACGCCGACGTGGTCGTCCTGCTGCCTTGCAAGCCGGATCGAGCCACGCGCCAGCTGCCGCTCGGGACCGACATGGTTTCCGTCGACATGGCCGGCTGCAAGACTGGAGGCGCAACCTTCGCCATTGCGCACGCTTCAGCCGGCAGCGCCGAACAGGCGGAAAGCTGGATTCGGGCATGGCGGGCTGCCACCCGGACCCAGCTCTCGAATGCCCAGATCGTCGAAGCCCCCGCCTCCGTGCTGCGCGCCGCTGCTTCACCCGCCCCGGCGCGGCTCGATACCCAGGGCGACACCCAGGGCACGCCGGGGGAAAGCAAGGGAGAAGGTGCGCACGTCATCTGGTTCGCGCAGCAGCGGCCGGATGGAATGGCGATCTATCAGGCGACCGTCCTGGGTTCCCCGTCATCCCCAGAAGCGCTGGCGACGTTTTTTGAAGGAATCCGCGTTCCGTGAGCCGACTGCCGCCTTGCCTTGTTTCTACACCTGGACGGATGGCCCCTCATAATTGCCAGACTGCCCGCCGAAATCCATGAACAGCATTTTCATCATTGCCCACTCGCCGCTTGCGCAGGCGTTACGGCAGTGCGCGCTGCATGTGTTTCCCGATTCCGAGCACGCCGTGGCGGCGCTCGACGTCTTGCCCAACGTATCACCCGACGAAACCCTCGCCGCCGCGCGCATCACGCTTGCCCAGCTCCAGCGCACTCCGCGTTCGCAAGTGCTCGTGCTGGCCGACGTTTTTGGTGCAACACCATGCAATGTGGCTCAGAAGCTCGTCGACGGCGCCCGATCCCGGCTCGTCGCCGGCGTCAACCTGCCGATGTTGCTGCGCGCCGTGAGCTATCGAAATGAACCCCTTGATACTCTCGTGCAGCGCGCACTCACCGGCGGAACTGCGGGCGTGATGCAGGTGGCCGTGACCGCTCCCCAGAATCAGGCAAGAAGAAAGCATAGTGACCAAGACATCCGTGACCATCAGCAATAAGCTGGGCCTGCACGCGCGGGCATCGGCCAAACTCACCAAGCTTGCCGGGAGCTATCCCTGCGAGGTCTGGCTTGCACGCGGCGACCGCCGGGTGAACGCAAAGAGCATCATGGGCGTGATGATGCTCGCGGCAGGCATTGGCGTCACGGTGGAAGTGGAGACGATCGGCGAACGCGAGGAAGAGGCGCTGAACGCGATCGTGGCCCTCATGAACGACAAGTTCGGGGAAGGTGAATAGGGGAGGTGAATAGATGGCGCACTTGGGGGAGTAGACAGTGACATTCGCGATCCACGGTCTCCCGGTTGCCCGTGGCATTGCCATCGGCCGCGCCGTGCTCGTCGTTTCGAGCCGAATCGACGTCGCCCACTATTTCATCAAGCCCGAGGAAATCGATGCCGAGATCGACCGGGTGCGTGTCGCTCGAAACGCAGTGGCGGAGGAGCTACACAAGCTTCAGGCCAGCGTCGCATTGATGGGTCCCAATGACGCGCCGCACGAACTCTCCGCGCTTCTTGATGTGCACCAGATGCTGTTGCAGGACGAGGTACTCACCGGCGGCGTCAAGCACTGGATCGTGGAGCGCCTGTACAACGCCGAATGGGCGCTCACCACGCAACTCGAAGTCGTCGCGCGCCAGTTCGACGAGATGGAGGACGAGTACCTCCGCGAACGCAAGGCCGATCTGGAGCAGGTCGTCGAGCGACTGTTGCATCGCATGAAAGGGACGGCGGCGGTGCTCGCACCCACACCGCCGCGGCGCAAGCGCTCATCCGATGACGATGAGCATCCGGACCCGACCGCCGGCGACGGTATCGACGTGCCGCTGGTGCTGATTGCGCATGACCTTTCGCCGGCGGACATGCTGCAGTTCAAGAAGAGCGTGTTCGCAGGCTTCGTGACCGACGTCGGCGGACGCACCTCGCACACGGCGATCGTTGCCCGCAGCATGAACATCCCCGCCGTGGTGGGCGCACGCAGTGCGAGCCAACTGGTGCGGCAGGACGATTGGGTCATCATCGATGGCGATGCTGGCGTGGTGATCGTCGATCCTTCGCCGATCATCCTGGCCGAGTACGGCTTCAAGCAGCGGCAAGGCGACCTCGAACGCGGACGTCTGTCCCGGCTGCGGCACAAGCCCGCCGTGACGCTCGACGGCCAGCGCGTCGAGTTGCTCGCCAACATCGAAATGCCCGAAGACACGGTAGGCGCGGTCCGGGCCGGCGCTGTCGGTGTGGGGCTGTTCCGGAGCGAATTCCTTTTCATGGGCCGCGAAGCGCAGCGGATGACGCGCCTGCCCGACGAGGAAGAGCAATACCGGGCGTACCGGAATGCGGTCGAGGGCATGCAGGGCATGCCCGTGACCATCAGGACGATTGACGTCGGCGCGGACAAGCCGCTGGACGGCAAAGCCCTCCGAGAGGACTCCCACCTGAATCCTGCCTTGGGTCTGCGCGCGATCCGCTGGAGCCTGGCCGATCCGGCGATGTTCCTGACCCAGTTGCGCGCCATCCTGCGCGCTGCGGCGCATGGTGAGATTCACCTGCTGATCCCCATGCTGGCGCACGTGAGCGAAATCCGCCAGACCCTGTCGCTCATCGATTTCGCGCGGGCTGAACTGGACAACCGCGGGATGGTGCATGGCAACGTAAAGCTCGGCGCCATGATCGAAATCCCGGCCGCCGCGCTCACGCTGAAGACCTTCCTGAAGTACTTCGATTTCCTGTCGATCGGCACCAACGACCTCATCCAGTACACGCTCGCCATAGACCGGGCGGACGAATCGGTGGCGCATCTCTACGACCCCGCGCATCCGGCCGTGCTGCGCTTGGTGGCCGACACGATTGCCGAGTGCCGGCGCCAGGGCAAGAGCGTCAGTGTGTGCGGCGAAATGGCGGGCGACGTCATGTTCACCCGCTTGCTGCTTGGCTTGGGTCTGCGCAGCTTTTCGATGCATCCTTCGCAGATCCTGGCAGTCAAGCAGGAAGTGCTGCGCGCCGACACCAGAAAGCTGGAGCCCTGGGCGCAGGCTGTGATCGAGTCCGAGGAACCCGCCGCCGCGCTGGGGCCGATCGCGGGCGCACCGCAATAAAACGAAACATGCCGAAACCGCCGCGAAAGGACTTCACGGCGATGCCAAAGCACCATCGAGTCTCCTGATCGACATCCGATCACATCCAAGGAAGACTCTCATGAAACGCTGGTTCAAACGTTCGCTCTTCGGTATTGCCGGTGCTGCACTGCTCGCAGGCAGCTTGGCAGGTTGCGGCCACCGCCCCGGCTGGGGTGGCGGCTCCGAGCAAGACCGGGCTGAATTCAGGGCGCGAATGGTCGAGCGCGTCAGCAGCAAGCTCGAACTCGACGCAACGCAGAAGCAGAAACTGCAGGTGCTGAGCGAAAAGATACAAGCCCAACGCGCAGCATTGCGTGGCGGCGGTGATCCTCGCTCGGAATTCCGCGCATTGTTCGCCGGCGCAAAGCTCGACCAGGAGCGCGCGAGAAAGCTGGTGGCCGACAAGACGGCTGCCGTGCAGGCTGGCAGCCCTGAAGTGATCGCGGCGGCGGCCGACTTCTTCGACAACCTGAATCCTGCCCAGCAACAGAAGGTGCGCGAATTCATGGACAGAGGCCGGCGCTGGAGGAGGGGATGAACGCCCGCTGACCATGCCCGCAGGCCTGGCGAACAGCCTACTTTTCGCGCGTATGCACAATGCCCGAATGCCCCGCATCCTGCTGATCGACGATGACGAGCACCTGGGCGCGCCGCTCGCCAGCTACTTCGCGCGCTTCGACTACGTGCTGGAGAGCACCACGCGGCCAAGCGAAGGGTTGGCGAAGCTGCGTGGAGCAACCTACGATGCCGCCATCCTGGACGTGATGCTGCCCGAGATGGACGGCTTTGCCCTGTGCCGCGAAATCCGCAAGGAAAGCGACATTCCGATCGTGATGCTGACAGCCCGCGGCGACGTCATGGACCGCGTGGTCGGTCTCGAACTCGGCGCCGATGACTATTTGCCGAAGCCATTCGAGCCGCGCGAATTGGTGGCACGTGTGCAGACGATCCTGCGCCGGCAAAGGGCAGCGGCGCCTGCTGCCTCATCCCAGCGCCGCGAGTTCGAGGGCCTGTCGATCGACCTCGACAGGCGGGAAGTGCTGCGACAGGGCGAGCGCGTGGACCTGACCGGGACCGAATTCGAACTTCTGGCCCTGCTGGCCGACCAGCCGGGCAAAGTCTGGAGCCGGGATGAAATCCTCAACCGTCTGCGCGGCCATGAAGCCGAGCTCTACACCCGGGCCGTCGACATCGTCGTGAGCCGGTTGCGCAAGAAGCTCGAGCCACTCGACTGCATCAAGACGCTGCGCAATGCGGGCTATGCGCTCGCTGTCGGCAAGAGCGGGCCATGAGGACGCGGCGAGCACGCCAGGGCTGGCGCCATCGCTGGGGCCACTCGTTGCGTGTGCGGCTGATCATCGTCTTCGTGCTGCTTGCGCTGGCGATGGCGGCGGTGTTCCTCGGCGGCATGCAGCGGGCCTTTTCGGGCGGGTGGCGCGATGCCGCCCGGCCACTGGTGGCCGACTACATGGACCGCATCGTGGCCGAACTCGGCACGCCGCCCGACGTGGCGCGCGCCGAGGCGCTGGTTGCCCGATTGCCGATCTCGATCCGCATCGAGGGGCCGGTGGTGAATTGGGATTCGCATCCGGAGCGCCATCAGCATGGCTTCGGTCCACGAGGCGACTGGCTCAGCCGCACGACTGCTGATGGTCATCGCATCAGTTTCGGGATTGCAACGCTGCCGTGGGAGCGTGAGCCGCAGGGTATCGGGTGGATCACGCTCGGGCTGTTGCTGGCGCTCATCGCTGTGGCGTATGCGTACGTTCGGCGACTGCTGCGGCCGCTGGACGATATCCGGGCGGGCGCCGAGCGCTTCGGGCAAGGGGCCTTCGAAGAGCCGATCCCGGTGCGTCGCCGAGACGAACTGGGTGACCTTGCCCTTCGCATCAACACCATGGCCCACGACATCCAGGGGATGCTTGATGCCAAGCGCGCCCTGCTGCTCGCACTCAGCCATGAGCTGCGTTCGCCGCTGACGCGGGCGCGTCTCAATGCCGAACTACTGCCCGCCACGCCCGAAGGCGCTGCCGAACGAGCAGCGCTGTTGCGCGATCTGGCCGAAATGCGCGACCTCATCAGCGACCTGCTCGAAAGCGAGCGGCTTGCCAGTCCGCACGCCGCGCTCCATCGCGAGCAGGTCGATTTCCCGGCCCTGGTACGTGAGGTGGCTGGCGAGCTTCCCGGCGGAGAGCAGGTTGCCGTGGAAACCCAGCCGGATCTGCCGTTGCTTTCGCTCGACAAGGCGCGCGTTCGTCTGCTCGTGCGAAACCTGCTGGACAACGCGCTGCGCCACGGCGCGGAGGGTGCCGCGCCTCCTCGCGTGAGGCTGCGCAGGTCTGGCCCAGGCGTGGAACTGGAGGTGCGCGATTTCGGCCCGGGCGTCGATGCGGCGCAATTGCAGCGGTTGGTCGAGCCCTTCTATCGAACCGACAGCGCGCGCCAGCGGGCGACCGGCGGCGTGGGGCTGGGCATGTACCTGTGCCGTCTGGTGGCCGAGGCGCATGGCGGCAAGCTCACCGTGAAGAATGCGGAACCGGGGCTGTCCGTCACGGTGCTTCTCAGCTGAAGCTGCAGGGCCCGGCGTCGAGGTTCGACCATCGACGGCCGATGATCGCTGTCGCCTTCGCTAACAACGCGCCGGCGGAGCGGCACTACGATGCGCTTGCCCCAGCAAGCCCTCCAGGAGACACGAGCATGAGCAATCCCCCTACCAATCGCCAAGTCCGACTCGCCAAGCGCCCTGACGGCATGGCAACGCGCGACAACTGGCAGTTCACCAACGAGCCTGCAGGCGAACCGGCCGAAGGTGGCGTTCTCGTCAAGACGCTGTCTCTCTCGCTCGATCCGGCCATGCGCGGGTGGATGAACGAGGGCAAGAGCTACATCCCGCCGGTCGAGATCGGCGCGGTCATGCGCGCCGGCGGGGTGGGGCGTGTCGCCGCTTCGCGCAATCCGGCGTTCGCGATCGGCGATGTCGTCTACGGCACGCTCGGAGTGCAGGAATACGCGCTGATCCCCCAAGAGGAAATCAAGCGCAATGGGCTCACGAAGATCGACTTGAACGCCGGTTCGATCACTCAATGGCTCAACGTGCTGGGCATGCCCGGCATGACCGGCTATTTCGGCCTGATGGACATCGGCGAACCCAAGCCGGGCGAGACGGTGCTCGTCTCCGGCGCCACCGGTGCTGTCGGCCAGACTGTCGGGCAGCTCGCGAAAATCAAGGGCTGCTGCGCAGTGGGCATTGCGGGTGGCCAGGCCAAGTGTAAGTGGGTGGTGAAGGAGCTCGGCTTCGATGCATGCATCGACTACAAGGCCGGGCCGGCCGCCTTGCGCGAGGGCCTGAAGACGCATTGCCCGAAGGGCGTCGACATCTATTTCGACAACGTCGGCGGCGAGATCCTCGATGCGGCGTTGGCCAAGCTCGCACGCGGTGCCCGCATCATCATCTGCGGCGCCATCAGTCAATACAACAACACCACGCCCGTTCAGGGGCCGAAGAACTACCTCAGCCTGCTGGTGAACCGTGCTCGCATGCAGGGCATGGTCGTGTTCGACTACGCAGACCGATATCACGTGGCGATCGCCGAGATGTCGGGCTATCTCAAGGATGGCCGCATGAAGAGCCGCGAAGACGTCGTCGAAGGGATCGAGACTTTCCCGGAAGCGCTGACGAAGCTCTTCACGGGCGAGAACTTCGGCAAGCTGGTGCTCAAGGTCGCCGACTGATCAGCCTCGCGCTCGCGTCCCCATCACTGCGGCCGAGATGATGAGAACCGCGGCGAGCGCGATGGTCCAGCTCAGCGGGCGTTGCGTCACGACCAGCAGCAATGCGGTCGATGTCAACGGCGTGATGTAGCTCAGGATGCCGATCTGTCGTGCGTCGCCGCGCTTGAGCGCCACGTCCCAGAAGAAAAACGCTGCGCCCAGCGGGCCGAGGCCGCACAAGACCACGAGCAGCCAGTCGCGCGGCGAGAGCGCGACGGACGGCTCCAGCAGTGCGTGGCACGCCAGCGAAAGCGCGCCCGAGACGAGCCCGAAGAGACCGATGGCGCTCGTGGGAAAGGCGGGCACGCGCCGCGTCCACAGCGAATAGCTGGCCCAGATGAACGCAGAGCCAAGCGCCGGCAGGAAGCCCCAATAGCTGCTAGCTGCATCGGCTGAAGTCCCGCTGCGCGCGCCGAGGATTGCGATGGCCGCGCCCGCAAAGCCCAGCAGTGCCGCAATCACGTGCAGTGGCCGCAGCGACACGCCCCGCAGAAGCACCGGCGCCAGCACCACCATGAACAAAGGCCAGAGATAGTTGACGAGGTTTGCTTCTACCGGAGGCGCGTGCCGCAGCGCGATGAACAACAGGAAGTGAAAACCAAACAGGCCGTAGACGCCGAGCGCCAATGTGCGTGGCGGCACGGCCCATGCGCGGCGATTGCGCAAGACGAGCGGCCAACTCAGGGCACTGCCGATCATGAGCGCCAGCCCCGTCAGCAGAAAAGGAGGCAGATGAGACAGCGAAGTGCCCAGCGATGCCAGCGTGGCCCAGAGTGCAATGGCGGCGAGAGCGTTCAGCGTGGAAGACATGCCGCCGAGCTTAAGCGGGTGCATTGCCGTCGATGTCACGCGAGTCGAAGGAGCAGCGCCGTCGTGCCGCAGACCAGCAGGAACGGAATGCTGATGCGATGGAATTCGCGCAATCCGTTCGGCACCTTCGCGAGTCGCAATGCGATCAGGTTGGCCAATGATCCCAGCACGCAGCCGAATCCACCGACGCTCACGCCGGCCGCGAGCGCAGGCAGGTCTTTCACGAAACCGTCTAGCAGAATGGTGGCCGGCACATTGCTGATGACCTGCGACGTGAAGATGGCCGCGAGATACGCGCGCCATCCCTCGCCGATCGGCAAGCGACCCAGCAGCGCCGCGATAGCAGGCAGTTCGGCCATTTGGCGCAGATCGACGAACATCAGCGCGATGATCGCGAGCAAGGCCCAGTCCACGCCGAGCAACACCCGCGGGCGCAATAGCAGGAAAGCCCCGAAGACCCCCGTCAGGCCTGCAAGCAACCAGTGCCGGTCGAGCGCGATGACAAAACCGATGAAGAGCACGCCCGACAGGACAAGCAGTCGCGGCTGGAGCGGCGCAGTTTCGCCGGAGGGCTTCAGCATGATCGGAGCGCGAGGCACCAGGAACCGGATCGCCGCGAACAGCCAGAAGAGCATCACCGCCACAGTCGGCGCCATCATGCTCATGAATCCGATGAAGCTTTCGCCAGACCGATGCCAGAGGAAGAGATTCTGCGGATTGCCGATCGGCGTCAGTGCGGAGCCCGCATTCACCGCCATTGCTTCGATGACCACCAGCCTGGCCAATGGCAGGTGCGCCTGCGTTGCCAGCACGCGCGTGAGTGGCACGAGCAGAAACAGGCTCACGTCGTTGGTCACCAGTGCCGACAGCACCGCGGCGCTCGCGGCGAGCAGAAAGACCAGGTTGCGCAACTCGGTCGTGCGGGACAAGAGCCGCGCCGCGGCCGCCTGCAGCATGCCGCTTCGCTCCACGCCCTGGGTGATCGCGAGCAAGCCAGCGAGCGCTCCAACCGTCTGCCAGTCCACGAGCCGCACATAGTCCATCGGCGCGCGTGGGCGCACCACGGCGAAGACGAACGCCGCCACCAGCAGTACCCACAGCAGCCCATTGCCGCCGCCGTGTTCGGGCTCTGCCGGCGCGATGTCAGCGGGCGTGGAGTTCACGCAGTTCGCGCTTGAGCACCTTGCCGATCGCGCTGCGCGGAAGTTCGTCGATGAACTGCAGGCTTGCGAGCCGCTGGGTCTTTCCCACTTGTGCGTTGGCCCACTGCAGGAGCGCTTCGGCGGCCGTTTCATCACCCTCGCGCCGCACGACGAAAGCGATTGGCGTCTCGCCCCATTGCTCGGATGGCACGCCGATCACCGCGACATCGGCCACCGCCGAATGGCCGCGCAGCACCGCTTCGAGGTCACTCGGATAGATGTTGAAGCCGCCGCTGATGATCATGTCCTTCTTGCGGTCGAACAGCGTGAGGAAACCGTCGCCATCGAAGCGGCCGACGTCGCCAGTGCGGATGAAGCGCTTGCCGGAACGATCGAACCACTCGGCTTCGCGTGTCTTGCCGGGCTGCCGGTGGTAGCCGACCATCATCCCTGCCGAATGGCCCACGACTTCCCCAGCCTCGCCGGGGGCGACCTCGTTGCCGGCCTCGTCGATCAGCCGGATGTCGCTGCCTTCGGCGGGGCGGCCGACCGTGTGCAGCTTGTCCGGATGGAGATGCGCTTCAAGGATGCAGGTGCCGCCGCCTTCGGTCATGCCATAGAACTCGATGAGCCCACCCGGCCAGCGAGCGAGCACGTCGGCCTTCAAGGCTGCGTTGAATGGCGCGCTGGTGCTGAACTTGAAGCGGAAATTCGAAAGATCGTGCGCGCCGAATCTGGGATGCGCCATCAGACGCTGGTATTGAACCGGCACCAGCATCGTGTGAGTGGCGCGGTGATGCTCTGCCAGCTTCAGGTAGCCGCCAGCATCGAACTTGGGCATCAACACGACGCAGCCGCCGAATGCAATGGTCGGAAAAAACACGACGAGTGTGGTGTTCGAATAGAGCGGCGTCGAAAGCACGGTGACGGTGTCGGGGCCGTATTCGTACTTGGCGCCGCGCCTGACGTGCGCCCATCGCATGCCGTGGCCCTGCACGATCCCCTTGGGCTCCCCGGTGGTGCCCGACGAATAGATGATGTTGAAAGGCGATGAAGGTTGCAGTTCCACAGCGGTTGGCCGCGCGCCATCGGGGGCGACCCATCCTTCGAAATCATCGCCCGCGTCGGAGGCGTCGAGTGCGATTCGCGCAACGGCGCCGGAGCCCGCAGGCCCTAGCACCTGGGCTGCGGCCTCGTCCACGAACAGGATGCGGGCGCCTGCGTCTTCGATCATTCGCGCGAGGCTGGCGGAGGGGGAGCCTGGTGCCAGCGGAGCAACCGCGACACCTGCGCGCAAGGCACCCAGGAACACGGCCGCGTAGTTGACGCTCGACGCGGCGCAGATCGCGATCGCATCGCCCGCACGCAAACCGTCGCGCTGCAGGCTGGCGGCAATGCGGTCCATCAGAGCGTCGAGTTCGCCGTAGCTGACTTCGCGGCTCGCATCGATCAGGGCAGGCCTGTCGTGAGCTTGCCGAGCGTGCAGGCGTATGAGGTCGGCAATCACGCCGAAGTCGCGGTCCATCGCCGCCGAGATTTCATTCATGTGCGGAACCCGTTTTGTCGCCGAAAGCATAGCGTTGTTCGGGGGCGGAGGGTGTCGCGGCGGTATCGCACCCCAGGCGCATTTTGAATGCGCAGTCCATGCGAATTGTCTGATTCCCTAATCCGAACGGGAATTTATCTCCTACCTCAGGAACATTCCTTTTTAATATCCGGAAGTGTCTGAATAGTATTTCGACTGCCTAAATAGATAGAACACTATGGTCCAATGCGATCCCTTCGGCAGTGCTGCACCCATTTCATATTGCCCGCTTCGAATCTCAGGAAATTAAAAAGACAATGACCGACACAAGTCGTGAATCAATTGAACAGCGAGTTGTGGAGCTCTTTGTGCGTACGACCAAGCTCGACGTCGCACAATTCCGCCCCGAATTGTTGCTCGCCGACACAGGAATTGACTCGCTCGGTCTGGTCGAACTGATTTTCGCGATCGAGGACGAGTACGACATTTCGATCCCGTTCAACGCCAATGAACAAGGTCGACAAGGTCGCTCTGCCGCGGCTTTCGAATCGGTGGGGCAGTTGATGGACCAGGTGGTCGGGCTCGTGCAAGCCAAGCAGTCCAATCCCGCCGTTGCTGCATGAGTCGGGTGGTCGTTACGGGGCGGGGCGTGGTCTCCGCCATCGGCCGGGGCGTGCCTGAGTTCTCCCGTTCGCTGCGCGCCGGCGCCCAAGGCATCGTCACGGTCGCGGACCTGCCGGTCAAAGCGGTGGCACCGGTCACCGGGTTCGAACCTTCGATGGAATTCGGCGCGGGGGAATTGGCGTTTCTGGACAGATCGGCGCAATTCGCCTTATTGACTGCGAGAGAGGCTTTGGCTGAAAGCGGTCTGGATATTTCTGCCGGGCTGGGCGCGCGTGCGGCTGTGATCGTGGGTGCAGCTTCCGGCAATATCTGCAGCATCGACGAGTCATACCGGCTGAGTTTGGTCGAGGGACGCCGGCGGCTGCCGCCATTCACCGTGCCGAAGATCATGGCCAATTCGCCGGCCTGCCACATCAGCATGGAATTCGGCGTGACCGGTCCGGCGTTCGTCGTGTCTACCGCCTGTGCGTCCTCTGCGTACGCGATCGGCCTGGGGCTGCAGCTGATTCGATCCCGCGCGGTAGACGTTGCGATCGTCGGCGGCAGCGAGGCCAGCCTTGTCGATGGCAATCTCAAGGGCTGGGAGTCGCTGCGCGTCCTGGCGCCTGACACCTGCCGGCCTTTTTCCAGGGAGCGTCGCGGGCTGGTCTTGGGCGAAGGCGCGGCCATGCTGGTCATGGAGTCGCTTGCACATGCGCGTCTCCGCGGCGCGCCCATCTTCGGCGAGGTTCGCGGCTGCGCACTCACCTCCGATGCACACCACATCCTGAGCCCGTCGATCGATGGCCAAGCCGACGCGGTCCGGAATTGCCTCCGCGATGCGCAGATGGGTGCCGATGATCTCGTCTACATCAACGCTCACGGAACGGCCACCGCCGCCAACGACGTCGCCGAAACGCGCGCGCTGCGGCTGTCACTCGGCGCAACCGTCGATCGCTTGCAGGTGTCGTCCACCAAGTCGATGCACGGCCACACGCTGGGTGCGGCCGGAGCGATCGAGTTGCTCGCAACGCTCGTGGGCCTGCAGGAGCGTTTTGCTCCGCCGACGTTGAACTACCTCGAGGCGGACCCCGAGTGCAACTTGAACTGCGTGCCCAACGAAGCGCAACCGCTGGGCCGCGGCGACTGTGCGCTGAGCAACTCCTTTGCCTTTGGTGGACACAACGCGGTGATCGCCGTTGCTTCCGCAGCGACGGTCTGACGGGGGCGACGGACAGATGCTTGAACTGCATGGCGTCAGCAAGACGTACCGGGAAGGCGACATCGAACTGCGCGCGGTGAAAGACGTGAACCTGCGCTTCCCGGCATCCAGCTTCTGCATGATCGTCGGCCCGTCGGGCAGCGGCAAGTCCACCTTGCTGAACCTGATCGGAACTCTCGATCGGCCCACGCACGGCCGTATCGTGATCGAAGGACAAGACGTCAATCGCCTTCCGGACCGCGAACTCACGCGCTTCCGGGCCGAGCGCATCGGCTTCATCTTCCAGTCCTTCAACCTCATGCCGGTGCTGACTGCCCAGGAAAACATCGAGTACGCGTTGCTGCAGACCGGCATGCCCAAATCGCAGCGGCGCGCACGCACCGGCGAACTCCTCGACGCCGTAGGGCTGACAGCGCATCGCGGGCACCGTCCGAACCAGTTGAGCGGAGGGCAGCGCCAGCGAGTCGCGATCGCTCGTGCGCTGGTCAAGCGACCGGCGCTGGTTCTGGCCGACGAGCCGACGGCCAACCTGGATTCGTCAAATGGCCTCGCGATCGTCGAACTGATGCGCCACATGCAGAGACAGTTCGACACCAGCTTCATCTTTTCCACGCATGACCCGATGCTGCTGGACCATGCGGACCAGGTGCTCTATGCCAATGATGGTCGAGTGACCTGCAATGAGGCCCCCCCGCAATCGGGGGGTGTGGCCGCATGCTGAACCTGTCCCTCGCGTGGCGGAACGTGCGGCGCAATCGGCGCCGTACGGGCATCACCTCGATGACCATTGCCCTGGGTGCGGCGGCACTGTTGCTGCTCGGCGCGCTCATGAACTACATCGTGCTGGAATTTCAGACCGCGACGGTGCGGCGCAGCGGACACGTTGCCGTTTTCCAGAGCGGCTACTTCCTGTACGGCGCAGGCAATCCTGCCGCCTATGGCATCAAGGACTACGCCGCGCTGATGGACGACATCCGCAGCGACCCGGACATGCGACCGCTGCTTCGGGTCGCGACGCCGGCGCAGATGATTGCCGGCGTGGCGGGAAACTACTCGGCGGGCGTCTCCAAGACCTTTTTCGGTCAGGGCGTGGTACCGGAGGACCGGCTTCGCATGCAGGGCTGGAACCAGCATGGGCTCGAAGGCATTGGCCCGAAGACCCATTCACCGCTGGCTCGCGAAGACGGTGTCGCGGTGGGAAAGGGCATGGCCCGCATCCTGCATTTGTGCGCCGGGGAAGGCTCAGGCGATTGCCCGCGCCACCCCAAGGTGCGCACGCAAGCTGCGGTGCCGGCTGTCGGGAGCAAGGGCGGGGGCGAGATCGAGAGCGATGTCGAGGCGCAAGAACTCGTTCTGCTGAGCCAGCGCGAGCATGCGGACACCGACGGCGCTCCCGCGGACGATGTGCCACGCATCGAGCTCCTGACTGCGACTGCGGACGGCGCGCCCAACGTGGTGTCGGGTGCTGTGGAGCGGGTCGATGCCCACGGCGTGAAGGAGCTCAACGACAACCTGATCGTCATGCAACTGGGCAACGCCCAGCGGCTGGTCTATGGCCGCGGCGAGCGGCGAGCAACCGCCATCAATATTCAGCTTCAGCGCACCGAAGATGTTCCTGCGGCCCGGGCGGCGCTGGAGCGGCTTTTCACAGAGCGCGGACTGGATCTCGAAGTCCGCGACTTCGTCGAACTCAACTCCCTTTACGCGCAGACCCAGGCGTTCTTTTCCTTCCTGTTTGGTTTCGTTGCGCTGGTCATCGGAGCCATCGTCCTCTTCACCATCATGAACACCATGAGCATGAGCGTGATGGAGCGCTTCAGTGAAATAGGGACGGCGCGCGCATTGGGCGTGCAGCGCAGCAGCTTGAGGAACCTGTTCATTGTCGAAGGCGCGCTGCAAGGGCTGCTCGGCGTCACTGTTGGCGTTCTGCTCGCTGCCTTCATCGTCTTCGTGGTCAATCGAAGTGGCCTCGTCTGGAGCCCACCGACCACCTCGGGCGTCCTGCCCTTCAAGCTCTACCTGTTTGGCAGCCCCGTCATGATCGGCGCCACCTGGTTGTTGCTGATCTTCGTTGCCGCAGTGGCGGCATGGCTCCCAGCGCACCGCGCATCACGCATGCCGATCGTCGATGCACTCCGCCATGTTTAGCCGTCGCCTGCTACTGAAGGTGGTTCCGGCATCGTCGATTGCGATCTCTCCTCTCGGTGCCATTGCGCAGGACGCGAATCTCGCTCGGCGTGCCGTTGCGCGCGCCGACCAGATTCGCAATCCACAGCAATCCTTTCGGGCGCAGATGAGGCTGACCGAATACCGCAACGGCCGGGCGCGCGACTCGGCAACCCTGGTGCTTCACTCGAAGCCGGACACCCGAACCGGCCGCTTTCGCAACCTGGCGCGCTATGTAGAACCCGCTGCGGACCACGGAAAGGCCATCCTCATGGAAGACGAGGCCTACTGGTTCTACGACCCTGCCTCTTCCGCCAGCATACGAATCTCGCCGCAGCAGCGCCTCGTCGGGCAAGCGGCCAACGGCGACGTGATGAGCGTGAATTTCGGGCTCGACTACACGCCGCGCATGGTGGGCGAAGAGACCGTCAGGGACGCCGACAACGCCGAGCGCAAGACCTGGCGCATCGAACTCGACGCCGCAACGCCGGCGGCGGTCTACATGCGCATCGAGTACTGGATCGAGCGAGATAGCTATCAGCCAGTGAAGGCGCGGTTCTTCGTCGACAGTGGCCGGGCGCTCAAGCTGGCGTTCTATCGCAAGTTCAGCCGGCAGCTCGGGGAATTGCGGCCGGGCGAAGTCGTCATCCTGGACGAAGTGGACAAGAGCGTGGTCACCAAGCTCGTGCTCAGCGGCTACGCCGCCCGGGAGATTCCGGACAACTGGTTCAACCGCGGATACCTGCCCAAGTTGCGCGACAACGGCGGAGGCGCTCGACCGTGAAGTTGCTCGCTATGAGTGCGTGCGTGTGTGCGCTCGCGCCTCACGTCAGCCTTGCTGCGCAGCATGTGGCCGATGATGCCGATCGGATTCCGTCTGCCGTGCTGCTCGATGACGACGGACCATTGCCGATGCCGCCTCGCATCGGGGCGGCCTTTGTAGAGCTGAACGCGGAGACGGTCGACAGGCGAACGCCCAGGGTGCCCATCGCCTCGACTGCGCTCACCCGCAACATCGCGCGCGGCATCGTCGATGCCAGGGGCGAGTGGCAATTGGGGCCCTCGCTGAGCGCTCGTGCGAGCGCGCGCGCCGGGCTTTCGCGCACGCACGACGGAGCCGTTTCGCGTGACGAGCATCTCGACCCGCGCGAAGCCGCAGTGCAATGGCGAGCCGACGATCGTGACCTGTTCGAAGTGGGACGCATCAATGTCCGCAATGGTGCCGCGGTCGGCTACAACCCGACCGACTACTTCAAGTCCCGCTCTGCCGTCGACAACAGCACCCGCGACCCCGAGGTGCAGCGAAACAATCGCCTCGGGACAGTCATGCTGTCCGCCCAGCGGATCGATTCGCACAGCGCAATCAGCGTGGCGGTAGCGCCGAAGCTGACCCGCCCCGAAGCGTTGGCCTTCAAGCCGCCCACCGAGCGGCTGCGCTTGGCCGACACCAACAGCGAACAGCGCGTGCTCTTCAAGGCAGCGTTCGATGCGCCTTCGTTCTGGAGCCCCGAAGTGCTGGCCTTCCGTGATTCGCGAGGATGGCGTCTGGGAAGCAACCTTACGCAGAACCTCGGTCGGAACACCACGATGTTCCTCGAGTATTCCGGCGGGCGTGGCGCTTCGCTCATGCGGCAGGCGTTGCGCAGCGGGGCAGCCCTTGGCGATTTGCCGGCGCGGGCATTGAGTTCGGCTCAGGTGCGGCCGGGCGACTCCTGGCAGAACGATGCGGCAATCGGCGCCACGTGGGCCGGCAGCTCCGGGCTGAGCTTCAGCGGTCAATTCAACTATCACGAGGCGGGGCTCGATTCGGCCGAGTGGCAGCGCTGGCTCGCCATGGGTTCTTCCAGCAAAGACGGTGCTGCGCTTGCCTGGTATGTCAGGAACTACGCGCAGGCCATGCAGGAGCCTCTTTCGCAGCGCAGCGTCTTTCTGCGCGCGCAGTGGGACCAGCTCGGATTTCGCGACCTGTATTTCAGCGCCTTCGTCAACCGGAGCCTTGACGACCAGTCATGGGTCTTCCAGACCGCCTTGGAGTACAGGCTGACGCCGGCCACCCGGCTGCGTGGCATGTGGGTCGCCACGGGCGGCAGCGCGGACAGCCTGTATGGCACCGATCCGGTCCGGCGGGCGCTTCTTCTCAGCATCACTCACTTCCTTTAGCCCACTCTCCTGTCATGAGCGAATTCATCGAGGCTCGCGCATGCCTGTGCGCACACGTGCTCTCCGGCGCCACCCTGAGGGGGATCTACTGATGGAGACGGTCGTCGCCCAACTGCTCGATTCCGCGGCGCGCCGGCCGGAAAAGATTGCCCTCGTCGATGAGCGCAGTGAAATCAGCTATGCCGCGCTGGCTCAGCGGGTCGAGGACTTCGCGCACGCAATGATTGCGCTCGGGTTGCGCGACAAGGGCCGCGTCGCTGTGTTCATGGACAAGTCGATCGACGCCTGCGCGCTCATCCTGGCCGCCATGCACGCGGGCGGCATCGTCGTGCCGCTCAATCCCAAACTGAAGCAGCAGCAACTGCGACACGTGCTGGTCGACTGCATGGCCGAGTTGCTTTTCACCACCACCGCGCGCCACGAAGAATTGGGCGGAAGCATCGACGATCTCGAAATTCGCGTGGTCCTTTGCGACCAGCCAGGCTCGCTGCCCAAGATCGTGCACGGAAAGGCGACTCTGCATCCCAGCATCGCCACGGACCCAGCGGCGCTGCTCTACACCTCGGGTTCGACGGGCCAGCCGAAGGGCGTCGTGGTTTCGCACGGCAATTTGATCGCCGGATGCAGCGCGGTCAACAGCTATCTGGGCACCAAGGAAGACGACGTCGTTCTGGCGCTGCTGCCGATCAGCTTCGACGCTGGCTTGAGCCAACTCACCACTGGGCTGGCTGCAGGCGCGCGCGTTGTGCTTCACTCACCGATGCTTGCACCCGCCGTTGCACGGCTCGTTGCCAGCCAGGGCGTGACGATGATCACGGCAGTACCGCCGCTCTGGTCCTTATTGACGCAGGCCCACTGGGACCAGGTCGATACCCGTTGCGTTCGTCTGTTCGCCAACACGGGCGGGCACATGAACGCAAGCCTCCTGGCGCAGTTGAGGGCGATCTTTCCTGCTGCGCGGCCCTTCCTCATGTATGGGCTGACGGAGGCCTTCAGGTCAACATATCTCGACCCCTCGGAAGTCGATCGCCGCGCCGGCTCCATCGGCAAGGCTATCCCGGGCGCTGAAATCCTCGTGGTGGATCCCGAGGGAGAAATTTGCGCAGTCGGGGAACCTGGCGAACTGGTGCATCGCGGGGCGCTGGTCACGCTGGGCTACTGGAACGCGCCGGCGCAGACGGCCGAGCGTTTTCGTCCGGTCCCCAGCCGCCTGTGCAGTGGCTTGACTCCGGAATACGCGGTCTGGTCGGGTGACATCGTCACACGTGACGCCGAAGGATTCCTCTACTTCGTCGGTCGGCGAGACGAAATGATCAAGTCGAGCGGCTACCGCATAAGCCCGACGGAAATAGAGAGCCTCATCATCGCCTTGCCAGAGGTTCGCGAAGTGGCCGTGTTGGGAGTACCCGCAGGCAACTTGGGCGATGCGATCTATGCGGCTGTCGTCGCATCCGCCGACAGCGGCGGGCTGGAGCATCTGAAGAGCAGCCTCGAAGCGCAGTGCCGAAAAATCCTGCCTTCCTACATGGTGCCGCAGCTCGTGCTTTTGTCTGAGCTGCCGCGCTCGGTCAACGGAAAGATCGACCGGCCGCAACTGCGCAGGCTGTGCGCAGACTTGCACAGCGGAGGGGGCGTGTGAGCACCGCAACCTTGTCCTCGGATCTGCATGTGCGCCGCCTCGCCGTACCCTTGCCGCAACGCGACCTGCAGGTGGACGACTGGCGGGTTCAGGCTGGCGAAAAGGTCGCGATCATCGGCCGCAACGGCGCGGGCAAGACCAGCCTGATGGAAGCGATCCTCGGCCTTCGCGCGACGGCCGTGGCGGAGGGCGACATGCTCGGCGTTGCACTCCAGCAGTGGAAACGCCGCCCCTTGCTGCGCCGACAGCTGGGCGTCCAGCTGCAGCGGGCGTTCTTTCCCGGCCGACCGCGCGTGAGCGAAATCGTCACCCTGCACCGAAACCTCTATCCCAAGACATCCGAGCGTGTGATGAATGCACTGGGTATTCCGGCTTTGTCCCGGCGGCTGTACGAGTTTCTCTCGAGGGGCGAAACGCAGCGCGTCGAGTTATTCCTCGCCCTGGCGCACGGGCCGCGCATCCTCTTTCTCGACGAGCCATTCACGGGTCTGGATCCGCAGTTCGCGCATCGGCTTCGCGAGCTGCTGAGCGAAATGCCGGACACCACGCTCGTGATGTGTTGTCACACGGTCGAAGAACTCGCACTTGCCTCGCACACCACCTGGTTGAGCCGCGAGGGCATCGTGCGTCACCAACCCACCGAGTCGCTGCGCCGCGATCTGGTCGGCGCATTCAAGTTGACGGTGCAATGCAAGGACGCGCAAAGCGCGCGGCAGCTCTCAATGCACGTGCAATGCAACTTTGACGTCGAGCGCCCGCCCGTCATTGAGCAGCAGACCCTGAGCCTGGCATCGTCCACGCCGTTGGCGGATCTGGCGAACGCCCTCATGAGCCATCCCGACGCATTGGCCGTCGAAGTCGGTCGCAGCCACCTGGCCGACCTGTTGCGCTATTGCGCGAAGGCATCGGAATGAGCTGGACGCTGCCCCGATTGATCGTGCACGAACTGAAGATCCTGACGAGAGATTCTTCCGCCTTGTTCTGGATCTTCCTGTTCCCGTTCTTTTTCATGTTCATGATGTTGTTCGCATTCGGTCGCGAGGGAAATCTCCCGCAGCAGATCGTCGAGATCGTCGATCTGGACGACACGACGCTCTCCCGGCGATACATCGGCGAGATGCGGCGCACGTTCTCCGGTGGCGAATCGATACCGGCCGAACTGCGCATGGCAGAGGATGAAGCGCCGGTGGCGGATCGTGCGTCTCGCGTGACCATTCCGGAAGGCTTCGGCCGGTATGTCGAGAATCGACGGCCGGTTCCGGTCGACGTCACCTTTGCACAGGATGGATTGCCCGCGCAGTTGGTCGTTCGTGTCATGCGCGCGCTGACGCTCAAGTTCGAGGGCGATGTCCGTGACGATCCGCCGCTGATCGAAGTCAGAGACGATCCGCGCGGCGCGCTGCCGGCGCTGTCCTTCGTGCATTACGTCCTGACAGGGACGATGGTGATGGCGATGCTTGCCGCCGGCATGAACTCCATCTGCAACTCGCTGGCGTATCGCCGGGAGCGCAGCGGCTTCAAGATGCTCGCGTGCATGCCGGTGAATGCGTTCACCTTCTTGCTGGGCATGCTGCTGTCGCGCTTGCTGCTGCTGATGCTGGCCTCCTGCGGGCTGGTCGCGGGGGCGCACTTTTTCTTCGATGTTCCGCTGTCGCTCGGCGCGGGCCAGGTACTTCGAGGCGGCGTGGTCATGTTCTTCGGCGGGATCATGCTGCTCGCGTTGGGCACTGCCATGGGTGCGCGCCTCGCGACGCTCTCCGCCGCGACCTTCACCACGGGCCTGGTCTATATCGCGCTGCTCTTCCTGTGCGACCTGACCATGCCCATGAATGCGATGCCCCCGGCGGTCAGCGCGGTGATGGCTCACCTGCCGCCAGCACTGCTGGTGGACGTGTTGCGCCATGTCTTCATCCAGGGCGACGACTTCGGCCAGCATCTGCGCAGCCTGGCCGAGATGGCAGGCTGGACCGGCCTCTTCGCGCTGGTCGCGTCGCTCACCTTCCGCTGGCACGAGCAATAGATCCGGATCCACGATCGCCTCCGCGACCACTTACTTTCAGGGAATGACGAAATGATCGAACAAGACACTCTCGGCCTGCTGGCCGGTCACCTCAAGGAAACAATGGGGCGGGACACCATCGATCCCGACGTTGCCATCGGCGAACTGGGCTTCGACTCGATGCGTGTCGTCGAGCTCATCATGATCTGCGACCAGGTCTATGGCACCACCATCGATGCGGAGTCCATGGAGCTGACGCAATACACGACCTTGCGAGAGATCGATTCGCAGTTTCGTGCCCAGGCACTTCGGGCGAGCGAGCAGGAGTGATGACGCCTGACCTCGCCCGCAATGCGCTGAACTCGTTGGACCCCGCCCAGCTGGCCAAACTCGAGACGCCTTGCTATCTCTTCGATCCGTCCATCGTGATCGATGACCTGAATCAACTGCAGCGAGAACTGGGCACTGAAGTCGTCGTTTCGCTCAAGGCCTGCCCGGTTCTCGATCTGCTGGTTCGTTGCAGCCATGCCCTCAATGGCGGGATAGAGGTCGCCTCCATCGGCGAATTGAACCTCACGATGGGCCGGATGAGTGTCCCGCGCTTTGTCAACACGCCAGCGCTGGACAGTCATCTGGCGGCTGCCGCAATGGCTTGTCGAGCCACACTGGTGGCGGACAGCCCGCACCAGATCCGACTGATCGAGCAAGTTCTCGAAGAGCGCAAGGCCGCGCAACGCGCGCCGCTCGGTATCGTGCTGCGCGTGAACGCTGCCAGCCTGCTCGAACAGCAAGGTCCGGCGGCGGATCACTTCGGCATGGAGGTGGCCGCGCTGCACCGTGAACTCGCGCGGCTGTCGGAGGGCGGCACCAAGCTCAAGGTCATAGGGCTGCACGTATTCGCGGGATCGAATAGCTTTGCCCGCAGCGCCAACGTGGTCGTGAAGCGGTTGACGGCACTTGTCGAGCACATCGACAGGTACGCCGCAGTGGATCTTCAGTTGACACTGATCGGCGCCGGTCTCCCCGCGGACTGGCAAGCCGATCGCGACACCGGCCTCGATTTCCCCAGCTATCGCGAAAGTGTCCGGAAGCTGCAAACACGCGTGCGCGTGCTGCACGAAGCCGGGCGTTCCGTCTTTTCTCGCGCCGGCCGCTTCGTTGCGCGCGTGGTCGCTACCAAGGAACTGCAGGGCGAGCCAGTCGTCGTGTGCGATGGCGGGATGGCGCAGTGTTTCAGCCTCGCGCAGACCGAGCATTTCGTGAAGCGCCGCCGGCAGCCCGTGCTGGTGCGATTGTCCGGTGGCGCCTTCGAAGACACGAACGCGATGCGTACGCACAAGATAGTGGGCAGCAGTTGCAGCCCTGCCGATGTGATCGGGCTCCTGCAGTCCCACGGATCGCCGGCCCCAGGCGACATGCTCGTCTTCGACCATTGCGGCGCGTATCACAGCTATTCGCCGACCGGATTTCTCAGCCTGCGTCAGGCCCAGCACTACATCGCGACATGAACCAGATCACGAGCCATCTGGCGGACCTGGGACCCCTGAGCGGCTGGTGCGCCGGCGGTGTGTATGCGCGTTCGCCCTTCGCCGGCAACTACCAGAAATCGGAGTTGCAGTGCGTGCCGATGAAGGAAGCAGGGGACTATGCGCACGTCTCAGAGTTCGAGCATCGCTGCGACACCCCGGTGCTGATGTCCTTGAGCGAACGCAACGCCGTGCTGGCCGGTGTGGTGGGTGACCTGCGGGCTCATGTCCCTGACTTGGGGTGTGTTCTGGTTCGCTTGTACGGGCCGGACTTCAACATCCCGTTGCCAGCCGACCTTTTGGCGCCTGATGTTCTTCTGGTGCATTGGCCGGCGGACATGGTGACGAGCGTACTTGAATCCGGTCGTCGCAACGTCGCGGTCGTTCAGCATGACATTCGGGCCGATGGGGTCGAGCTCGGGCGCAATTCGCTGTCTGTTGCACTGCTTGCACCCGACGCGCTAGAAGCGGGGCTGGCGGCGTTCTCGCGTTTCGTCGCGCGTTGCTCCTTCGTCCACCGACTGAGCGGACTGCGCTTGCAATATCTCGGTGAGACGCCCACGGCATGACGCAGAAGATGGAAGAACTTGCCTTGGTGAAGGTGCACGCCATGATGCATGCGCGCGTGGTCGCGCCGTTGCTGGGCGTCGGGGCATCGTTCGAGGAACGCCTGACGTGGCTGCGTAACGAAGTTGGCGAGCAAGCGGCGCGAGTACGCGGCGGCGTGAGCGATGACTCCTGCATTCACCTGATCAGCACCTCGATGCTGAGCAAGATCGCCACGGGATGGGACGCCATCCGTGATGGCTTTGTCGATGCCGTGGCGAAGCGCTGCGGCCGGTCGCCCTCTGGCTTTCTGCAGGGCTACCAGTGCGCAGGCTGGGGCTATGCAATCCGGTTTGCGGCGCTGCATACGGATTGCCGGAACTTGACGCTCACGATCCTGGACGCTGATCTGCACGAGCTCTTCTCGGGCGAGTACGAAGCCACCCTCGGAAAGATCGGCTATGGCGTCACCACGCTGGCATTGGAACTCCCGCCTGGGTTGATGCTGCCGACTTGCGATGGGCCGCTTCCGAACCATGGCTTTACCGACATGCTTCATGCGCTGCGTGCCCACCGGAAGACCACTGGGCCTCTCGCCACCTTCCTGCCGTTCATGCCCGATGGCCTCGACGGCATCGCCAGGCGTTCGGTCGGGGGCCGCCTCGCGCCCAATCGGTACGCCGACTACGGCCATTGTTTTGGCGCGGACCCGTGGATCGGCCTCATGGAACGGCTGCGCGCGCAAGCGCCAACGGATGCGGAGTGCGTCACGCTCGGCTCCTTCGCCTTCAGCGGCTACTACGCGATCGGCAGCGTGCAAGTCGGCCCGTGGACTCGGGTCGAACCGATTTCGCCGGAGGGGGCATGTCTGGCCGCCCTCGGCGGCTGATGCCTGGCGCGCCATGGTCTATCTTTCCCCAATCGCTTCACATGAAGGCCGAGTCGACGAGCGCATGGGCTTGCGCCGCGCGCTCATTACGCGGCGTGCCAACCTGGGCGACTGCACCGATGCGCCGAGCGTCGTTCGACGTCTGTTGTCCAGGTCGTCCATGCGCTACCCCGCTGCGGTGATTCCGCTTGCCAGGCAGCGCACCGGCCAGGAAAGCGCGGTGGAGTTGGCACTGCAGGTTTCAAGTCGAGCGGTCGATGACGTCGACAAGGAGAGCGTCGGCGGAATCATCTACTGCCACGCGACGTCGGACGAGGAACCGACGGATTCCAGCGTCGGACACGTGCAGTTCGAATTGCAGTTGCGCAGCGCCTTCCCATTTTCGATTTCCCAGGCGCACAACACCGGGGTGTTTATTGCCTTGGACATGGCTGCGGCTCTGATCGAAGGCCCGGAGGCGATATCGAACGTGCTCGTGATCGCGTCCGACAAACTGCTTTATGGACGGGCACCCAACCGGCCCTCGCAAATGCATTGGCGCGACGTGGCCGCCGCCGTGGTGGTCAGTCGCGAGAAGCGCGATGGTTGGCGACTGGATCACGTCGCGGTTCATCATTTCGCCACCGAGTCCAGATCGCACCAGAGATGGCCGCAGCGCGAACTGGATACCTTCGCAGGCTTTTGCGCTGAGCGCATTGCAGGCTGCCTGAGCCATGCGGGGCTTGCGGCGGACGAACTCGGTGCGGTGTTGCCGATTTGCCCTGACGCCAGCCTGGAACGGCAAATCCAAGCATCCGCGGGCCTGAGTGCTCTGCGCCATGAAAAGCCCTCGGGCTTGCGCGCCGAGTACATCGCTTCGGCCGATCTGCTGGTGAGGCTGTCGGCCTTGGAGCAGCGGGCCGAAACCGATCGGCCGATCCTGGCCTGGTGTACCGGGAACAACGGAGAGTTCGCATGCTGCGTCCTGACACGATCGATCTGAAGACTGCCAATGCGCCTGCAATCCCGCAGTTCGGCATCGCAGCCGGCGCCAGCTACGTGCCGCCTATCAGCAGGCATCTCGATGAATGGGCCGCGGCGGCAGGGCCTGCTGCGAGAAAACTGCTGCCGACGATGATCGCGAACGGATTGGCGAACTACCGCGTGGCACCCGAACTCGACATCGAGGGACTCAGTTGCGCCGGTGTGCAGAAGCTGCTGGATGGCGGCGGCTTCGTGCCGGGCGACATCGACCTGGTCATCTTCTGCCATGCCGCGACCATGAGCACGATGGCAGCGCCGGCCAGCATCCCCGCAGTGATCATGAAGCGCTTCGGGCTGGGCAAAGCAATTGGGTATTCGATCTCGCAGCAGAACTGTGCGTCGATCATGTGCGCCGTGCGGCTGATTCGGACTTTGATGTGGCGACACCGGTCGCTGCACAACGTGCTGATCGTCGGCGCCGACAAAGTCGTCGGCGAGCCCTACCGGAATGTCGGGGCCTATGCCATCCAGAGCGATGGCGCGCTGGCCCTGCTGGTCCGTCGCGACAACCCACTCAACCGTATCGGGCAGATCGCCTATTCGATTGACAGCCGCTACTACCGCGGCACGGCCAAGAGCGCCGAACTCGGCCAGCGCTACGTGCTCAACTATCCCCTGTTGGCGCATCGGATGGTGTCGGACGTGATGTGTCGATCTGGCTGGTCTGCCGGTGACGTCGACGCCATTCTGCCCATGAATGCCAACCTGTCGGCCTTCAAGCGCGTGATGCAACTGCTGGGCTTGCCGCTGCACAAGCTGCACAGCCGGAACATCGGCGAGATCGGCCATGTCTTCTGCTGCGATCCCTTCGCGAACTTTCTGCAGCGTTTCGCGCAACCGCACGCTGTGGGCAGCGGCAACGCGATCTTGTTTGCCTCCGCGACCTCAGGCGTTTTTTGCGCCCTGGGGATTTCCGACGCCTGGACGGCGCAGGGGGCGCCCCCTCGCACGTCCCTCTCATCCTGAACCTGGAATTCTCATGAAATCGAATAGCGCTTTGCTTCTGTCGGCCGTCGCCGGCTGCCTGTTTGTCGCCGCTCCTGTCGCGTTTGCCGAGACCCATGCCGCTCCTGCCACGAACATCGCTCCTGCGGGTCTGCGTGTGGTCTATCACGTGGATGACGTCGGCTCCCTGCGCAAGGCGCTCAACAACATCAACAATCAGTTGGCGGCCACCCCCAACGCCAATATCTCGCTCCTGGCCAATGGGCGGGGCATCTTCTCGCTCGTCAGCGGCGAGCGCGATCGCCAGGGAGATTTCGGCAGCGCCATTGCTGAGCTGCAGGGCAAAGGCGTGCATTTCGTCGCATGCGGTATGTCGATGAAGAAGAACAACGTGGCCGCTTCGTCTCTCATCGCTAATGTCGCGGTCGTCCCGTCCGCGGTGGTCGAGTTGACTCGCCTTCAAGGCGCCGAACGCTACGCCTACATCAAGCCCTGATGCTTGGATGAAAAGCGTCGTCCTTTGGCTTGCTGCTGCGCTGGCGCTGGCCGGCTGCGCGCCTCGCGCCGAGGTCGAGCCGGGCGCCGACGTCGAGACCGATGTCGCAGACCCGAGCGCCCGCGCGCAGTTCCCCGCGGACAAGCATGGAGAGCTTGTCTACCAGGGCTACCGGGTCTTCACGCAAACGCCGAAGGCGGCACGCATCTACACCGGCAATCGCCTGACCTGCGCGAGTTGCCATCTCGATGCTGGACGCAAAGCCGATGCGGCGCCCATGTGGGCCGCGTTCGGCATGTACCCGGCCTATGTATCGAAGGTCGATCGCGTTGTCACTCTCGAAGAACGCATTCAGCAGTGTTTCCGCTTCAGCATGAACGGTTTGTCTCCTCCGCAGGACAGCCACGAGATGCGAGCCTTGATGGCCTATCTGCAATGGCTGGCGATCGATCGCCCCGTGGGCGTCGAACAAGAGGGACGAGGTTTCCCGACGATCCCGCGCACGGGCTCCGACCCGAACCCGCTTCGGGGTAAGCAGGTGTATGCGCAGCGCTGCGCGAGCTGCCATGGTGAACAAGGCGAAGGCCGGGGCTACCAAGCCCGTGAGGGCACCTACGCGGCGCCGCCTGTGTGGGGATTCGGCAGCTTCAACAAAGGTGCGGGAATGCACCGCACCGATCTGCTGGCCGGCTTCCTGAAGGCCAACATGCCGCTCGGCAATGCGAACCTGACCGACCAGGAAGCATTGGACGTTGCGGCGTGGATGGGCCTGCAGGAACGCTGGCCTGATCCCCGCAAGGGCCTGTTGCCGGGCCTTCTTGCGAACTAGCCGCTGGTGCTCGAAGGTTGCGTCAAATACTTCCCGGCTCGAAGCGACGTCCGGGCTGCATGGGTGTCGGCGTTGATCATGCTGCCGCAAGGGATCGCGTTTGCGATGCTCGCGGGCTTGCCACCGGAAATGGGCATCTACGCGTCGATCATCCCGGTCATCGTCGCCTCTTTGTTGGGGCCGTCTGGCGTGCTCCTGTCCGGCCCGAACACGGCCGTCGCCATGATGCTGGGCATCGCGCTCCTTCCGCTCGGCGTGCCGGGCAGTGCAGACCACCTCCGGTTCGCAGCAACGCTGACTGCAATGGTTGGGTTGATGCAGCTCGCGGGCGCGTGGTGTGGTGTCGGTCGCTTCTTCGCGCTGCTGCCGCAATACACCGGGACAGGTCTCAACATCGGGATCGGCATGCTCATGCTGGCCAGCCAGATCGCACCCGCCATGGGCTTGCTGTCCGCGCCCGATCTGCCGCCCTGGGCGATGCCCTGGTTGTATCTGCAGCGTTGGGGAGATGCAAATCCTTGGGCGTTATTCGTGACCCTGATGTCCATTGGCGCGGGGCAGTTCTTTGCGCGATGGCGCAGGCCCTGGATGCCGTCGCTGGTGGCCGCGATGCTCTTCGGCGCCATCACAGGTGGCGTGCTGGACCTCCTGATCGGCGTGGAGCCGACACGCCTCGATCGAGTGGGACATCTGCAATTGACATGGGACGTGCTTCGACGGCCCGCGTTCGATTCAGGCGAGCTCTACACCCTCAAGCAGTTGGTGCTGAGCGCGGCCGGCATCGCGATTGTCGCAAGCCTTCAGTCCGTGATCATTCTTCGCTCCGTGGTGCCGGAGGCCGATCACCGGGCCTGCCGCCGCGAATTGTTGGCGCAGGGTTGCTCGAACCTGTCCGCATCCTTCACCAACAGTTTCGCTTGCTCCGGGTCTTTCAATCGGACCTCGGCTCACATTGAAGCCGGCGCGCTGACGCGGTGGGCTGCGGTGCTGTCGTCTTTGTTCATGCTGCTGCTGGCGTGGATCGCCTCGCCGGCGCTCGCCCATGTGACTCACGCCGCGATCGCGGGCACGCTCGCGCTGGTGGGATGGCGAATGGTGTGTTCCGGTTGGCAGACCGCGTGCCGAGAGCGCGGTTTCGGGCGCTTCGCCGCGGTGGGGCTCGGCCTCAGTGTTCCGCTCGCGGGCGTAGAGACGGCGTTGCTGCTCGCGATCGTGCTGGTAGTGGTGCAACTGGTCCTGAGCCGCTCGCGCTAGCAGCACCGCCCCACCTTTTTGCGGAATCAGGCTTGCGGCAGCACCTGAGCGTCTGCCGCGTGCGAAGCCGCCGCATGCGCCTGTTGGTCCGCGTGGTAGCTGCTGCGCACCATCGCGCCGACAGCCGCATGGCTGAAGCCCATCTTGTAGGCCTCTTCCTCAAACATCTTGAACGTGTCGGGATGCACGTAGCGACGCACCGGCAAGTGGCTGTTACTGGGCGAGAGGTACTGCCCGATCGTCAGCATGTCGATCTTGTGCGCGCGCATGTCGCGCATCACCTGCAGGATTTCTTCGTCGGTCTCTCCGAGCCCGACCATGATGCCGCTCTTTGTTGGCACGTCCGGATGCAGCGCCTTGAACTTCTTGAGCAGGTTGAGGCTGAACTGGTAGTCGCTGCCAGGCCGCGCTTCCTTGTAGAGGCGCGGTGCCGTCTCGAGATTGTGATTCATGACGTCCGGCGGCGCGGCCTTGAGGATCTCGAGGGCACGATCGTCGCGGCCGCGAAAATCTGGCACCAGGATCTCGATCTGCGTCTGTGGCGAAAGCTCGCGGATGTTGCGGATGCAATCGACGAAGTGCTGGCTGCCGCCGTCACGCAGGTCGTCGCGGTCCACGCTGGTGATCACCACATATTTGAGGCGCAGCTTTGCGATGGTCTTGGCGAGGTTGAGCGGCTCGTCCTTGTCGAGCGGGTCGGGACGGCCATGGCCGACATCGCAAAACGGGCAGCGCCGCGTGCACTTGTCGCCCATGATCATGAAAGTTGCCGTGCCGTTGCCGAAGCATTCGCCGATGTTGGGGCACGAAGCCTCTTCGCAGACGGTGTGCAGGTTGCTTTCGCGAAGGATCTGCTTGATCTCGTAGAAGCGTGTCGTGGGGGAGCCTGCCTTGACGCGAATCCATTCCGGCTTCTTGAGCACTTCGCCCTGGACCACCTTGACGGGGATGCGCGACAGCTTGGCCGCCGCTTTCTGCTTGGCGAGAGGGTTGTAGTCCTCGGGGCTCTGCGCGTCGCGGACAACATTGAGTGTGCTCATGGCTTCTCTTTGGCGGGGCTCAAGGTGCGAGATAGATGTTGAGCTTGCTGCCCAGCACCTGCGCGGCTTCGTCCCAGGTTGTTTGAACGCCGATTGTAGAAAGATCGACGGTTTTCAGCCCCGCGTACCCGCAAGGGTTGATGCGGGAAAAGGGTTCGAGGTCCATCGCGATGTTGAGTGCGACGCCGTGGTAGGTGCAATGGCGGCTGACCTTGATGCCCAGGGCGGCAATCTTGCCGAGACCTCGAAATGGATCGCCCGGATGAACGGGGCCGGTCAGCGCTGCGTGCGAATACGGGTCGTCGAGCCGCACGTAGATGCCGGGTGCGCCGCCGACGCGGTGGCCGGTGACGCCGAAATGGCCCAACGTGCGGATCACCGATTCCTCGATCCGGTAGACGTATTCCTTGACGTAGTAGCCGGCGCGGCGCAGGTCGATGAGCGGGTACGCCACCACTTGCCCGGGCCCGTGGTAAGTCACCTGCCCGCCTCGGTCGGTCTGCATGACGGGAACAGGTCCAGGGCTCAATACGTGGTCCGCCTTTCCGGCCAAACCTTGCGTGTAGACCGGCTCGTGCTCACAGATCCACAGTTGGTCGGGCGTTTCCGCTGTCCGCGCCTGCGTTGCCTTCTGCATCGCGTTGTAGGTCGCGGCATAGTCGACGCGTCCCAGCACCGTTACTTGGAGCGCTGCGGTCATCGGTAAGCGCTCAGAGCACTACCTTCACCATCGGATGACTGGAAAGCGCCCGGTACAGATCATCGAGCTGCTCGCGGCTGGTCGCGGTGACCGTGATCGTCACGCCGAGGTAATTGCCCGCCTTGCTGTTGCGCAGTTCGACGGTCGCCGCGTCGAAGGTCGGGTCGAACTGTTCGGCGATCTTCGTGACCACGTGCACGAAACCGTCGACCTTCGCGCCCATGACCTTGATCGGGAACTTCGACGGGTACTCGATCAACGAGTCCTTGCGCGCATCGGCTGTGGTTTCCGTCGGTCCGTCAGTGGGTGGGATGGTGCTCATGCTGCGACTCCGGTGTCTTGCTTGCTGCGTGCCTTGGCCTGCTGATAGCCGGCATGCAAGGCTTGGTAGATGGGTCCGGGCCGGCCTTCGCCAATCGTTTGCCCATCGAGCGTCACGACCGGCAGGATCTCCTTGCTGGCAGACGAAAGCAGAAGTTCGTCGGCCCCGAAAACTTCATCGCGCGCGATGCGGCGCAGGCTGAATGGAATGCCGGCATCGGCGCACAGCCGTTCGATCAGCCCGTAGCGAATGCCTGCAAGCACCAGCTCGTCCTTGGGCGGACCGCTGATCGCGCCGTCCTTCACGACCCAGACATTGCTCGAGGACGCCTCGCTCAGCGACTCGCCGCGAAACATGATGGTCTCCGCCGCGCCGGCTTCGACGCTGATCTGCCGAGCCAGCACGGCCCCAAGGAGGCTGGTGCTCTTGATGTGCGCCTTCTGCCAGCGGAAATCATGTGCACTCACGCAGGCGACGCCCTTGGTGCGCACTGAATCCGGCACTGGCTTCATCGGATTGGCCATCACGAAGACTGTGGGAGTGAGCCCCTGCGGCATCGCATGGTCGCGCGGTGCGACGCCACGCGTGACCTGAATATAGATACCCTGCATGCCGCTGCGGACGGTCGGCGGGGCCTCATCGATCAGCCGCATCGCAATGGTGCGCCACTGGCGCGCCGTCAGTGGATTCTTGATCTGCAGCTCGGCCAGCGAGCGATCGAGGCGGGCCATGTGCTCTTCGAAACAGAACGGCTGACCGCCGTAGACCGGCACCACTTCGTAGACGCCATCGCCGAAGATGAAGCCGCGATCCAGCACGCTCACTTTGGCATCGCGCAGCGGCGTGTAGTTGCCGTCGAGGTAACACATTGAATCGGGAAGAGCGTCGGTGATCGGATGCATATCGAATTATGGTGGGGGCTCATCCGGGCTTTCCAACCCGGACCCGATTCCACACCGGAGCGCAAGGATCATTTCCACGGCATGCTCGGTCAATTGGCGGGAAGCCGTAGCTTTCTCCCTATAATCAATGGCTTTGTAGAAATTCTGGGTCGTCATCCGGGCTTCATTCGAAATGAAAACAATCGCCCGCGATGCCTCCAAAGGGGTCCATGAGGACACCCTCGATTCAGAAGACGACTTCAAGCCGTTGACAGCCGAGGAGGCGCAACGGCTTCGCGACAAGAAGCCGTCGATCTCGCCATGGCGCGTGATCGCAATTCAAGTCGTGGCGGGGCTCCTGGTGGCGTTGGCCGCCTGGGGGTTGACAGGGAGGCTAAGTCTGGGGTGGTCCGCCGGGTACGGCGCACTGGCGGTGGTTGTGCCTGCTGCGGTTTTCGCGCGGGGACTGACCGGAAGGTTTTCTTCCTTGAATGCGGGCACTGCGGTGTTCGGATTCTTCTTGTGGGAGATGGTCAAGATGGTCTTGACGGTGGCGATGCTGATCGCCGCGCCAAGACTTGTAGTGGCGCTGAGCTGGCCAGCAATGCTGATCGGCCTGGTGGTGACAATGAAGGCGGCGTGGGTGGCGGTAATGTTTGCCCCCAAGCGCCAGAAACTTTGAGACGAGTAACGGATGGCTGCTGAAAACGCTGCGGAACATGGTCAAACCGCTGGTGAATACATCGTTCACCACTTGACGCATCTTCAGAGCTCCAAACCTGGAGGGGTTGCCGACTTCACCGTTTTCAACTTCGATTCGCTTTTCTTTTCGATCGCGCTCGGCGTGCTGGGCTGCTGGCTCCTGTGGCTGGCGGCTCGCAAGGCCACCTCGGGCGTACCGGGCCGCTTCCAGGCCGCGGTCGAAATCCTGGTCGAGGTCGTCGACCAGCAAGCCAAGGGCATAGTCCACAACGCGAAAAGCCGCAAGTTCGTCTCGCCGCTGGCGCTCACGGTCTTTCTGTGGATCGTCATGCTCAATGGGATGGACCTGCTGCCCGTCGACCTGCTGCCGTTCCTGTGGGCCAAGATCTTCGGCGTGGCCGGTGGCGATCCGCACCACGCCTACCTGCGTGTGGTCCCGACGGCTGATCTCTCGGTGGCCATGGGTCTCTCGGTCTCGGTGCTGCTCATCTGCCTCTACTACAACATCAAGATCAAGGGTCTGGGCGGCTGGGTTCACGAACTCTTCACGGCCCCCTTCGGCAACCACTGGGCGCTGTATCCGTTCAACTTCGCGATGCAGATGATCGAGTTCATCGCCAAGACCGTCTCGCACGGCATGCGGTTATTCGGCAACATGTACGCCGGCGAACTGATCTTCCTGCTGATCGCCTTGATGGGCGGTGCCTGGACCCTGTCTGCAACCGGCATTTTGCTGGCCATCGGCCACATCATCGCGGGCACTGCCTGGGCCATCTTCCACATCCTGATCATCATCTTGCAGGCCTTCGTGTTCATGATGCTGACGCTCGTGTATGTGGGCCAGGCTCACGATAAACACTGAGCCGCTGCTTTCGATCTCGTTTTTTTCTTTTCTCTTCAACCAAAGTCCTCTAGGAGTCATCATGGAAGTTATTAGCTTTGTCGCACTGGCCGCCGGCCTGATCATCGGTCTGGGTGCTGTTGGCGCTTGTATCGGTATCGGCATCATGGGTAGCAAGTACCTCGAGTCGGCTGCGCGTCAACCTGAGCTGATGGGCGAACTCCAAACCAAGATGTTCCTGCTTGCCGGTCTGATCGACGCCGCGTTCATCATTGGTACTGGTATTGCGCTGTGGTTCGCTACCGCCAACCCGTTCCTCTCGCAAATCGCCAACCTGCCGAAGTAATCGGATTCAGGCTTTCTCGTCGAACCCATGTCGTTCTTTCGCTGAATGGCGTTGGATTCATTCCCAAAGAGAGGGTGAAAAGTGAGCATTACCGGTACCCTGATCATCCAGATGATCGTGTTCCTGATTCTTGTCGGGTTCACGATGAAATTTGTGTGGCCGCCTATCGCCAAGGCGCTGGACGATCGTGCCCAGAAGATCGCCGAAGGCCTTGCCGCAGCCGACAAGGCCAAGTCCGAGCTGACTGCCGCCAACAAGCGCGTGGAAGCCGAACTCGGGCAGGCTCGCAACGAGTCCGCGCAGCGCCTTGCAGATGCCGAACGTCGTGCGCAGGCCATCGTTGAAGAGGCCAAGGCCCGTGCCACGGAAGAAGGCAACAAGATTGTTGCGGCCGCTCGCGTCGAAGCCGAGCAGCAAGCCATGAAGGCACGTGAAGTCCTTCGCGAGCAAGTGGCTGCACTGGCCGTCAAGGGCGCCGAGCAGATCCTGCGGAAGGAAGTGAACCCGGCTGTCCATGCCGATTTGCTGTCCCGCCTGCAGACCGAACTCTGATCGAAGCCATGGCAGAACTCGCCACCATTGCACGTCCTTACGCCGAAGCGCTCTTCAAGGCGTCCTCATCGGACCTGTCCGGCGCCGGCGCCTGGCTCGAGAAGGTTGCGGCCATTGCCGCCAGCGCCGAGCTCCAGCAGTTCGCCGACAACCCGAAGGTCACGGCAGAACAGGTATTGAGCGTCGTCTCCGGTGCCTTCGGATCACCGCTGCCGCCCGCCGCGCACAACTTCCTGACGGCGCTGCTCGAGAACGGACGCTTCACCGCGCTGCCCGAAATCGCCAAGCAGTTCCGGAGTCTGGCGAATGCGCAGAGCGGTTCGTCCGATGCGGTGGTGTACAGCGCCTTCCCCATTGATGCAGCCGCGTTGGGTAACGTGTCTGCCGCGCTCGAAAAGCGCTTCGGCCGCAAGCTGCAGGTCTCGGTCCAGCAGGATCCGTCGCTGATCGGCGGCGTCCGCGTGGTGGTCGGCGACGAAGTGCTCGACACCTCCGTCAAAGCGCGTCTTGAACAAATGAAAGTTGCGCTGGCAGCCTGAGGCCGCCAGCCCCCTTAACGAAAGAAGGAAAGAGTCATGCAACTCAATCCCGCAGAAATTTCCGAACTGATCAAGAGCCGCATCGAGGGTCTCGGGGTCAGCGCGAACATTCGCAATGAAGGCACCGTGGTGTCCGTGACCGACGGCATCGTGCGCGTGCACGGCTTGTCGGATGCGATGCAAGGCGAAATGCTCGAGTTCCCACCCACGCCGGACGGCACGCCGTCATACGGCCTCGCGCTGAACCTCGAGCGCGACTCCGTCGGCGCCGTGATCTTGGGCGAGTACGAGCACATTTCCGAAGGCGATACCGTCAAGTGCACGGGCCGCATTCTTGAAGTGCCGGTCGGACCCGAACTCATCGGCCGTGTGGTGAATGCACTGGGCCAGCCGATCGACGGCAAGGGTCCCATCAACGCCAAGATGACGGACGTGATCGAAAAGGTCGCTCCAGGCGTGATCGCCCGCAAGTCGGTCGACCAGCCCATGCAGTCCGGCCTGAAGTCCATCGATTCGATGGTGCCGATCGGCCGCGGTCAGCGCGAGCTGATCATCGGCGACCGCCAGACCGGCAAGACGGCAGTGGCTATCGACGCGATCATCAACCAGAAGGGTCAAAACATGACCTGCGTCTACGTCGCGATCGGCCAGAAGGCTTCGTCGATCAAGAACGTGGTTCGCGCTCTGGAACAAGCCGGTGCGATGGAATACACCATCGTCGTCGCAGCCTCCGCTTCGGAATCGGCTGCCATGCAATACGTGTCCGCCTATTCGGGCTGCACGATGGGCGAATACTTCCGCGATCGCGGCCAGGACGCGCTGATCGTCTATGACGATCTGTCCAAGCAAGCCGTGGCTTACCGCCAGGTGTCTCTGCTGCTGCGCCGCCCACCAGGCCGTGAAGCCTACCCTGGCGACGTGTTCTATCTTCACAGCCGTCTGCTCGAGCGCGCAGCTCGGGTGAACGCTGACTACGTCGAAGCTTTCACCAAGGGTGAAGTCAAGGGCAAGACGGGTTCGCTGACCGCACTGCCGATCATCGAAACGCAAGCCGGCGACGTGTCCGCCTTCGTTCCGACGAATGTGATTTCGATCACCGACGGCCAGATCTTCCTGGAAACGAACCTGTTCAACGCCGGCATCCGCCCCGCCATCAACGCCGGTATCTCGGTGTCCCGCGTGGGTTCGTCGGCGCAGACCAAGGTCATCAAGGGCCTGTCCGGCGGTATTCGTACTGATCTGGCGCAGTACCGCGAGCTCGCCGCCTTTGCGCAGTTCGCTTCCGACCTCGACGAAGCGACCCGCAAGCAGCTCGACCGCGGTGCACGCGTGACCGAGCTGCTGAAGCAGGCGCAGTACAGCCCTCTGCCCATCTCGCTGATGGGCGCGTCGCTGTTCGCAGTGAACAAGGGCTTCATGGATGACCTCGAGGTGAAGAAGGTGCTGCCGTTTGAACATGGCCTGCATCAGTTCCTCAAGTCCAGCCATGGCGCGCTGCTCGACAAGATCGAACAAGCCAAGGCGATCGACAAGGATGCCGAGGCCGAGCTGACCGCAGCCGTCACGTCGTTCAAGAAGTCGTTCGCCTGATCGGCGACGCAAGGAGTCCCAATGGCAGCTGGTAAGGAAATCCGCGGCAAGATCAAATCGGTGGAAAACACCAAGAAGATCACCAAGGCCATGGAAATGGTGGCCGCGTCAAAGATGCGCAAGGCGCAGGAACGCATGCGCGCCGCCCGCCCCTACAGCGAGAAGATCCGCAACATCGCGGCCAACCTCGGCCACGCGAACCCGGAGTACACGCACGCGTTCATGAAGACGAACGATACGAAGGCGACGGGCTTCATCCTGGTCACGACGGACAAGGGTCTGTGCGGCGGCATGAACACCAACGTGTTGCGTGCATTGACCACCAAGATGCGCGAGTTGCAGTCCGCAGGCGTGGGGATCGAAGCGGTCGCCATTGGCAACAAGGGCCTCGGCTTTCTGAATCGCGTCGGCGCGCGCGTCGTATCGCATGTCACCCAACTGGGCGACACGCCACACCTTGACAAGCTGATCGGCCCGGTCAAGGTGTTGCTCGACGCCTATGCCGAGGGCAAGCTCAGCGCCGTCTATCTCTGCTACACCAAGTTCATCAACACGATGCGCCAGGAGTCCGTGGTCGAGCAGCTGCTGCCGCTCGCGGCGGACTCGCTGAAGGTCGAAAAGGGCCAGCATTCGTGGGACTACATCTACGAGCCCGATGCGCAGAGCGTCATCGACGAACTTCTGGTGCGCTACGTGGAATCGCTGGTGTACCAGGCAGTCGCCGAGAACATGGCTTCGGAGCAGTCGGCACGGATGGTTGCGATGAAGTCCGCCACGGACAACGCCGGCAACGTGATCAACGAGCTCAAGCTGGTCTACAACAAGACCCGCCAGGCAGGCATCACCAAAGAGCTGTCGGAGATCGTTTCGGGCGCCGCGGCGGCCGCTGGCGTCTAAGTCGGCCAGTCGCTCGACCTCAACAGATTTAAATTTTTATCGGAGCAGATGATGGCTCAAGAAAACGCAGTTCAAGGCAAGATCGTTCAATGTATTGGCGCCGTTGTCGACGTGGAATTCCCGCGTGACCGCATGCCCAAGGTGTACGACGCCTTGAAGTTCGAAGGCGGCGGACTGACCCTCGAAGTGCAGCAGCAGCTCGGCGACGGCGTGGTGCGCACGATTGCGCTCGGCTCGTCGGACGGCCTGCGCCGCGGCCTGATCGTGACCAACACCGGCGCGCCGATCACGGTGCCCGTCGGCAAGGCAACGTTGGGCCGGATCATGGACGTGCTGGGCCGCCCGATCGACGAGCGCGGCGAAGTGAGCCAGGAACTCACCGCTTCGATCCACCGCAAGGCACCCGCCTACGACGAACTTTCGCCCTCGCAAGACCTGCTCGAAACCGGCATCAAGGTGATCGACCTGGTCTGCCCATTCGCCAAGGGCGGCAAGGTGGGTCTGTTCGGTGGCGCCGGCGTCGGCAAGACCGTGAACATGATGGAGCTCATCAACAACATCGCAAAGGCGCACTCGGGTCTGTCCGTGTTTGCCGGCGTCGGTGAGCGCACCCGCGAAGGGAACGACTTCTATCACGAGATGGCCGATTCCGGCGTCGTGAATCTGGAGAACCTCGGCGAGTCGAAAGTGGCCATGGTCTACGGCCAGATGAACGAGCCCCCGGGCAATCGTCTGCGCGTGGCGTTGACCGGCCTGACCATCGCCGAGTCGTTCCGCGACGAAGGCCGTGACGTGCTGTTCTTCGTGGACAACATCTATCGCTACACGCTCGCCGGTACCGAAGTGTCCGCGCTGCTGGGTCGCATGCCTTCCGCCGTGGGTTACCAGCCGACGCTGGCCGAAGAAATGGGTCGTCTGCAGGAGCGGATCACGTCGACCAAGGTCGGCTCGATCACGTCGATCCAGGCTGTGTACGTGCCGGCCGATGACTTGACCGACCCTTCGCCCGCAACGACCTTTGCCCACTTGGACTCCACCGTCGTGTTGTCGCGTGACATCGCTTCGCTCGGTATCTACCCTGCCGTGGACCCGCTGGACTCGACCTCCCGCCAGCTCGACCCGAACGTCGTTGGTGAAGAGCACTACAACGTCGCGCGTTCGGTGCAAGGTACGCTGCAGCGCTACAAGGAGCTGCGCGACATCATCGCGATTCTGGGCATGGACGAACTGGCGCCGGAAGACAAGCTGGCCGTGGCCCGCGCTCGGAAGATCCAGCGATTCCTGTCGCAGCCCTTCCACGTCGCGGAAGTGTTCACGGGCTCGCCCGGCAAGTACGTGCCGCTGTCGGAGACCATCCGCGGCTTCAAGATGATCGTGAACGGCGAAGCCGACCACCTGCCGGAACAAGCTTTCTACATGGTTGGCGGCATCGACGAAGCGTTCGAGAAGGCCAAGAAGGTCGCTTAAGGCTTAAGGAATCACCATGGCAGGCACCATTCACGTGGACGTGGTCAGCGCCGAAGAGTCCATCTTCTCCGGCGAGGCCAAGTTCGTCGCGCTCCCCGGCGAAGTCGGTGAGCTCGGCATCTACCCGCGCCACACGCCGCTGATCACGCGCATCCGCCCCGGCGCCGTGCGCATCGAGACGGCCGATGGCGGCGAGGAATTCGTCTTCGTTGCCGGCGGCATTCTCGAAGTGCAGCCTACCTCGGTGACCGTGCTGTCCGACACCGCGATTCGCGGCAAGGACCTCGACGACGAGAAGGCGAACGTCGCCAAGGCTGCCGCCGAGGAAGCATTGAAAAACGCGAAGACGGACATCGACATCGCGATGGCCCAGTCCGAACTGGCCGTGATGGCTGCTCAACTTGCTGCTTTGCGCAAGTACCGCGAAAAGAAATAAGCTCGCCCCCAGGCTCGCGCACTTCGTGTCGCTCTCCACCCCCTGACCGGGGGCAACACCAGCGGCCTGGCTAAGCCGGTTCCGCGGTGTTCCACGGGTTGGGAACAGCAGAAAAGCCGCCTTTGGGCGGCTTTTCCTCGTTTGCGGAGCTTGTGCAGCGTCGCTTTGAATTTTATTTGGTCGAAGTTAAGACTTGTTTGGCTGAAGCGCGGCTCATAGTATTCGGCTTCGCTTGGATCGGACGGATCTGAGCGCAGAACAAATATGACGGAGACAACGTGGGCCCTTGGAGTCGCCTGACGACGGATGAGCTGCAGTTGCTGGAAACGACCTTCTGGTCGGCCGGCGGCTCGCGTCATCGCATGGCCGACGAGTTGGGTTTTTCCAAGAGCAAGGCGAATTCGCTGATCGCGGGGCTGGTCGAGCAGGGGCTTTTGGCCGAAGCGGGGCTTCAGCGTTCCAGCGGCGGGCGGCGTCCCGAGAACCTTCAGCTGCACGCGGGGCTTGGGGTTCTTGTTGGCGTGGACATCGGCGCGACGAGCCTGGACGTGGCCGTCCTCGCGCCGAATATGAATTTGCTGGCGCATCACGCGGAACCTGCCGATGTGCGGGAAGGGCCGGGCGCGGTGTTGGCTCGCGTGAGAGGGCTGATGCGTGAGCTGCTGCTGCAGGCGGGCTTCGAGGCCAAGCACGTGATCGGAATCGGCATCGGCGTGCCAGGACCCGTCAATTTCGAGATCGGCCAGCTCGTGAACCCGCCGCTGATGCCTGCGTGGGACAGCTTTTCGATTCGCGACTACCTGCGCGAAGACTACGCGGCACCCGTCTTTGTCGACAACGACGTCAACCTGATGGCGCTGGGCGAGCTCTGGCGGCTGAAGCGTTCACTTTCCAACTTCCTCGTGATCAAGGTGGGGACTGGTATCGGTTGCGGCATTGTCTGCCACGGGGAGGTTTACAGGGGTGCGGCAGGCTCTGCGGGCGACGTTGGCCATATCTGCGTGGACCAGGAAGGACCCCGCTGCCACTGCGGCAACCTGGGATGTGTGGAGGCCATGGCAGCAGGACCGGCGATCACGCGCATGGCGGTCCACGCAGCTGAAGCGGGTGAAAGCGCTCCGCTGGCGGAATGCCTGCGCACGCAAGGCCGCATCGAGGCGACTGATGTCGGACAGGCGAGCCGCGCGGGCGATGCCGCGGCAAACGCGATCGTGCAGCGCGCGGGCAGCCTGATCGGTCAGATGCTGGCGTCAATCGTCAACTTCTTCAATCCGTCGCACGTGTTCATCGGGGGCGGCATCACGCGCATCGGACCGCTGTTTCTTGCCGCAGTGCGCCAAAGCGTTTACCAGCGCTCGTTGGCGCTTTCAACTCGGCATCTGGAGATCCAATACACGCCGCTCGAGGGCCAGGGCGGGCTGATTGGCGCTGGGGTGCTTGCCATGCAGCAGACCCTCAAAGTGCGAGGCGTGGCGCCATGATGGACGCGGCCGCCAGCCCCCCGAACGCAAGAGCCGCCGTTGCGGTGGAATTCGAAAAGGTGGAGAAATCCTTCGGCCCCGTGCAGGTGCTGCACGGCGTCAGTTTTGCGCTCGCGCCCGGCCACGTCTACGGTTTGCTCGGCGAAAACGGCGCAGGCAAGTCGACATTGATGAAGATCCTCGCCGGCTATGAATCGCCGACCGCCGGGACCTTGCTCATCAACGGCGAGCCCCAGGTGTTCAACAGCTCGCGCGATGCCGAAGCACTCGGCATCGTTTTGATCCACCAGGAGTTCAACCTCGCGGAAGACCTGAGCGTCGCGCAGAACATCTTCCTCGGCCACGAAAAGAAGAAGGGATGGCTGCTCGATGACGCCGCGATGGTGCGCGATTCCGCCACTGCGCTCGCCCAGGTCGGGCTGCGGATCGACCCGACCACGAAGGTGCGCCGGCTCATCGTCGCCGAGAAGCAGATGGTCGAAATCGCGAAGGCAATCTCGCGCCATGCACGGTTGCTCATCATGGATGAGCCCACGGCGACCCTCACGCCGGGCGAGACCGAACGCCTCTTCAACCTGATCGCGCAATTGCGCGCGGACGGCGTGACGATCGTCTATATCTCGCACAAGCTCGACGAGGTGGAGCGCGTGACGGACGAAGTCATCGTCATGCGGGACGGCCGCTTCGTCGCGCGCGCGCCGACGACCGACGTCACGCGGCACCAAATGGCGAACTTGATGGTTGGGCGCGAACTGGCGGATCTCTATCCGCCGCGCGATGCTGTTGTCGCCACCGCCGCCCCGGCGATGAAAGTGCGCGACTTCACAGTGCCCGGGTGGGCCGAAAACGCCAACTTTGAAGTCCGCCCCGGCGAGATTCTTGGCTTTGCCGGCCTGGTGGGGGCCGGACGCACCGAGCTGTTCGAAGGCCTGCTCGGTCTGCGCCCTGCCAGCGGTACGGTCGAGATCGAAGGACGCGCCGTCCAGTTTCGCAACCCGCGCGACGCCGCAAGGCACGGACTGACCTATCTCAGCGAGGACCGCAAGGGCAAAGGCTTGCACGTCCATCTCGGACTGCGCCAGAACCTTACGCTGATGGCGCTGGAGCGTTACGCAGCGCCATGGCTCAAGCCTGACGCAGAGCGTGCGGCCTTGGCCGAGGCCGTGAGGGACTACGGCATTCGCACCGGCAACCTCAGTGCGCGCGCGTCGGCGCTCTCCGGCGGCAACCAGCAGAAGCTCGCGCTCGCCAAGGTGCTGCAGCCGCATCCGAAGGTCGTCGTGCTCGACGAACCGACGCGTGGCGTCGACGTGGGCGCCAAGCGCGACATCTATTTCCTGATCCAGCGGCTGGCCCGGCAAGGGCTTGCCGTCATCGTCGTGTCGTCCGAACTGATGGAACTGATCGGGCTGTGCCACCGCGTCGCGGTGATGCGAGCCGGCCGTCTCGTCACCACGCTCGATGCCACCCACCTGACCGAAGAGGAGCTCATCGCTCATGCCACCGGAACAGCCCCAGAGCGTTGAGCCGAGCGCTCAGCCCGCGCACCGCAGCGAGGCACGGCCGCGCTGGACCGAGCGCCTGCACGGCCTCGGCCCCGTTATCGGCCTGGTGCTGCTCTGCATCGCCGGCACGCTCCTCAACAGCGACTTCGCGACGCTCGACAACGCGATGAACGTGCTGACGCGCACAGCCTTCATCGGCATCATCGCGGTCGGGATGTGCTTCGTCATCATCTCCGGCGGCATCGATCTTTCGGTGGGTTCCATGGCGGCGCTGATTGCCGGTTGCGTGATCATGTTCATCAATGCCATGGGGCCGGCGCTTGGATCGCCGCTGCTGGCGGTGATCCTCGGCGCGGTCCTCGCGATCGTGCTTGGCGCCTTGTTCGGGCTTGCGCATGGGCTGCTGATCACCAAGGGGCGGATCGAGCCCTTCATCGTGACGCTGGGCACCCTCGGCATCTTTCGCGCCTACTTGACCTATTTCGCCAACGGCGGCGCGCTCACGCTCGACAACGACCTGTCGGACCTCTACGCGCCGGTGTACTACGCGAGCTTGCTTGGCATACCGGTGCCGGTCTGGGTGTTCCTGATCGTGGCGATCATCGGCGGGGTGATCCTCAACCGCACGGCTTACGGCCGCTATGTGCAGGCGATCGGCTCGAATGAACAGGTCGCGCGCTACGCGGCCGTCGGCGTCGACGGCGTGAAGATCATGACCTACGTGCTGCTCGGCGTGTGCGTCGGCATCGCGACCTTGCTCTATGTGCCGCGGCTCGGCTCTGCATCGCCGACTACCGGGCTGCTGTGGGAGCTCGAAGCCATTGCCGCGGTGATCGTCGGCGGCACTGCGCTCAAGGGTGGCTCGGGCAGCGTCGTCGGCACGGTGATCGGCGCCATCCTGCTCTCGGTCATCAGCAACATCCTGAATCTCACCAGCATCATCAGCGTATATCTCAACGCCGCGGTGCAGGGCTTCGTGATCATCGTCGTCGCCTTCCTGCAGAGAGGTCGGCGGTAGCGGTTTTTTCCAGCGTTCTCGTCCGTTTCGTTTCATTCACCAAAGGAGACAAGCAGCATGACTTCCATGGCTTCCATCACCCGACGCATCGCACTGAGCGCCGTCGCCGCCGCCACCATCGCGGCATTCCCGGTCCTTGCGGCCGCCGAACAGGTCAATCTCGGCGTGTCGATCCCGGCGGCGACGCACAGCTTCATGGGCGGCATCAACTACTGGGCCGAACAGGCCAAGAAGGACCTGGAGAAGGAACACAAGGATCTGAAGATCACGATCAAGACGGCCGCCAACGCGCCCGAGCAGGCCAATCAGCTGCAGGATCTGTCGACCGTGAGCAAGATCAACGCGCTCGTGATCTTTCCGTTCGAATCGGCGGCACTCACCAAGCCGGTGGCACAGGTCAAGGCCAAGGGCGTCTACGTCACCGTGGTCGATCGCGGCCTGACCGACACCAGCGCGCAAGACGCCTATGTGGCCGGCGACAACACCGCCTTCGGCAAGATCCCGGCTGAATACATCGCGAAGAAGTTGGGCGGCAAGGGCAACGTCGTCGCCCTGCGCGGCATCCCGACGACGCTCGACAACGAACGCATGGACGCTTTCAACAGCGTGATGAAGGGCTATCCCGACATCAAGATCCTCGACGCCAAGTACGCCAACTGGAACCGCGACGATGCCTTCAAGGTCACGCAGGACTACCTGACGCGATTCAAGGACATCGACGCGATCTGGGCCGCTGACGACGACATGGCCGTCGGCGTGCTGAAGGCAGTCGAGCAGGCCAAGCGCAATGACATCAAGATCGTCTTCGGCGGTGCCGGTGCGAAGGGCATGGTCAAGACCATCATCGACGGCAAGGACCCGCGCATCGACGCCGACGTGAGCTATTCGCCGAAGTTCATCTACGACGCGATCAAGCTGACTGCCGAAGCGCGACTGAAGGGCGAGAAGCTGCCGGCGACCACGATCATTCCTTCGGTGCTGATCACAAAGGACAACGCGAAGAGCTTCTATCACCCGGATTCGCCGTTCTAGATAGAGCTCGCCCCCAGGCTCGCGCACTTCGTGTCGCTCTCCACCCCCTACCGGGGGCAACACCAGCGGCCCGGCGAAGCCGGTTCCGCGGTGTTCCTGTTATTCGCCCTCAGGCTGCGCGCAGATCGTGTCGCTTCGCCTTCCCCTGACCGGGGGCAGCATCGGCGGCCAGGCTAAGCCGGTTCCGCGGTGGTTCTGGATTGGAAAGGGAGGGGCTTTTGGGTTTACATCATGAATGACGATATTTCTTTGCGGAGGCTGCGCTACGCCATGGTTGGCGGGGGGCGGGACGCCTTTATTGGTGCTGTGCATCGGAAGGCGATGGCGCTGGATGGACAGGTGGAGCTGGTGGCGGGGGCGCTTTCTTCGAATGCGGAGAAGGCGAGGGCGTCGGGGCGCGACTTGTTTCTTGCGGAGGGCCGCAATCATGGGGATTGGCGGAGGCTGCTCGACGACGAACTGAAGCGGGCTCCGGATGAGCGGATCGATTTTGTTTCGATCGTGACGCCCAACCACATGCACTATCCGGTCGCGCAGGCGTTTGTCGACGCGGGCTTTCACGTGGTTTGCGACAAGCCTCTGGTGCACACGCGCGAGCAGGCGGATGCGCTGGTGGCGGCGGTGGCGCGGCAGGGTACGGTTTTCGGGGTGACCTACAACTACACGGGCTATCCGATGGTTCGGCAGGCGCGGGAGATGGTGCGCTCGGGCGAACTCGGCGAAATTCGCAAGGTGGTCGTTGAATACAACCAGGGATGGCTTGCGACGCGGCTGGAAGGCTCGGGCAACAAGCAGGCCGCCTGGCGCAGCGATCCTGCGCAGAGCGGCGCGGCCGGGGCCATCGGAGACATCGGCTCGCATGCGGAGAACCTCGTGGCAACCGTGACGGGGCTGGAGATCGAAAGCCTTTGCGCTGATCTCAGTTCGCTGGTACCGGGGCGGCCGCTCGACGATGACGGCAGCATGTTGCTGAGGTTTCGCGGCGGGGCGCGAGGGGTGCTGATTGCATCGCAGATCAGCACGGGTCTCGAGAACGACCTGCGTTTGCGCGTTTCGGGCACGCTCGGCACCCTGGAGTGGCATCAGGAGCGGCCCAGCGAATTGACGCATCTGCCCCACGATGGGCCGAAACGCATCTACACACGTGGCGCCAACTGGCTGTGCGAATCGGCCCGGCGCGCGAGTCGGCTTCCGAGTGGGCATCCGGAGGGCTTCATCGAAGCCTTTGCCAATGTCTACGGTGGCGTGGTCGCGGACATTCGTGCGCGAACGTCGGGCGTGGCTGCAGATCCGCTCGCGGCGGACTATCCGCGCGTGGAGGACGGTGCACGCGGAGTGCGTTTCATCGAACGCACGGTGGCTTCATCGAGCAGCACGGTCAAATGGACGGGGTGGTAGCCGACATGACTGACGGGGAGGAGTCGGCTTAAGCTGACGGGGTGTCGCGCGACCTCGTCATTGCCCGCCCCGAAGGACTTTATTGCCCGCCGGGCGATTTCTACATCGACCCATGGCGGCCGGTCGGACGTGCGGTCATCACGCACGCGCACTCTGACCATGCGCGCGTCGGCCACGGCCACTATCTGGCGCACACCGACAGCGCCGGTACGCTGCGTGTGCGGCTTGGCGACATCACTTTGCAGACCTTGCCGTATGGAGAGGCGATCGAACACAACGGCGTTCGAATCTCGCTTCATCCGGCGGGTCACGTGCTGGGTTCCGCACAGGTGCGACTCGAACATGAGCGGCGCGTGTGGGTCGCGTCGGGCGACTACAAGACCGAAGCCGATGGCACCTGCACGCCGTTCGAGCCGGTGCCTTGCGACACTTTCATCACCGAATCGACCTTCGGCCTGCCGATCTATCGCTGGCCTTTGCAGGCGCAGTTGTTCACCGAAATCAATGACTGGTGGCGCGCCAACGCGGAGCAGGGGAGGGCATCGGTGCTGCTGTGCTACGCCTTCGGCAAGGCACAGCGCATCTTGCATGGCGTGGATCCGACGATCGGGCCGATCGTGGTTCACGGCGCAGTCGCGGCGTTGAACGACGTCTATCGCGCCGCGGGTGTCGCGTTGCCGGCGACCTTGCGTGTGACGGATGCCGGCGTCGATGCGGCTCTGCTCAAGCGCGCGCTTGTGCTTGCGCCGCCGTCGGCGCACGGTTCGACGTGGATGCGCCGCTTCGGCAACTACGCCGACGCATTCGCCAGCGGATGGATGCAGCTACGCGGCACACGACGGCGCCGCGGGGTGGATCGCGGCTTGGTGATGTCCGATCACGCCGACTGGAATGGCCTGCAGTCAGCCATCGCCGGAACCGGTGCGGAGCGCGTCATCGTCACGCACGGCAGCGTGGAAGTCATGGTGCGATGGCTCTGTGAATTGGGGCTCGACGCACAGGGCTTCAAAACAGAATACGGGGACGAAGATCTGGAGCCGACCGACACGCCGGCCGCAACGCCATGAAGGCATTCGCTGCCCTCTATCGCGAGCTGGATGCGACGACTTCCAGTCTCGCGAAGCAGGCGGCCCTTCAGCGGTACCTGCGGCTCGTCCCGGCGAAGGACGCCGCTTGGGCCGTTTACTTTCTGGCTGGCGGAAAGCCGCGCCAACTCGTGCCGAACAAGCTGCTGAGATTGCTGGCGCAAGAGGCCGCGGGCCTGCCCGAATGGCTCTTCGACGAAAGCTATGAAGCCGTCGGCGACCTCGCGGAAACCATCGCGCTGCTGCTGCCGCCGCCCACGGATGCGCACGAGCTCGGATTGGCGGACTGGGTCGAACAGCACCTCTTGCCGCTGCGCAACAAGCCGCCGGAGGCTTTGGCGGATGCGTTGCGTTGGCAATGGCGGCAGTTGGCGCCGGAGGAAAGGCTGGTCTATTTCAAGCTGATCACGGGCGCATTCCGCGTCGGTGTGTCGCGTCTGCAGGTCACGCAGGCGCTCGCCGCGGTGGGCGCGCTCGATGCCAAGCGCGTCGCGCAAAGGCTGATGGGCTACACCCACATCAGCGGCAAGCCCACCGCCGCCGATTACGCCGCACTGATTGCGCCCGAGAGCACGGGCGAGGTCGACCAGCAAACCAGCGGACAGCCTTATCCGTTCTTCCTGGCGCATCCGTTCAATATTCCGCTCGAGCAATTCGACTCAGTTCTCGGGGACCCTTCCGGATGGCTCATCGAATGGAAGTGGGACGGCATCCGCGCGCAGTTGGTCAAGCGCGCCGGGCGCGTGTGGCTGTGGTCGCGCGGCGAGGAACTGGTGACGGACCGATTCCCGGAACTCGCAGTGATGGGCGAAACGCTGCCCGACGGCACGGTGATCGATGGCGAAATCGTCGTGTGGCGGGATGACCGCGTGCAACCTTTCGCCGAACTGCAAAAGCGCATCGGGCGCAAGACGCTCGCGCCGAAGCTCCTGCGCGAGATTCCTGTCGTGCTGCTTGCCTACGACTTGCTCGAATGGGAAGGACGCGATCTTCGCAGCACGCCCCAGCAGGAACGTCGTACGCGCCTCGATGACGTGCTCACTGCAGCGCAACATCCCTCGCTGATCGCCAGCCCGATGCTGCACGGCGACAGCTGGCTCGATCTTGCACGCCAGCGCGAAGCTGCGCGTTCAATGGGTGTCGAGGGCTTGATGCTCAAGCAACTTGACGCGCACTATGGGGTCGGGCGCACCAAGGACGTGGGGGTGTGGTGGAAATGGAAGATCGATCCGCTGTCAGTCGATGCGGTGCTCGTGTATGCGCAGCGCGGCCACGGGCGCCGTGCGAGCCTCTATAGCGACTACACCTTCGCCGTCTGGGACAGTGCGCCCGAGAACCCCGACCGCAAGCTCGTGCCCTTCGCCAAGGCCTATTCAGGTTTGACCGATGCCGAAATGGCACGTGTCGATGCGGTGATCCGCAAGACCACGATCGAAACCTTCGGCCCTGTTCGGAGTGTGGAGCCAACGCTTGTCTTCGAGCTCGGGTTCGAGGGCATCGCGCGGAGCGGCCGACACAAGAGCGGCATCGCAGTGCGCTTTCCGCGGATGCTGCGTTGGCGCCAGGACAAGCCGGTCGAAGAAGCCGACACCCTTCAGACGCTGGAAGCCTTGCTGCCTTCTTGACGGCCGGGCGTGCGGCTGTCGGACAATGAGGCATGGACAATCCTCGCGATTCTTATCCCGCCGCCGATCTGCGCGAGCAGGCCGTCTACATGCTGACGCAGGCCGCGCCCATGATGGACATGACGCCCGACGAGGCGCGGCTCGTGCTGGATGTGATGCGCCCGGTGCATCTCGTGGCCGACACCCTCTTGTTCGAAGAGGGGGACACGCAGGACAACAACTATATGGTGCTCGTGCTCGAAGGACAGGTTCGCGCCACCAGTGCCGGCGTCCCGGGCGATGAGGTGGTGATTTCCGTCATCGGGCCAGGCAGCCTCATCGGCGAAATGGGCGTGATCGATGGCGGTCCGCGTTCGGCCACGTGCACGGCACTCACGGACGTGAAGCTTGGGGTCTTGTCGCGGGAGGCCTTCATGGGCCTCATCAAGACCCAACCTGCGGCGGCATCGCGCCTCGCATTGGCGCTGTCGAAGGGGCTCGCGGATCGTCTGCGTGAAAGCAATCGGCGTCTGCGCACCCTGTCGCAAGTGACGCGCGCTTTGCAGGCCGAACTGGATGCAGTGCACGCAGTCAATCGAAGGCTTCTCGACGCTCAAGGCTTCTGAGGCCCGCCCAGGTCGGAACGCTTCAGAGAATCACCAGCGCATTGGGGAGCTCATTGCGATCGGCTCCGCCTTCCGCCAGCGGAAAGTGCTCGACCAGCAGCGCGGACATTTCTTCGAGCGCCTGCGTCAGCCCATCCTCGAATCTTCCTTCACGAAAGGCTGCGCCCATCCGCTGCGCCATGGCCGCCCAGTCCTCATCGCTCACGCGCGAATCGATGCCGCGATCGGCCACGATCTCGATCGCGTGCTCGGCCAGCAGAAGGTAGATCAGCACGCCGTTGTTGTGCTCGGTGTCCCACACGCGCAGCTTGCCGAAAAGCGTGATGGCGCGCTCGCGGGGATTCGCGTCGCGCCATAGATAGGACATCGGCAAGCCGGCTTCGACGCAGATTCGGATCTCACCGCTGTGCCGGCGTTCGCTCGCGCCGACGCGGCGTTCAAGCCTTTCGAGTACATCGGGCGGCAGTGCCCGGCGCACCTCGGCCTCGTCCACCCAACGGTGGCGCCAGAGCCGCGCAAGACGGGACGTGATTGAAGCCATGGTCACCAATCGCCCGAGGCGCCGCCGCCCCCGAAGTTGCCGCCGCCTCCGGAGCTGAAGCCTCCGCCGGAGCCTCCGCCGCCGAAACCACCGCCGCCAAATCCGCCGCCGCCGAAACCGCCCCCACCAAAGCCCCCGCCTCGGCGGCCCATGCCCGATCCAAAAGCCAGCGACAGCAGCGTGAAGAGCAGGGCGCCCAAGCCAGCCAGCACTGCGATCACGATGCTCGACGTCAGCAGCATCACCAGCGCACCTGTCAGTCCGCCCATCGCGAGCGAGCCGGGGATCTTTCCGAAAATCCGACGCGCGATCGGCCCGGCCACCATCACGCCGACGAAGAGAAACACAGCGAGGTCTTGCCAGTTGAATCCGCTGTTGTTGCTGCGGCCATCGCCGAAGTCGCCGCTGCGCGCATCGACTTCCGGCAACGGCTCGCCCTTGACGCGAGCGATGAGTTGGTCCGCCGCCGCGTCGAGGCCACCCGCGAAATCGTTCTCACGGAAGCGCGGCTTCATCGCGTCATCGATGATGCGCGCGGCGGCAAGGTCGGGCACCGCGCCTTCGAGTGCTTTCGCGACTTCGATGCGCATCTTGCGGTCGTTCTTTGCGACGATCACGAGAATGCCGTCGCCAACCTCCTTGCGCCCGATCTTCCATGCATTGCCCACGCGGTTGGCATAGCTTGCGATGTCTTCAGGCTGCGTGGTCGGCACCATCAGCATCACGATTTGCGAGCCCTTCTGCTGTTCGAAGGCCTGCAGCTTGGCTTCGAGCGCGGTGCGCTGCGCGTCCGTCAGCGTGCCGGTCTGGTCGATGACGCGTGCGTCGAGCCGCGGCACCGGCAGCAACCCCTGTGCATGGGCGCCGAAGACGGCCCACAGCACAAGGACCGCCAGGGCGCGCAGGATTCGGGCAGCCGTCATGGCAAAGGCCTGGGCCTACTTCTTCGGCGCGCTGAAGTCCACCGTGGGTGGCGTCGAGATCTGCGCCTCGTTCTGCACCGTGAAGTTGGCCTTGGGCTCGTAGCTGAAGATCTTGGCCGTCAGGTTCGTCGGAAAGCTGCGTGCCAGCACGTTGTATTCCTGGACCGTCTGGATGTAGCGGTTGCGCGCCACTGTGATGCGGTTCTCGGTGCCTTCGAGCGTCACGCGCAAGTCGCGAAATGCCTGGTTGGCTTTGAGGTTGGGGTACTGCTCCGACACCGCCATCAACCGCGACAACGCGCTCGACAGTTCGCCTTGCGCCTGCTGGAACCTGTTGAAGGCCTCGGGGTTGTTCAGCGTCTCGGGCGTGACCTGGATTGACGTCGCCTTGGCGCGGGCCTCGATCACCTTGGTGAGCGTCTCCTGCTCGAAGTTGGCTTCGCCCTTGACCGTGGCCACGATGTTCGGCACCAGGTCGGCGCGGCGCTGATATTGATTGAGCACTTCGCTCCAGGCCGACTTGCTGGCCTCGTCGAGCCGCTGAAAGTCGTTGTAGCCGCAACCCGCCAGCGAGAACGCAGCGAGGATGATCAAAAGCCAGCGTTTCACCATCACCAAGCCCCTTGTTGTGAAGTCGGCAAAGGTAGCATAGATGCAATGGCTGTCGATCCATTCCAAGCGCTGCAGGCGGCCCATCGCGGGCCCGCGTCCAGCCATGCCGCGGCTGAATCCACTGGCACCTTGCTGATCTGCGGCGCCACCGGCGCGCTCGGCCAGGAACTGGTCCGGCGCCTGGCGGGACGGCATCGGTTCGATCACACGCAGGTGCTGGTGCGCGAACCCATCCGCGACGGACTGCGCAGCGTCGAAACCGTTCTGGTGCCGAACGCACCCCTTGCCGAATGGCCGCCGGTCAGGGCCGACACGGCATTGGTCCTGTTCGAGCCGCCGCGGCTTTATTACGACCGCGAGCGCGCGCTCTGGACGCCCGAGCCCGCCCAATTGCCGGCGCTCGCCCGGTGGCTTCGCGCCAGCGGTGTCCACACCCTCGCCGTCGTGCAGCCGCACGCGCAGGGGCGCTTGCCGGAAGCGCTCAAGCGGGGACTGGCGAGCCTCGACGAACAGGCGGTGGTGGCGCAGGGCTTCGACCGCGTCATCCTCGTGCGCTCCGCGCAGAAGCCCGCGCAGGTGCGTTTCATTCATCCGGCCGAACGGCTCGCGAACTGGATGCTGTCGATCGCGCGCTTCATGGTGCCCACGAGCGAACAGCCGGTGCGCGCGTCCAAGGTGGCTGAACTCGTCGACGTCGCATTGCGGATTGCGCCGCCGGGGGTACACGTCGCGGCGCCTGAACTGGTGTGGCAGGCGGCCCAGGCTGATGTTCGCGTGGTGGCGGAGAGCTGGCTGTGTGGGCGTCCATGAAGGCTTCGGCCAAGGCAAAATCGGCGCTCCAGCTTCATCATCCATGTCCACGAAGACCAAACTCCGCGCCGCCACTGTCGGCGGCACCGCCGACGAAGTCGAAGCGGCTTTCTACGAGGCATTGCAGCGCGGCGACGTCGACGCGCTGATGAACTGCTGGGCCGACGAGGACGAAATCTTCTGCGTGCATCCTGGCGGACCGAGGCTGGTCGGCCCCGATGCCATCCGCGCCGCGTTCGAGCATATGTTCGGCAACGGTGCCATTCGTGCGACGCCGGCACGCGTGCGCAAGGTCGAATCGCTCGCGAGCGCGGTACACAACGTGCTCGAGCGCATCGAAGTGCTGACTGCCGAGGGCCCCCGTCACGCCTTCGTACTGGCGACCAACGTCTATCACAAGACCGCGCAAGGCTGGCGCATGGTCGCGCACCATGCCAGCCCGGGCAGCGTGCAGGATCCTGGCGATTCCGGCGAAGCTCCGCAGACCATTCACTGATGCAGTACGTTGCGCCGCGTTGGTTGCCGGGCGGCAACTTGCAAACCATTTGGGCCGCGTTGTACGGGCGCCGTGTGATGACGCCGTTGCCCGACTACCGGCGTGAGCGCTGGGGCACTCCCGACGGCGACTTCATCGACGTCGATTTTCTGGACGCCCCGCTTGGCGGGCGAAGTGAAGCTCAGAAGCCCTTGCTCGTGCTGTTTCACGGTCTGGAGGGTTCGTCGCGCAGCCACTATGCCGAAGCGTTCGCTGCCTTCGCGATGGAGCGCGGCTGGGACTATGCCGTGCCCCACTTTCGCGGCTGCAGTGGCGAACTCAACCTGGCGCCGCGTGCCTACCATTCGGGCGATTTCGAGGAAATCGGCTGGATCCTCGCGCGGCTGCGCGAGCGCCGCGAGGTCGTCAGGGCGGCGGGTGTGTCCCTCGGCGGCAATGCCTTGATGCGCTGGGCCGAGGAGGCGGGCAGCGAGGCGTCGAAATCCGCGCGCGCGGTCGCGTCCATTTCGGCGCCGCTCGATCTGGCCGCAGGGGGAGCCGCCATCGGGCGCGGGTTCAACAAGCTTGTCTACACGCGCATGTTCTTGTCGACCATGAAGCCGAAGGCGCTCGCCAAGCTGGCGCAGCATCCGGGCTTGTTCGATCGTGAAAAGCTCGCCGCCGCCCGGACCCTGTACGACTTCGACAATGTTTTCACCGCGCCGCTGCACGGCTTCCGTGACACGGATGATTATTGGAAGCGCGGCTCGGCCAAGCCGCATCTGCATGCCATCCGGATTCCGGCGCTGGTCGTGAACGCTGCCAACGATCCTTTTGTGCCGGCCTATAGCCTTCCGCGTCAAGGGGAAGTCGGTCGCCACGTGACGCTTTGGCAGCCCGCCCATGGCGGGCACGTCGGCTTTCCGGGTGGAATGCCGCCCGGTCATGTGCGCGAAATGCCTGAGCGCGTCGTCGAATGGTTGGGTCAGCGCTGATTGGCCATGACAGGCGCAAAATCGGCCCTATGGATGACATCGTCAAGCAGGCGCTCGCCAAGTGGCCCAACGTGCCGCACTGTTATGGATGGCTGGGCCTCGATGCACGCGGCAACTGGTACCTGCGAGACGATCGAACGCAAGCCGCCGGAGCGTTCGCGCTCGCCAAAGGGTCGATGCTGCGCCACGAGAAGCTGATCGACTTCATCCAGCGCAACTACGAACACGACGATCTCGGGCAGTGGTTCTTCCAGAATGGGCCGCAGCGCGTGTATGTTGAACTGGAAACCGCACCGTGGGTCTGGCGTATCGGCGAGGATTTCTCCGTCCGCTCGCATACGGGCGTGGCGATCGAACCTTCTGCTTGTCTTCTGGATGAAGCGGGAAAGCTGTACCTGGCCTCGCCCATCGGGCTTGGGCTGGTTCATACGCAGGACGTCGGCACAGCATCGGATGCCATCGATCAGGGACGGTGGGCGCCGCAGGAGGTACGGGCAGGAGACTTGCCCGGCCAATTTGGGTTCGTCGTGAGCCCGGCTGCGCGGCAACTGGCCAGATCATCCGCGTCGGACTGACCACTCGCTGGCAGGAAGCAACAAAAAAGCCCACGAATGCGGGCTGTTTTGCGTTGGGTGACTGACCGAAGACTACTGCTTCGTTTCGGCGGGCTTGGTCTCTGGCTTTGCTTCGGCAGCGGCTGCTGCCGGCGCTGCGGTAGCCGCCGGTGCAGCATCGCCCGCCGGTGCAGCGCCATCGGCCGGAGCCGCCGCAGCAGCAGGTCGATCCGGCACGGGGAACGTGGCACCGCCGGCGTTCGCCATGTAGACCACTGCGCGACCCACTTCCAGGTCCTCGAAATCGCCACCGCCTTGCGGAGGCATCATGCCCTTGCCCTTGAGCGCATGCTCCAGCAGCGTCGCGTAGCCTTGGCCGATGCGGGGCCCCCAGGCGGCGGCATCGCCCAGGTGCGGCGCGGCGGGAATGCCCGGGCTGCCGTGACAGGCCACGCACTGCGCCTTGAACACCGCTTCGCCGGCAGCGAGGGGACGATTGGCATCGCGGATCTCGATCGAGCCGACCTTCTTCAGGCGCTCGGCGATTTCGCGATCGCGTATGTCTTTTGAGACGCCGTACAGCGACATGTTTTCGCCCACGGCGGAACCCGAAGGATGGGTTCCGGAGACCACGTACGAGACGAGGCCCGCAATGATCAGGATGGGAGCAACGAAGGAGAAAAATACCGCGAGCAGGAGTTGCTTGGGATTCTTGATCGGGCCTGTGTGGGCTTCTTCTGTGGCCTGGTAGTGCGGGTCGTCGCTCATTGGGTCCTCAGTATCGGGGGCTCTTCGGGGGGCTTTTCGAAATCAACCGCGGGATTATAGAGAGACCCCCAGGTTGGCTCACTTCGTGTAGCCGCCCACCCCCTTGCAGGGGGCGCTGCCGGCGGACCGGCGAAGCCGGATCCGCGGCAGCCCGCGAAGGGGCGGGCGCTTTGCGCCGCCCTTGATCGTTGGCTTACTTTGTGCTCCAGCCGCCGCCGAGGGCTTTGAAGAGTGTTACCTGGTTTTGTAGCCTTCGTTGACGCGTTTGAGCTGTTGCGAGTTGGGACGTGTAGAGCGAGCGTTGTGCGTCCAGCAGGTCCAGGCCGCTTGCCACACCGTTTCGGTAGCGCAGGTCCGAGAGTTTGAAGCGGATCTCCTCGGCGTTGGACTGAGCGAGCAGGGCGCGCAGTTCTTCATCGAAGGTTGCACGGCCCGCTAGCGCATCGGCGACTTCCCGGAAGGCCGTCTCGATGGTCTTTTCGTACTGCGCTACGGCAATGTCGCGGCTCACGCGTGCCGATTCGAGCGTCGCTCGGTTTTGGCCCGCGTCGAAGATAGGCAACGTGATCTGCGGTGCGAAAGTCCATGCCTTCGACCCACTGCCGAAGAGCCCCGAGAACTCGGTGCTGGCGGTGCCGATCGACGACGTCAGTGTGACGCGCGGGAAGAAGTTGGCGCGGGCTGAGCCGATGTTCGCGTTGGCCGAAATCAACTGCTGTTCGGCCGCGCGAATGTCGGGCCGTTCGATCAGCAGGTCCGATGGCAGCCCGGCGGGCAGGTCCTGCATCGGCGCGAGCGCCTGGAGCCCCTTGCTGCTTCCCGTGGTGGCATCGGGCGGCATCGGCGCGCCAAGCAATTGCGCCAGCGCATTCTCATCCTGCATGCGCAGGCGTTGCTGCTGTGCGTAGGTTGCGCGCGCGGTCTCGGCTTGCGATTCGGCAAAGCGATAGTCGATCTCTGAAGACACGCCATTGTCGAAACGCATCTTCGTGAGCTTGAGCGACTCGTCGCGCGTCACCATCGTCTGGCGCGTGATCTCGAGCACCTCGTCATCGCCCAGCACCGCCAACCAGCCGTTGGCGACGGCGGCGACAAGGCTGATTTGCACCGCCTTGCGCGATTCCTCGGTGCTGAGATATTGCGCCAGCGCCGCATCCTTCAGGCTGGAAATGCGCCCGAAGAAATCGAGTTCCCACGACGTGATCCCGACGCCGACTTGGTAGACGGTCGACACGCCAGGGCCCACCAGAGAAGGCCGCTGACGGTTCTCGCTGCCGGACGCATTGAGAGCCGGAAACAGCGCCGATCGCTGAATCTGGAACTGCGCACGCGCCTGCTCGATATTGAGCACCGCCACGCGCAGATCCTTGTTGTTGGCCAGCGCCATCTCGATCAGCTTCACAAGCCGCGGATCGGTGAAGTAGTCCTGCCAGGCGATCGTCGATGCCAGCGGTTGCTGCGCCTCGGCCGCCTGCGTGTTCGGAAACACCGCAGGCACAGGCGCCGCAGGCCGCTCATAAGTAGGAATCAACGAGCACCCGCTCAGAAGAACCGCCACGGCCGCCGCCCCAGCGGCAAGCCCCCCGCGTGAAACACCGCGGAACCGGCTCCGCCGGGCCGCAGGTGTTGCCCCCTGCAAGGGGGTGGAGAGCGACACGAAGTGCGCGAGCCTGGGGGTGTACTTACTCTTTGTCATGGTCTTCCTCGATACCCGCAGCCTGCGCATGTCGCTTGTCCATTTCGTGTTGGCGATCGCTGCCCTTGAAGAGCGTGCGCACGACCACGAAGAACACCGGCACGAAGATCACGGCAAGCGTGGTCCCGGTCAGCATGCCGCCGAGCACGCCGGTGCCGATGGCACGCTGACTTGCGGAGCCGGCGCCGTTGGCGAGCACCAGCGGCAGCACGCCGAGGCCGAAGGCCAGCGACGTCATGATGATCGGCCGGAACCGCAGGTGGGCGGCGGCCAATGCGGACTCGATCACGCCCTTGCCCTGCGCCTGCAGGTCCTTGGCGAATTCAATGATCAGAATCGCGTTCTTCGCGGACAGGCCGATGATCGTGATCAGCCCGACCTGGAAGTACACGTCGTTGGAGTAGGAGCGGATCAGCGTCGCGAGCAGCACGCCGAGCACGCCCAGCGGCACCACCATGATCACCGACAGCGGAATCGTCCAGCTTTCATACAGCGCGGCCAGGCACAGGAACACCGCCAGGATCGCGAAGCCATACAGGATGATGGCCTGCGAGCCGGCGAGCTTTTCTTCGCGCGATTGCCCGGTCCACTCGTAGCCGAAGCCGGCCGGCAGTTGGGCAGCGATCCTCTCCATCTCCGCCATCGCAGCGCCCGAGCTGTAGCCCGGTGCCGCTGAACCCGAGATGCGGATCGCCGGATAGCCGTTGTAGCGCACCGTCTGCTGCGGACCGGTGATCCAGCGGGTGGTCGCAAACGTCGAGAGCGGCACAGGCATGCCTTGGCTATTGCTCGCGTTGAGCTTGAGCAGATCTTCCGGCTGCATCCGCGCCGGCGCGTCGGCCTGCACCACCACACGCTGCAGACGGCCCTGATTGGGGAAGTCGTTCACGTAGGCGGAACCGAGCGCTGTCGATAGCGTGGTGTTGATCGCATCGAAAGTCACGCCCAATGCATTCGCCTTGTCGCGGTCGATGTCGATCTGCAACTGCGGCGCATCTTCGAGGCCCTCGGGACGCACCTGTGTCAGCAGCTTGCTCTGGCTCGCCGCACCCAGGATCTGGTTGCGCGCGTTGACGAGCGCTTCGTGGCCCAGGCCTCCACGGTCCTGAAGTCGGAACGTGAAGCCGCTGGCATTGCCCAGTTCGGGAATGGGCGGCGGGCTCAGCGGGTAGATGAACGCGTCGCGAATGCCGGAGAGCGCGCCGAACGCGCGACCTGCCAGCGCATCAGCGGAATGGGCCGGGTCCTTGCGCTGGTCCCAGTCCTTGAGCGTCACGAAGGCGAGACCGGCATTCTGGCCCTGGCCCGAGAAGCTGAAACCCAGCACCCCGACCATGCTCTCGACTTCGGGTTGCTTGAGGATGTAGCCCTCGACATCCTGAATGACCGACAGCATGCGCTCCTGCGTGGCGCCCGGAGGCAACTGCACGTTCACGATGATGTTGCCCTGGTCTTCCTGCGGAAGAAAGGACGTGGGCAACTGCCGATACACCAGCACCACCGCCGCAATGATCGCGACGTAGATCAGGAGATAACGCGCGGCGCGCCGCAGAATGCGCGACACGAAGCTTTCGTAGCCCTTGGCCGTGCGCGAGAAGCCGCGATTGAACCACCCGAAAAAGCCCGTCTTCTCGTGATGATGACCAGCTTCGACGGGCTTGAGCAGCGTTGCGCACAGCGCCGGCGTCAGCGACAGCGCCATGAAAGCTGAGAAGCCGATCGACGCCACCATCACCGCCGAGAACTGGCGATAGATGTTGCCGGTCGAGCCTGCGAAGAATGCCAGCGGCACGAACACCGAGATCAGCACCACCGTCACGCCGATGATCGCGCCGGAGATCTGGCGCATCGCCTTGCGTGTGGCTTCGAGCGGCGACAGTCCTTCCTCGCTCATGATGCGCTCGACGTTTTCGACCACCACGATCGCATCGTCCACCACGATACCGATCACCAGCACCATGCCGAACATCGTCAGCACGTTGATCGAGAAGCCCAGCGCGAACAACACCGCGAACGTACCGAGCAGGGCGATCGGCACCACGATCGTCGGGATGATCGTGTAGCGCCAGTTCTGCAGGAACAGGAACATCACCACGAACACCAGCGCCACAGCCTCGAACAGCGTCTTGACCACTTCGCGGATCGAGATGCTCACGAAGCGCGAGCTGTCGTACGGAATCACCCACTTCACGCCCGGCGGGAAGAAGCGCGAGAGTTCGGTCATCTTGGCGCGAATCGCCTTTGCCGAAGCCAGCGCGTTGCCGCTCGGCGCCAATTGGACGCCGATACCGACCGCGGGCTGGCCGTTCAGGCGAGCGGACGTCGAATAAGCCTGGCCGCCGAGCTCGATGCGAGCGACGTCTTTCAGCCGAACCGTCGAGCCGTTGGTGTTGGCACGAAGAACGATGTCGCCGAATTGCTCGACCGACGTGAGCTGCCCATTGACCACCACCGTCGCGGCAATGGCTTGGCCGGGCACGTTCGGCAGGTCGCCGATGATGCCGGAGGAGACTTGCGCGTTCTGCGCCTTGATGGCTGCATTCACGTCCCCGGGCGACAGGTTGAAGCCCTGCAGCTTGGCCGGGTCGATCCACACACGCATCGAACGCTCGGTACCGAACAACTGCGCCTGGCCGATACCGGCGACGCGTTGCAGCTCAGGCACCACGTTGCGAGATGCGTAATCGCCCAGCGCGATCGGGTCGAAGGCGGGGTTGTCGGAAGACAAAATCGTGAACAACAGGAAGTTGTTGCGCGACTTGTCCACCCGCACACCTTGCTGCGTGACAGCCGCCGGCAGGCGTGGCGTGGCGCGCGAGAGGCGGTTTTGCACGTCCACCTGCGCGAGGTCGGGGTCGGTGCCCGTCGCGAAAGTGATCGTGATCGTGCCGGTGCCATCGGCCTGGGCGACCGACTCCATGTAGATGAGACCGGGCGAGCCGTTCATTTCGCGCTCGATCACCGACAGCACGCTGTCTTCGAGCGTCTGCGCCGACGCACCGGGATAAGCCGTGTTGATCACGATGGCAGGCGGCGCCACCGGCGGGTATTGCGAGATCGGCAACTGCGTGATTGCCACGCCGCCCATCACGATGAGGAACAGCGCGATCACCCACGCGAATATGGGACGATCAATAAAGAACTTGGCCATGCGGGCGCGCTCCTTACTGCTTCGCGGCGGGAGCCGGAGCTTCTGCCGCGGCAGCAGGAGCTGCCGGCGCGGGGGCCTTCCATGGCACCGCCTTCACGGGCGTGCCCGGCGGCATCATCTGCAGCTTCTGGAAGCCGTCGACCATCACCTGCTCGCCGGCCTTCAGGCCTTCGAGCACCACCCATTGGTTGTTCTGTGCCGCGCTGATCTTGACGTTCCGCTTGGTGAGCTTGCCGTCGGGTTCGACCACCGTCAGCGTGTCGCCCTGCTGCGTGCGCGTAACGGCCTGTTGCGGCACTGTGATCGCATTGGCAGCCTGAGCCTGCTCCAGGCGCACGCGCACATACAGACCCGGAAGCAGCGTGCCGTTGGGATTCGGAACCTCGGCCCGCAGCGTGACCTGGCCGGTGGTGGCGTCGACCGTCAGGTCAGAAAACAGCAGCCTGCCGGCCAGAGGGTATTCGCTGCCGTCCTCGAGCACCACGCGCACGCTGGCGGCGTTCGGGCCACTGGCGCGCTTGAACTGGCCAGCTTCCATCGCGCGGCGGAGCCGGAGAACGTCCGTCGCCGATTGCGTGAAGTTCACGTAGATCGGATTGATCTGCTGGATCACTGCGAGCTCGGTCGCGTCGCCCTGGCCGACGAGCGCGCCTTCGGTCACCAGCGCACGCCCGATGCGGCCGGAGATCGGCGCAGTCACGGCGGCGTAGCCGAGGTTGATCTTGGCGGTGGTTACAGCGGCACGGCTCACGCCCACGTCCGCTTCGGCCGTTTTCTGCGCGGCGACCGCGTTGTCGTATTCCTGCTTGCTGACGGCATTGGCGGCGACAAGCGGCTTGTAGCGCTCGGCCAGCGCCTTGGCCTGCGCTGCATTCGCTTCGGCGCGCGCGAGGCTCGCCTCTGCACTGCGCGAGGCGGCGGCGTAAGGGGCGGGGTCGATGCGGAACAGCAACTGGCCGGCCTTGACGTCGGTGCCTTCCTTGAAAAGGCGCTCTTGCAGGATGCCCGCCGCGCGTGCGCGCACTTGCGACACCCGCGAGGCTTCGAGCCGACCCGGAAGCTCCGTGATCAGGCCGACGTTGGTGGGTGTGGCAACCACCACGCCGACTTCAGGCGGTGGTGGCGCCGCGCCGCCGGCATGGCCGGCCGGGGCTTCGCTCTTGCCGCAGGCGGTCAGCGCAAAAAGCGCTGCGGCGGCGGCTGCAATGGCCGCATTGCGCGGCGAAAACAACGAGAGGCGCGAGACATGCAGGACGGGCATGCGATTCCTTTGAAACGAGGACGGGGACAGCGCATGTCCGCGCGGCTGCCAAAGGCAACACGGCGAAGTCGGCCATCGGGAAAGTGCCGTAGTTTACATACATTCATGCATGTATAGTGACGGCTTGCGCAGCGCAGCAGATTCTATAAAAAGGGGACAAGGTGGCTCGTCGTACCAAGGAAGAAGCACAGGAGACCAGGCATCGCTTGCTCGATGCGGCCGAAGTGCTCTTTCAGGCGCAGGGCGTATCGCAGACCTCCCTGCAGCAGATTGCCCAACACGCCGGCGCCACGCGCGGCGCGATCTACTGGCACTTCAAGGACAAGGCCGATCTCTTCAACGCGATGATGGATCGCATCACGCTGCCGCTGGAGGCCGCCGCGCAGAAAGTGGCCGGCGGCCCCGACGCCGACCCCGTTGACGATGTCGAAAGCATGATGGTCGAGGCCCTGAAGCAAATGACCTCCGACCCGCAGGTGCGGCGCGTGTTCGAGGTCGCGACACACAAAGTCGAATACACGCACGACATGGAATCGGTGCACCAGCGGCACCTGGAAGCACGCAACGCCTGCGTGGTTGATTTTGAGAAGGCGTTGCTCGGCGGCGCCCGGCGCGCCCGCATCCGGATGCCGATCCCCGCGGCGGCGGCGGCGCAGGGGCTGCACGCGCTGATCAGCGGACTCATCCAGGACTGGCTGCTGGACCCGGAGGCCTTCGATCTCGTGTCCACGGGGCGGCGAACCTTCCGTGTCTATCTTTCAGGCCTGGGCTTTGTGCGGCCGTTGGCGAGCGCTGGCTGATAGGCGATAATACGAGGCTCCTGACACGCTCGGGAGACACCCATCTCGCTGTATTTCAACGGATAGAATTCGGCCCTCCGAAGGCTGAGATCCAGGTTCGATTCCTGGCGGCGGGACCAATTCAAAGGCCGGAAGCTTCTACAAGCTTCCGGCCTTTTTTGTTTTCCCTCTGTAGATGCCCAATCTGTCGTGCGATCGGGTCATCGCCCGAAGCGGAAGCCCCTTCGGCGGCCGAGTGATCGGCGTTGCCGATGCATGAGATGAGCCATCGTTTGCTAGGCACGCGAGATGATAAGAAGACTTCCGTTCGAGTAAAGGAGCTTGCATCGGGCCGATCGACGACGCGGTCCGCTTCGCCGCCTCCGAGCTAGACGCTACGGAGTCACGCCAGCAAGCTGATAACCAGGCCGTATGGGGGCGGGACAGTTGATCGCTGACCACCAGCGCTGAAGCTCCACCTGGAGCATCCGTTCGGACTTCGCGGGCGAAACGTCCGCGTCTGCGCACCAAGCTACGGGTTGAACATGGACTTCACCCACTTGGACACGCTGGGGGATCTTGCTCGTAGCGTGCCCAGAGAAACCGAGCAGAACCGAATGGGTGGTTCTGAAAGCAGCGGCAAAGGCCACAGCTTGGTAGAGGTCGTTGCGTCTCCAGTCGGGTCCAAGAGTTCGGTACTTGATGTCGCCTACTGCGCAACCTTCGTTGAAGACCAGATCAGGATTCATCGTCAACCCAGTTTTCGAGATTGGTGTCGATTGCTGGTTGACCGAAACACCAGGCATGGCGCGCGAGACGATATTGCGAAGACCTTCCTCAATCAGTTCAGGTGTGCGAATGAGAAACGCGATTCCTGATTGGACGCCTAGCCGCAGGGACACGCCCAGGCTACGGAGGATGAGGCTCGCGAGCGAGACCGCAGACTTGTAGGCGCCTGACATGCGGTCTACGTGCACGAGGAGATCGGCAGGGCGCATCGCCGTGCATCGGAATCTAAAGGAGGCGCGTCGGGCGCGGGCGCGTGTGCTGTGTCGCAAAGTTTGGTTGCTCGCCAACCGTTGGCACGCTGCCTTGAGAACTCTGTTGAGTGGCGCATCCTCTGAAAGTTCTTCGAATATGCAATGCGCGACCGGTTGCCCCTGCATGATGGCCACCGTCGTTTCGAGTGCCTTGAGGTGCCCTCGAACTGCTGGCAGTTCATCGTCGAACGCGAGATAGTCTGGACGCAACCCTCGTCTTATCAACCCTTCGACATCCTCTAGAAACCAAAGTGCGAGAACCTCGGCAAAACTTGCATCGGCTTCGACCCTGACCTCTGAGCTGTTTGTCCGCGGAGAAAGAGTGGCAAGCTCGGCCAAATAGAGGAAGTGTGGCTCGGGGATTTTCGGGGTGACCTCGAGTTGAGCATCGGGAAGGCGGATGACGCCAACCATGTTCATGACCGTGACCCAGTAGGTTTCAGGGCCCGCAGGGGTGAGCTGAATTACGGAGCGGGGGAGCGCTTCGTCGTTCTCCTCCTTAGCGCCCCACCAAGTCGACGCCGAGGCGAACTGTTGCCCCAAGCTGCCGAGTGAGGCCGCGTCCTGTGCGCTGAGGACGAGCTCGGTAGGGCGTGACTCAACGATCTTCAGGGCCCGCATGGTGTTGCTTTAGCTAGTCGACCCAGAAGCGATCTAGCTGGAACTGCCCTAAAACGTCCGGCTGATCAAAAAAGTACTCCTCGATGAGTGGGAAGATCCGCCGCTGCCAGGTGTTTTGAAGCGTCTCCCCGCTCCAGTTCGATCGCATAAAGAACGCGTGACCGATAGTGTGATGGCGGTCGAGGTGTTGGGTTAGTGCTTGGTTCAACGCGACAAAGCCACGAACAAGGCTGCGTGCGTCGAAGCCGGCGTTGACCGTGCGGTGGTAGCGTTCCAGTATTTCCGGGTCTGGCCCAAGCTCGAAAACTTCGAAACGACGACGCAGAGCGATGTCGATGGATCGAATGCTGCGATCCGCGGTGTTCATCGTCCCGACAAAACGAAGATTGCTGGGAAGCGCGAACTCGCTGGAGTACTGCAGTTGAACTGTCTGATCGCGGTACTCGAATGCGAACATGAGCTCCCCCAGGACGCGGGGCAGATTGGCCCGGTTGACCTCGTCCATGACGATGACGTAGTCAACGTCCTTTCGATCGGCGAGATTCTTTTTGCGCATGTCTGCTACGGTCGCCAGGACTAGCCCGTCCACGCGCTGGAACTGAATGCCTCCGTTGCTTTGAACGGGGCGAAGACCTTCCATGAATGACTCGTAGCTGTAGCTAGGGTGAAACTGAACGAAGCGCACAAACTCGGGTTGATTGGCGGCGAGGTGCTGCGCGAGCTCACGAGCGAGCCACGTCTTGCTGGTGCCCGGCGGACCTGCGAGCAGTATTTGGGGTGAGTTCCCGAGCAGAGCGTCTTGCATTTCACGAAGCAGTTCGAGACGTAGTCCTGTCCGCTCTGCGAGCACCGAAAGATCCTGTCGACGCGGAAGCGCCAGATCGGGCGCGACTGGGGCGCGGGACATCGGCGGTTCGTCTTCGATAACGTAGCCGAAGGAGTTCTGATTGAGGACGCTGTCTGCTGTCGAGAGTCCGACCGCGGGCTCGAGATCGTCCACAGAGCGGGGAGGAGCCAGTCTTTCGATGGAGCCTATGCGGAACCAGGTCTTGAAGATGTCGCTTTGCTTATCTCCGGCGCGCTTTTTGCCGCGCATGTGTGGATCCGTGAATTCGGGCCAGGGTGACTCGATGCCGACGTTTCCGTTGCTGGTGCTGATCTCGTCGACCCTCAATCGCGCGGCGAGGCGTCTATTGCCGGCGTAGGCATACAAGTTAAATGGGGGGCTTAGTCGATCGAGCGCGGCCTCTTTGATAGGAAAGCTCCACCAACAGGCCCAACTGCCATTGCTGTCGATCGTCTCTCGCACTTTGGCGAGGTCCTGATCGACCTCTCTCCATGTCCCGATCAGCGAGAGCGGGCGGTCATCCTTGGCGACACCTTGCTGGCGGACCCGGTCCGTGACGATAGGCTCGTATTTGTCGAGGAGAACCAGGAGGTCGTTTTGAAGCTCTCCGTCCGAGGGGACTGCGTCTGCGGCGTAGTATTTGGAGGCGATGCTCGAGGCTTCGTAGAGTCGAGCCAGGCGAGCGGTGGATCCGAGGTCCGACTCCCCTGTCAGGTCCCAGCCTTGGTCGGCGAGTTCGGACAGGCCTGGACGCAGCTGTTGCGCACGTTCAGAGAGCACCTCGAAGGCGGATCTTTCGCCAAATTCGTCCTCAACCTCCGTTACCCCCTGCGCTAGTTTGAGGTAGACCCCCTGACCGCCGTCACGGAAGAGGTACACCACATAAGTCCCCCTTTGCGTTGACTTAGTCTCACGCGTGTCGAGGATCGAGATCCAAGGGATGGTGGCCCAGTTCCCCTTACCGTAGGAAGCGATGACTTGCAGATTGGGGTTGGCGGTGGCTCTTACCCACCCCTGAAGAATCTCGCGGGCACGCTTGAAGAGCTCTCTGGCCTCGGTGTTTCCCTTGAATTCTTGCGTGCTACGCAGCGTCGGGTAGCGGGCCATGATGTCCGCGAGCACAGCACGCAACCCCGCGTCACGGATGCGCCTGATTGCGAAGCCGCGGTCGCTGAGGTACTTGTTGGTCTCTTGGCCGCCCGAAAAGCTGTTGACGGACGTCCCAGTGGCGAGGGAGACGATCTTCTTGGGAGGGTAGAGCCGATCGTTGGACTCGACCGCCCACAGCTGTGCTTCGTTGCTTTGCCAGTCTTTGTACTCGTCGGTATCCCTGAGCTCCGCATCAAAGGTCTGCATGGCTCGGGTTATGGCTTGTACATCGACTGGGGCAATCGGCATCGCATCTCTCCAGACACATTCTTTTGCAAATGTACTTTAAGCGTTGCTTGATGCGAGAGGGCGGGCGCACGCTTGATGTGGCTGGAGGGGCCTTAGAACTATCCGCGAAGTTTTAGAGTGATCGTAGAGTGCGAACCGATCGCTATCGCCTAAGCCACCGGCTTCTGACATCACCACGTCACCACGAGAGCCGCCTTTCATTGCACACGGCAGCTTGTGCTTGAGCGGAACTCTGTCCGAGCGACAGGCACAGCCTACAAGAGCTGATTCACTAGCGCAGCTGGCGAGACGCCAAGCGCCTTGCACACGTCAATGAACTCGACCACGTCGAGTTGCCGCTCACCGTTCTCATATTTGGACACAAAAGACTGCGGCCGCTTCAGGCGATCCGCCACCTGCGACTGAGTCAACCCTGCTTCACTGCGCGCCTGCGCGAGCAGTAGCCGAAGCTTTGAATAGGGATTAGGTCGCAGTCCACGTGGCACGCGGGGGAAGCTACATCCCGTTTTGGAATATCCCGTTTCAGGATAATATGTTGCGAAGCGGAGGGCCTCGGATGCAATACGAGTCTCGTCAACTCGCGCATCTACGTGCCTGAATGTGTGGCTCTTCGCGGCAGTTCTTACAACCGCGTTTCAGGGAGACAGCATGCACCATCTGCTCAGGCAGTTCACTTCCGACATCACGGACTCGGACTGGCAAACCGTCGAGCTCGCCAATGCGGCTTACCCGACAAGACCCATCCGCATCGTCCTCGGCTCATCGCGCAACAGCGCCATCGAAACCATCGCGAAGGTCTTCGCCAGCAGGCTCGGAGTCGAACTAGGGCAGCCTGTAATGATCGACAGCAGACCCGACATGGGCGGCACGCTCGCCCTCGCCGCAGTGGGGCGTTCAGCGCCGGACGGCCACACGCTGCTGATGACCAGCACCACGACGATGTCGATTGCGCCGCACCTTTACAACAAGATCGAGCACGACCCGCGCGACGACTTCGTGCCGGTGGCGATGGTCAGCCTGTTGCCATGCGGGGTGGCGGTAAATTCGTTCATGCCCGCGACAGACCTCCAAAGTCACATCGAGTGGCTGAAGAACAGCGGCGGCAAGGTCGACGGCATCTACGCACCCCCTGGTACGTCCGGCGCGATCGTCGACAAGCAGGCCGATGCGATCAAGCGCGCGATCCACACGGCCGACGTGCGGGCGCAATTGGCAAAGCAGGGGGTCGACCTCGTGCTCCTCACTGGGCCCGCCGTCCGTGCCTTCCTCGACCAGGAAGATGACAGCCGACTTGCGGCTTGCAGTAGCTCTCCCCGCCGACTTTGATCATGATGGCGGGCATGGTGACTACCGACCTCGCCCGCTCCTGGCTGACCTTCAGCGCCCCCGTAGCCGCAGCGCGCGCCGCCGGCCGCCCCATCGTCGCGCTCGAATCAACCATCATCGCCCACGGCATGCCGTACCCGGAAAACGTCCGCACGGCACGCGAAGTCGAAGCCCTGATCCGCGCTCTAGGCGCCGAGCCCGCAACAATCGCAGTGATCGACGGCCGCACCCGCATTGGCCTCTCCGACGAAGAACTCGAACTCCTCGGCCGCTCCAAAGAAGCCCAGAAAGTCAGCCGCCGAGACCTCCCAGCCGTCCTTGCCAGCGGCGGACTCGGCGCCACCACGGTAGCCGGCACGATGATCTGCGCGGCCCTGGCCGGCATCGAAGTCTTCGTCACCGGCGGCATCGGCGGTGTGCATCGCGGCGCATCGGAGAGTTTCGACATCTCCGCCGACCTGCAAGAGCTGGCGCGAACCTCGGTGGCCGTTGTCTGCGCGGGCGCGAAGTCCATCCTCGACATCGGCCTCACGCTCGAATACCTGGAAACCCACGGCGTGCCGCTGCTCAGCTGCGAGCAGGACAACTTCGCGGCCTTCTACACGCGCGACAGCGGCTTTCGTGCCGACTACAAGCTCGACGACGCCGAAGCGCAAGCCCGTTTCATCCGTACGAAGTGGAATCTCGGCCTCGCAGGCGGCGTGGTGCTCAGCACGCCAGTGCCGCAAGCGTCTGCGATGCCCCGCGAGGAGATCGACGCCCTGACGGAGCAGGCGCTCGAAGAGGCGAAGGCGCAGAACATCACGGGCAAGGCGGTGACGCCTTTCCTGCTGGCGCGCATCAAGGCGCTGACGGGCGGTCGCAGCCTTGCCACCAACATCGCGCTCGTGAAGCACAACGCCCAAGTGGGTGCGAGGCTGGCGCTGGCGTTGTCGGCTCTGCCGGTCGCTAACATGCCCTCCTGACGATCAACCCACAGGGAGCACAAGCCGCATGACCAACGAGAACGAGAGCAACCGAAGAGCCGAGCTGAAAAAGATGACGCTCTGCGCATCCTGCGCGGGCATCCAGCGCAACTGGCGCCGCGCGCCCGGACACGCTGAACTCGTGCAATCGTCCAGCCGCAAAGCCGAGCGCAGCGACCCGGACGGCGGCAGCCACACGGTCACGCTCACCAGCTACCGCTGCGACGCTTGCGGCACGCGTTGGGAATACGAGAACGACAAGACGAACCAGCAGGCGGGCTGGTCGGTGGTCGGGCAATAGGCTCGTTCGGCCGCTCGGCGACCGCTTCTTTCGCGGAGGCTCCATTTCCATGACTTACCAACTCCACTATTGGCCTTCGATTCAGGGCCGCGGCGAATTCGTACGTCTGGCACTGGAAGCGGCCGGCGCTCCGTATGTCGACGTCGCGCGCGAGCCTTCGTCCAAAGGCGGCGGCGAAGCCGCGTTGATGCGCAAGCTCAACGACCCTGGCAATCCGCATCCATCCTTCGCGCCGCCCTTTCTGATCGACGGCGATGTTGTCGTCGGCCAAACGGCCGCGATCCTGCTCTACCTTGGCCCGAAGCTGGGGCTGTCCGGCGCAAGCGAAGCCGACGCGCTCTGGACGCATCAACTGCAACTCACCATCGCCGACGCGGTGGCGGAGGCCCACGACACGCATCATCCGCTCTCTACCGGCCTCTACTTCGAAGACCAGCGCGATGCGGCAGTGGCGCGCTCAGAAGCATTCCGCGACGAGCGCATTCCGAAGTTCCTCGGCTGGTTCGAAAAGATCCTGCAGCGCAATCCATCAGGCGACCTGCATCTGGTCGGCGATTCGCTGACTTACGCGGACCTGTCGCTGTTTCAGCTGGTGGCTGGACTTCGCTATGCGTTTCCCAAGGCGACGGCGAGGGCCATGACCAAGACTCCCGGCGTCGCGAAACTGCATGCCAACGTGGCGCGTCGGCAGCGCGTGCATGAATACCTCCAGAGCCCGCGCAGGATTCCCTTCAACGAGGACGGCATCTTCCGGGCGTATCCCGAGCTGGATGGCTGACTCGGGCGATTGGCGACTGGCGAGCGGCGCTCAGTCGTCTTGCGCCTCGCGCATCCGCAGTCCGGCTTCATAGAGCGCATTGCGCGGAGCGCCGCTGATTTCAGCGGCCAGGCGCACAGCACTCTTCAACGGCAGTTCGGCCAGCAGCAAGCGCAGCACGCGCTCGCCTTCCGCGCCATCGTCAACCGCGGCAGGTTTCGGATGCAGCACCAACGCAAATTCCCCGCGTGTTCGATCGCGGCTCTCCGCGAACCAGCCGGGCAGCGCGTCGGCGGCGAGCGTGGCGATCTCCTCGAACTGCTTCGTCAATTCGCGCCCGACGGTCACGCGCCGTTCACCCAGCGTCGCGAGCGAACGCGCCAGCGCCTCGATGCGGTGGGGTGCTTCGAGCAGCACCACGCTCCGCGGCTCATTGGCAAGCTCAAGCACCGCAGCATCGCGCTCGCCAGCTTTGCTCGGCAGAAAGCCCGCAAAAACAAATGCGCTGGCCTGATCACCGTCCCCAACCAAACCCGCCGCGCCGACGAGGGTTGTCACGCTGCTCGCGCCTGGCAACGGAAGCACACGGTGGCCGGCGTCACGCACGGCCGCTACCAGCCGCGCCCCAGGATCGCTGACGCCCGGTGTACCGGCATCGCTGACATAGGCGATGCGCTCACCATTTGCGAGCCGCGCAATGACGGACTGCGCGGCCTCGGCCTCATTGTGCTGGTGCACGGCCATCAAGCCCGCGGACGGCCGGTCGATGCCATAGGCACGCAGCAGGCTCTGGGTATGCCGCGTGTCCTCGCATGCCACGGCATCGACGATCTGCAGCACGTGCAGTGCGCGAAGGGTGATGTCGGCGAGGTTGCCGATCGGCGTGGCGACCACGTAGAGCGTTGCCTGCGGATAATGCTGCGCGCCCGCGGCATCGCTTGCGGCTTGCAGAGCGGTGCCAAACGAAGCGGGGGCGAATGAGTTCAATGGGTTTTCTCCAGAACAAGACAACAGGGACGTCGTCCAGCGTGACGACCAAGCAGCGCGGCGATGCGGCCGAGGACACCGCGCTCGAGCATCTCGAAGCAGCAGGCCTGCGCCTGGTCGTGCGCAATTATCGAACGCCCGGGCGCGGCGGTGGCGAGATCGACTTGATCATGCGAGATCCGCGTGACGGCACTCTGGTGTTCGTCGAAGTCCGACGGCGCACCGCTGCAACGCACGGAGGTGCTGGCGGAAGCATCACGGGCGTGAAGCAGCGGCGCATTGTCTTTGCGGCTCGTCACTACATCAGCGGCCTTCGGGCGCTGCCGCCTTGCCGATTCGACGTTGTCCTGATCGAGGAGGAAATCGAGTGGATCCAGGGCGCCTTCGACGCAGCTTGACACGGGGACACTCACGCGCAGTTATCATGCCGCCCCATGCTTGAGCAACGGATCCAGCAGCATTTCATCGACAGCGCCGACCTGAAGTACCAGGCGGGCCCTCTCCTCGGTAAACCAGTTTCCCAGGCCATGCAGGCTCTGCTTGCGTGCGTCACCAGCGGCGGCAAGATTCTCGCGTGCGGTGCGGGTGTTTCGAGCTTTCTCGCGGCGCAGTTCGCAGCGCAGTTCGTCGGCCGCTTCGAGCGCGAGCGCCCCGAGTTGGCTGCGATCGCCTTCACCTGCGACGCCACCGACCCCGCCGCCGACACGGTCGATGCGCCCGACGCAGACCGCTACGCGCGGCAGGTCCGTGCGCTGGGGCAAGCCGGCGACGTGCTTCTCGTCCTGAGCGCGAGCGGCCAGTCGGCTTCGGTGCTCGCCGCGGTCGAAGCCGCCCATGCGCGGGACATGACGGTCGTCGCGCTTCTCGGCAACGCCGCCAACTCCGGCGGTGGCCCAGGTGGCGCCGTCGGCCGGGCGCTGCGCGAAACGGACGTGCAAATCTGCGTCCCGCACGAGCGCGCCGCGCGCATCCACGAAATCCATCTGCTCGTCCTGCATTGCCTGTGCGACGGCGTGGACGCGCAACTGCTCGGCGATCAGGACAGCGATTCGTCCCTGCTGTCTCCCTGACCCGCGCTGTTTCTCGCTACTGCTGCGAAGCCGCGCTTCCCTTCGGACCCGGCTTGCTTTCGTCGATGTTTTTCAGCACCTGCTGAAAGGTCGGCGACTCGCGCAGCAGCCGCGCGCCAAGGTCGCGCAAGCGGTCGACGGCTTCCGGGGGCAGGACAAAGGTCGTCGGGAGATTCATGAAATAGCTGCGCTCTTGTGGGTTTTCGATCGAATCGAAGCTCACGTCGACGGAGTCGAAGCTCAGTTTCGGCACGGCGGCTTCAGCCTGCGCCTTCGACATGCCGTCCAGTCGGCGCTCGGCGATCTCGAGCTCGCGTTTGTCGGCCCAGCGCTGTGCGATGTCTTTCAGCAGTTCGACGGACTCGTAGGAGAAGTGGTCAATCGGCACGCTCGACGACTGGAACACCTGCGAGATGATGCCGGGCGCGTTCGGGTAGCGATCCCAATCGGTGTCCGGTGCCGAGCGCGAATTGACGACCACCACGACGATGCGGCGGATTTCCTTGAATCCGATTTCACGCTGGTACGCGGGGCTGGTTTCGACCTCTTCGAGTGCTTCGAGGAGTCCGCGCAGGCCCAGGTTGTCCGAGACACCGCCGTCGACCACATGAAGGTAAGGGCGGTTCGTGCTGTTCTCATAGTTTTGAATGTCGCGATAGCGCAGCAACGCGCGGCCAGCGGGGCGAGTCGGTCCGGCCGGGTTGGTCACATCCTTCACCCATGCCGGCATGACGGCGTTGCAATTGCCGCCGTAGTTGTAGTAGGTGACTGGCGACAAGACCGCCGGCACTGCGGAAGAGGTAGCCGCGGCGCGCGCGAGGCGAACCTTGCCGAGATCGGAGCAAAGGAGGTCGAATTGCTCCTGTGAGAAACCGAAGCGCGCGCCGGTCGAGAGATCGGTGCCAGTCACGGCCGTCGCCGGCGTGGGCTTGTCGATCAGGTCCGCAAAGGTTGCGCCGTTGAAGAGGATCTCGTCGTAGTAATCGGCCGCCAATTCCGATCGGCCGTAGAGCCCGCTGCCGAGCGAAAACCAGTTGGCCGGATTCAACGCGCGCCGCGTGAGCGTGCCCTGCACGTCGCGCTTGAGGAACCGTGGCTCGTATTCGGTAAAGAGCCGATCGCCGTAGAGCGCATACGCAAGCGCCGTGAAGCTGCCGCCCGAGACGCCGGCAATGGCATCCACCTCCGAAAGAAGATTGATGGTTTTGCCTTTGACGACGACGTTCGTGCGCTTGAGTTCTTCGAGCACGCCGTACGAGAAGGCCGCGGCGCGCGTGCCGCCTCCGGAGAAGGTGAGCAGGAACAGGGTGTCTGCGTCGGCCTTGAGGCCATGCGTGCGCTTGAGCAGCTGGCTCATTCGGTAGCCGCCGTTCACGTCGACCTGGTCGATCGGCGGATTGACGGGCGCGAGCGCGTTGCACCCGGACAGAACCAGCGTTGCCAACGCGCCGCAGAGCTTGCCGGCAAGCCATGCTTGCGATCCAGTGAACGGATTCAAACGATGCATCCTTTCTCGCTCGCAACAACTGCGCCGCCAAGCCAACAGCCGAGCGCAAATTGTAGGGACGTCGGCCCATCGCGCGTGCAATTGTCGGACGATGACACGCGGTAACCGGGCCGCAAATGCGCTGGGCTAAACTCGCCGCGATCAGAAAAAGAGAGCGGGCGAAAGCCTGGCCGGCACACGCCCGACCAGAACTTTTCGGCACCGGTCAACTCATCAGGCAAGACGACAAACGGGGGTCTGCAAATGGCATCCGCAGTCGTATAGCGCCCGACAACTTCAATACCCAGCATCGGAAGGTCCAACTCATGACGAAGACATCCCCTCAACGCATCGCGATCGCACTGGCCGCAAGCGCCGTCTTGTTGGCCGGTCTGTCCGCATGCGTGCCGCTGGCGGTCGGGGGTGCGGCCGCGGTCGGTGCGGGGATGGTGGCGACGGACCGCCGCAGCTCAGGCGCGCAGGTGGACGATCAGGCGATCGAGCTGCGCGGCGCCGCACGCATCCGCGAAATCGCCAATGACCAGATGTATGTGACCATCACCAGCTTCAATCGCCAGGTGCTGCTCACGGGCTCCGTCGGCACTGACGCCGACCGCCGCAAGGCCGAGGATGTGGTGCGCCGGGTCGACAACGTGCGCTCGGTCGTCAATGAACTCACGGTCGGGCCATCGAGCTCCTTCCAGGAGCGCTCCAACGACACCTTCATCACGGGCAAGGTCAAGGCTTCGCTGCTCGACCAGAAGGACATCTTCGGAAACTCGTTCAAGGTCGTGACCGAGCGCGGCACGGTCTACCTGATGGGCATCGCCACCCGCCGCGAGACAGACCGCGCCACCGAAGTCGTGCGCGGCGTCTCGGGCGTACAGAAGGTGGTTCGGATCGTGGAGATCATCAGCGACGCCGAACTGGCGAACATGCAGTCGCAGCAGTTGGTGCCGGGTGGAACAGGATCGGCACCGGCTTCGTCAGCCCCAGGTTCTTCGGCACCGGCCTCGCGTTCGAACGTCCCGCTGCCGCCGATGGAGCCTCTGCCGGCATCGCCCTCATCAGCCCCATCGTCGCAGCCGCCTGCCAGCGGCGTGACGACGTCGCCCATCCGCTGAAGGCTACTTGAGCCTGGTGATCAGGCTTGAAGTGTCCCAGCGACGGCCTCCGGCCTGTTGCACGTCGGCGTAGAACTGGTCGACCAGCGCGGTCACCGGCAGCCGCGCACCATTGCGCTTGGCCTCGTCGAGAACCAGTCCGAGGTCCTTGCGCATCCAATCCACCGCAAAGCCGAAGTCGAACTTGCCTTCGATCATGGTCTTGCCGCGGTTGTCCATTTGCCAGCTCTGCGCGGCGCCCTTGCCGATAACGGCCAGCACCTCGTTCATGTCCAGACCGGCGCGTTGTCCGAAGGCCACCGCTTCGGACAAGCCTTGCACCAGCCCGGCGATGGCGATCTGATTGACCATCTTCGCGAGCTGTCCGGCACMGCTTTCGCCCAGCAGGGCGACCGAACGCGCGAAGGCCGAAATCACCGGCCTGACGCGATCGAAGGTGGCCGAGTCGCCGCCGCACATCACGGTCAGCACGCCGTTCTGCGCGCCGGCCTGGCCGCCGGAAACGGGCGCATCGATGAACTGCAGCCCGCGTTCGGTCGCCGCCTTCGAGAGTTCGCGTGCGACATCGGCCGAAGCGGTGGTGTGGTCGACAAAAACCGCGCCTTTGGCCATGCCGGCAAACGCGCCGTTTTCACCAAGCACGACCGACCGCAGGTCGTCGTCGTTGCCGACGCAGCAAAACACAATGTCCGCATCGGACGCGGCGCCGCGCGGCGTTGCCGCGTGGGCCAGCGTGCCTTTGGCTTGCGGCTTCAGTTCTTCCTGCCAGGCAATGGATTTCGCGTCGTTCCGGTTGTAGACCGTGACGCTGTGCCCCGCCAGCGCAAGGTGGCCGGCCATGGGATAGCCCATCACGCCCAGGCCGAGAAAGGCGACCTTTTGCGAGGGGATGGTGTCGTAGGTTTTGGGGTTGAGACTGCTCATGCCCCAAGCTTAGCGCGAGCGTGGGCCGAGCAACAGGAACGCCGCGGAACCGGCTTTGCTGGGCCGCTGGCGTTGCCCCCGGTAGGGGGTTAGCGAAGCGACACGAAGTGCGCGCAGCTTGGGGGCGAGCTTAGACAATCGCGAAGTGCTCAGTCCCAGCCGACAGGTCGGTCGTGCGAGCACGCTGGCTGTTCAGCTTGATCTGCAAGCGCAGGTCATTCGCCGAATCGGCGTTCCGGATCGCATCCTCGAAGCTGATCGCGTTCCCCTCGAACAGATCGAACAGCGCCTGGTCGAAGGTCTGCATGCCGAGGTTGCGGCTCTTCTTCATGATTTCCTTGATCTCGCCCACTTCGCCCTTGAAGATCATGTCGGAAATCAGCGGCGTGTTCAGCAGCACTTCGACGGCGGCGATGCGGCCATGGCCGTCTTCGGTCGGAATCAGCCGCTGCGAGACCAGCGAACGCAGGTTCAGCGACAGATCCATCAGCAACTGCGCCCGACGTTCTTCGGGGAAGAAGTTGATGATGCGGTCCAGCGCTTGGTTGGCGCTGTTGGCGTGCAGCGTTGCCATGCAAAGGTGGCCGGTCTCGGCGAAGGCGACCGCATGTTCCATGGTTTCACGGTCGCGGATTTCGCCCATCAGGATCACGTCCGGCGCTTGGCGCAGAGTGTTCTTCAGCGCGGCTTCCCAACTGTCGGTGTCGATGCCGACCTCGCGTTGCGTGACGACGCAATTCTTGTGCGGATGCACGAACTCGACCGGGTCCTCCACGGTCACGATGTGGCCGAACGAGTTCTCGTTGCGCCAGTCGATCATCGCGGCGAGCGTGGTCGACTTGCCCGAACCCGTCGCCCCGACCAGGATGCACAAGCCCCGCTTGCTCATCGAAACGTCCTTGAGCACCTGCGGCATTCCCAGTCCGTCGATGGTCGGCAACTTGGCGGGGATGGTCCGCAGCACCATGCCGACCTTGCCCTGCTGCACGAAAGCATTGACGCGGAAGCGTCCGACGCCCGTCGGCGAAATCGCGAAGTTGCACTCCTTGGTGCGCTCGAATTCCGCCGTCTGCCGGTCGTTCATGATGGAACGCGTGAGCGCCAGCGTGTGTTGCGCCCCAAGCGCCTGCTGCGAAACCTTGGTGACCTTGCCGTCGACCTTGATCGCCGGCGGAAATTCCGCCGTGATGAACAGGTCGCTGCCGTTTCGGCTCACCATGAGCTTCAGCAGGTCGTTGATGAACTGGCTGGCTTGATCGCGTTCCATCTGAGAACTCCTAGTGCAGTCGTGAGGGCCGCGTTTGTGCCCCATCATTCCAGAAATACCGCGGAACCGGCTTCGCCGGGCCGCTGGTATTGCCCCCGGCGAGGGGGTAGGCGAAGCGACACGCAGTGCGCAAGCCTGGGGGCGAGCAACAGGAATACCGCGGAACCGGCTTCGCCGGGCCGCTGGTATTGCCCCCGGCGAGGGGGTGGGCGGCTACACGAAGTGAGCCAACCTGGGGGAGTGCCATATTCACCCGGGGAAATTCTCTGGGATCTTGGCTTTCCCGCGCGCTTCGGCGGAGGAAATGACACTGCGGCGCACGAGGTCCGTAAGGTTTTGGTCCAGCGTCTGCATGCCTTGGCCACTGCCGGTCTGAATCGACGAATACATCTGTGCCACCTTGCCTTCGCGGATCAGGTTTCGGATAGCAGGCGTGCCGAGCATGATCTCGTGCGCCGCCACGCGGCCCTGGCCGTCCTTGGTCTTGCAGAGTGTTTGCGACACGACAGCCTGCAGCGACTCCGACAACATCGCGCGGATCATTTCCTTTTCTTCGCCCGGGAAGACGTCGATGATCCGGTCGATGGTCTTTGCGGCCGACGAGGTGTGCAGCGTGCCGAACACCAGGTGGCCCGTTTCGGCCGCCGTCATCGCAAGGCGGATGGTCTCGAGGTCGCGCATTTCGCCCACGAGAATCGCGTCCGGATCTTCGCGCAGGGCGGAGCGCAGTGCATTTGCGAAGGAGAGCGTCATCGGCCCGACTTCGCGCTGGTTGATCAGGCACTTCTTGGATTCATGCACGAACTCGATCGGGTCTTCCACGGTGAGGATGTGGCCGTACTCGGTTTCGTTGAGGTAGTTGATCATCGCGGCCAGCGTCGTCGATTTGCCCGAACCGGTGGGGCCGGTCACGAGCACGAGGCCACGCGGCTTGAGCGCGAGGTCGCCGAAGATCTTGGGTGCGTTGAGTTGCTCCAGCGTCAGGATCTTCGACGGAATCGTCCGAAACACCGCCGCCGCGCCGCGCGACTGGTTGAATGCGTTCACGCGGAAGCGAGCGAGGCCATCGATCTCGAAGGAGAAGTCGACCTCGAGGAATTCTTCGTAGTGCTTGCGGTGCGTGTCGCTCATGATGTCGTACACCATGGCATGCACCGCCTTGTGGTCGAGCGCGTCGACGTTGATGCGCCGCACATCGCCGTGCACGCGGATCATGGGCGGCAGGCCGGCCGACAGATGCAAGTCGGAGGCCTTGTTCTTGACGCTGAAGGCCAGCAGTTGGGTGATGTCCACGAAGCTCCTCGGTGACGTTTTGATACGCTTTGACGATTATGACGATGATTAGCGGCAACCTCCAGCAAGTTCGGGCGCGGATTGTGACTGCGTGCACGGCGGTCGGACGCGATCCGGCGAGCGTGCACTTGCTTGCCGTCTCCAAGACTTTCCCGCCCGAAGCCGTGCGCGAGGCTTACGCGCTCGGTCAGACGGCCTTCGGCGAAAACTACGTTCAGGAAGGCGTTGCCAAGATCCAGGATCTGCAAGACCTGCGCGACAGGCTGCAATGGCATTGCATCGGGCCTCTGCAGAGCAACAAGACACGCGTCGTTGCCGAGCATTTCGATTGGGTGCACAGCATCGACCGCTTGAAGATCGCCGAGCGCCTGTCGGAGCAACGTCCTGCGCACCTGCCGCCGCTGCAAGTGTGCTTGCAGGTCAACGTGGATGCGGGCGCCAACAAGTCGGGCGTGCCGCTCGAAGAAGCACTGCCGCTGGCGCGCGCTGTGGCGGCGCTGCCACATTTGCGGCTCCGCGGGATCATGGCGATCCCGGAGCCGGCGCCTGATTTCGAGGCGCAGCGCGAGCTGTTTCTCCGCGCAGCCGGCGTTTTCGTCCAGATTCGCAAGGAAGGGATCGCGCTCGACACGCTGTCCCTCGGCATGTCCGCCGATCTCGAAGCCGCTGTTGCAGCGGGCAGCACGATGGTGCGAGTGGGCACGGCGATTTTCGGCCAGCGGTAGCCCGGCGGCTGGTCCGCGCTTGGTCTGCGGCCTATTCGAACAAGCCGAGCAACACGCCCTTCACCCATTGGTGGAGTGCGGAGGTTTCATGGCGCTGATGCCAGAACAATTCGACGATGCGCGCTGGCGCTTCGAGCGGTACGGGCACTTGCCGCAGGCCTGCCATGCGCGGCGGATCGAGGCCTTTGGAGTGCGGCAGCACGGCGATCAGGTCCGATCGGCGGACGACGTCGAATGCGGTCGCATAGTGGTTCACCGTCGCGACCAGATTGCGCTCCAGGCCGCGGCTGCGCAAAAACACGTCATAAGTAGGCTGCGTCTTGCCTATCAGGCTGACATCGATGTGTCGCGCGGCGAGAAATTTCTTCAGCGGAATCTTGTCGGCGCGTCCAAGCGGATGGCCGGTACGCATCACGCAGACGAAGCCGGGCGACCACAGTGCCCGCGACTTCAGGAACGCCGGTCGCTGCACTTCATCTGCGTAGACGCTGATGGCGAAGTCGGCGTGGTTGTTGGCGAGCACCGGTCCCAGGTCCACCAGCGTGTTGGGGATGGTGTGGATCTGCATCGAAGGCGCTGCCTCGCTCAATCGGCTGGTCAGCCTCGGCACCACGATGCTTGCCACGTAGTCGGACATGGCGATGCTGAGACTCGCGCTGCTGCGCAGCGCGTCGAAGCTGCCGACTTCCAGGGTGCCGCGGATTGTCTGCAGGGACTGTGCGAGCGGTTCCCACAAGTCGATCGCCCGCCGCGTCGGCTTGATGCCCGCGCCGCTGCGCACGAACAGGCGATCGTCGTAGGTATCGCGCAAGCGCCGCAGTGCGTTGCTGACGGTGGGCTGCGTCAGTGAAAGCTTTTGCGCCGCGCGCGTGACGTTGCCCTCGGTCATCAGCGCCTCGAAGACTTTCAGGAGATTGAGGTCGGCGCTGCGGTAGGTCGAGGTCATAAGGTTCGCGCGGCGAAACCATTCAGAAGAGGAATAAACACCATAGTAACTATAAATTTGTCGGCATAAAACGCCCGACCTACGATGCGGCGAAGAGACAAGGGGTTCACACATGACGGTACTTTCCGCGCGCATCGAACGGCTGCCGTTCTCCGGCTTTCATCGGCGGTTGCTTCTCGTGGGCGGCCTCGGCTACAGCTTCGATGCGATGGATGCCGCCGTCATCGCTTTCGTGCTGCCCGTGTTGCGAACGGCCTGGTCGCTGAGCAGCGTGCAGATCGGTGTTCTCGCCAGCGCGAACTTCATCGGTTTCTTCTTCGGGGCACTCGCCGCGGGCTCGCTGGGCGACTTGATCGGCCGACGCAAGGTGATGATGACGGCCCTCGCGATCTACTGCGTGGCGTCGCTCTTCAGTGCGATGGTCAATGACTGGAGCCAGTTCCTGGTGCTGCGCGTCATTGCGGGATTCGGCACCGGGGCTGAAAGCGTGATCATCGCCCCCTACCTGTCGGAATTCGTGGCGCGGCGCTACCGGGGAGCTTTCACCGGTGCGTTGGCCGGATTCTTTTCCTTCGGATTCGTGGCCGCGGCGGTGCTCGGCTACCTCATCGTGCCCGCCTACGCTGAAGGTTGGCGCATCGTGATCTGCATCACCGCGACGCCGGTCCTGATGCTGCTGTGGTGGCGACGTGTTCTCCCCGAGTCGCCGCGCTGGCTCGAAAGCCAGGGCCGCGTGGTCGAGGCTGGCGAGATCATGGACGCGGTCGAGGCCGACGTCGAGCGGCGCGGGCATGCGCTTCCCCCGCTCGATCCGCAGGACGTCGCGGCCCCGCCGCCCAGTGCGCACCGGGGCAGCCTGTGGAGAAACTATGCGACTTTGCTGTCCCGCAAACTCTTGCGGATCACGAGCATGACTTGGCTCATGTGGCTGTCGATCACCTTCAGCTACTACTCCTTCTTCACCTGGATTCCGAGCTTGCTGGTTCAGAACGGAATGACGATCACGAGAAGCTTCGGCTATTCGCTGGTGATGTACATCGCGCAGGTCCCGGGCTACTTTTCCGCCGCTTGGCTCAATGACCGGATCGGGCGACAGGCCACCATCGTCAGCTACATGCTGCTAGGCGGGCTCGCCGCCTTGGGACTCGCGTTTACACACAGCGATGCGCAGATCATGGCGGCCGGTGTGTTGCTCTCCTTCTTCATGAACGGCACCTATGCGGGGGTGTATGCCTACACGCCCGAGGTATTCCCGACGCAGGTGCGTGCAACCGGTGCCGGACTGGCATCGGCGATCGGGCGCATCGGCGGGATCACGGCGCCGATTCTGGTCGGCTTCATCTACCCGACGCTGGGGTTCGGAGGCGTCTTCGGGATGACGACCGCTGTGCTTTTGCTGGGCTCGGCGGCGGTCATGATCATGGGCGTACCGACGCGCGGCCGGTCGCTGGAAGACATCGCGGCTGCGGAACTGTCTTGAGGGGCGAGCGATGCCATTCGAAATCCAACAACTTCTGTCGGCGGTCGCCGAGGCCCACAACGACATGCGCCAGCCGCAGGCCACTTTCGAGGCCATCGAAGCGGCATCGGCCAAGGCGATCGGGCATCGTCTCTTCACGATCCTGGTCCACCACCGCGCCGAACGCGAGTCCGAGCGCATCTACAGCAACATGCCGGACGCCTATCCCGTGCAGGGCCGAAAGCCCGTCACCGATTCGCCATGGATGCAGCAGGTCATGGTGCGCGGCCTGCCGTACATCGGCCGCAACGCCGACGACATCCGCGACGTGTTCTTCGATCATGAGCTGATACTTTCGCTGGGCTGCCGCAGCGTGTTGAACGTCCCACTGCGCTGGCGCGGCCAGACGCTGGGCACCTTGAATCTGCTGCACGAGGAGAACTGGTATCAGGTTCGCCACATCGAAGTGGCCACGGTGCTGGCGCAGTTGGCGCTCCCGGCCGTCATGGCGCAACATCTTCCGGATTCCTTTTGAGGTGTCTATGACGACTGCCGTACTTTTCAAGAATGCCAACCTGCTCGATCCTTTGCTGGGCGAGTTGCAGGAAGGTCGCGACATCCTGGTCGAAGCCGGCGTGCTGAAGGAGATTTCGGATCGGCCGATTCGCGCGAACGCTGCGGCGCGTGTCATCGATGTCAAGGGCAAGACCGTGATGCCTGGTCTGATCGATTTGCACGTGCACGTGATTGCGATCGAACTCAACCTCGCGCAGCAAGTGCGCATGCCTAACGTGCTGGTGACCTTGCGCAGCGTGCCCATGTTGCGCGGAATGCTGCGCCGTGGCTTCACCACCGTCCGTGATGCGGGCGGCGCCGGCTTCGCGTTCAAGCAGGCGGTGGAAGCAGGCCTCGTGCAAGGGCCGCGCCTGTTCGTCTCGGGGCGGGCCCTGAGCCAGACCGGCGGCCATGGCGATATGCGCACGCGGTCCGACTACCTGAGCAACGATCCTCCGTGCTCGTGCGTGCGCGTCGGCGCGCTCGCGCGCGTGGTCGATGGAGTCGATGCGGTGCGCAAGGCCGCGCGGGAAGAACTCCAGATGGGCGCCGACCAGATCAAGATCATGGCGTCGGGCGGCGTCGCGTCGCCGACCGATCCGGTGGGCGCCTTCGGCTACTGCGAAGACGAAATCCGCGCCGTCGTCGGCGAAGCCCGGGCGCGCAGCACCTATGTGCTCGCGCATGCCTATACGGCCGAGGCGATTGCGCGCGCGGTGCGTTGCGGCGTGCGGACCATCGAGCACGGCAACCTGGTCGATGCGCCCACCGCGTCTTTGATGGCCGAGGCTGGTGCCTATGCGGTGCCCACTCTGGTGACGTATGACGCGCTGGCGAGCGAGGGCGCCACCTATGGCCTGCCGCCCGAAAGCGTCGCAAAGGTGGCTGATGTGCGAGAGGCTGGCCTGCGCTCGCTGGAAATCTTCAAGGCGGCTGGAGTGAAGATGGGCTTCGGCTCCGACTTGCTGGGTGAATCGCAGCGCCTGCAGAGCAATGAATTCCGCCTGCGGGCGGAAGTACTGTCTGCCGCCGAAGCCGTGGCGAGTGCGACGACCATCGGCGCGGAAGTGCTCGGGATGAGCGACCGCCTGGGCCGGCTCGTGCCGGGTGCCTTGGCCGATCTTCTGGTGGTCGACGGCAATCCGCTGAAAGACGTCAACTGCCTCCTTGGCCAAGGTGAACACATTCCCTTGGTCATGAAAGAAGGCGTGATTCAGTTCGACGAACTGTGAATCGGCTTGCTCCTCGGCGCTTCAACCGCCCATCGGCAACCGCGCACTGCTCTTCACTTCTTCCATCACCGCGTAGGTCCTCGTTTCGCGCACCCCCGGCAGTTGCCAGAGCACCGTTCCGGCGAATGCCCGATAGGCCGCCATGTCGGCCATGCGTGTCTTCAGCAGATAGTCGAAGCCGCCGGCCACCATGTGGCACTCCATGATTTCGTCGTGCACCTGCACTGCGGCCTTGAACTCGTCGAAGACGTTGGGCGTGGTGCGGTCGAGCAGTACCTCGACGAACACGGTGAATCCACGCCCGAGCTTGTGGGGATCGAGGCGGGCTTCGTACCCGAGGATGAAACCGTCGCGGGTGAGGCGCTGCACGCGCGCGAGGACTGCGGTCGGGGAGAGCGAAACGATCTCCGCAAGCTTGAGGTTGGAGATTCGACCATCTTCCTGAAGAACCTTCAGGATTTTCATGTCGATGCGATCCAGATCGTCGGGAGGGTTGTACATGGGTAGCGAATTATCCGGTAATGGGGCGATTTTTGGTGAATAACTTGTCGTGGAAAGGCGGAGCATTCGCTTCATCTCCTGGAGTGACACCATGCGCCTGCCCACCCCTTATCGACCTGAAGCCGAAGTCGTCTCCCATCGCCTCGCCTCGCTGAAGGGCGCTCTCGACTGGACGTCAGTCACAGCCGCCGCAGTGCCTTGGGTGCGGGCGGTTCGCGATCGTCCACCGCCGTTCTGGGCGATGGAAAGCCTGCTGCGCGAATACCCGATCTCCAGCGCCGAGGGTCTGGCGCTGATGCGCCTGGCGGAAGCGCTGCTTCGCGTGCCCGACGCTGAAACAGCCATTGCGCTCACGGCCGATCAGCTCGGCCGGGCGAATTTCGATGGTGCCGCCGACTCCACGCTGTCGCGCCTGTCGTCGTCGGCCATTGCCTTGTCGAAGAAGTTTCTTCCGCACCTTTCGGCAGAGCCGGGGCAGGCCGAACCCGGGCCCGGGCTGATGGCCCGGCTGGGCGCCCGCACCGTGGTGGCCGCTGCCTTGAGGGCCGTGCAACTGCTCGGCCGCCAGTTCGTGCTCGGCCAGACCATCGACGACGCCATGGGCGAAGCCCGCTCGGCACACCGAAAGCATGCCGCGCTTCGATTCAGCTACGACATGCTCGGCGAAGGCGCGCGCACAGACGCCGATGCGCTGCACTACCTGGACAGCTACGCCAACGCGATCCAGTCGATTGCCGCCGGTGCCGACAGGGCCGGCAAGCCGGAAGACAACGACGGAATTTCGATCAAGCTCAGCGCCCTGCATCCCCGCTATGAAGACGCGCAGCGCGATCGAGTGATGAGCGAGCTGGTGCCGCGCGTATGGCGGCTGTGCGAGCTGGCGGCCGACGCCCAGCTGAATCTCACGATCGACGCCGAAGAGGTGGACCGCCTGGAGCTGTCGCTGGACGTGTTCGAGGCGCTGGCGGCGCGCGTCGCGGCCGAGCGGCCGGGGTGGCGCGGCTTCGGGCTTGCGATGCAGGCCTATCAGACGCGCGCGCTCGAACTGGTCGAGCACGTCGCCGCGATGGCGCGCAAATACAAGCTGCGCCTGATGTGCAGGCTGGTCAAAGGCGCCTACTGGGACGCCGAAATCAAGCGAACCCAGGAGCTGGGGCTGTCGCACTATCCCGTCTTCACGCACAAGCATCACACCGACGCGAGCTACCTCGCCTGCGCACGGGCGTTGCTCGCCGCGCCGGACGCCGTCTACCCGCAATTCGCCACCCACAACGCCGGAACGATCGCGGCCATCCTCCAGATGGCAGGCGATGCACCCTTCGAATTGCAACGGCTGCACGGCATGGGCGAGGGCGTTTATCGCGAAGTGATGAAGCGCAGCGGCGTGCCCGCGCGCATCTATGCGCCGGTCGGGCAGCACAAGGACCTGCTCGCCTATCTCGTGCGCCGGCTGCTGGAGAACGGGGCCAACTCATCGTTCGTGAATCAGCTGGGGGATGAGTCGGTCGGGATGGATGAACTGCTCGTGTCGCCTCTCTGGCTGGACCGCGACAGTTCACTGCCGTTGCCGCAAGCACTGTACGGTCCACCGCCTGCTCGCCCCAACAGCCGGGGCGTCGATCTCACAGTCGAGTCGATGCGCACGCCGCTGCTCGACGCATTGAGCGCGGCCATCGTGCCAACAGTGCCGGAGGCCGACCCGCGCAGAGTGGCTGACGCTGTCGCGGCCTCGGCGGCAAGCTACCGAACATGGACCTACGCCCCAGTGGCGCAGCGAGCGGCTGCGCTCCGGCACGCCTCTGATGCTCTTGAAGCGGCCTTGCCGCGCTTCTGTGCGCTGCTGGTCAAGGAAGCCTTCAAGACGTGGGGCGATGCTGTCGCTGAAGTGCGTGAGGCCGTGGACTTCCTGCGCTACTACGCGGACGAGGCGGAACGCATCATGGCGCCGATCGTGCTGCCCGGGCCCACGGGCGAGAGCAACGAATTGCGCCTCACAGGGCGAGGGCCCTGGGTGTGCATCAGCCCTTGGAATTTCCCGCTCGCGATCTTTCTGGGCCAGGTTGCCGCGGCGCTCGCGACCGGCAACACGGTGCTGGCAAAGCCTGCGGAGCAGACGCCCGCCGTCGCGTCCGAGGCGGTCAAGCTGCTGCATGCGGCGGGCGTGCCGAGGGATGCGCTGCAGTTGCTGCACGGTTCCGGTGAAACGGTCGGTGCTGCGCTCGTTGCGGCGCCTGGCGTGGCCGGCGTCGTGTTCACGGGATCGACCCAGGTGGCGAAGATCATCCATCGCACGCTTGCCGGCAAGGACGGTCCCATCGTGCCGCTGATCGCCGAAACGGGCGGCATCAACGCGATGCTGGTGGATTCCAGCGCGCTGCCCGAGCAGGTCGTCGATGCCGTGATGCAGAGCGCGTTCCGCTCGGCGGGACAGCGTTGTTCGGCCCTGCGCCTGCTGCTGATCCACGAAAGCATTGCCGACGAAGTGATCGAAATGATCCAAGGCGCGGCGAAAGAACTCGTCGCGGGCGACCCGGCTTTGCTGAAGACGGACGTTGGCCCGGTGATCGACCGCGAAGCATTCGAAGGCATCCAGCGCCACCTGCAACGGCTGAACGCCGAAGCCAAGGTGCTCGTCGGCCTCGATCGCCCGCCGGAATCGCGCGTTGCCAACCTCGTGCCGCCCCACGCCTACGAGGTGCCCTCCATCGAGAGCGTGCAAACCGAGATCTTCGGACCGGTCCTGCACGTCGTGCGCTGGTCCGGCGATCCGCAGGCGGTGATCGATCGGGTCAACGCGCTTGGCTTCGGACTCACGCTCGGCATCCAGACGCGCATCGACAGCCGCGCCCAGTCCCTTGCGGCGCGGGCGCGCGTCGGAAACATCTATGTCAACCGCAACATCATCGGCGCGGTGGTCGGCGTGCAGCCTTTCGGTGGGGAGGGCCTGAGCGGAACCGGCCCGAAGGCGGGCGGCCCGCACTACCTGCCGCGCTTCTGCGCGGAGCAGACGCTCACCATCAACACGACGGCGGCCGGCGGCAATGCGGCGCTCCTTGCCGCAAGCGCATAACCGGCAAAGTAACGCGCATAGGCATGGCGCTGCCGGTGCCGGAGGACTATCGTCGCGCCTATCCGTTCAACAACGAGGAGACGCCATGAGTTCTGTCCTGTCCTACGTCCAGCCGACCGCCAACAGCCCCTGGGGTACCTACCTTTCGCAAGTCGATCGGGTCATCCCCTACCTGGGCGAGCTGGCCCGCTGGGTCGAGACGCTGAAGCGCCCGAAGCGCGCGCTGATCGTCGACGTGCCGATCGAAATGGACGACGGCTCCATCGCCCATTTCGAGGGCTATCGCGTTCAGCACAACCTGTCGCGCGGTCCCGGAAAGGGCGGGGTGCGCTTTCATCCGGACGTCACACTCGAGGAAGTGATGGCCCTGTCGGCCTGGATGACCGTCAAGACGGCCGCCGTCAATTTGCCGTATGGCGGCGCCAAGGGTGGCATTCGCGTCGATCCCAAGAAGCTGTCGATGAAGGAGCTCGAAAAGGTCACGCGCCGCTACACCAGCGAAATCGGCATCATCATCGGCCCGCACAGCGACATTCCGGCGCCGGACGTGAATACCAACGCGCAGATCATGGCGTGGATGATGGACACCTATTCGATGAACGTCGGCGGCACGGCCACCGGCGTCGTGACCGGCAAGCCGCTGCACCTGGGCGGATCGCTCGGCCGCGTCAAGGCGACCGGTCGGGGCGTGTTCGTGACGGGGCGCGAAGCCGCGCGCCGCCTGGGGCTTGATCTGCGGGGCGCCCGGATCGCCGTGCAGGGTTTCGGCAATGTGGGTTCGGTGGCGGCGGAATTGTTCGCTGAAGCGGGCGCCAAGGTCGTCGCGGTGCAGGACCACACGGGCACCATCTTCAATGACAAGGGCCTGGACCTCGCCAAGCTCGTTCCGATGTCGCGCACCGACGGCGTGGTCGGCTTCAAGGGCGGCGATGTGATCGAGAACGACGCTTTCTGGGACGTGGCCTGCGACATCCTGATTCCGGCCGCGCTCGAAGGCCAGATCAACGCCGAGCGCGCCAAGAAGACGAAGGCGAAGCTGGTGCTCGAAGGCGCGAACGGCCCGACGGTGCCGGAAGCCGACGACATCCTCGCCGAGCGTGGCGTGCTGGTCGTGCCCGACGTCATCTGCAACGCCGGCGGCGTGACCGTGAGCTACTTCGAATGGGTGCAGGACTTCTCGTCCTTCTTCTGGGACGAGGACGAGATCAACGTGCGGCTCGACCGCATCATGATGAACGCGCTCAACCAGATCTGGGACAAGGCCGATCAGCACAAGATCAGCCTGCGAACCGCCACCTACGCGGTCGCCTGCGGACGCATCCTGATGGCTCGCCAGGAGCGCGGTCTCTATCCATGATGCGGGTGCCTGCCCACGCGCTGGCGCGCATCGACGCGCTCATGGCCGGCGGGCGGCGCCGGCTTCTCGGGTTGGTCGGCGCACCGGGTTCGGGCAAGTCGACCTTGGCCGAGGCGCTGCTGCAGGCATTGCCGGGTCGGGCGCAGGTGGTGCCGATGGACGGATTCCACTTGGCGAACGTCGAGTTGCGCCGCCTTGGCCGCGCGGACCGCAAGGGCGCGCCGGACACCTTCGACAGCGCCGGCTACGTCGCGCTGCTGCAGCGGCTGAGGGAGCAGCGCGAGGATGAGATCGTCTACGCGCCCGAATTTCGCCGCGAAATCGAAGAGCCGATTGCCGGCGCCATCGCGGTGCTGGCCGAGACGCGGTTGGTCATCACCGAAGGCAACTACCTGCTGTTGGACGAGGGGCCGTGGGCCGCGGCGGCGCCTCTGCTCGACGACGTCTGGTACGTGGACGTCGACGATGCCTTGCGGCATGAACGTCTCGTGCGTCGCCACGAGCAATTCGGGCGCAGCAACGCCGAGGCGCTGGCCTGGGTGGCGCAGACCGACGAGCCCAACGCGCGCCGCATCGCGGCCACCCGCGGGAGAGCGCAGCACGTCGTTCGCCTGGACAGCTGATTCCCGCCGCCGCGCGGGAACGCCGAACCCACCGGCATGTCCAAGCAGGGCCGCGGATCAGCGGGTACCCGCTAGCATTGCGGAGTTCCGCTTTTCCCTGCTGCCAACCGTCTGCTTCAACTGCTGTCGCCCTGCTGTCATGCGTTTCCCGTTTTCCCGTGCGGCGATTGCCGTGCTGTCGATGTCACTTCTCCTGGCTGCCGGATGCGGGTCTTCACCGCGCCGGGTCTCCTATGAGCCGGAAGAATTCGATTCCACCACCACCCACACCCGCACCTACGCCGCCAGCGAGGGGCAGACTTGCGAAGCCGCCCGGCGCGCGCTGCTGAGCCAGGGCTACATGATCACCGCCGCAAACCAGGAGCTGGTGACCGGCCGCAAGAGCTTCCAGCCGGATGCCGAGGTGCATGTCGAAGTGGAATTCCGGGTGGTCTGCGCGCGCGAAGCCAGTGGTCGCTCACGCAGCACCATCGCCTTTGCGAGCGCCTTGCAGGATCGCTACGGCGTGAAGAAGGTCAACAATTCGGCCAGTGTCGGCGTCGGCGCGATCGGCTCGCTGTCGCTGCCTTTCTCGTCCAGCGACGACGCCATGGTCAAGGTGGCGAGCCAGACGCTGACGGACGATCGGTTCTACGACCGCTTCTTCTCGCTGATCGACCGCTTCCTGCCCGAGACGACCGAAGAGCCGCCCGCGGAGGCGCATCCCGTCGTCCCCGCCAAGCCGTTGATCGAGACCCCGCTCCAGCCCGTTCCCGCAGCCCCCACGCAGGGCTGACGTGACGACCTGACCTCAGCGGACCAGCGTCGACTTGCCGAACAGGCTTTCGATCAGTTCCACCGCCACTTCCGCCGTGCGATTGCGCACATCCAGCGCGGGGTTGAGCTCGACCACATCGAGCGAGCCCAGCCGGCCGGTGTCGGCAATCATCTCCATGCACAGTTGCATCTCGCGCCACGTCGGGCCGCCGCGCACGCCGGTGCCCACTCCCGGCGCGTAGTCGGGATCAAGGCAGTCGAGGTCGAAGCTCACGTGCAGATGCGTGTCTTCGCCGACGTCCTGCAGCGCCTCGGTCATCGTGGTGCGCATGCCGTGCTCGTCGATGTGGCGCATGTCGAACACGCTCAGGCCAAGGGTGCGGATGGCGGCTTTCTCGTCGGCATCGACGCTGCGAATGCCGATGAAGCGGATCGCGTCGTGTTCGAGCGCCGCCCGATCACCGCTCCAGCCTGTCAGCGCCGCCGGCCCGTGGCCGAGCAGGCATGAAACCGGCATCCCGTGCAGGTTGCCGCTCGGGCTGGTGGTTTCGGTGTTGACGTCCGAATGGGCGTCGAGCCACAGCACGCGCAGCTTCTTGCCGCGCTGGCGCGCGTGCCAGGCCACGGCGCTGATGGAGCCGATGGCGATGCTGTGGTCGCCCCCCAGAAGGATCGGCAGGCGATTCGCATGAAACGCCTGATCCACCGCCCCGTAGACCGCCCGGTTCCATGCGATCACCTCATCAAGGTGATGCAAACCTTCAGCCGGCGCAACCCACGGCGTCGAAGGGCCGGCCAAGTTTCCGCCGTCCACGACCTTGAAGCCCAGGCGCTCGAGCATCACCGCGATTCCCGCGACCCGCAGCGCATCGGGTCCCATGCCCGCGCCCCGGGTGCTTGCGCCAATGTCGGTTGGCGCGCCGATCAGTTGAAGGGTCGCGGTCATGCTGGAGGTTCCTTGAAGTGCCGGTGTGTTCCAACCCCTGACGGTACTCCAGCTGCAGCCGCGTTGCGTCCGATCAACGACGCAGCAACTCGTCGCTGATGATGACCTTGCGAACTTCGGTCGTGCCGGCGCCGATCTCCAGCAGCTTGATGGCGCGGTAGAGCCGGTTGATTTCGGACTCCCAGATGTACCCGGTGCCGCCGTGGATCTGCACCGCCTCGTTCAACACCTTGTTCATGGTCTCCGCCGCATACATGACCGATGCGGCCGTGATCATGTGGATGTCGCCGCGTCCGCCCCCCCCGATCTCCAGGTCGTTCGCTGCGCGCAGGGCCTGGTAGGTAAAGACGCGCATCGACTCGATCCACACGTACATGTCCGCCAGCTTGGCGCGGATCATCTGGAAGTTGGCGATCGGCTGGCCGAACTGCTGGCGGGTGCGCGCATAGTCGAGCGCCAGTTGCAAGGCCCGCTCGCAGATCCCCAGGCAGATCGGCGAGATCATGGCGCGCTCGAGATCCAGGCCGCTCATCACGACCTGCACCCCGCGGTCTTCTTCGCCGATGCGGTTGCGTGCCGGCACCCTGCAGTTCTCGAACACGAGTTCCGCCGTCTGGCTGCCGCGGAATCCCATCTTGGTGAGCTTCTGGGCGACCTTGAAGCCGGGCATCTCCTTCTCGACGACGAAGGCCGAGATGCCCTTGGCGCCCTTGTCCCGGTTGGTCTTGGCATACACCAGCATCACGTCCGCCACCGCGCCGTTGGTGATGTAGATCTTGCTGCCGTTGAGCAGGTAGTCGTCACCGTCGCGCGTGGCCGTCGTGCGCATCGAGCCCAGTGCGTCGGAACCCGCGCCGGGCTCGGTCAGCCCCAGCGCGCCGATCGTCCTGCCGCTGCAAAGGCCCGGCAGCCACATCTTGCGCTGAGTCTCGTCGGCGTTGCGGTAGATGTTGTAGAGGCAGAGGTTCTCGTGAGCGACCCAGCTCAATGCCAACGCGTGGTTCCAACGCGAGAACGCCTGGACGACGAGCCCGCTCGCGAACAGGTCGAGCCCTGTGCCGCCGTAGGCTTCCGGCACCGGGATGCCGAAGTAGCCGGTCGCGCCGATTTGTGCGAACGCTTCAGGTGGCCACCATTCCTCGTCATCCATGCGTTGGGAGAGCGGATACAGCTCGTTGCGCGCGAAGCGGTCGGCCTGGTCGAGGATGGCCTGTTCGTCGTCTGAAAGGCCGGAGAAGCGCTGTGCCGCGCTCATGGTCGAAGCGATGGTGTTCATGAAGATGCGATACCGGGGTGAAAGATGGGAAGAGAGATGTGCGCCGGGATCAATCCACGCGCTGGCTGTCGTCGAGAGGAAAGCGCGCGAGCTCGTGTCGCTGCAGCTTGCCGGTGGTGCTGCGCGGCAGTTCCTCCGAACGCACGAACTGCAGATACCGTGGCCGCTTGTAGCCCGCAAGCCGCTCGCGGCACCAGGCAACGATCTCTTCGCGCGTGGCGGTCTTGCCCGCCTGTAGCACCAGCACGGCCTTGATGGTCTCGCCCCAATGCGCGTCGGGCACCCCGAACACGCAGGCTTCCTGGATGGCCGGATGCCGGCCGATCACCGCCTCGACCTCGGCGGGGTAGACGTTCTCCCCGCCCGTCTTGATGAGGTACTTCTTGCGGTCGACGAAGCTGAGCGTGCCGTCGTCCTCGCGACGCAGCAGATCGCCAGTGTGGAGCCACCCGCCCCTGAAGACTTCGGCATTGGCGGCATCGTCGTCGAGGTAGCCGGACATCACCGTCGGGCCGCGGACCACGCATTCGCCAGGTTGCCCGATGGGCATGTCGTTCATGTCGTCGTCGACGATGCGCACGTCCATCAGCGGTGAAGGCAGCTTGCGCAAGGTCGGCGTCTCGCCCGGCCCCGAGCGCCGGTGCGCGAGCAGGTAGCTGGTCTCGCTCTGCCCGAAGGCATCGTAGAAATCGATGCCGCAGCTCTCGGTCAATCGCGCAACCACCTGCGGCATCATGTTCGCGTAGCCGATGGCGAAGCGCAGCGTCGACAAGTCGTGCGCGGCGCGTGCAGGGTGGTCGAGAAAATCGGTGATCACGCCCGGCAGCAGCAGCGTCCAGGTCAGGCGGTCGCGCGCGATCAGCTCGAACATCTGCACGACGTCCGCCCGTCTGAAAGTCGCGTAGGTGCCGCCGGTCCAGACCGTCGCGTAGAGCGATTCGTCGCCGCCGCAATGAAAGAGCGGAAGCCATCCGATGAAGCCGTCGTGCTCGGTGAGGCCGAACCACTGCGCGAGCCGCAGCCCGCGCGTCGCCGCCGCCTGCTGGCTGATCAGCGCGCCCTTGGGTTGGCCGGTGGTGCCACTGGTGAAGAGAATGTTGTGGATGTCGCCGCCTTGCGCGATGCGCGGTGGTTCGGCTGGATGGCTCGCGCGCAGCAGGGCCTCGTAGTCGTCGAATCCTTCCGCCGGGCCGAATGAGATCCAGTGCCTGATCTCCGGTGCGTCGGCGCGAAGCTTGACGGCGAGCGGCGCGAGCGTGTCCGACACCAGCATTCCGACAGGGCCGCATTTGCGCAGGCAAGCCGCGAGCTCGGCCGGATGCAGACGCACGTTCAGCGTCGCGACGGTGATACCCAGCGCGGCCATGGCTGCATAGCACTCGATGTACTCGGGCCGGGTCTCGGAGAGCACCGCGACGCTGTCGCCGCGGCGATAGCCGAGCGAATGCAGCGCGTTGGCCAGCCGCCAGGCGCGATCACCCAGTTCGGCGTAACTGCGCCGGCCGTCGGCCCAACTCACCGCGGTGCGGTCCGCATGGAGCGAGAACGCGCGGCGAAACATCGCATCGACCGTGATGCTGCCGGCCTGCTCAGCTTGCGTGCGCCAATCACTCATGGCGCACCCCCTTGGATGGCCGCGCATCGCCGCGGGATGCGAATGCGGCGACCCGATTTGCGAAGTCCTCGGTCGCCGCGCAGCGGATGAAGGCTGCCTTCTCGCGGTCCAGATGAGCCTGCAGGGCATCCCGGGTCTGCACCGCAGTCAGCTGCTTGAGCTCGGCGATCGATTGCCGGGGCATCGCGGCAAGCTTGCGCGCCCACTTGTGCGCTTCTTCGTCGGCACTCTCCGCATCGACGACGTGATTGATGAACCCGAGCGCATGTGCCTCCTCGACCGTGAGGGTGCTGCGCAGCGTGAGCAGCTCGAAGGCACGCGACGCACCGACGCGCTGCGTGAGCCTGAAGCTCAGGCCGCCATCGGCCGATCCCCCGAGCTGCGCATACGCCGTCACGAAGCGCGTGTTGCGCGTCGCAAGCACCAGGTCGCAGGCCAGGGCCAGCGAAATGCCACCGCCCGCAATCGCGCCCTGCACGCTCGCAATGACGGGGAGCTCGGTGCGGTTGAGCGTCATCACGCTGGCGTGAAAGCTGTCGATCATCCGGTTGATGAAGGCCGGCAGGTCACCGCGATGGGCGTGCATCGCCGCCACGTCGCCGCCGCCGCAGAACGAGCGGCCTTCGCCGCGGATCACGATGGCGCGGGCGTCCGGCGCCGCAATCGCGCGGTCGATGGCATGGCGCAGCGATTCGATGGCGGCGTAGTCGAGCGCATTGAGCGCAAGCGGACGCTGCAGCGTGATCGTGGCGACTTCGCGGTCGACGTCGACGCGCACGGCTTGGTCGTTGTTCATAGGTCTCCGGAACGTCGCTCGTGCAGTTCACCTGCGTTGTTGACCATCACTCAATAATCTGGCTGCGACGCGATACAGATCAGACACGCGATCGCCTGGATTGGGAAGTGTCGATGCGTCGGGTTTTACCCTTAGACGCTATAAACGAGAGTGGAGATCAGATGGGTCGATCTCCGAATGGCAGCATCGGATTTCATTGAAGAACGTCCATTCAAAGAAATTGAGTAGGGGTCAGAAAAACTGTTGACACCCCCAATTCGCCAACGCAATATCCGCCTCGATCAATCCCATCAAGCCGGCACCGGCGCGGAGACAAAGCCTTGATCCTCGAACCCGCATCGCCCTCCGAGGGCCAGCGCCCATGCTGAGCATCGCCAATCTGCAGGTGTTCTACGACCACGCGGTCGAGGCGGTGAGGGACGTTTCGCTCGAAGTGGGCAAGGGCCGCATCGTCGCGCTGCTCGGCAGCAACGGCGCGGGCAAGTCGACGGTGCTCAAGTCGATCTGCGGTGTGCTCTATCCGGAAGACGGCGAGATCACGGGCGGTTCGATCCGCTATGACGACGCGGCCATCGACCATTGCCCACCCCACGAGATCGTGCGCCGGGGCCTGGTGCAGGTGCCCGAGGGGCGGCGCCTCTTCGACACGCTCACGGTCGAGGAGAACCTGCGCATGGGTGGCTATCTTCGTCCTGCCGGCGCTGCTGCCGAGGCACTGGCGAGCATCTATGCACTGTTTCCGGCGATCGAGGCGCACAAGCATCGCGTGGCCGGCTACCTGTCGGGCGGCCAGCAGCAGATGGTCGCGATCGGACGCGCGCTCATGGGCGAGCCGCGCCTTCTGCTGCTCGATGAGCCGTCGCTCGGGCTGGCACCGCAGATCATCGAAGAGATCTTCGACATCATCCGGCGCCTGCGCGACGAGCGCGGCCTCACGGTGCTGTTGGTCGAGCAGAACGCGAGGCTTGCCCTGTCGATGGCCGACTACGGCTACATCATGGAGCGCGGCCGTGTCGTGCTCGACGACACGCCGGCGCGGCTGCTGGCCAACGACGACGTGAAGGAGTTCTATCTTGGCGTGCAGGCCGGTGGCGAGCGCCGCAGCATGCGCGAGATCAAGCACTACAAGCGGCGCAAGAGGTGGCTCTCATGAGCGCACCGGTATTGCTGGAACTCGAGGGCATCGGCAAGCGCTTCGGCGGCCTGGAGGCTCTGGCGGGTATCGACCTGCGGGTGCAGCAGGGGCACATCTTCAGCGTGATCGGGCCCAACGGCGCCGGCAAGACGACGTTGTTCAACCTGATCTCCTGCCTGCTGCCGCCGAGTTCGGGGCGCATCGTGTTCGACGGCCAGGACATCGCGGGTTCTGCCGCGCACAGCCTGCCGAAGCGCGGTATTGCGCGCACCTTCCAGAACCTGGCGGTGTTCAAGCACGAGAGCGTCATCGACAACATCCTCACGGGGCTGCATGCGCGACTGTCGACCGGGGTCTTCGGCGCCGCCATGTTCTGCGGCGCGGCGCGGCGTGCGGAGATCGCCGCGCGCGAGACAGCCGAGGAGATCGTGGAGTTCCTCGAGATCGAGACCGTGCGCGACCTGCCTGTCGGAACGCTGTCCTATGGCCTGCAGAAGCGGGTCGAACTGGGCCGCGCGCTCGCCATGCAGCCGCGCCTGCTGCTGCTGGACGAGATGGTTTCGGGCATGAACCAGGAAGAGACCGAGGACATCGCCCGCTTCATCCTCGACATCCGCGAGGAACGCAACATCACGGTGATGATGATCGAGCACGAGATGGGTATCGTGATGGACATCTCCGATCACGTCTGCGTGTTGAACTTCGGCCGCAAGATCGCCGATGGGACGCCGGCCGAGGTCGCGGCCGATCCCGCGGTCGTGGCGGCGTATCTCGGCGTGGGCATGGAGGCACTGGCATGACGCGCGACCATCGTCTGCTCGCGGACTCCACGCTGCCGCCGGGCGTGGCCGAGGGCCGCGCGACCATGCCGGGCCTTCTGCGCCACCGCGCGCGCCACACGCCGGATCGCGTCGCCCTGCGCGAGAAGGTCCGCGGTATCTGGAAAGGCACCACCTGGGCCGACTACTTCGAGCAGGTGCGCGCCTTCGCGCTGTTCCTGCAGGACGCGGGCTTCGGGCGGGGCGACAAGCTGGTGATCGCGTCGGACGGCACGCCCGAGTGGTTCATTGCGGATCTCGCGGCGCAGTCGCTCGGCGGCGTGACCGTCGGGATCTATCCGACCAACCCCTGGCCGGAGCTGCAATACATCGTCAGGCATTGCGGCGCCAAGGTCGCGGTGTGCGGCGACCAGGAGCAAACCGACAAGGTGCTCGAAGCCATGCGCCAGCCGGGTGGCCTGCCTGCGCTCCAGCGGGTGCTCACGGTCGACTGGAAGGGCATGCGCCACTACGACCAGCCGATGCTCATGCCGTTCGCGAAGGCCCTCGAACAGGGCCGCTCGCTGGCGCAGCAGACCGGCCGCAGCGACGCGTGGGAATCGATCGTCGACGGCCTGAGCGCCGACCAGGATGCGCTCATCGTCTACACCTCGGGTACGACCGGCATGCCCAAGGGCGCGCGCATCTCGCATGCGGGCATCCTGTTCGATGCCGCCGTGCTGGGGCAGGTCCAGGGCTTTGCCGGCAAGCCGCTCACGGTGGTGTGCTACTTGCCCCTGTGCCATGTGGCGGAGCGGCTGATGTCGCCTGTGATGCAGCTCGTGTACGGCTCGGTGGTCAACTTCGCCGAATCGATCGATGCGGTTGCGCACAACCTGCACGAGATCGGGCCGAGCTTCTTCTTCGGCGTGCCGCGCATCTGGGAAAAGCTGCAGTACGAGATCCTCATCAAGTCGCGCGATTCGCGGCCCATCGCGCGCCGCGCCTTCGAGCGTGCGATGGCCATCGCAACGCCGATCGCCGAGCGCACCATCGCCAACGGCGGCCGCCCGGCGAGCCGGCGCGATGCCTTCGTCGCCTGGCTGCTTCGCGTCGCGGTGTTCAGCAACCTGCTCGCGAGCATTGGGCTCGACCGCACGTGGGTCGCGATGACGGGCGGCGCGTCGATCTCGCCGTCGGTGATCCTGTTCTTCCGCGCGCTCGGCGTGCCGATCTACCAGATCTACGGCATGACCGAGACGAGCGGCGCGACCCACGCGCAGTCCGCCGCCATGTCGCGGCTGGGATGGTGTGGCCCGCTGCTGCCGGGCATCGTGGAGCAGCGCGTCGCGCCTGATGGCGAGCTTCAGGTGCGCGGCCCGGTGGTGTTCAAGGGCTATCTGCATGACGATGAAGCGACGCGCGCCGCCTTCGATGACGGCTGGCTGCGCACCGGCGACATCGTCGAGCTGGACGAGGCCACCGGCCAAGTGCAGATCGTAGATCGCAAGAAAGCCATCCTGATCACCAGCGGCGGCAAGAACATCACGCCTTCGCTGATCGAGAACGCGTTGAAGGAAAGCCTCTACATCAGCGAAGCCGTGCTGCTGGGCGATGGCCGGCATTTCGTCTCGGCGCTGATCCAGATCGACCTCGACACCGTGGGCAAGTGGGCGCAGGAGCACGGCATTGCCTACACCACCTACGAGACCCTCGCGCAGCTCGACGCCGTGCGTGAACTGATCGGCATCGAGGTCAAACGGGTAAACGAGCGTTTCTCGCGCGTCGAGAGCATTCGCAAGTTCGTCCTCATCCGCAAGCAGCTCGACCACGACGACGGCGAACTCACGGCGACCATGAAGGTGCGCCGGAGAGTCATCGAGCAGAAGTTCGCGGCCGAGGTCGCGTACATCTACGGACCGGTGGAGGAGGCCGCCTGATGAACTACTTCCTGAACCTGGTCACCTCGGGTCTCGTGATCGGCGCCCTGTACGGGCTGGTCGCGATGGGCTTCGCCATCGTCTACCGCGCCACCGGCATGGTCAACTTCGCCCAAGGCGAGGTGATGATGCTCATCGCCTATATCAGCTTCAGCATCGCGACCATCCCGGGCATCGGCTTTGGTCCGCTGCTGGTTGCCGTGCTGGCGGTGTCGGTGCTGCTGGGGCTCGCGATCGAACGGGTGTTCATCCGGCCGATGCTCGGCGAGCCGATGTTCTCGCGCGTGATGGTCACCATCGGCCTGGCGGTGGTGATTCGCTCGGTGGTGATCCTTGTCTGGGGCGTGGAGCCGACCGCGTTCCCGCGCCCCTTCGGCAGTGCGGTGATCCGCTTCGCGGGGCTGGCGCTCTATCCGGGGCAGATTTTCGCGCTGGTGTCGCTGGCCGTGCTGTGCGTGCTGATGTGGCTCTTCTTCTCGCGCTCGCGCATCGGTATCGCGATGCGCGCGACTTCGAACAACGAGACGACCGCATTGCTGATGGGCATCAACGTCAAGCGCATCAGCGGCATCGCATGGGCGCTGTCGGCGGTGTTCGCGGCCTTCGCAGGGCTGGCCTTCTGCCTCATGTTCAGCCTGGAGCCCGAGATCTCGCAGATGGGGCTGCGCGGCTTTCCGGCCACCATCCTCGGCGGGCTTGACTCGGTCGTCGGCGGCGCGCTCGGCGGACTGGTGATCGGCATGTTCGAGAACCTTGCCGGCGGCTACCTCGGCCGCGGGCTCAAGGAAATCGCCGGCTTCGTGCTGATCATCGTCGTGCTGATGGTCAAGCCCTACGGCCTCTTCGGCCAACGTGAGATCGAAAGAGTCTGATGCGCAGCAGAACCTATCAAGTCTCCTACGCCGGTCTGGTGTCGCTCTCGACACAGCCCGCAACCTGGTGGTGGACGTTCGCTGGGCTGGCACTGCTGGCGTTGGCGCCAGCGTGGTTCGGCTCGCACGGCCTCAACATGCTGACCAGCATCTTCGTGGTGTCGATCGGTGTGCTCGGGCTTAATCTGCTCTCGGGCGTGGCCGGGCAGATATCACTGGGCCACGCGGGCTTTCTGCTGATCGGCGCCTATGCGCAGGCCATCCTGACGACCGACTATCGCGTGCCGACGCTGCTGGCGATCCCGCTTTCGGGTGGCGTGGCCGCGCTGGCGAGCCTCATCGTCGGCGTGCCTTCGCTGCGCCTCAAGGGCCTGTACCTGGCGATCACGACGCTGGCCTTCACCTTCATCGTGCGGCATGTGGTGCTCTTTGCCGAAGACATCACGCGCGGCTCCGCGGGGATGCCGGTCGAACCACTGAGCGTGCTCGGTGTGTCCTTCAAGGGCGACCAACGCTTCTACTACGCAGCGCTGGCCATTCTGGTGCTGTTCGTGCTCATCACGCTGAACCTCATGCGGACACGCATCGGCCGGGCCTGGCTTGCCCTGCGCGACCACGACATCGCGGCCCGTGCCATGGGCATCGACCTCATGCGCTACAAGCTGCTGGCTTTCATGGTCAGCGCCTTCTACACGGGGGTGGCCGGCGCGATGGTCGCGTTGCAGACCCGCTTCGTCAATGTCGACACCTTCAGCGTGCTGATCAGCATCGAGGCGCTGGCGATGATCATCGTGGGCGGCATGGGCCGCATCCATGGCGCGATCCTCGGCGTGGCGCTGATCCTGCTGCTGCCCGAACTGCTGAACCTGGGATTCGATGCCGCGGGCGACGGCGTGCGCACGCTGATGGCCGATCGCATCTACGAGGTCAAGGGCCTGATGTACGGCGTGGTCATCCTGCTGTTCCTGCGACTGGAGCCTGAAGGGCTGGCCGGCATCTGGCGCAAGTCGAAGCGCTTCTGGGTGCAGTGGCCGCTGTCGCAATGAACGAGGTTTCGAACACTACAAGGAGACAAGCATGGACGAGAGAGAAGAAGCGGTCAGGACAAGCGCGCTGAAACGCCCTGCGCTGCGAGGCGCCTTCATTGCGCTGGCAGCTTGGGTTGCGGCATCGGCTGCGATGGCGCAGGACGTGGGCGTCACGGCCACCGAGATTCTGATCGGCGAGGTGCAACCGATGTCGGGCCCTGCGTCGCTGATCGGCAAGGCCGGCGCGGCAGGCTCCAAGCTGGCCATTGCGGAGATCAACGCGGCGGGTGGCATCAACGGCCGCAAGCTGCGCGCCATCTACGAGGACGACGGCTACGTCCCCGCGCGCTCGGTGTCGGCCGTCAAGAAGTTGATCGACTCCGACAAGGTCTTCGGCCTGACCGGTACCACCGGCAGTTCGCACATGGTGGCGATGCTGCCGGCCATCGAAGAGGCGAAGATCCCGACCATCGTGCACATGGCGCCCAACCCGGCAGTGGTCACGCCGCGCCGGCCCAACGTCTTCATGATCGGGCCGGACTACGACTATGCGGGCTACGTGCCGATCCGCTACATGGTCGAGAAGATGGCCAAGAAGGGTGGCAAGTTCGGCATCCTCTACCAGGACGACGACTTCGGAAAGGCACTGCTCGCGGGCTACCAGAAGGCGGTGAAGGAATACGGGCTCAACAGCGTCGCCGAGATCTCCTTCAAGCGTGGCGCCAAGGATTTCTCGGCCGAAGTGCTCACGCTGAAGGAGAAAGGCGCCAACGCCGTTTATCTCGGCACGCTCACCACCGAGTCGGCATCGATCATGTCGGAGATGCGCCGCCTCGACATGGACGTGGCGATCGGGACCTTGTGGGCAGGGCAGCTGCCGGCCGCGGTGAAGCTGGCGGCGCCGGCGGGCTACCAATACCTCATTCCCGACTATTACGCGTCGAACTACGACCCGGCGGGCGTGGCGCTCATGACGTCGGCCAAGAAGTACCTGAGCGCCGACGACTACGCCAACTTCAACCGCTACACGGTCAGCGGCTACGTCGGAACGATGGTCTTCGCCGAAGGCGTGCGCCGCTGCGGTGCCAACGTGACGCGCACCTGCGTCATCGCCCAGCTCGACAAGCTCAAGGATTTCAAGGTCGGCGGCCTCAGCGGGCCCGTCTCCTTCGACAACCCGAAGGGACAGGCCGTGATGCCGATCAAGCTCTTCCAGACCGATCCGCAAAGCGGCACCGTGAAGTCGCTGACCGACTTCGTCGCGTACTGAACTGTTCACGCATCGCACTGATTCGCCACGATCATGACGCAAGCTTCATCCCTCAAGAGCACCGARCGCTACCGCTCGGCCTTTCGCCCTGGCCTTTTCGAGGGCCGCACGGTCGTGGTGACCGGCGGCGGCAGCGGGCTGGGTCGTTGCACGGTGCACGAACTGGTCAGCCTCGGCGCGCGGGTTGCGCTGGTCGGGCGGCAGATGGCCAAGCTCGATACGGTGGCCGAGGAGATTGCCGCGATCTACCCGGAGCGGGCCGGCGGCGTCACGCGCCACGCCTGCGACATCCGCGACGAGGATGGCGTCAAGGCCACGGTGGCGGACATCGTGGCGCAGCACGGGCGCATCGATGGGCTCTTCAACTGCGCCGGCGGGCAGTATCCGGCGCGGCTGCGCGACATCTCCCTCAAGGGCTGGGATGCCGTGGTGCGCAACAACCTGCACGGCACCTTCCTCTTCTCGCGCGAGTGCTATGTGCAATCGATGGAAGCCCACGGCGGGAGCATCGTCAACATGCTGGCCGACATCTGGGGCGGCCTGCCGGGCATGGGGCATTCCGGCGCGGCACGTGGCGGCGTGCTGACCTTCACCGAAACGGCCGCCTGCGAGTGGGGCCACGCGGGCGTTCGCGTCAATGGTGTCGCGCCGGGCTGGATCGCATCCGCCGGCATCGACACCTACGACGAGGACTACCGCAACGTGCTCCGCGGCCTGCGCGACAAGGTGCCGCTGCAGCGCTTCGGTACCGAGGCCGAACTCTCGTCGGCCGTGGTGTACCTGCTGTCGGAGGCCGCCGGCTTCATCAACGGCACCGTCATCCGGGTCGATGGCGGAGTGCCCACCGCTCGGCCCACGTGGAAGCTGGAGCCGGCCGAGCGCAGCTTCCCGTTCGACGGATTCCCGCAGTATCAGCCGCCCGAGACCTTGGCGGACCGGCAGCCGGCAGGAGATGGGAAATGAGCGCCGAGAACGAGGCCGCCGGGCGCCCGCAGGTCAAGGTCGAGCGCGACGGTGCGGCCTGCCGCATCACCATCGACCGGGCGCCATCGCACAACACGATGTCCGACGCCGTGATGCTGGAACTCGTCCAGGCCCTACGTACAGCGGAGTCGATGGAGGGCGTGCGCGCCATCGTCCTCACCGGTGCGGGCGACAAGACCTTCTGCGCGGGCGGGCAGCTCAAGCCGACAGCCGACGGTTCGCCCTTCGCGCTGGAGCCGGGCCGCTTCGACAACCCGGTGGCCGACCTGTTCCGCGCCCTCGACAAATGCAACCTGCCGGTGATCGCGCGGGTCAACGGCAGCGCCTTCGGAGGCGGCCTCGGCCTGGTCTGCGCATGCGATTTCGCGGTGGCCTGCGATGACGCCATGTTCGGCACCACCGAAGCGAAGGTCGGCGTGTTTCCGATGATGATCCTGCCGCTGCTGATGCGCGTGATTCCGCGGCGCAGGCTGCTGGAGATGTGCTTCTTCGCGCAGCGCTTCAGCGCCGCGGATGCCGAGCGCTTCGACATCGTCAACCGCGTGGTGCCGCGCGACGGCCTGGATGCGGCGGTCGACGAGATGGTCGCGCGCCTGACCGCCAACTCGCCCGTGGCGCTGCGCATCGGGCGCCGCGCGATCGGTGCGATCACCGACCTTTCGTATCACGACGCCCTCAATCTCGCGCAGGCCATCCTGCCGGTGCTCTCGCAAAGCGAAGACACGCGCGAAGGCATGCGGGCATTCGCCGAACGCCGGGCACCTGTCTGGCCCGGACGGTGAGATCGACATGAGCACACCTGCCACTTCTCCGCTGGGCCGCCCGCTGCGGATCGGTTGCGCCAGCGGCTTCTGGGGCGATTCCGAAGCCGGCGCGGCGCAGCTCGTGCGTCACGGCAACGTCGATTTCCTCGTGTTCGATTTCCTGGCGGAGATCACGATGTCGCTGCTGGCGCGGGCCCGGGCCAAGTCGGCCGATGCGGGTTATGCGCCGGACTTCGTCCGTATCGTCGCCGCACTGGCGCCCGAGCTGAAGTCGCGCGGCATCCGGGTGGTGTCGAATGCGGGCGGCGTCCATCCAGTGGCGTGCCGCGACGCATTGAAGAAGGCGCTCGATGCCCAGGGCATCGACATGCGGATCGCGGTCGTCGAGGGCGACGACATCGCCTCGCAGGTCGATGCCCTGCGCGCCGCAGGGACGCGGGAGATGTTCAGCGGCGCGCCGATGCCGGACAACTTTCTCAGCGTCAACGCTTATCTTGGCGCGCAGCCGATCGCGGCGGCGCTCGACGCCGGGGCGGACATCGTCATCGCCGGCCGCGTGGTCGACAGCGCCGTGACGCTCGCGCCGCTGGTGCATGCCTTCGGATGGCGCTGGGACGACTGGGACAAGCTTGCGACGGGCAGCCTCGCGGGCCACCTGATCGAATGCGGTGCGCAGGCCACCGGCGGCATCTTCACCGATTGGGAACAGGTGCCCGGATGGGACGACATGGGTTTCCCCATCGTCGAGTGCGAACCTGATGGGAAGAGCTTCGTGCTCACCAAGCCGCCGGGCACCGGCGGGCTGGTGTCGCCTGGCACTGCCGCCGAGCAGATCGTCTATGAAATCGGCAATCCGCGGGCCTACCTGCTGCCGGATGTCTGCTGCGACTTCGCCGACGTGAACTTGGCTCAGGAGGGCGAGCATCGCGTGCGCGTAAGCGGCGCGAAAGGCACCCCGGCACCGCGGACCCTGAAGGTGAGTGCGACCTACGCCGACGGATGGCGCCTGCTCGGAACGCTCATGATTGGCGGCTCGCGCGCGGCGGACAAGGCGCAACGGGTTGGCGAGGCCATCTTCGCCCGGTGTCGTCGTTTCCTGGCCGAGCGAGGCCTTGCGGATTTCAGCGAGACGAGCCTCGAAGTGCTCGGTGCCGAAGGCACCTACGGCGCCCATTCGCGCATGCGGGCGAGCCGCGAAGTCGTCCTGAAGATCGCCGCGCGGCACGGCGAGCGCGCTGCGCTCGAACTGCTTGCGCGCGAGATCGCCCCGTCGGCCACCGCGATGGCGCAAGGCATTACCGGTTTCGCCGCCGGCCGGCCTTCGCCGTCGCCAGTGGTGCGGCTCTTTTCGCTGCTGGTGGACCGCAAGACGGTTCATGCGCGCGTCAGCCTCGACGGAGAGCCGTTGCCCTTCGATGAATTCGTGCCGGCGGCGGCCGGCGAGGTGCCGCGGCAGACTGACATCGCGCCTGCACGGCAGGAGGATGGACCCACCGAGCGTGTGCCGCTCCTGCGCATCGCCCATGGGCGCAGCGGCGACAAGGGCGACATGGCCAACATCGGCCTCATCGCGAGGTCGCCCGAGGCCTGGCGCGTGCTGCTGCAGGAACTCGATGCGGACAAGGTGGCGGCGTACTTTGCGCATGTCTGCAAGGGGAAGGTCACGCGCTACACGCTGCCGGGCTTCCATGCCATCAACTTCACGCTCGAAAACGCACTCGGAGGCGGCGGCGTCGCGTCGCTTCGCTACGACCCGCAAGGCAAGGCCTTTGCACAGATGCTGCTCGACCTGGAGATCGACGTGCCGACAGCGGTACTGCGAACACTCACATGAAACAGAACGCCAAAACCCAATCCAACAGCGGCGATACCGACAAGGTGACTCCGATCGCCGCCGGCAAGCAGACGCCCCGACGCATGCGGCGCGCGGCGGAGATCCTTGCCGCCGCGCGCGAGGTCTTTCTCGAAAAGGGCTTCGAACGCTCGTCGGTCGGCGAGATCGCGACCCGCGTCGGCGTGGTCGAAGGGTTGGTGTACTCGTACTTCCCGACCAAGCGCGACCTCCTCAACGAGGTGCTGCGTGGCATGTACGAGCCACTGATCCAGGACATCGCCGACAGTTTCGCGCGCATCCACGGCCTGCGCAGCCGCTTGCGCTACCTCGTGTGGCGGCATCTGCGCGTGTACGTCGAAGAGCCCAGCCTGTCGCGCATCGTGCTGCACGAGGTGCGCACCAGCCCCGAGTACTTCAAGTCGGTATTGCACGACCTGCACGTGCACTACACCTCCTTCCTGCTGCTGACCGTGCGCGAGGCCATGCAGCAGGGCGAGCTGCCCGCTGACACTGATGCCGAGACGGTGCGCAGCATGGTCTATGGCGGCATCGAGCACCGGATGTGGTCGCTGCTCTACGGCCGGGGCTCGATCGACGTCGAGGCCATGGCGGACAGCTATACCGCGATGCTCCTCAACGGCATCCTGTCGCCGAAAGCGCGCGCAGGCGGCGCTGAAATCGAGGCGCGTGCTGCTGGCCCCGATGACGCGGGTCCGGCCGACGACATCGAACGCCGCCTCGCAAGGCTCGAGCGCATCGTCGCGCTGGGTCTGACACCGACGCCTGCCGCAACCGCCCCATCCGCCCCATCCGCCGCCGCCAAGCGGCGCAGGAAGTCGACATGACCGCGATCCGCAAGCTCTTCATCGCCAACCGCGCGGAGATCGCGCTGCGCATCGTGCGCACGGCCACGCGCATGGGCATCGAGACGGTGGTGCCGTGGCACGAGAAAGACCGGGCGGGTCCGGCGCTTGCCGCGGCGACGGAGACGGTCGAACTCTTCGGCGAACCGCCAGTGGCCGCGTGGCTCGACGCAGAGGCGATGATCCGCGCCGCGCGAGACACCGGCTGCGACGCCATCCACCCGGGCTACGGCTTCCTGTCGGAGAACGCGGCGTTCGCGCAGACCGTGGCGGACGCCGGACTGGTCTTCGTCGGCCCCACGGCTGCCGCGATCGAGCTGATGGGCGACAAGATCAGCGCACGCCGCTTCGCGATCAGCCACGACGTGCCGGTGACGCCTTCGGCCGACGAGGCGGACGATCCGGCGAGCTTCGCCCAGCGGGCGCGGGGCATCGGTTTTCCGCTGCTCATCAAGGGCGCTGCCGGCGGCGGCGGCAAGGGCATGCAGATCGTCCGTCGGGAAGAGGACCTCGCGGCCGCGATCGACATCGCGCGCGGCGAGAGCCAGCGCTACTTCGGCGACGGTCGCCTGTTCGCCGAGCGCTTTGTCGAGCGGCCGCGGCACATCGAAGTGCAGGTGTTCGGCGACGTGTATGGCAAGGTCATCCACCTGGGCGAGCGCGAGTGCTCGATCCAGCGCCGTTTCCAGAAGCTCATCGAAGAATCGCCAGCACCCGGGCTCGCACCTGCATTGCGCGAGCGCATCTGCAGCGCGGCAGTGCGACTGGCGTCGGCGGCGGGCTATGTGAATGCCGGCACCGTCGAATGCATCGTGTCGCCCGAGGGCGAGTTCTTCTTCCTGGAGATGAACACCCGGCTGCAGGTGGAGCACCCGGTCACCGAGATGGTCACCGGGCTCGACCTGGTCGAGCTGCAGTTGAGGGTTGCGCAAGGCGAGCCGCTGGGCATCTCCCAGGACGATCTGCGCGCGTCCGGCCATGCGATCGAATGTCGCATCCTGGCGGAAGATGCGGACGCGGGCTTCGTGCCGGACACCGGGCGCGTGCTGCTGCTGCGCACGCCGCAGGGGCCCGGCGTGCGCTTCGACGGCGGCGTGACCGAGGGCGCAGCGGTGACGGCCGACTTCGACTCCATGCTGGCAAAGCTGGTCGTCCATGGCGCGGACCGCCGGCTCGCGATCTCGCGCATGCGCACCGCACTGGCCGAGACCACGATGCTTGGCGTCACCCTCAACAACGACTACCTCGCGCGGGTGCTCGGTCATCCGGACTTCGGGCGGGGCGAGACCGACACGGGCTTTCTCGAACGGCATCGGGACGCGCTGCGACCGGCGCCGCTCACCGATGGCGAGCGCCGCGCGGTGCTCGCCGTGGCCGCCAGCGCCGCACCCGACCGCGCTGCGTATCCGGCGCCCGAGCCGTATGCCTCCATGGGCGCGTGGCGCAACTGAATCACTCGAAGCGACCTTCATGACGACCCTACTTTTCAGCAATGCGCCGGGCGAGCGGCATCAGGTGCACCGGCATGTCGATGGTGTGCAGGTGGACGATGTCCGCCTCCCGGTCAGGAGCCTCGGCCGGGGCGACTTCGTCGCCAGCATCGACGGCCGCGGTGAGCGTCTGTGCGCGGTGGCGCATGGGGATGCGATCTATGTGCAGCTCAAGGGACGGGCCTGGCGACTCGATCGCGTGGACGCCACGCGCTCGCGCGGCGGCAGCGCAACGGAAGCCGCGGGCGCTTCGATCGCGCCGATGCCCGGCGTCGTCGTTTCCGTGCACACCGGCGCGGGAGAGGCCGTACGGCAGGGCGATCCCCTGCTGGTCATCGAAAGCATGAAGCTGCAGATGACCATCGGCGCCGCCGCGGACGGTGTCGTGGCCGAGCTGCCCTTCGGCGTCGGCCAGACCTTCCAGCGCGGCGCGACGCTGGTGCGCATTGCCGCAGCGGAGGCCACCGCATGAGCCGCATCGAAAGCCGTATCGACACTGCAAGCGAAAGCTTCAAGCAGAACCGCAAGGCCATGCTGGCGCACGTCGAAGGCCTGCGCACCCGCTTGCACAAGGCGCGCTTCGAGCGGCCGGAGCGCGACATCGAGCGACTGCACCGCCAGAACAAGCTCACGGTGCGCGAGCGGCTCGACCTTCTGCTGGATCCGGGCACGCCCTTTCTCGAGATCGGCGCACTGGCCGCCAACCGCGCCTACGAGGGCGAGGTTCATGGGGCGGGGCAGGTGTCGGGCATCGGGATCATCGCGGGGCGCGAGGTCGTCATTCATGCGGACGATCCGAGCATCAAGGGCGGCGCCTGGTATCCGCTTTCGGTCAAGAAGATCGTGCGCACGCTCGATATCGCGATCGAGAACCGCCTTCCTGTCGTGCACCTGTGCGACAGCGCCGGTGGATTCCTGCCGCTGCAGTCCGACCTTTTTCCCGACCGGCATGCGGCCGGGCGCATCTTCCGCAACCAGTGCACGCTGTCGAAGATGGGCGTGCCGCAGATCGCCGTGGTGCTCGGTCACTGCACTGCCGGCGGTGCCTACATCCCTGCCCTGTGCGACTACAGCGTGATCGTGCGCGGCAACGGCGGCGTCTTCCTCGGCGGTCCGCCGCTGGTGAAGGCCGCGACCGGGGAGGTCGTCTCGGCCGAGGCCCTGGGCGGTGCGCAGATGCACACGACGGTTTCGGGCACTTGCGACTACGCCGCCGACGACGAGCCGCACGCCATGGCCATTGCGCGGGACATCCTCGCCCAGACCACGCCCATCCGCAAGCAGCAGATCGACCGCGTCGATGCCCAGCCGCCGCACTACGACCCCGCCGAGCTGTACGGCATCATCCCGACCGATTGGAAGACCGGCTTCGACATGCGCGAGGTGATCGCGCGCATCGTCGACGGCAGCGAGTTCCACGAGTACCAGCCGGGCTACGGCACCACGATGGTCTGCGGCTTTGCGCGCATCTGGGGATGCAAGGTCGGCATCCTGGCCAACAACGGCGTGCTGTTCAACGACAGCTCCCTCAAGGCCGCGCACTTCATGCGCCTGTGCGACCGCGACCGCACGCCACTGGTCTTCCTGCAGAACATCACCGGCTACATGGTGGGGCGCGAATACGAGGAGCGCGGCATCACGAAGGACGGGGCCAAGATGATCATGACGCAGGTCGGCTGCACCGTGCCCAAGTTCACGGTGATCGTCGGCGGCTCGTTCGGTGCCGGCAACTACGGCATGTGCGGCCGCGCCTTCGACGGCCGATTCCTCTGGATGTGGCCACAGTCGCAGATCGCCGTGATGGGCGCCGAGCAGGCCGCCAACACGCTGGCCGAGGTCAAGGTCCGGCAGCTCCAGCGCAAGGGCCATGAACTGTCGGCCGGGGAAATCGCGGCCATCCGCGATCCGGTGCTCAAGAGCTTCGAAGAGGAAAGCGATGCCTACCACTCGACGTCGGAGCTGTGGGACGACGGCATCCTCGACCCCGTCGATACGCGCAATGCGCTGGGCATGGCCATCGTCGCTTCGCTCAACGCGCCGTTCAGCGAAGACATCGGCTACGGCGTGCTGCGGCTCTGACCGACGATCCCGCAGCGCAGGAGTTCCGTATCCATGATCACGATCGACGAAGACACGACCATCGGCAGCGCCTTCTTCAGCGCCGCCCGCAGCTACGGCGGCAATGCCTTCCTTGCGGTGCCGGCGAATCTTTCGCGCAGTTATGCCGCAGAAGGCAGCGAGATCAGCTATGCCGACGCGGCGGCGGAGGTCGAGCGGCTGATGCGTGTGTACACGGAAGCGGGCTACGGCGTCGGCCATCGGGTCGGCCTGCTGCTGGAGAACCGGCCGGACCACCTGTTGCACAAGCTGGCGATGAATGCGCTGGGCATCTGCTGCGTGCCGCTGAACCCGGACCACCGTGCCGGCGAAATGGCCTTCGTCATCGAGCATGCGCGCGTCGACGTGGTGGTGGTCATTCCGGCGCTCGAGCCGTTGCTGCGCGGTGCAATGGACGAATCGGCGCGGCAGCCCCTGGCGGTCCGCCTGGGCGCCTTCGACGGTGGCAACGCCGCGATCCCTTCGCCGGGCGTTCGCGCCGCTTCCACAACCCCTGGGCCGGATACGCCCGCGAGCGTGCTCTACACGAGCGGCACCACCGGCCGGCCCAAGGGTTGCGTGCTCTCGCATCGCTACGAGCTGGCCGCCGGTGCCTGGTATGCGACGCGCGGCGGACTGGCCAGCTTCGGTGAAGGCTGCGAAAGGATCTACAACCCCCTGCCGCTGTTCCACGTCAATGCGTCGATCTTCTCGTTCTTCTGCGCGATGGTGAAAGGCAATTGCCAGATCCAGACCGACCGGTTCCAGACCTCGCGGTGGTGGACTGAGGTGCGTGAGTCGCGGGCAACCGTCGTGCACTACCTGGGCGTGGTCGTGCCGATGCTGCTGGGGCAGCCCGCTTCTCCGCAGGACCGCGACCATCAGGTTCGTTTCGCGATCGGTGCCGGTGTCGAGCCGCAGCGGCACGCCGCCTTCGAGGCGCGCTTCGGCTTTCCGCTGATCGAGATCTGGGGCATGACGGAAATGGTCCGGGCCCTGATCGACAACATGGCGCCGCGCCAGGTCGGGACGCGCGCCTTCGGCCGGGCACAGCCCGGGGTGGAGGTTCGTGTGGTTGACGACGCCGACGTCAATGTGCCGGACGGCACCGACGGCGAGATGATCGTGCGCCACTCGGCCGCCACGCCGCGCAAGGACTTCTTCAGCGGCTACCTGGACGATCCGGCCGCCACCGAGGCGGCATGGCGAGGCGGCTGGTTCCACACTGGCGATATCGTCAACCGCTCCTCCGACGGCATGCTTCACTTTGTCGACCGGCGCAAGAACATCATCCGCCGCTCGGGCGAAAACATCGCGGCCGCCGAGGTCGAGGCCTTGCTGCAGACGCATCCGCTGGTGGAGCAGGTCGCTGTGCTGGGCGCACCCGACGAGATACGCGAGGAAGAAGTGCTGGCCTGCATCGTCCTGCGCGAGAGCGCCATGGCGGACGTCGACGCGGCCGTGAAGACGCTCTTCGACCACTGCAATGCGCGGCTGGCGTACTACAAGGCGCCGGGTTGGGTCTGGATCACCGACCAGATCCCGACCACCGCCACGCAGAAGATCCAGAAGCACCAGATATTTCCAAAGGGTGTCGACCCCCGCGGGCTGGCCGGCATGCGCGATCTGCGCAGTTGGAAGAAGCGGCGCTGACCGAAGGATTCTCCATGCCGATGCCTCTGCTCTTCCAGCGCGCGCTGTCGCTTCCCGCGATCGGCTCGCCGATGTTCCTCGTGTCCTTTCCGCCCCTCGTCACTGCGTTGTGCAAGGCGGGCGTGGTCGGCACATTCCCACACGTCAATGCCAGGCCGCAGGCGCAGCTGGACGCGTGGCTGGGCGAAATCGAGGGCGATCTCGCGGCCTTTCGGGCGTCGAACCCCAATGCGGTCGTCGCACCGCATGGCATCAACCTGATCGTGCATCGCACGAACGCGCGTTTCGAGCCCGATCTCGAAGTCGTGGTGCAGCACCGCGTGCCCTTCGTCATCACATGCCTGGGCAATCCGGCGCCGGTGGTGGAGGCGGTGCACGCCTATGGCGGCACGGTCTTCTGCGATGTCACGAGCGCCGACCACGCGCGCAAATCGGTGCATGCAGGGGTCGACGGCCTCATCTGTGTGGGCGCCGGGGCGGGTGGACATGCGTCGAGCCAGAGCGGGTTCTCGCTGGTGCGGGAGATCCGCGAGTTCTGGGACGGCTGTCTGGTGCTGGGCGGGGCGATCAACGATGGCTGGCAGATCCGCGCGGCCGAGGCGCTCGGAGCCGACCTGGTCTACATGGGCACGCGCTTCCTTGCGACGAAGGAGTCGCAGGCACAGGACGCGTACAAGCAGATGGTGGTCGATTCCAAGGTGAGCGATCTCGTCTACACCGACCGCTTGTCGGGCGTGCACGCCAACTACCTCCGTCCCTCGATCGAGCGTTTCGGGATCGAGGTCGAGAATCTGCCGCCCAAGGCGCCCGACATGAGCGCCCTGACCAATACGGAAGCACGGCTCTGGAAGGACCTGTGGAGCGCAGGGCAGGGCGTTGCGACCATCCACGACATTCCCACGGTGGCGCAGCTCGTCGAACGCATCTCGGCCGAGTACCGTGCGGCCTGCGCGTTGCCGCCGAGCGCGGCGTTGGCACCACCGGCGCGATGATGCCGCCGCCGATCGATTTCTGGTTCGACTTCGCGTCGCCCTACGGCTATTTCATGGCCGAGAAGATCGACATGGTCGCGGGCCGCCATGGCCGCCGCGTGCGATGGCGGCCCGTCATTCTGTTCGCCGTGCTGCGTGCACTGGACCTGCCGCCGCCGATGGGCCACGAGGTCAAGCGCGCGTACATGCAGCTCGACTTCGAGCGCTCCGCCCGTTTCCTCGATGTGCCGTTCCGCATCCCGGCGGGGTTCCCGGCGGTCACCCAGCACGCGGCACGTGCCTTCTATCTTCTGGAGCGCCTGGAACCTTCCCTGGCCATCAACTTCGCGCGTGTGGCGTTGCGGTCCTACTTCGTCCAGGGCGCGGACCTGGGCGATGCCATGCAGGTCGCGCGATGGGCATGCGAAGCGCATCCGGCGCTCGGCGCTCCGGCGGATTTCGTGCTGCGCATGCGGGCCGACGACGCGCGGGCGATGCTGGCATCGGCCGTCGATGAAGCAGTGCGGGAACAGGTGTTCGGCTCGCCAACGGTCGTGATCGACGGCGAGCGCTTTTTCGGCGTCGATCGCCTTCCGCAGATCGAAGCCTGTCTTGCGGGGACTCTATGAACCAATCGTCTTCAGATGCGCATGTGCTGGTCCATGTCGAGGGCGCGGTCGGCGTCATGCGCTTCAATCGCGGCGCCACGCTCAACACACTCGACATCCCGATGCTGCTGGCCATGGAAGCCGCACTCGGCGAGTTCGAGACGAACGATGCGGTGCGCGTCGTCGTGCTGACCGGCGCGGATGAGCGTGCATTCGTCGCGGGCGGCAACATTGCCGATCTCGACAGCCGGCGCGGCCTGCAGCACTACCAGGAGTTCGGCGACATCGTGGCGCGGGTGTTCCAGCGATTCGAGGCGTGCCCGAAGCCCACCGTGGCCGCGGTCAACGGATGGGCGCTCGGCGGTGGCATGGAGTTGCTGTTGTGCACGGACATCCGCCTCATCGCCGAGGACGCGCAGATCGGCTTGCCCGAGATCAAGCTGGGTCTCTTTCCGGGCGGCGGCGGTTCGCAGCGCTTGATGCGCCAGTTGCCCCTGTGCCAGGCCAAGCGGCTGATGTTTCTCGGCGATCCGGTGTCGGCGCGGGAGGCAGTGTCGCTGGGCCTGGTCAATGAATCGGTACCGCGCGAGGACCTCATGCACGCGGCCATGACGCTCGCGCACAAGCTCGCCGCGAGGGCTCCCCTGGCGCTGAAGATGCTGAAAAGCGCGATGCACATGGGGGCCGACATGCCGCTCGGCAACGCGCTGCAGTACGAGCGGGCGATGATCAGCCTGGTCTTCGACAGTGACGACGCGCACGAGGGCTGCGCCGCATTTCTCGAAAAGCGGCCCGCCAGGTTCAAGGGCGCCTGAGAGACTGCCTCCCGCCCATCGATCGTGCCTTCTCGGCGAGGCAAGGGAGAACGCAGCGCGTTCAGCTGTCGCGCCGGCGCACACCGAGCACTCGCCACGCCAGCTTCGACAGCTCCGCCGCGACTTCCTCGGGCGACAGGCGGCCGTCGGGCCGGTACCAGCTGTAGAGGAAGCCGGGGAGGCTCAGCGCAGCGAAGGCGGTGATCTTGGTCTCGCCGAAGTCGAGGTCGCCATCGGCGCGTGCCTGCTCCAGCAGCGGAAACAGCTGGTCGTAGAAGTGATGCGCCAGCTTCTTCTGTGCGGCGAGGTACTCGGGCCGATAGACCTGCGGCTCCTTGTAGGCAAAGAAGGCGCAGGGGTGGTGCGAAACCGTTGCGCGGATCAGGCGCTCGATGCCTTCCTTGACCTTCTCGACCGCACGCCGGTCATCGTCCTGCGCGAAATCCATCGAGGTGAAACAATCGACCGCGGGCCGCCACGACAGCGTCTCGAAGATCTCCTGCTTGTCTCGGAAGTAGTAGTAGACGAAGGGCTTGGTGGCGTCTAGCGCGCGCACGATCTGCGCCATCGTCGTGTTTGCATAGCCCTGCGCCGCAAAGAGTTGCGCCGCCGCCTGCAGGATGCGCTCGCGCTGCACGTCGGTGCCGGCGGTCGCGGCGCGCTGCCGGCCCGTGCCCTGCGGCAGATCGCTTCTTCTCGAAGCCGCATCGCCGCGTCCGGATGGTTCGTGAGAGGGTTTGTGCGGTGTCGCCGAAGTTATACCCATGGGTAGGATTGTTGGGGCACCATGCAGCGATGGCAAGCGGCCAACCCTATCGATAACCCTGTGAGAGTGACGCCATGGAGACAACGCAGCTTCCCGATCGTCCGCAGCAACCGCTGCACGAATACCTCCGTGCTGCGCCGCCTTCTTGAAGACTGACAGACGATGATGAAGAAAGTCCTGATTGCCAATCGCGGCGAGATCGCGGTGCGGCTGGTTCGCGCGGTGCGTGATCTCGGCATCGAGAGTGTCGTCGTCCATGCCGTCGACGACGCGTCGGCATTGCACGTGCAGCTCGCCGACATTGCAGTGCCCTTGCATGCGACCGGCCCGTCGGCTTACCTTGATGTTGCCGCGCTGATCACGATCGCGCGCGATCATGGATGCGATGCGGTGCACCCCGGCTACGGGTTCTTGAGTGAACGCGCAGACTTCGCGAAGGCATGCGCAGACGCGGCCCTGCGGTTCATTGGCCCGACGCCGGATCAACTTGCGCTCTTCGGCGACAAGGCCCGTGCGCGCGCGCTCGCCGAGCAGTGCGATGTGCCGGTGATGCCCGGCAGCGCCGGTGCCGCGACGCTCGCGGAGGCCCAGGCCTTCTTCGCTGCGCAAAAGGCCGACGGCGCGGGCGTGATGGTCAAGGCCATCGGTGGTGGTGGCGGGCGCGGCATGCGAGCCGTGCTGAACGCCGACGAGCTTCCAGAGGCACACGCACGCTGCATGTCCGAGGCCAAGGCGGCTTTTGGTGTCGAAGGCGTCTACGTCGAACGCGTGATGCGCAATGCGCGCCACATCGAAGTACAGGTCATCGGCGATGGCAAAGCGGTTGCCAGCCTGGGCGAGCGCGAATGCACGCTTCAACGGCGGTTTCAAAAGCTGGTCGAAATTGCACCGAGCCCCTCGCTGCCCAACGCGCTGCGCGAGCAGATCACGCAAGCGGCGCTCCGCATGGCCAAGGCAGTGGGCTATCAGAGCCTTGGCACGTTTGAATTCCTCGTCGACGAGCATTCGTCGACACTGCCCTACGTCTTCATCGAAGCCAATCCAAGATTGCAGGTGGAGCACACCGTGACCGAAGCGGTGACGGGCCTGGACCTCGTGCAATTGCAGATTGGCATCGCGACGGGGCAGACACTTGCTGACGTCGGCGTCGATACCGGGCGCATAGCACCTCAGCGCGGGTTTGCAGTGCAATGGCGCATCAATGCCGAGACGCTCGATTCGCAAGGCAATGCGCGGCCTTCCGGCGGCACGCTGAGTCGCTTCGATCTGCCGGCCGGACCCGGCGTGCGTGTCGATACGCATGGCTATGCCGGGCTCGCGCCTTCGCCGCACTACGACACGCTGCTTGCCAAGCTGATCGTGCATTCGTCCTCGCCGCGCTTTGCCGACGTCGTGCGCCGCTCGCTGCGCGCGCTGGAGGAATGCCGCATCGAGGGCATCGCGACGAACCTCTCGCTGCTGCAGGCCATCGCAATGCGGCCGGAATTCGGGAGTCAAACGGTACACACCCGATTCGTCGAAGCGCATCTGGCCGATCTGCTGGCCGCTGCCGGGCAAGTGGACGCGGCCGCTGCGAAGCACGCGCGCCCTGCGGCCTCTGGGGCCACTGAAGCTGCAAAGACAGTCGCGGAGGATGAGGGCGACGAACTCATGGTGAAGGCACCCATGCCCGCCAAGCTCGTGCAATTCGAAGTGGATGTCGGCGACGTCGTACCCGCTGGCGCCCAGATCGGCGTGCTCGAAGCCATGAAGATGGAGCACCTGCTGCACGCCCCTGTTGCGGGCCGCGTCATCGCGCTCATGGCGCAGCCGGGTGACTATCTCGTCGAAGGGCAGTCTTTGGTGAAGCTCGAAGCCGTGGACGCGCATGCCGTCGAAGCCGAAGCGCGTACTGAACGTGACCTGGACGAGATCCGCCCCGATCTGCGGAAGGTCATCGACCGGCACGCATTCACGCTCGACACGAACCGTGCCACCGCGGTCGCGAAGCGACATGCGCAGGGTGGCCGCACTGCGCGCGCAAACATCGCTGATCTTTGCGATCTCGCTGACGACCCGGGCAACTTCACCGAGTACGGCGCACTGGCGATTGCCGCGCAGACGCGCCGCCGCTCGCTTGAGGACTTGATCGCCAACACACCCGCGGACGGCATGGTGACCGGCATCGGAAGCATCAATGCGAAGCAGTTCGGCGCAGAGAAGTCGCGCTGCGTGGTCATGTCCTACGACTACACCGTGCTGGCGGGCACGCAGGGCATGCGCAACCATCACAAGACCGATCGCATGCTGGGCATCGCGCACCAGCTGGGCTTGCCCGTGGTTCTGTTTGCCGAAGGCGGTGGCGGCCGGCCGGGGGATACGGACATGCCGATCGTTGCCGGGCTGAACAACCACACGTTCAGCCAGTTTGCGGCGCTCTCCGGAAAGGTGCCGGTCGTCGGCATCGTGCATGGACGCTGCTTCGCGGGCAATGCGGCGCTCCTGGGTTGTGCCGACGTGATCATCGCCACCGAGGCCAGCAACATTGGCATGAGCGGCCCCGCCATGATCGAAGGCGGCGGTCTCGGCACGTTCGCGCCGGAGCAGATCGGCCCGAGCAGCGTGCAGTCGCGCAACGGCGTGATCGACATCCTCGTGAAGAATGAAGCGGAGGCGGTTGCCGCGGCAAAGCAGTACCTGTCGTACTTCCAGGGCCCGACGAGTGCATGGGAATGCGCCGATCAACGCGCGTTGCGCCACGCCGTCCCTGAAAACCGGCTGCGTGTGTACGACGTGCGTGCCGCGATGCGCGGCGTGGTCGACACCGGCTCGCTGCTGGAATTGCGTGCCGGATTCGGCGCCGGCATCGTGACCGCGCTGGCACGTATCGAAGGCAAGCCGGTAGGGCTGCTCGCCAACAATCCGCATCATCTCGGCGGCGCGATCGATGTCGAGGCTGCGGACAAGGCTGCGCGCTTCATGCAGCTTTGCAATGCGCACGGATTGCCGCTGGTTGCGCTGTGCGACACACCCGGCTTCATGGTGGGCCCCGAGGTCGAAGCGCAAGCGCAGGTACGGCATGTGTGCCGGATGTTCATGGTGGCATCGCACCTGCGCGTGCCGTATTTCGCGGTCGTGTTGCGCAAAGGTTATGGGCTCGGAGCGCAGGCAATGACCGCCGGCGGTTTCGATGCGCCTGTGTTCACCGTCGCGTGGCCGACGGGCGAGTTCGGTGCGATGGGGCTTGAAGGCGCGGTGCGGCTGGGCTTCCGAAAGGAGCTCGAAGCTGCGCCCGAAGGGCCTGAGCGCGATGCACTGTTCAAGAAGCTGGTGGCGCAGCAGTACGAGAACGGCGAGGCCATCCACATGGCGCAAACGCTGGAGATCGATGCCGTCATCGATCCCGCCGATACGCGATCGTGGCTGGTACGCGGGCTGGCGTCATCCGCCGCATCGCACCGTCCGGCCACGGCGTACGTCGACACATGGTGAAGAGGATTCCGTAAACTGCGCTGCTTTGCGCATGAACCTGGTTGCACGACTCTTTGGCGCTCTGATGCTGGGCGTGGCGCTGGCCCATCCGCCAGCGCTCGCGCAGACGGCGCAGACGGCGCAGTCGCACGATGAGGTTCGCTGGGCAGGCAGTTGGGCGGCGGCACCGCAGGACTACGCGCAGCCGCTTCCGTGGGTTGCAGCGCCGACGTCGCCTCCGCCGCTGCTTGAAAACCAGACCTTGCGGCAGGAACTCCAACCGACCCTGGGCGGACGCCGTGTGCGCGTTCGTTTCTCGAATCGCTTCGGCAAGAAGCCGCTTCATATCGCGTCGGCCAATGTGGCGCGGAACACGGGCGGACACGCGGTGTCTCCTGCTTCACTGCAAAGTCTGCAATTCGGCGGCCATGCAGACATCACCATCGCGCCCGGCGCGGAAGCCTGGAGCGACGCCGCTTCGTTTGCCGTCGCGCCCGACCAGACCGTATCGGTCAGCTTCTACGTCGATGCGCCGGTGCCTTTCGCGACGGTGCATCACCTGACGCCGGGTGCGACCTGGGTCTCGCCGGGCAACAGGGTCCGCGAGGCCACTTTGCCGGATGCCGCGCGTACCGACTGGAACCACATCGTGACGGGCCTGGATGTCCTCGGGCCGAGGGCAGCGCGTGTCGTGGTCGCGTTCGGCGATTCGATCACCGAAGGTGCGGGCATCGAAGGCGACGGGCGCATGCTGCGCTACCCCGAGCGCCTCGCGTTGCGCTTGCGCGGAAGGCCTGGCAGTGCAGGGCAGTTCTCGGTGCTCAACGAGGGCATATCGGGCAATCGCCTACTCAGCGACGGCGCCGGACCCAAAGGCATCGATCGCTTCCGGCGCGATGTGCTGGAGCAAAGCGGCGTGACGCACGTGATCATCCTGATCGGCATCAACGACATCGGCTTGACCTTGCCGCAGGGCTCGAGCGGACGGCTGGGCCCTCCGGAAATCGATCAGATCACCGCGGGCTTGCAGCGGTTGATCGACGAGTCGCGCGCCTGGGGCGTCAAGGTGCTGCTGGGCACGCTGCTGCCTTTCAAGGGGTCGCCCTACTGGACTGCGGAAAAAGAGCTCCGCCGGCAGGCCGTGAACCGTTGGATCCGCGGCCAGCAGGGCGTCGATGGCGTCGTCGATTTCGATGCGGCACTGCGCGATCCTGCCGATCCCCAGTCGCTGAAGCCCGTGTACGACCTGGGCGATCACTTGCATCCCGGCGTTGCGGGCCATGCGGCGATGGCTGACGCTATCGACTTGCGCGCGCTGCAGAAATAGAGATGTCGCCGCAGGATCGGCCGAAACAGGTTTACACAAGACTTCGCCGGGCGCTTACGAAGGATTCACATGGGGCATGGAGGATGAAGTCTCCAGCAACTCAAAGGAATCCTCATGAAAAAACTCGCTGTCACTTTTGCGATGGGTGCCGCATCACTTCTGTCGCTCGGCGCGATGGTTGTGCCGACAGCCGCACAGGCGCAGGCCGTGGTTTCGGTGCGCGTGGGTCCGCCGCCCGCGCCGCGTCGTGAGCACGTTCCGCCACCCCGCCCCGGCTATGTCTGGGCACCGGGCCACTATGAATGGAACCACGGGCGCTATGTCTGGCAAGGCGGAAACTGGATGCGCGCCCGGCCAGGCTACGCCTACCGCGCGCCTCAATGGCACGAGCACGGCGGCCGCTGGGAATACCAGGCTGGCGGGTGGGACAACGACCATGATGGCGTGCCGAACCGCTACGACCGCCGGCCGAACAATGCGTCTCGCAGCTGAGCTCCTGAAGGGCGCCGCCTAAGGCGCGGCGCCCTGGAGCGCGAAGTGAGCTCCCGCTCTCGCCATTTGACTGTTTCGGCTTCGGCAACAGACTTGTGCAGGAGTGCTAGGGTTTCTACTAAGAATTCGAGCGCAGAATTCACTCCACAGGACAGCAGCAGCAAGCAGTTCTGAGTGAACAGGGCCCGAGAGAGGTGGCCGCCCTCCAGGGACGGCGCCCCACCCAAGACCGGTTCGAAACCATCCTCACAGTCAAAAGGAACCGAAATGAAGACCTCGAAGATCATCGCCGCAGCAGCCCTCAGCCTCCTGGCCGCCGCCGGTGCCCAGGCAGAAACGTACGAAGGCGTACAGCCCCTGGTGTCGGCAAACAGCCGCGCCACAATCCAAGCCGAAGCCGTGACCGCAGCGCACCGTGCCGACCCCTACTCCGACGGCGCCGAGTCCGGCGTCCAGACGCTTGTAGCGAGCACCACCCCCCGCTCGGCAGTGCGCGACCAAGGCGTGGCTGCTGCGCACAGCGCGAACCCGTACGCTGAAGGCGCAACGGCCGGTGTGGCGCCGATCCTCGCCAGCGCCGTCAATCGCGACGCCGTTCGTGCCGAAGCACGCGCCGCTGCGCGCGGCAACTCGCTCGCGCTGTAACCCACGCGCTTTCGCGCCACCCTCATGCCGGTCATGCGAAATGCATGGGCCGGCTTTTTTGTGCGCCGGCGCAGAAGATCAGGAGATCAGAAGAGCCGAAAGACCAATGGCATCAGCAGCGCCGCCAGAACCACCTGCATGCCGAGGGCAAGGCCGGCATACGCGCCGGCATCCGCATTGACGTGCAGCGCCCTCGCGGCGCCGATGCCGTGCGCGGCGGTGCCGAGTCCGAACCCGCGCGCGGCATAGCCTTCAGCACTGGTGCGAATCCGAAGCACATCGAAGAGGTATTTGCCCGACAGCGCTCCGACCATGCCGGTCAGCACCGCGAACACGGCCGAGAGTGCCGGAATGCCGCCGATCTTTTCTGAGATCCCCATCGCCACCGGCGCAGTGACCGACTTGGGCGCGAGCGACAACACCACGTCGTGCGGCAATCCCATCGCCCACCCCAATGCGACCGCAGAGCCGCCAGCCGCCGCGCCACCCAGCAAGGACGCCAGCACCAGCCGGCCGAATCGCGCGCGCAACTCGGCGCGCCGCTGCCAAAGCGGCCATGCCAGCGCCACCACCGCGGGGCCGAGCAGGAAGTGAATGAACTGCGCGCCCGCGAAGTAGGTCTGGTAGTCGACGCGCGTGAGGAGCAACCCACTCGCCAGCACGACCACCGACCACAGCACCGGGTTGGCCCAGGGTACGGCGCCAAGCCGTGTGTATGCCGCGTTCGCGAGCAGATACACGACCAGTGTGGCCGTAAGGCCGAAGAGCGGCGTGGCGGAAAGATAGATCCAGAGTTCGACGAAGCGGGGCATGTTCAGGCCTCGTGTTTGCGATCCGGCCAGTACAGCACCATTGCCGTCACGCCGAGTCCGATCCAGGTCGACAACGCGATGACGACGAGCATGCGGCCGCCGTATTCGTTGAGCAGCGCAAGATGTGTCATCACGCCCACGCCGACCGGAACGAAAAGCAGCGAAAGATGACTCAGCAGAAAGGTGGCGCATTCGGCCACTGGTTCGCGCACCACCGCAAAGCGCAGGCCGACGAGCATCAGCATCATTCCGAGCACTGGCCCCGGGAGAGGCAAGGACAAGCCCCGCGACAAAACTTCGCCCGCCGACTGGAACACCAGCAGCCAGGCCATGCCGCGCAAGCCATTCATCTCAAAACCGCGGAAGGTCGGCGAAAGGCTGTGGCTTGCCGGCGCGGAACACCTGCTTGCCGTATTCGGCGCAGCGCTGCAGCGTCGGAATCACCTTGCCTGGATTGAGCGTGCCGGCCGGATCGAAGGCGCGCTTGACGCCGAACATCTGCTCGTTCTCGGCCGCCGTGAATTGCACGCACATGCTGTTGAGCTTCTCGACCCCGACGCCGTGTTCGCCCGACACCGTGCCGCCCATTGCAACGCTGGTTTCGAGAATGTCGGCGCCGAAGAGCTCGCAGCGGTGAAGTTCGTCCGGATCGTTCGCGTCGAACAGCACCAGCGGATGCAGGTTGCCATCGCCCGCGTGGAAGACGTTGCAACAGCGCAGGTTGTATTTCTTTTCCATTTCCTGGATGGCCAGCAGGATGTCGGCCAGCCGTTTGCGCGGGATCGTCGAATCCAGGCACATGTAGTCGGGGCTGATGCGGCCCGATGCCGGAAACGCGTTCTTGCGGCCGCTCCAGAACCTGAGTCGTTCCTCTTCGTTCTCGCTGCACGCGATGGCAGTGGCACCGCAGCCGCGCAGCACGTCCGTCATTCGGCCGATTTCCTCTTCGACCTCTTCGGCCGTGCCGTCGGATTCACACAGCAGGATCGCGGCGGCGTCGAGGTCGTAGCCCGCATGCACGAAGTCTTCGACCGCGGCAGTCATCGGCTTGTCCATCATCTCCAGGCCCGCCGGAATGATGCCGGCAGCAATGACGGCAGCGACCGCATCGCCGGCTTTACGAACATCATCGAAGCTGGCCATGATGCAGCGCGCCAACTGGGGCTTGGGCACGAGTTTGACGGTCACTTCGGTGGTCACCGCGAGCATGCCTTCGCTGCCGATCACAAGCGCCAGCAGGTCGAGCCCGGCGCAGTCGAGCGCCTCGCTGCCGAACTCGATCGGCTCGCCTTCGGCCGTGAAGCCGCGCACGCGCAGCACGTTGTGCAGTGTCAGGCCGTACTTCAGGCAGTGCACGCCGCCGGAGTTCTCGGCCACGTTGCCGCCGATGGTGCATGCGATCTGGCTCGAGGGATCCGGCGCGTAGTAGAGGCCGAAAGGCGCCGCCGCCTCACTGATCGCGAGATTGCGCACGCCGCACTGCACCACGGCCGTGCGGCTGACGGGATCGATCTTGAGGATGCGATTGAACTTGGCGAGCGAGAGCGTCACGCCGAGGGCGTCCGGCATCGCACCGCCGGAAAGGCCCGTGCCCGCGCCGCGCGCCACCACCGGGACGCCGAGCGCATGGCAGGTTCTGAGCACGGCCTGCACCTGGTCTTCGTTCTCGGGCAGCGCAACGACCAGCGGGCGCTGGCGGTAGGCCGTGAGCCCATCGCATTCATACGGGACAGTGTCCTCGTCGTTCGAGAGGATGGCGTGCGACGGCAGCTTCTCCCTGAGCGCGCCGACCACCTTGGCCTGAAGTTCTCTGCGGGGAAGCGAGACTTTTCGCGGTTCGGTGGACGCTGTGTTCATCGCGCCATTGTCTCCGTCTCAGCGGAAGACCACGGTGCGGTGCCCGTTCAGCAGGACCCGATGCTCGCTGTGCCACTTCACGGCCCGCGCCAGAACCTGGCTTTCGGTGTCGCGACCGCGTGCGGTGAGGTCTTCGACCGTGTCGGTATGGTCGGCGCGCTCGACGTCCTGCTCGATGATCGGGCCTTCATCGAGATCGGCCGTCACGTAGTGCGCGGTGGCGCCGATCAGCTTCACGCCGCGGTCATGCGCCTGGTAGTAGGGCTTCGCGCCCTTGAAGCTGGGGAGGAAGGAGTGATGGATGTTGATGGCGCGACCGGCGAGCTTGACGCACAGGTCGTTGCTCAGGATTTGCATGTATCGCGCCAGCACCACGAGATCGGCGCCTTCGGCTTCGATGATCTCGAGCTGCTTTGCCTCTCCCTGCGCCTTGGTCGCGGCAGTCACCGGAATGTGGTGAAAGGGCACGTTGTAGCTCGCGGCCAGCTGGTAGAAGTCGCGGTGGTTCGAGACGATTGCGCGCACGTCGATGGAGAGCAGGCCGCTCTTCCAGCGGAAGAGCAGGTCGTTCAAACAGTGGCCTTCCTTGCTGACCATGATGACCGTCTTCATGGGTTCGGCAGCGGCATGGAGCTTCCAGCGCATTCCGAACTTCGCCGCCAGTTCGCCGATTTGCTCGCAAAGGGCCGCTTCGCCCTGGTCGCATGCGAAGCGCACGCGCATGAAGAACAGGCCGGTGCCGCGGTCGTTGTACTGGGCTGCTTCTTCGATGTTGCCGCCGCGTTCGAGCAGGAATCCGGAAACGGCATGAACGATGCCGGTGCGATCGGGGCAGGAAAGGGTAAGGATGTACGCGGGATTCATAAGGCCGGCCATTGTCGCAGGGCGCACGGGGGGCGCAGCCGGTGCCAAAATGAACCTTTTCAAGCAAGAACGACCCCTCAGGAGCGATTCATGGCCTATAGCGACTTCAACATGGACAACCAGTGGTTGCCCTTCACCCCGAATCGTCACTTCAAGAAGGACCCGCGCGTCTTCGTGGCGGCCGACGGGATGGAGTTCACCACGCACGACGGGCGCAAGGTGATCGACGGCATCTCCTCACTCTGGTGCGTGGGCGCGGGCCACAACCGCAAGCCGATCAACGAGGCGATCAAGACGCAGCTCGACACGCTCGACTACGCGACGGCTTTCCAGGTCAGCAACGACAAGGCTTTCAAGGCCGCCGAGATGATTGCCGCCATGGCGCCGGGCGATCTCAACAAGGTGCTGTTCTGCAATTCAGGCAGCGAAGCGGCTGACACTTCGCTGAAGGTGGCGCTGGCCTATCACCGCGCGCGCGGCGAAGGCCACCGCAATGTCTTCATCGGCCGCGAAAAGGGCTACCACGGGGTTGGCTTCGGCGGCATGTCGGTGGGTGGCATTCCGGGCAATCGCAAGGTGTTCGGCTCGGCATTCCTGCCGCGCGTGGACCACATGCGCTTCATCCACGACCCGGTCAATCATGCTTACATCCACAACCAGGAGCCCGTCTGGGCCGAAGATGCACTGGCCGAACTGGAGCAGCGCATCCTGCCGCTGCACGATCCCAGCAACGTGGCGGCGATCATCGTGGAGCCGGTGGCGGGTTCGGCCGGCTGGTACCTGCCGCCCAAGGGCTACCTGCAGAAACTGCGCGAGATCTGCGACAAGCACGGCATTCTGTTGATCTTCGATGAGGTCATTACCGGCTTCGGGCGCATGGGCACCAACTTCGCGTCGGACTATTTCGGCGTCGTGCCCGACATGCTGAACTTCGCGAAGTGCGTGACCAATGGCGTGATTCCGCTGGGCGGCGTGATCTGCCGCGACAAGCTCTACGACGCGATGATGAACACTTCAGCGCCCGAGCACGTGGTGGAGTTCTTCCATGGCTACACCTATTCGGGCCATCCGGTGGCTTGCGCGGCGGCCATCGCGACGTTGGAGCTGTTCCAGAAAGAACAGCTTTTCGCTCGCGCCGGCGAGATGGGCAAGGTGTTGGGCGATGCGTTCCACAGCGCTTTCAAGGGGCTGCCCAACGTCATCGGCATTCGCAGCCTCGGCCTGGCAGCGGCCGTCGAACTCGCGCCGATTGCGGGCCTGCCGGGCAAGCGTGCCTATGACATCTTCCTGGAGTGCTTCCACAACGGCGCGCTGGTGCGGCCCGCTGGCGATGTTCTGGTGATCGCGCCGCCTTACATCGTCGAGAAGTCGCACATCGACAGCTTGGTCAACACGCTGTCGGACGCGATCAAAAAGCACGCCTGACGCACGTCACACATCACGCCTGACGAAGCGTGATCAGCCGGGCTGGCGGCGCTCCGTTCGCAGCTCGGCGCAGTAGTCTTTTTCAGGAAGGGCAGGCGTCGACCATGCGACGTCGTACACGTCAGCGTCAGCATGCGGAGCGCCTGCCTGCATCTGCACCACTTTCACTGAGATGTCGGTCGGCAAGTGCTGCGGAACCCCCAGCATCTTGTCCGCATGCCCGGCGCCGCTCACGAGCAGCACCGTCTTGCCGGGCACACGCGCCTTGACGATCGCCTGCGCCATCGACCGGTCGCGCGCGATCTGGATGCGCGTCATCGGGACGATTTGCGACTCGGGCAGCAAGTTGCAGTGGCCGCTTCGTACCGCCTCGCGTTGGGCCGACTGGGCGCCATCGGCGAGTTGGGCGTCGAGCGAAACGTCCTTCATCGCATCCTTCATGTGCTCGCGCGGCAGATTGGCGCCGATCACGGGCACGCCTGCACGCACTGCGGCCATCACAATGGGACCGTAGTCGCTCCAGGGCCAGGCGTTGTCGTTCCAGCTCAATGCGGTCTGTACCTGGGCTTCGATCGCATCGGCGCCAAGATGGCCGGTGCTGTTGCCTGCGTCGGCCATTTCGAGGGCCAGCGCCGCCAGCCGGCCATCGGCGGCGAGTGCTTCGACGGTTTGGCGCTCCAGGACATGGTGTTCGGGGGCATCGTGCTGCTCGCCGAGCAGCAAGGCGTCGACGGGCAGGAGCTTTGCGACGCGGCGGGAGACAGGAGCGTCGGCGGCCGTCGTTCCCGCGGCGCAGCCGGCCAGGAGAGCGGCGCCAATGATTGCGCTGATTGGTGCGACGAACGTCTGCGTGAAAGCGCGTCGAAGGAGCATGGCAAAAAAAGAGCGCCGAAGCGCTCTGGGTGATCAGTGGACGAGCACAGGAGTGTGCGCCAACTCGGCGTACCCCTCCAGGGTGTCCTCGACTTCTTCCTGCGTGGGTGTATTGAGTTGCCACGCGGCGATCTGCTGTTGGAAGAGTTCGGCCCATGAGCCGTCGAGGTACACCTCCTTGCCCGAGCGTTTGTCGACGATCTCGAAGCCGTGGCGCGCCAGAACTGGCAGATGAGGCGCCAGTGGCGCTTCTCCTTCGGTCGGCTGCACGTGCACGACGACGAAGGAGTCGGAGTCGTAGAGCATTTGCATTTCGGGTCCTGTGAGGATGTCGATGGCATTCATAGTCGTTAGATAGCAATCAACGCGCCAGTTTCAATATCCTTCGTGCGCTGTAGGAGCCTGCCTGTATCGTTTTGTGTCCGGATCAGCTCTTTGCCTCGACGGTCGTGAGATCGGGATCGGCCAGCCAGGCTTCCAGCAGGGTGTACGAGACCGCCAGCATGACCGGTCCGACGAAGATGCCGACCAGCCCGAAGCCGAACAGCCCGCCGATCACGCCCGCGAAAATCAGCAACAGCGGAAGATCGGCGCCGCGCTTGATCAGCCACGGACGCAGGAAGTTGTCCATCGTGCCCACGATCAGGGTCCAGATGAGCAGAAAAATCCCCCATCCTGTCGAGCCGCTCCAGAAGATCCAGACCACTGCCGGCGCCAGCACCAGCGTGGGGCCGATCTGGACGATGCAGAACATGAACATCACCGCCGTGAGCAGCGCCGAAAAGGGCACGCCGGCGATCGCCAGGCCGATTCCGCCCATCACCGCCTGCACGATGGCCGTCACGCCCACGCCCAGCGCGACACCGCGGATCGCCTGACCGGCGAGGATCACGGCGTCTTCGCCACGCTGACCGCCAAGTCTCCGGCCGAACAGGCGCACGGTCGCCGCCGCAGCCTCGCCCTGCGCGTACATCAGCCCGGCGATGACGACTGTCAGCAGGAACTGCAGCGTCAGCGCGCCAACGACGCCCGCCTGGGCAAACACCCATCCGGTGACTTGCTTGGCGTAAGGCGCGATTTCGGCTTCCAGCCCCGCCACGCCTGATGCGACCTGCGCGTTCCACGCCGTCGTCAAGCGCGGTCCGATGAAAGGCAGCCGGCCCAGCCAATCCGGCACCTGCGGCGGCCCCTGGCTGATGAGCGACCTGACCCATGCCGTGACCTCGTTCGCATTGGCGGCAATGGTCGAGATCGCCATCGTCAGCGGCAACACGAACAAGAGCAACAGAATCAGCACCATCACGAGCACCGCGAGGCTGCGGCGCCGCCAAAGCCGGGCTTCGAACCACAGCAGCGCCGGCCATGTCGCCACCACCACCATCGCGGCCCAGATCGTCGCGCCCAGGAACGGCCGCAGCACCCAGAGCGAAGAACCGATGAGCAGGGCGATGCTCAGAACGTTGAGCGTGATCTTGGCCAAATCGGTGCGGGGTTCGGTCATGGTGCGGTGCATCTTTGCTTGAATGCCCCGCAGTGTCCCCGAAGTCGGCCGGCCGGCAATCGTCAAGATGGGTGTGGTGCTAGTTCGATGTGCGCAAGGGGACCTGTTCGCGCAACTGGAGATCCGCGAAATCCTGGTTTGCCTGCGTCTGCTTGATCCTCACCGGCAGATAGCCCATGTCCGGTGCAAGCCAGAGTTCGACCTTGTCATCGAACGGCTGGCGCGGATTGCGGGTGAGCCTTCGAACCGAGAATTCGCCTGCCGGCACCGTCACGCGCTCTTCGCCTGAGACGTTGAAGGTCCAGATTTCGGCGTCGGAGGGCCCGACCGTCTGCACGGCGACGACTGAGCCCGGCGGATAGCGCCCCGGGTCGCCGGCCATCAAGGCGCCCAACTGCATCACGACGCTGAGCCGGTCTTGCGCGCCCGCCAACAACGGCACGCTGGGCGCGTTGTTGCTGAAGACCACGGTCTTCTGGTCTCGAACGAAATGCGAAGCGACCTCGGTCTTGCGCTTGTCGGCAAAGCGAAGCGGCTCGATTCCTGTCGGGCCGATGACGCCATTGCTGTGCAGGCTGCGAAAAGTCTTGAACAGAAATGTGAGCGACAGCTTGGCATCGTAGTGCTCGCCATCTTGCAGCCAGACGAGATCGCCGAACACGCCTTGCATGGGCGTCGAGCCCTGCTGCGCGGTGGCGGCAAAGGCGAGGCGAACGGAGCCTGGAATGCGCAGCGGTACCGAGCCGGGCATGTTGGCTTGCGACGCTTCGCTGTCGGGCTTGGCGGCGCCTTGGTCGCCGTTCGTTCCTGAGCCAGCTTCGTTGCCGGTCCCGGGCGACATATCAGTAGCCTCCGGCGAGGTGTTGGTTGGCGGGGCGATTTCCTGCCACTGCGGCAGGGGCTGCGGCTGGGTCGGGATCGCCGCTTCGGATGCGGGTGTTGGCGAAGGTGTCGCTGGACGTGGCCGAACGCGGGGGCGGGGACGCGCGGGCTTGTTTTCCGCGGCAGGCGTTGCCGGTTCTGGTGCGGCGGCGGGCTCAGACTCAGAGATGGGCGGAGGTGCGACAACGATCGTCCGGGTGATGAATCTTTCGGTCAGCGTCGTCGGGGGTGCTCCCATGCCCGATGGGGCGAGCCCCAGCAGCATCAGGTGGACGATCACCACCGCGGCGGTGAGCAACGCCAGCACGCGCCAGGGCGGACGGGGTGCTTCGGGCATGGCGGGGAGAGTGAACGTCGGCATGGGAGGTGGACCCGGTGCCGGCCGCGAGGTTCGTCTCGGTACACTGCCGCCCGGTCAATCAGTTTAGTAGCGATGCCGCGCCGGCATCGGCCGCCACCATGAAACTCGCCACTCTCAAAGACGGTTCGCGCGACGGGCAGCTCGTCGTCGTTTCGCGCGATCTCGCCACCGCGCATTACGCCACCGGCATCGCCAGCCGCATGCAGCAGGTGCTGGACGATTGGAGCTTCATCAGCCCGCAGTTGCAGGATCTCTACGACGCGCTCAACGGCGGCCGTGCGCGTCATGCTTTTCCGTTTGACCCGACTCAGTGCATGGCGCCGCTACCGCGCGCCTATCAATGGGCCGATGGCTCCGCTTACATCAACCATGTCGAACTCGTGCGCAAGGCCCGCAACGCCGAGGTCCCCGAGAGCTTCTACGTCGACCCACTGATGTATCAGGGCGGCAGCGACGATTTCATCGGTCCGTGCGATCCGATCGTGGTTTCCAGCGAGGCTTTCGGCATCGACTTCGAGGCCGAGGTTGCGGTCGTTACCGGCGACGTCAGGATGGGCGCGACACCCGCGCAGGCGCTCGATGGGATCCGGCTGGTCATGCTTGCGAACGATGTGAGCCTGCGCAACCTGATTCCGGCCGAGCTTGCCAAGGGGTTCGGGTTTTTCCAGAGCAAGCCATCGACGGCTTTCAGTCCCGTGGCGGTCACCACCGACGAACTCGGCAACGCCTGGCAGGGCGGCCGCGTACACCTTGCGCTGCAAAGCACCTGGAATGGCCGGAAGGTCGGCATGTGCGATGCGGGCGAGGAAATGACCTTTCATTTCGGCCAACTCGTCGCGCACATTGCCAAGACGCGAAACGTGCGCGCCGGGAGCATCGTCGGCAGCGGGACCGTGAGCAACAAGGGCGTCGAGAAGGGTGGCCGGATGGAATGGCCGAAGGGCTACAGCTGCATCGCCGAGAAGCGCTGCATCGAAACGATTCAGGACGGCCAGCCTTCGACCGAGTTCATGAAGTACGGCGACACGATCAGGATCGAGATGAAGGCGCAGGACGGCCAGTCGGTCTTTGGGGCGATCGATCAGGAAGTGGTGGCGCCGGGCGGGGGCTGATGACAGCCCCCAGCCCGCGTCATGCGCGGCTACGCAGCAACTCCTTCATGTTTGCAACGCCCAACCTTCGAAACGCTCGGTACTGATGTGTTCTCGCGGTCGTGAGCTCGATGCTCATTTCTCGCGCCGCTTCCTTGGCCGTCTTGCCGGCCAGCAGATGACCGATCACCTCGCGCTCGCGAAGGCTCAACCCCGGCAAGCGCGAGGCGAGCGTTGGCTCGGCCGCTTCCCTGGCGACGACCGCACTGCGGCCGTGCGCTGCTGTTGCATCTGCCAAGAGCATTGCATGCGCTTCCAGCAGGTGGAAGTCCTCCGGGCTGAAATCCGGCTGTGCGAGGCTCCTGTAAAAGCTCACGGCGGCGCGCTGCCCTGAAGGCAGGAGAAGCAGCACCGACGCACGCTCGCGAATTCCAACGTCCCCGTAGCAAGCCGCGCGATAGGCAGGGTCGGCCACTTCTTCCGCACGCTGGTGGCCCAGCCATAACTGCGCCCGCTTCGGCAGCTTTCGGGCGGCCAGCCATGCCATGTTGGCGTCGAGCAGGTCGAAGCGCTGCGCCACATAGCGCTCGGCGGTGCGTTCGGCAGTGTTGCCGTAGGAGCTGGCGGCCGAGACGGTTTCGATGCGGCCCGCCGAGTCGACTGCAAAGACGGTGCAGAAGGTCACCGGCAGCACGGCGTGCATCGCCGCCAGATAGCTGGCGGCCAAGTGCGACGTGCCGACGCCGGCGAGCACGTTGCTCACGACCGACGCCGCGATCGGCCGATCTTCGCCTTTGACTGGCCAGCGTCTCATCGTGGGGGAAGGGTTTGCACTTCGTACGAAGTTACGACAACGACGGCTCTCGTGCATCCGGACAATCCCTTCGCATGACTACCGCTGTCGTGCCCCATCCCTCCGCGCGTGCAGGCGATGCTGCAACCGGACCGCTGCCTCCGCAGGCGGCCGATCTGCCGCCATCCGTCGGCGCGTTTCACTACACGCGCCACGAACCACGCCTTCCATCGTTGGTAAACGGACAGGAGCCCGCTCGCCATCCGGTGGTGATTGCCGGAGGGGGCCCCGTCGGCATGTCGCTCGCGCTTGGCCTGGCGAACCATGGCGTCCGAAGCGTGATCCTGGAGGCCGACGACACCGTTTGCGTCGGCAGCCGGGCGGCATGTATTTCGCGCCGGAGCCTGGAGATCGTCGAACGCCTCGGCGCACTCCCTTCGTTCCTGGCGAAAGGCCTGCCGTGGACCGGCGGGCGCAGCTTCTACAAGACCGACGAGGTGTTCCGCTTCGAGATGCCGCACGACGCCAGGCAGAAGCTGCCGCCGATGATCAATCTCGAGCAGTACTACATCGAGCAGTACCTGCTGGACGAGATCAATCGCCGCAACGAGTCGACGCCGGGGATCATCGACATCCGCTGGGGCACCGAACTCACGGGGTTTGTCGAGGATGCCGATGGCGTCTCGCTGTCGGCACGCAATGCGCAAGGCGCCTACGCATTGAGCGCCCAGTGGCTGGTCGGCTGCGACGGTGGCCAGAGCTTCGTGCGAAAGTCGCTCGGGCTCAACCTCGAAGGCACGGCTTACGAAGGCCGCTACGTGATCATCGACATCGAACTGCACAGCGAACATCCGACGGAGCGGCGCGCATGGTTCGATCCGCCGTGGAACCCCGGCTCGACGGTGCTGATGCATCGGCAGCCGGACGACATCTGGCGCATCGACTATCAACTGCGCGCCGGGCAAAGCACCGAGGAAGCGCTCCAGCCGTCTGCGGTGCACGAATTCGTGCAGCGTCACCTCGATGCAATCGGCGAAGGTCACCTGCCATGGAAGACGGTCTGGACGTCTGTCTACCGTGCCGGCGCGATGACCCTGGAGAGCTACCGCCACGGCCGCGTGCTGTTCGCCGGCAATGCTGCGCATGCGATGCCGATCTTCGGGGTGCGCGGCCTGAACTCGGGCTTCGATGATGCGGACAACCTCGCCTGGAAGCTGGCGCTGGTGGCGCGCGGCGTGTCGAGCGCGGCGCTGCTCGACAGTTATTCGCAGGAGCGCGTTGCCGCTTTTCATATCAACGCTGAAAGCGCGATGCGCAGCACCGAATTCATGTCGCCGCCGACACGAGGTTTCGATTTGCTGCGCGAGGCGGCGCTGTCTTTGTCAGGCGCGCACCGCGAGATCGCAAACCTGATCAACCCGCGCCAGACGCAGGCGGTGCAGTACGAGAACTCGGCGCTTTCGAGCGATGACGATGCATCGATGCCGGGCCCGCAACCAGGCGACGTCATGCCCGATCAACCGCTTGCACTGGACCTTCACCTCACCGACTGGCTACGGCCGGCTTTCATGGTGCTCGTCCTTAACATGACGCGCACGGACGCCACGCTCACAGCCGAAATCGCGGCCGCCCAAGCGACGCCGCTGGCGGTGGTGATCTGCGAACTCCCGCCGGGAAGCGCCGATGCATCGGTGTTCGCTGCCCTGGGTGCGGAAGAGGGCGCCGTCTATCTCTTGCGGCCGGACGGGCACGTCGCCGCGCGGTGGCGCCGAGTCCCTTCGGGTGCGCTGCGGCATGCCCTGGAGCGCGCGTCGGCGCTCGCCGAAACGGAGCACGCATGACTGCCTTGTCGCTCGAGGCGCGTGATCGCGTCTATGCCGAATGTGCTCGCGCCATCACCGAGGCTGGCGCCGAGCGAGAATCGCTTTTCCTCGCGCGGCTCGCGCTGCTGCTGTTCGAGCAGATCGGCGATGAGGCGCGTTGTCGGGCCGCGTTGGCGCAAGCGCTGCGCGATCTGCCAGCGCCGTCCCTATCCGCGGGGCCAACCTGAATTCACGTCAACGTTTCAGAAAAACCAGGAGACTTATTCGATGGATCGCAGAACCCTGCTCACCACCCTCGCCGCTGGCGCCGCGGCAGCCGCCGCACCTTGGGCGCGAGCCCAGACCTATCCGGACCAGCTGATCAAGTGGGTGGTGCCGTATCCCGCCGGCGGCGGAACGGACGTGATCGCGCGCACGCTCGCGGAGGCGATGCGCCAGACGCTGGGCCAGCAGATCGTCATCGACAACCGTCCGGGCGCGTCGACCAACATCGGCGCCGAACTGGTCGCGAGGGCCAAGCCCGACGGCTACACCATCCTGTCGGCCGACAACGCCGTGCTGGCCTTCAACGAGCATCTCTTCACCAAGCTGCCTTTCAACCCGTCCAAGGACTTCACGTACATCGGCGCGATCGGCAAGTTTCCGCTGGCACTGGTGGTCAACCCGAACTTCCCGGCGAAGGATTTCAAGGAGTTCCTCGCCTATGCGAAGGCCAATCCGGGCAAGGTCAACTACGCGTCGCCAGGAAACGGCTCGCCGCATCACCTCGCCATGGAGCTGTTCAAGAACCGCACGGGCACCTTCATCACGCACATCCCATACCGGGGCGCGGCGCCCGCGATGGCGGACGTGATGGGCGGTCAGGTGCCGTGCATGTTCCTCGATCTGGCGTCCGGCCTGTCCATCATGCAAAGCAAAAAGGTGCGCGTGCTGGCCATCGGCTCCGGCGCTCGCTCGAAGCTGCTGCCGGACGTGCCCACGCTCGCGGAAGTCGGCGTGCCCAATGCGGAGGTGTTCGCGTTCCAGGGGATCCTCGGCCCGGCAGGTATGCAGCCAGCGGTAGTGACGCGGCTCAACACCGATCTGAATCGCGCGTTCACGGCGCCTGAGGTGCAAAAGCGCTTCAACGACTTCGGCATGGAGGCAATGCCCGGCACCCCTCAGCAGTTCTTTGCGCTGTCGCGGGCGGAGTCGCAGCGCTGGGGCCCCATCATCAAGGCCGCGGGCATCAAGCTCGATTGAGGCTGCGAGGCTGCTCAGGGCCGGGCAAACGCCTTGCGCGAGCCGTCCTCGAAGACTTCGTCGTCCCGTTCGAGCTTGCCAAGAGCGTCCCACACGCGTTCGCGGGTGACGCGCCCCTTGTCGTCGTAGACCGACTCAGCGATGAGCGTGCCGTTTTCGCTGAAGCGCTGATGCGTTCCGACGGGGATCTGCCGGAAGCGGTCGATCGCCACGTAACGCCCGACGGCAGCGCGCTGTCCGTTGTCGTGGAATTCGGTGATTTCGATCAGCCGTGCGTCGCCGTCGGCGCCATAAACGGCCTTGCTCCGCGGCTGGCCGTTCAGGTAGAAGCTTTCGTCGCTGGTCGGGTCGCCGGCCGCGTTCCAGCGTTGGTCGCGCACGAGCGTGCCCTTTTCTGAAAACTCCTGTTCGCGCTGCTTGATCGGGCCACGTTCGCTCAGCAGGGAGACCACTTCGCGGCGCTTGATGCCTTCGGACGAAAAGCGTCGCTCGGTGCGCTGGTTGGGCAGGAATTCGTCGGTTGCCGAGGGCTTGCCGTTGTCATAGAAGTCTTCGCTTCGCACACGCTTGCCCGCCAGATAGGACACACGGGAGCGCAGTATTCCCTTGGCATCGAACAGGTCGACGCGCGACGGCCCGCTTCCGAAGCCGCAGAGTCGCGCGTCGTCGGCAACGGGCGCGAGCACCGGCTTGTCGCCACAACGCAAGGCCGAGAGCTGGCCGCGATCGGTGAACTCGACCGATGCGCGTTCGCCCGCGGCATCCGCGAAGTAGGTCGCCTTGCGCAGCTGTCCGGAAGGATAGAAGCTGCGCACGAGGCCCGTTTCGCGGCCGTCGTCGTAGGTGGCGTCCCTCACGACCTGTCCATTCGGTGAAAACTCTCGGGCGCGTCCGTCCATGTTGCCGGTGGCGTTCACCGAGTATTCCTTCGCCAGCTTTCCGTTTTCGTAGATGCGCACGCGGCCCGCGAAGGTGCCGCCCCGAACCTCTTGCTCGCGAACCAGCTCGCGGCTGTCGTGGTCCCTGCAGCGCATCAAGCCGGTCTTGCCGGCAGTGCTGTTGCCGTCCGCGGGATTGACGGCGGCGCCGTTGAGATCGCAATCCTGGGCAGCGTAGGCCGCGCCCGGGCCAAACAGAAGCAGGCCGGCCAGCACTCCCGCGACCCGTAGCGAGGTCGACGTGGCAGCGCTTGCGGAGCGCGGCGTCATGTGTCGTAGACGGTGTCCAGCGACCGGAAGCCCTTGGCCTCGATCGGGTTGCCGAAGGGATCGCAAAAGAACATCGTCCATTGCTCGCCGGGCTGGCCTTCAAAGCGAACCTGGGGTTTCAGGACGAAGTCGGTCCCGGCGGATTCGAGGCGTGCAGCCAGTGCGCGCCAGGCGGGCAGTTCGAGCACGATGCCGAAGTGAGGCATTGGCACCATCACGTCGCCGACGCGGCCTGAGCGCGAGGTGGCGAAAGGCTCGCCGAGGTGCAGCGAGATTTGGTGGCCGAAGAAATCGAAATCGACCCACGTGTCGGTGCTCCGTCCTTCGGCGCATCCGAGTACGCGGCCATAGAAGCCCCGCGCTACGTCGAGGTCGCGGACGTGAAAGGCGAGATGAAAGATGGACATGTGACTTTTGTGTCGAATCGTTCATTGTCCACAAGCCGGGGGGAGATGGCGAGGGTTGATTGATAATCCCTTTCGATGTCCCCACTGCGCCGCGCCCACCGCCTGATCAGCTTCGTGCTGATCTGGTTTGCGCTGTCGCTCGGCGTGGCGATCGCCTCGCCGGTGGTTCATCCCCAGGCGATGGAGCTGCTTTGCTCCAGCGCCGGCGCGGTCAAGGTGGTCGTGCAGACGGACCATGGCCTACAGGAAGTGGGCGGCGCGCACATGGACTGCCCGCTGTGCGTCATAGCAGGCGCCCCTCCGCCCACGCCAGCTGTCGTGCTGCCAGCGATCCACCCGCTGGCGCATGCCGTCCAACCCATCCCTGCCGCGCGCATCGCCGCGGCGACCGCGGCGCCGATGCCGGCGCGCGGTCCTCCAAGTCTCCTCTGAAGTAATTCGGCCTTGCCACGCCCGGGCGCCACTTCTGGTGGTGCGCCCGAGCCGGCTTCCCGCAATTCACCGGCGCCAGGAGGGCGCCGAGGAGCACTTTTCGATGAACAACAAAACCGTGCTGTCGCTCGCCATGAGCGCGGCATTTCCGTGGGCGGGCGCGTGGGCACAGGCTGCCGACGACGCGCCCGAGCGGGTCAAGTCGCTCGGCGTGGTGACGGTGACCGGTGGCCAACCGAGCTCGCTGCCCACGCAGATCCCGACCACGATCGAAGGCATCACGCGCGAAGAAATCCAGACGCGCATCAACGCCACCGACAGCGAGGACGCGCTCAAGTACATGCCAAGCCTGCTGGTGCGCAAGCGCTATATCGGCGATTACAACCACGCCATCTTGTCGACCCGCGCCTCGGGCACCGGCAATAGCGCGCGCTCGGCCGTGTATGCCGACGGCATCCTGCTGTCGAATTACCTGGGCAACGGCATAGCCAACGGAACGAATTACGCGCCCCGATGGGGGCTCGTCACGCCGGAGGAGATCGAGCGCGTGGATGTGATGTACGGCCCGTTTTCGGCAGCCTACCCGGGCAACTCGGCGGGGGCGGTGGTCGACTATGTCACCCGCATGCCGACCCAGCTGGAGGCGCACGTCAAGGCAGGCTACTCGTCGCAGCCCTTTGATCTCTACAACACGCACCGGACGTTCAACAGCTGGCAGACCAGCGCCTCCCTGGGCAGCCGCAGCGGCGACTGGTCATGGTGGATCGACGTCAGCCGCACCGACAGCCAGGGGCAGCCGCTGACCTTCACGACCGCGACGGTGGCGTCGGGCACCGCGGGCCGAGCCGGAACGCCCGTCACCGGCGCCGTGCTGGGCCTTAACACCACCAACACGCCCTGGTACATCCTGGGCACCGGCACCCAGTACCACACCATCCAGGACCACGCCAAGCTCAAGCTGGCGTACGACTTTTCGTCCACGGTACGGGCAACCTACACCCTCGGCTGGTGGCAGAACACCGCGGAGGGTCGCCCCGCGACCTACCTCGGCAATTCGAGCGGCCAGCCGGTCTACACCGGGCTCGTGAACATCGCCAACCGCAGCTTCGGCCTGGGGCCCACTGCGTTTCCGCTCACGAATGACAACCAGACGCACTCCATGCACGGGCTTTCGGTCAAGAGCAACACGCAGGGCGAATGGGACTGGGAAGTCGCAGCGAGCCTTTACGACTACGCGACCGACCAACAGCGCGCACCGACCATCGCGCCGCCGCTGGCGAACTTCGGTGGCGCCGGCACGTTGCAGGACCAGGGCGGGACCGGCTGGAACACGGTCGCGGCCAAGGGCACCTGGCGGCCGCAGGGCGTGGGCGGTGCCCACATCGTCGATTTCGGCGTCGGACGCGACGCCTACAAACTCGGCATCCTCAAGAACAACGTGCTCGGCAGTTGGCTCGATGGCCCGCCAACCTCCCTGGTCAGCGATGTGGGAGGGCGGTCCCAGACCCTGAGCGCCTGGGCGCAGGACGCCTGGTCCTTTGCGCCCAAGTGGAAGGCGGTGCTGGGATTGCGCTATGAGGACTGGAAGGCCATGGATGGATTCACCTCCACGGCCACCAACACTCTGGCCTACCCGGATCGCGGCGAATCCGACTTTTCACCGAAGGCCGCGATCGCCTACCAATGGACGCAAGACACGGTGCTGAAGGCTTCGCTCGGACGCGCGGTGCGGTATCCAACGGTGGGCGAGCTCTACGGAACGACGACGGGCGGCGCACTGTCCTTCATCAACGACCCGTTCCTGAAACCCGAGAAATCATGGACCAGCGAACTGTCGGCCGAGAAGGACCTTGGCAACGCCCTGGCACGTGCAACGCTCTTCCACGAGACGACAGACGACGCGCTCTACAGCCAGCTGATCCCCAACACCACGATCTCGCGCGTTCAGAACATCGAAAAGGTGCGCACCACCGGCTTCGAGCTGGCCTACACGGGACAGGACGTGTTGGTTCGTGGCGTCGAGGTCGGCGCCAGCCTCACTTTTGCCGATTCGAAGATCGTGGCGAACCCCGGCAATCCGGCGAGCGTCGGCAAATGGCAACCGCGCGTGCCGCGTTGGCGCTCGACGGTTTTCGCGACGTACAAGCCTGATGTGCAATGGGCCTTTACCGCCGCCGCGCGCTACAGCGGAACCCAATATTCCAACCTGGACAACAGCGACGTGAACGGCTTCGCCTACTTCGGCGCCAGCCGGTACTTCACGGTCGACCTGCGAGCCCGCTACCAGATCGACAAACGCTGGTCGGCTGCCCTGGGCATCGACAACGCCAACAACTACCAATACTGGAATTTCCATCCGTACCCGCAGCGCACCTACACCGCTGAACTCCGTTTCGACCTCTGACTCCACTCTTCACCAAGGATCTGCCATGAACCCCGCATTCACACTCAAGCACGTCGCTGCCTGCATTCTGCTGACAGGCGCCGGCGGTGCCTTCGCGCACGTCACGCTGCCGCCGGGCGGCGCGACCGCCGGCAGCAACTACGAAGCCGCTTTCCGTGTCGGCCATGCATGCAAGGATGCGAAGACCACCACCGGCATCGCCGTGCGATTGCCCAAGGGATTTGCCTTCTCCGATGCGCAGGCGCGCAAGGGCTGGAAGCTCGAAGCGCCGCCCGCGGGTGACAATGGCGGCGAAGTGCGCTGGACTGCCGAAAGCGCGCAGTCGGCTCTTCCTGCCAACGAGCGCGCCGAGTTCGTCGTTCGAGGCAAGCTGCCCGCGACGCCCGGCGTGTTGTGGTTCAAGGTGCTGCAGTCTTGCGACAACGGCAGCGCCGACTGGGCGCAGGTCCCTGCCAAAGGCAATGACACCACCGGACTCGAAAGCCCGGCGGCGCGGCTCGACGTGCTGGCGCCCGGCGTTGCCGCGGTCGATGTGCGCGATGCGTGGATTCGCGCATCGGTGCCCGGTCAGAGCGGCACCGGCGCTTTCATGAAACTCAGCGCGCCGTCGGGCGCGCGACTGGTCGGGGCTTCGACGCCGGTCGCCGGCGTGGCGGATGTTCACGAGATGAAGATGGAGGGCGACACCATGCGCATGCGCGCCGTCGAGGGCGGGCTCGACCTGCCGGCGCGCCAAACCGTCGAACTCAAGCCGGGCGGCTATCACCTGATGCTGACTGACCTGAAGCAGCCGCTGGCCAACGGAACCAACGTGCCTCTGACGCTGCGCTTCGAAGATGCCAAGGGGCAGAAGACTTCGCTGAACATCAACGTGCCCGTGCTCACTGGCGCCGCGGTGCCCGCGGGCGGCGAACACAAGCACTGAGCGATCCAAAGGCCGGCGACGTTGGAGTAAGCTGCCCCACACAAGAACACTCTTCCGGAGACCCCTCATGAGCGACGCAAGCAAGCCTTTTGCCTTCAGCCAGTTCGTTCCCGGCTTCGATTTCTTGCGGAACCTGGCGAGCGGAGGCGCTGCGGCCAGCGCGAGCGCGGTTCCGGGCATGCCGAGCCTCTCCAGTTGGGTGGCGCCCACGCTCAGCGTGGAGGAGGTCGAAAAGCGGATCCAGGAACTCAAGACGGTGCAGTTCTGGCTCGAACAAAACGGCCATGCGCTCAAGGCGACGATCCAGGCGCTCGAAGTGCAGAAGATGACCCTCTCCACGTTGCGCGGCATGAATGTGCAAATGGAAGATCTCGCCAGCGTCTTCACCCGCCAAGCCGCGGCGACGCCGGCGTTCAGCACCGAGTCCCCGCCGCCCTCGGCTGCGGCGGCTTCGAAGGCGAAACCGCAAGCTGAAGAGGAAGTGGAACCGAAAGAGACTGGCGCCCCGGCCCGCCCCGAGGGCGCGGCGGGCGCGGCAGGCGTGGTCGACCCGCTTCAATGGTGGGGCGCACTCACGCAGCAGTTCCAGCAGATCGCGAGCTCTGCCTTGCACGAAGCTTCACAGGTCAAGATGCCGATGATGCCGCCGCTGTCCGAAGCGCACGGCGAGAAGACGCCGGCGGCATCGGGCAAGGCGCCACGAAAGACGGCTACCGCCGCATCCAGTAAAAAATCCGCCGGCGGTCGCAGCGCCGCCGGAAGCAGCACATCGCCCACTCCGGCGCGCAAGCGGGCGCGCGGACACTGACGACGCCTTCTCCTTCCCGCACAGAAAGCCGAGCGCATGAAGCTCTTTCCTTCCGGGCACGCCACTCATCCGCAATGGCGCATGGCGGCCGGACTCGTGCTCGCCCAACTGCGTGCGCAGATGGCGCTGGCCGACTACGCGCGCGCACCCACACTGGGCCTGCTCTACATCACCGATCACTACTCGGCCGATGCGCAGGAGATCCTCGATCACCTGGGCGCCGAACTGCCAGAGATCACCGATTGGTCCGGCACCGTCGGCGTCGGCGTCGCCGCGAACAACGCCGAATACTTCGACGAGCCGGCGCTCAGCGTCATGCTGTGCGAGTTGCCGACCGATCAGTACCGTGTGTTCTCCGGCGTGGCGCCGCTTGCGAGTTCGGAGATGAGCGGTTTCGCGGCGAAGATGGCGCTGGTGCATGCCGACCCGCGTACGCCGGAACTCGCCGAACTGATCGCCGAGATGGCTGACCGTACCGATACCGGCTACCTGTTCGGCGGCCTCTCGTCGGGGCGCGCCGGATCCTTGCAGTTTGCGGTCGGCGGCAACGGCAACATTCCCGGGCACGGTGCGGTGGGCGGAGTTTTCTCGGGCGGCTTGTCGGGCGTGGTGTTCGGCGAAGGCGTGCGCCTGGTGTCGCGCGTCACGCAGGGTTGCCAGCCTGTGTCGCAGGAAAGAGAAATCACGCACGTGGACGGCAACCTGCTGCTCGAGCTCGATGGCGAGCCGGCCCTGGACGTGCTGCTCGACGACCTGAACGTCTCGCTCGATGCGCCCGAGCATGCCGTCGATGCGGTGCGCGCCACCCTGGTGGGCTTGGCCGAGGCCGGCAGCGATGGCGTAAGGCGTACGCGCGACTTGGGCGCTGACGTTCGTGTGCGGCACATCATCGGACTGGACCCGACGCGTCGCGGCGTGGCGATTGCCGACGTGGCGGAGCCCGGCATGCGAGTGAGCTTCTGCCGACGCAACGCGCAGGCGGCGCGAGCCGATCTGATGCGCGTGTGCGCCGAAATCCGCGAAGAACTGGAGCCGGAGGAGCAGACCTTGGCCACGGCGCGCGCTGTAGCCGCCGGCGAAGCCGAGGCCGCGCCGCACCCCGCGCGCCGCATCGCCGGTGCGGTGTACGTGAGTTGCTCCGGTCGAGGTGGCCCGCATTTCGGCGCTCCCGGCGCCGAATTGCAGATCGTGCGACACGCGCTGGGCGATGTCCCGCTGGTCGGCTTCTTCGCCGCAGGCGAGATCGCCCGCCATCACCTCTATGGCTACACGGGCGTGTTGACGGTCTTCACCAGCGACGACTGACGTTTCGCGCCGCGTCCGATCGCGCCGGTGAAGCTGAAATCCACTTCCGGTGTGAGACCGCTGACGATCCGCGCGATCGACTTGCCCGAACCGCAAGCGTGCGTCCAGCCGAGTGTGCCGTGGCCGGTGTTCAGGAACAGATTCGGCAGTTTCGTCGCGCCGACCAGGGGCACATTGCTCGGCGTGGCGGGGCGAAGGCCCGTCCAGAACTGCGCCTGCGTAGGGTCCCCGGCGCCCGGGAACAGCTGCTGGACGCGGCGAACGATGGCTTCGCAGCGAACGCGGTTCAGGTCGCGGTCGTAGCCATTGAGTTCGGCGGTGCCTGCGATCCGCATCCGATCGCCGGTGTCCGAGGTGTAGCGCGAGAAGACGAGCTTGAATTCGTCATCGGTCAACGACACCTGGTACGCCTTGGCTGCGTCGACCACCGGCATCGTGACCGAGTAGCCCTTTGCCGGATAGATCGGCAGACGAAGGCCCAGCGGAGCGGCAAGGAGCGGGCTCAAGGAGCCCATCGCCAACACGAACGCGTCGCCGCGAATGCGTTGGAATCTGCCCTCGTCGTCCGTGACTTCGGCGTGCTCGATCGAGCCACCGGCTTCGCGCAGGGCGGTCACGGTATGGCTCATAAGGAAGCGAACGCCCGCTGCCTGGGCGAGAGCGGCGAGTTCGCGTGCGAATCGGTTCGCGTCGCCGGATTCGTCTTCGGCCGTGTAGGTGGCGCCAGCCAATTGCGGGCGAATGTGGGCCAGCGCGGGCTCGAGCTTCACCGCCTCGTCGGCCGAGATGACCTGCCGGTCGCAGCCCAGCGCGCGCATCTGTTCGGCAGGCGCCAGTGCGGCGTCGAATTCCTTTTGCGTCGTATAGAAGTGAAGGATGCCCTGCATGCGCTGGTCATAGGCAATGCCTGTGTCCCGCCGCAGTTGTTGCAGCGTTTCGCGGCTGTAAGTGCCCAGGCGAACGATCTGCTCTATGTTGTGGCGGGTGCGTGCCGGCGTGCATTCGCGCAGGAACTGCAATCCCCAAAGCCATTGCCGCATGTCTGGGCGCAGACGGAACAGCAGGGGGGCGTCTTCCTTGCCGAGCCATTGCAGCACCTTCAGCGGTGCACCCGGATTGGCCCAGGGCTCGGCATGGCTCACCGAGATCTGGCCGCCGTTGGCAAAGCTGGTTTCGGCGGCTGGTGTGGCCTGCCGGTCAATGATGGTCACTTCGTGGCCGAGTTGCTGGAGGAAATAAGCCGAAGTCACGCCGAGCAGGCCGGCGCCAAGAACGATCACGCGCATTTGAGTAAACCTCTAAGGTTGCAGCGATTGGATCGAACGAAAACGGATGCTGTGAAAACGAAAGCAACCGGACCGTGCGTCCAAGTTGCCGCTCCCCCTGTCCTCGGTACCTGAGAGATTCACCCGTTGCGCCCGCAACGGGTTTGCTCCTTCGGTGCATCACTTTGCGTGATGGCTCTCCAGACGGCTCTGACAGTTGGTGCAGTACAGGCTCGTTGTTGCGAGCCGACCTGAGCGTTTATGGGAGTTTGCGCCTTCGGTGAGGCCGCCAGGCGGCCTGCTCTCCTGCAGTGGGGCGATTGTAGGGGCGCTGCGGCGCGCTGGCTACAGGCCCCTGAAGGCGAAGTCGAGTTCGGGTCGCAAGCCGCTGATGATACGGGCGACCGATTTGCTCGCGCCGCAGGCGTGGGCCCAGGTGGGTGTACCGGGGGCCGTATTGAGGAAAAGATTGGGTACTCGCGTCTTGCCGATCATCGGCAGGCGGTTTCTGCTTACCGCGTGCATCGCCGTGTCGAGCGATGCCTCATCGGTTTTCGCCATTCCGGGAAACAGAATGTCGATGCGGCCCAGCATTGCTCGGAAGCGGTCCGAATCGGGCTCGCTCTCTTCGTCATCGCGTACGCGCACCGTGGAAGAGACCCGGAGATACACACCGTTTGCGCTTTCGAGCCGTCTGATGCGCAGCTTGCCCTGGCGATCGTGCAGTGCGATGTGCGGTGCACGCGCCGCGTCCTTGACCGGCACCGTCGCGATGTACTCACGCACGAAGTTCAGCGGCATGGCGATACCGAGCTCTTCAGCATGCGGGACGCTCGATGCGCCCAAGGCGAGCACATAGGATTGCGCGCGCAGGGCTACCGGTTGTCCTTGCGCATTGAGCAGGTCCACGTGACTGATCCGGCCATCGCGGGTTTTCAGCGAAACGACCGTGTGTTTCATCATGAATCGCACGCCGGCCGCGCGGCACAGGAAGACGATGCTGGCTGCGAACTGGGCTGGATCGCGTGCCGGGTCTTCGGGCGAGAACGTTGCTCCGACGAGCGCGGCGCCAACGGCCTGCAGTGCGGGCTCGAAGGCCATCGCTTCCTCGGGCGAGAGCAGGCGCTCCTCGCAGCCGAGTTCGGACCAATGGGGTGCCCGCGCCACGCGCGCTCGAAAAGCTTCGGCGTCGGTAAAGAACTTCATCAGCCCGTTCGAGCGCGGCCGCTGAGGCATGCCAGCCTCGTCATGAAGCGCCCGTGCGGTGTTGCGGCTGTAGGCTGCCAGGCGCACCAGTTGATCGAGCGGATCGCGTTGAGGCGGCGCACCGATGGCGCGGTCGAGCAGTTCGGAGAGGCGGCGACGCACTTTCCCCCAGAGCCGGGGCCCATTGCCTTTGCTTCGCCGAGCACAGGCCGAAGCCGCACCGCCGCCGTGCAATGCGATGGCAGGCTCGCCGGGTTCGACCCTGCCCCTGGCTTTGGCGGCGGGGGTCCCGTGGCGGTCCACGACGATCACCTCGTGACCGAGCTGCTGAAGGTAATAAGCCGTCGTGACGCCGAGCAAACCAGCGCCGAGCACAACCACGCGCATGTCCGAATCCTTTTGGGATGGCATGAACGGCGGGCGTTGGCGCTTACTGTGTCAGCGCCGAAAACCCGTGTTCAGACTGCCGCTCCCCCTGTCTTCTTTACCTGAGAGATTCATCCGATGCGGCATGCAGCGGACTTGCTCCTTCGGTGCACCACATGGCGTGGTGTCTCTCCAGTCGGCGATTGATCAATGTGGGGCAGTCACCGAACCGCGCTTGCGGTTCACCTGAGCGTTCATGGGAGTTTGCGCCGACGGTGGGACGAAAGGGTCCACTTTTCTGCGGGGCGCATCTTATCCAAGAAACCGGTTTCTGTGTGTTCATCCTTTGTTCACGCTCTTCGAAGGCGGGTGAACAGTTCGAACTCCCAATTGCGCATCCCCAAAAGCAATGTGTAGCCCTCGCGTTCCTTGGGCGACAGCTTCTGGTCGGTCTGATGCTGTTGGGCAAAGTCCTGGGCCACACGCTGCAGACGGTCCAGAAAAGCAGGCGCAAGCGACTTGCTGATGGACCCATGCACCAGCAGCAAGCCTTCGGCGGGGCCGTCGAAGCCGCCCCGGTAGTAGTCGAGCACAACGTTCTCGCGAAAGAAATCCATCACCGGACCGTGGGGACGCCAGCGGAAGGTCTTGGCGAGTTTCAGGCGATAGCGATTCAGGGGCCGCAGTTCGATGATTCCGATGCGGTCGAGTTGCGCGAGATAGCCGATGCATTCGGCTTCGCTGATGCGGTAGGCCGCGACGATCTGCTCGAGGGTCCACTGGCTCAGCACGCAGATGGCGAGCAGCAGCAGCTTCTTGTCCTTCACTACGGCCTTTTCCTGTTCGAGCGTCAATTCCTTCAGCAAGGGTTGAGCGTCCGCGACACGGCGGGCGAGTTCCGCGAAGTCGATCTTGAGAGCCCGGCAAATCGCATCGACTCGCGTGAGCGGCATATCGCCCTTGGCGAGCATCCGCTTCACGCTTGATTCCGCCATGTCCAGCGACCTGGCGAGGTCCGCATACGTCATGTGGGCGCTTTTGAGTTCGTTCTTGAGGGCGACGACCAGATCGACGGTGGTGCTCATGGGTGGCGACAGAAGGGCGAGTGTTGATGTTGATATCGGAACCGGTACTGCCGGGCGATACCGCCGGTGGTGAAAAAGTGCTCCGTATCGATTCTCGATGCCTCCGAAGGGGCCGGCAACCTAGATTGCGCCGATCGAACTTTTCACCGGAGTCCGTCATGCCGCTGTCGTCCTTGGATGTCCTGAGCAATCTGCCATTGGCCCTGATTGGCATCTGGGGCTTGCGTTGGCTCCATTGGCTCGATCGGGCGCACGAAGACGCCCTCGACGCCGCGCCGCTGCCCCAGGCGGCCACTCGCCTTCCTGTGAACGCGCTGGATTGTGCGTGGATGTTCTTCGCGGGGCTGATCTTCACCGCGGCGGCGTCCGCCTTCTATCACGTGCAGCCTGATGCGACGCGGCTCGCGGCGGACCGAGCAGGGATGGCCATCGCGTTGTCGGGTCTCGTCGGCCTTGCGGTTTGCGAGCGGGTGAGCGAGCGCGCCGGATGGCCCGCCGCCTGGCTCACGATGAGCGGCGCCCTGGTGGCGGCGGCCGTCCAATACAGGACGGGCAATGCCTTGCCCTGGACGCTGGTGCAGTTTGGTGGAATGGCACTGATTTTGGTCCTCTCGCTCGCAAGATCATCGCCTGGCGCCATCGATCTGAAGCTGGGGTGGGTGGTCTTCTTCTATGTCTTGGCCAAGCTGTTCGAGCTGTCGGACGCGTCCATTTACGAGGCCACCCGGCAATTGATCTCGGGCCACGGCCTCAAGCACTTCATGGCTGCATTGGCGGCGCTCCCGGTGTTGCACGCATTGCAGGCGATGGGCCGTCAGACGCTGCGGCACAATCCGGGCGCCGCTGCCGTAACGGCTTGAGGAACTTGCCAACCAGGCTTTGCGAATGACCACAACCGCCAACGCATCATCGTCCCCCACGCCTGATCCGCATGCGCATGCCAACCAGTTCGCGCTTCTGGGTCAGCGGCGCTTTGCGCCATTCTTCTGGACGCAATTCGCTGGAGCGGCCAACGACAACCTCTTCAAGTTTGCTTTCACGGTCATGGTGACCTACCAGCTACAGCTCAGCTGGATGCCCCCCGCCATGGCGGGGCTCGCGATCGGAGCGCTGTTCATCCTGCCTTTCCTGCTCTTCTCGGCGACTTCCGGGCAACTCACCGACAAGTTCGACAAGACGAAGATGATCCGCTTCGTCAAAAACCTCGAGATCGCGATCATGCTGATCGCCGCGTGGGGCTTCATGCGGGCCGATGCGGCTGTGCTGCTCGGTTGCGTCTTCCTGATGGGACTGCATTCCACCTTGTTCGGGCCCGTGAAGTTTGCCTATCTCCCGCAGGTGCTGGACGCGCGCGAGCTCACTGGCGGCAATGGCATGGTCGAGATGGGCACTTTCGTTGCCATCCTGCTGGGGCAGGTCGCCGGGGGTCTTCTGATCGCGGTGCCGCATATCGGCCACACGTCGGTGGCACTGGCATGCGTGCTGCTCGCGCTGGCGGGGCGAGGCGTTGCGCAGGCGATCCCGCAAGCGCTCGCCACCGATCCGGAGCTTCGGATCAACTGGAACCCGGTGAGCGAGACGTGGCGCAATCTCAAGCTGGCCCATGGGAACATCGTTGTTTTCCGCTCGCTGCTTGGCATCTCGTGGATGTGGTTCTTCGGCGCGATCTTCCTTAGCCAGTTTCCGAGCTTTGCCAAGGAGGTGCTCCACGGAGACGAGCAGGTGGCCTCGCTGCTGCTGGTGGTTTTCTCGGTCGGCATCGGCATCGGATCGCTGCTATGCGAGACGCTGAGCCGGCGCCAGGTCGAGATCGGCCTGGTGCCGTTGGGTGCGATCGGGATGAGCGTATTCGCAATCGACCTGTACTTCGCGTCGCGCGCGCTGCCCGCGCTTGGAGAACTGGGATTGGGCGGCTTTATTCGGGAGAAGGCCCACTGGCGCGTGATGGCCGACCTCGGTCTGCTGTCGCTGTTTGCCGGGCTCTACAGCGTGCCGATGTATGCGCTGATCCAGTTGCGCAGCCAGCCCACGCACCGGGCGCGCATCATCGCGGCCAACAATATTCTCAACGCGCTGTTCATGATTGCCAGTTCAATCATTGCGGGCGCGCTTTTGAAGTCTGGTTTTACGATTCCACAGATCTTTCTCTTCACGGGAATTGCCAATGCGGTGGTCGCGTTCTACATCTTCATGCTCATGCCCGAATACCTGCTGCGCTTCGTCGCCTGGGTGCTGTCCCGCTTCGTCTACCGGTTCGACGTGAAAGGGGACGAACATATTCCGGGCGATGGAGCGGCGGTCCTCGTTTGCAATCACGTAAGCTTTATCGATGCGGTGCTGCTCATGGCGGCGAGCCCGCGTCCCATTCGCTTCATCATGGATCACCGCATATTCCGCGTACCCGTGCTGGGCTGGCTGTTCAGGCTGGCCAAGGCCATTCCGATTGCGCCGCAGAAGGAAGATCCCGCCGCCTACGAAGACGCTTTCGCGCAGGCCGTGCAGGTGCTGCGGGAGGGCGACCTCCTCGCCATCTTTCCCGAAGGCGCGATCACTCGCGACGGGCAGCTCCAGCCGTTCAAGGGCGGCGTGATGAAAATCCTCGAGGCCGCGCGCGCCGAAGGCATCGACGTTCCGGTGGTTCCCATGGCTCTGACGAATTTGTGGGGCTCGTACTTCAGCCGGGTCGAAGTGCGAGACGGAGAAAACGTCGCGATGGTGCGACCCTTCCGGCGAGGCCTGTTCAGTCGGGTGGGCCTCAATGTCGGCGACGCGCTGCGCCATGCCGAGGTGCAGCCCGACATCCTGCAGCGGCGCGTGAGCGGGCTTCTTAGCGCATGAATTTCGACTGATGTCCTTGCCTTTTCCCCAATGGTTTTGGGTCGCTGTGACCTGGTTCGGTGACAGTGGCTTTCTGCTGCCGGTCGCGCTGTGGATCGCGGTGTGGCTCGGCATTCGCGAAGCGACGCGCCCATCGGCGTGGCGCTGGGTACTTTTGTTCGGGCTCGGGTGCTGCGTGATCGCCGTGTCGAAAATCGCGTTCCTGGGCTGGGGCATCGGCATCGCCTTGATCAACTTCACCGGCTTCAGCGGTCACACGGCTCTATCGGCGTGCGTATGGCCTGTGGCATGCTGGCTCGCTGCCTCTCAGCAGTCGCATCGTGTCCGCGTTTCCGCCGCGTCGTTCGGATTGATGTTTGCGGTGTTCATCGGTGCGTCCAGGCTGGCGCTGTACGCGCATTCGAAGTCCGAAGTCGCGGCTGGATTCGCGCTGGGCATGGCGGTCAGCGGCGCATTTCTTCTGTGGCAGCACCGGCTTCCGCATCCGCGGTTGAGCTGGAGTCTCGTGTTGCTCAGTCTGCTCACGCCTCTGGCTTTTCTGAACCCGGGCACGCCAGCACCCACGCAGGGCGCGCTCGAAGTGATCGCCATGCGCCTCGCCGGAACCGACAGGACCTACACGCGTGACGATCTGCTCGCGCGCCGGCTGAAGCCTCAGGCAAGTATCGAGTAGCGATACCGAAAGCGCTGGAAGTTGCCACTGATTCGTTAACTTGTTCCGCGACGTTCAGATGCGAAACATCATCCGCGCACCTTCACTTCGCCCTGAGGCTTGCATGCAGACAATCTCTTTCAACATGTCCCTGACTGTCGGTTTGATCTGCAGCGAGGTGTCGTCGTGAAGAGGGTCCCGACCAATTTCGGGCCGTACGACCGCGAATACCAGGCGCGTGTTTCGCGCACGCGCCGCCTCCTGAAAGCAGCGATGCAAGCGATCTTGACGGCTGTCGTGGTCGCGCTCGCGGGCACGTTCCTGTTCCCGTTGAAGGCGCATGCGGGCCGTTCATGCGAACAGGCCAAGCCGAATGTGGCGCTGAGACCCTAGACCAGAATCGCGTTATCCAGGTTTTTTGAATTCCCAATGAAGAAGGAACCCGATGAGCAAGTCCTTGCGCCTGTCTGAAAAATGGTTTCGCCGCGGTCTCTGGGTCGTGGCGGTGGTGTTCGCCAGCTTTCTGATCGGCCTCGGGAGCACGATCGTCGGAGATCTGCCGCGCGTCGAGCACAGTCTCGACATCGATGACTTCATCGACCATGCCGCGGCCGATCCACTGCGCAAAACCGTCCGCGACGCCGAAAGGGTGGAGCAGGATGCGGCGCGCGAACGGGAGCAGGCGGACCTCAAGCTCGTCGCCGCTCGGCAGGCAAGTCGCGCGGCGAGAGAGACCTTCTCGAATTGGATCGCGACCCGCCACGCCACTGCACAGCCCGACCAGGACCCTGAGCTCGTCTCCCGCACCAAGGCGCTGGATGCGCTGAAGCTCAAGGAGGACGAAGCCGAACGGGCCGTCGGCGCGCAGCGGCAAATCGCGCTCGACGCCCGGCAGTCAAGCCAGCGCGCGCAACAGCAGCTGACCATCCTTGAGGACCAGGCGCGGACTCGCCTGGACGCCCAAAACCGCCGAGTCGAGCTGCGCGTCTTCGGCTATCGACTGGCGCTCACGCTGCCGCTGCTGATGATTGCGGGCTGGCTCTTCGCGAAGAAGCGCAAGAGCACATGGTGGCCGTTCGTCTGGGGATTCATCTTCTTTGCGCTGTTCGCGTTTTTTGTCGAACTCGTGCCCTATCTGCCGAGCTACGGCGGCTATGTGCGTTACGCGGTCGGCATCGTGGTGACGGTGCTCGTCGGGCGATATGCCATCGTCGCGCTGAACCGATATCTGACGCGTCAGAAACTCGCTGAGGCGCAGCCCGACACGGTTCGCCGCAACGAGCTCAGCTATGACACAGCGCTCGCCCGACTCGCGAAGAGCGTTTGCCCTGGATGCGAGAGACCCGTGGACTTGAAGAACACGGCCATCGACTTTTGCCCGCATTGCGGTATCGGGCTCTTCGACCACTGCCACGTGTGCAAGTCGCGCAAGAGCGCCTTCGCCAGGTTCTGCCACGCTTGTGGAACCGGCGCAATGGCCGCCGCCATGCCGCGCGACTTGCCGCCGGACTTGCCGTTTCAGGTCCAGCCGGCGTCGACCACGTAGTCCTGCGCGGTACACATCTTCGAATCGTCGGCCGCAAGGAACAGCGCCATGCTTGCAATGTCCTCGGCCATGACTCGGCCAGGGAGGCATTGCGCGGCATCGATTTCGGCGCCCGATTCGGGCTTGACCCAGAGCTGCAGCTGTCGCTCGGTCATGACCCAGCCGGGGACGATGGAATTGACTCGGATGTTCTGCTTGCCAAGGTCGCGCGCCAGTGATCGGGTCAGTCCGCGCGCCGCGGATTTGCAGGCCTGGTAGACCGGATACCCCCGGCCCTTGATCATCCAGCTGATCGATCCGAAGTTGATGATCGATCCGCCACCCAGCGAGCGCATGTCGTCCGCGACCGCCTGTGCGGCAAAAAATTGGTGCTTGAAGTTGACCGCGACCAGACGGTCGAAGTCGTCGCTGCTGACGTCCGCCATCTCATGGCGCCGGTCATTTGCGGCGTTGTTGATCAGCACCTTGATCGGACCGAAGCGGGCGCGCATTGCCCCAATCGCGGCTTGCAGGGCCGCCACGTCTGTCACATCGCATTCGAGGAAGAGCGCCTCGTGCGCCTCGCTGTTCGTGCCGAGATGACTGGCCAGCGCTCGGCCTGCGGTTGCGTCGAGGTCGCAGAAGCCGACGCGTGCGCCCTGGGCATGAAAGGCGCGCACCAGCGCTTCGCCGATGCCGCTCGCGCCGCCGGAGATGAAGACAGTACGGCCGGCCAGCGATGGATAGCGCGCCGACGGGGAAGGAGAGGTTGAATCTGTCATCGAGGTATTTTGGCCTTCGGTCGTGCGAATCCGCTACCCGTGTGAACGAGAATGCCGCGATCGCAATGACCTGTGGTGCGAATTGCATGAAAGAAAACGACACGAAGCTGATACAGCTTTCAGCGGGATCCGTGCGGCTGGTGCTGGCACCCGAATTGGGGGGATCGATTGCAGCGCTCTATGACGAGCAGTCTGGAGACCGCTTCGATTGGCTTCGGTCCGCGACCGACGACGCCCTGGCGCGGCGGGACCCGTTCTCGATGGCGAGCTTTCCGCTGCTGCCCTGGTGCAACCGTATTCGAGATGGCCGCGCGCGATTCGGTGGCCGGGACATCGCGATCGCGACAGGTCATGCCGCGGGACCTTCGGGCAAGCATCCCTTGCACGGCATCGGATGGATGCGCCCATGGAAGGTCGCGCGGTCTTCGGCAACCCAGGCGACGCTTGAACTCGCGGTCGAAGCCGACACCCAATGGCCCTGGCGCTTCGAGGCTGCGCAGACGTTCGAACTCGACTCGTCCGGCCTGCGCTGCAAAGTCACCTTGACCAATCGCGATTCAGTGCCGATGCCGGCGGGAATCGGCCATCACCCCTACTATCCGCATCGCGACGGCACGCGCTTGCAGACGACAACTGCTGCCATGTGGAAAGGCGACGCCGAAGTCATGCCCGTAGCGCTGGCAGAGGCGCCTGAAGTGAGCCGGCTTCGAGAGGGCGTGCTGCTGTCCGAACTCGACCTGGACAACAACTTCATCGGCTGGTCGCGCACGGCGCGCATCGATTGGCCGAATGAAGGGCGTGCACTGGTGATGTCGGCGGACCAGCCGCTTGATTTCTTCGTGCTGTACTGCCCGCATGGCGCAGGACACTTTTGCGCCGAACCCGTCAGCCAATGCACCGATGCGATCAATCTGTCGGGCCGTTACTCACCGAGCGAACTCGGTGGCGCGGTGCTGGCGCCAGGCGAATCGCTGTCGGGATGCTGGGCCCTTCGGTGCGCCTAGACGCCCCGTGCGCGGTCGGCCTTGAACTTCGCGCGGAACTCGGCAAAGCGGCCCGTTTCGAGCGCCTCGCGAATTTCCCGCATCAGGTTCAGGTAATAGTGCAAGTTGTGGATGGTCGTGAGCATCGGCCCCAGCATCTCGCCGCATCGGTCCAGGTGATGCAGGTAGGCGCGGCTGAAGCCATCGCGGCCGCCTTCGTTCCATGGCACGCCTGATGCACCCGCGCAGGCGTGGCAGGTGCAGCTCGCATCGATTGGCTGTGGATCGCTCTTGTGGCGCGCGTTGCGCATCTTGAGATCGCCGTAGCGCGAGAACAGCGTGCCGTTGCGGGCATTGCGCGTCGGCATCACGCAGTCGAACATGTCGACGCCCTGCGCCACGCCTTCGACGAGGTCCTCCGGCGTGCCGACACCCATCAAGTAGCGCGGCTTGTGCGCCGGGAGCTTGTGCGGCGTGTGCGCCATGATGCGCAGCATTTCGTCCTTGGGCTCACCCACGCTCACTCCGCCGATTGCGTAGCCCGGAAAGTCCATGTCGACCAACTTTGCCAGGGATTCTTCGCGCAGGTTTTCGAACATGCCGCCCTGGACGATGCCGAAGAGCGCATTCGGATTTTCGAGTCGACTGAATTCGGCTTGGCAGCGATGAGCCCAACGCAGGCTCAGTTCCATCGACTTGCGCGCGTCGGATTCCGTTGTGACGTGGCCTTGGGTCTCGTACGGCGTGCATTCGTCGAACTGCATGACGATGTCGCTGTTGAGGATGGTCTGGATCTGCATCGAGACCTCGGGCGTGAGGAACAGCTTGTCGCCGTTGACGGGCGAGGCGAACTTCACGCCTTCTTCACTGATCTTGCGCATGGCTCCGAGAGACCACACCTGAAAGCCACCCGAATCGGTGAGGATGGGCTTGTTCCACTTCTCGAACTGATGAAGACCGCCGAAGCTGGCCATCACGTCGAGTCCCGGCCGCATCCAAAGGTGGAAGGTGTTGCCAAGAATGATCTGCGCGCCCATCTCTTCGAGGCTGCGCGGCATCACGCCCTTGACGGTCCCGTAGGTACCCACGGGCATGAAGATGGGTGTCTGCACCACGCCGTGGTTCAGCGTTAGCGTGCCGCGGCGCGCGTGGCTTCCAGCGTCGGTTGCGAGAAGTTCAAAGTTCAGCATGGATCAGTGCTTTCTGGCGAGCAGCATGGCGTCGCCGTAACTGAAGAAGCGATAGCGCTCGCGAATGGCGTGGGCATACAACGCCATCACGTGTTCGTAACCGGCGAAGGCGCTGACCAGCATCATCAGTGTGCTTTTGGGCAGATGGAAGTTGGTAACGAGCAAGTCGACATGCTCGAAGGCGAAACCAGGGGTGATGAAGATGCGTGTGTCGCCTGAGGCCTCGCCGCTCTTGGCCCACGATTCGAGCGTGCGAACGGTGGTCGTCCCAACGGCGACGATGCGGCCGCCGCGCGCCTTGGCGTTGGCAATGGCGGCTTGCGTGGCGGCGGGCACTTCATAGCGCTCGGCATGCATCGTGTGCTCGGCGATGTTCTCCGTCTTGACGGGCTGAAAAGTGCCGGCACCAACGTGAAGGGTGACATTGGCGCGCTGCACGCCGCGCGCTTCGAGCCTGGCGAGCAGCGCCGAATCGAAATGAAGGGCCGCCGTCGGTGCTGCCACGGCGCCGGGCACCCGGGCGAACACTGTCTGGTAGCGGCTTTCGTCGTCAGCCGAATCGGTATGCGTGATGTAGGGGGGCAGTGGCACATGGCCGCAGCGGGCCATCAGCGCATACGGGTCTTCGCCCGCCGGGCTTTCCAGGCGAAAACGGAAGAGGGCCCCATCTTCTTCCGGCCAGCGACCGAGCAGCGTTGCGCTGAAGCCGCCCACCATCGCGAGTGTGGTGCCCACCTGCGGCTTCTTGCTGACTTTCATGTGCGCGACCACCTCAGCTCCTTGCAGCACGCGCTCGACGAGCAGCTCAAGCTTGCCGCCGGTAGGCTTTTCGCCGAAAAGGCGGGCCTTGACGACAAGCGTGTCGTTGAAGACAAGCAGGTCGCCCGCCTGGAGCAGCGAGGGGAGGTCTCTGAAGATCCGGTCGACCGGTGCCTGACCGGATCCGTCCAGAAGTCGGGAAGCACTGCGTTCGGAAGCTGGATGTTGCGCCACCAGTTCAGGCGGCAGGTCGAAATCGAAATCGGAAAGCGTGTAGTCGCGCATGAGTGCTTGAGGGCCGGACAGGCCCGTGCCAAGGAAGCGGAGGAATGGATGCAAGGAGGCGGGCAGAATTGTCCCATGCCCGCCGCCGCCAAACCTTCGCCCCCGGAAAAGCCTACTGCAGCGTCGGCCACCGTAAATGCGACCGCATCCGCGCCTGCGCCTGGCACGGGGCTGAGCGCGGTTCAACGCGCGCTCCGCAAGCTGGGACTGGTGCGCGACATCGATTTCGCCCTCTACCTGCCGATGCGCTACGAGGACGAGACGCAGGTCGTGCGACTGGCGGATACGCGTGACGGGGACATGGCGCAGATCGAAGCGGTGGTCACCGAATGCGAGGTGGTCTTTCGTCCCCGTCGGCAATTGATCGTCACAGTCGACGACGGCAGCGACACCTGTCAACTGCGCTTCTTCAATTTCTATCCGTCGCAACAGAAGCAGCTTGCAGTGGGCGCAAAGGTGCGCGTGCGGGGCGAAGTGCGCGGCGGGTTCGTCGGGCGGCAGATGATGCATCCGACCGTCAAGGCTGCCGGCACCGCGCTGCCGGAGGCGTTGACGCCGGTGTATTCGACCATCGCCGGGCTGGCTCAGCCGGTGTTGCGGCGCGAGGTTCGCTCCGGGTTGGCCCGGGCCGTGCTTGACGAGACGCTCCCGGCAGGCGCAACTCCGCACGGTGCATGGGATCTGCGTCGTGCGCTGACCTTCCTCCACTATCCAACGCCCGACGTCGCGGTCGCCACGTTGGAGGATCACAGTCATCCAGCCTGGCAGCGCCTGAAGGCCGACGAACTCCTCGCCCAGCAACTTTCGCAGCTTCAGGCGCGGCGGGTGCGCGCAGCGCAACGGGCGCCTGTTCTGGAGGCTGACGCGTCCGGAGGCGCTCTGCATCGCGACTTGCTGGCGGCGCTGCCCTTCGCTCTGACGGGTGCGCAGCAGCGAGTCGGAGGCGAGATCACGCGCGATCTGGCCCGTGAGATTCCGATGCACCGCCTGCTCCAGGGCGATGTGGGATCGGGGAAGACGGTCGTAGCAGCGCTGGCTGCCGCGCGTTGCATCGACGCCGGCTACCAATGCGCGCTGATGGCGCCGACCGAAATTCTCGCGGCTCAGCATTTCGGCAAACTCGTCGGCTGGCTCGATCCGCTGTTGGCCGAGCGCGGCTTGCGCGTCGCGTGGCTCACCGGCAGTCAGAAGAAGAAGGAACGCGATGCGATGACAACTGCCGTCGAGAGCGGCCAGGCGGCGCTTGTCATCGGAACCCACGCTGTCATTTCCGAGAAGGTGCGGTTCAAGAATCTGGCTCTCGCCGTCATTGACGAACAGCATCGCTTCGGCGTGGCACAGCGACTAGCCCTTCGCGGAAAGGCGAACGGCGATTTCGAGCCGCATCTGCTGATGATGAGCGCCACGCCGATTCCGAGAACCTTGGCAATGAGCTACTACGCCGACCTGGACGTGTCCACCCTCGACGAACTGCCGCCAGGCCGCACGCCGATCGTCACGAAGCTCGTCGCGGACCACCGGCGGGATGAAGTCGTCGATCGCATTCGCGCCCAGCTCGCACAAGGGCGACAGGTCTACTGGGTATGCCCTTTGATCGAGGAAAGCGAAGCGGTGGACCTGCGGAACGCGACCGAGACGCGAGATGAACTGGCCGATGCACTGGGTTCTGACGTCAGCGTCGGCCTTCTTCATTCGCGCATGCCAACGACTGAGAAGCAGGCGGTCATGGAGGCCTTTACAGCCAACCGCCTGCAGGTGCTCGTAAGCACCACCGTGATCGAAGTCGGCGTGGATGTGCCCAATGCTTCGCTGATGGTGATCGAACATGCGGAGCGCTTCGGCTTGTCGCAACTGCACCAATTGCGCGGTCGTGTGGGTCGGGGTGCGGCTGCTTCCGCCTGTGTCTTGCTCTACGCACCTAACGAAGGTGGCCGCGTTGGAGAAGCTGCTCGCGCGCGCCTGAAAGCCATGGCCGAGACCAGCGACGGCTTCGAGATTGCGAGACGCGACCTCGACATTCGCGGCCCCGGCGAATTTCTCGGCGCCCGCCAGTCCGGCGCCCCTCTTCTGCGCTTCGCAGACCTGAGCACAGACGTTCTCCTCCTGGACTGGGCCCGGGAGCTTGCGCCCAAAATGCTCGACCGTCACCCCGATCTGGCGCAAAAACACATCGATCGCTGGCTTGGCGCCAAGGCCGAATATCTAAAGGCATGAGCTTGCGGCGAGCAATAATTTCCAACTATGACGCTGACAGAACTCAAATACATCGTCGCGGTTGCGCGAGAGCGGCATTTCGGCAAAGCCGCAGAGGCCTGCTATGTGTCGCAGCCAACCTTGTCCGTGGCGATCAAGAAGCTGGAGGACGAACTCGAGGTCAAGCTGTTTGAGCGCAGCGCGGGCGAAGTCACTGTCACGCCGCTTGGCGAGCAGATCGTGCAGCAGGCGCAGAGCGTGCTGGACCAGGCGGCCAGCATCAAGGAAATCGCCAAGCGTGGAAAGGACCCGCTGTCGGGTCCGCTCAACCTGGGCGTCATCTACACCATCGGGCCGTATCTCTTGCCTGATCTCGTGCGCCAGAACATTGCACGTAACCCGCAGATGCCGCTGGTGCTGCAAGAGAACTTCACCGCCAAGCTGCTCGAAATGCTTCGATCCGGCGAGATCGACTGCGCCATCATGGCCGAGCCGTTTCCGGACACGGGCTTGGCCATGGCGCAGCTTTACGACGAGCCATTCGTGGCCGCACTGCCCGCCAACCATCCGCTCGCGAACAAGGAGTCCGTCACTTCCGACGAACTCAAGAATGAAACGATGCTCCTGCTCGGTACGGGACATTGTTTTCGCGACCACGTGCTGGAGGTTTGCCCCGAATTCGCACGCTTTTCCAGCAATGCTGAAGGGATCCGAAAGAGCTTCGAGGGCTCTTCGCTGGAGACCATCAAGCACATGGTCGCCTCGGGAATGGGCGTCACCCTGGTGCCGCGGCTGTCGGTCCCGGCTGATGCGCTCAAGCCCAGGGCCAAGGGGCGGAAGGAGCCTGAGCAGATCGTGCGCTATCTCCCCGTTCGCGATACGCAAGGCGGTGAGCCGCCGACGCGCCGCGTCGTGCTGGCGTGGCGGCGCAGCTTCACCCGCTACGAGGCGATTGCGGCACTCCGAAACGCGATCTACGCCTGCGAGCTGCCGGGCGTCAAGCGCCTTTCCTAAGAACCGTGAGAAACGCGCCGCACGTCGACGGACCCATCCTGCGCCGGATGCAGAGGCTGCGCTAGAGTGCTGCTTTCCTGACGTCAATTCACTTGAAGAAAGAGCTCATCGCCATGGCCAAAGTCGTGAAGAAACCCAAGTCTCCAGACACCAGCGCTCCGTCTGCCGGAAAGGTGCCCAAGAAGGGCGATGTCGTGGTCGCGGAGGCCTCGGGCAGCCGCAATGCCCCGATCATCAATATCGGCATTGAGCGCCAGGATCGCGCCGCGATCGCCGAGGGCTTGAGCCGCGTGCTTGCGGACACCTACACGCTCTATCTCACCACGCACAACTTCCACTGGAACGTGACGGGGCCTCACTTCAACTCGCTCCACGCGATGTTCATGACCCAGTACACCGAGCTTTGGGGCTCGACGGATGTCATCGCCGAACGCATTCGTGCGCTGGGGCACTACGCGCCCGGCTCGTACGCTGAATTCAGCAAGATCGCGACCGTGCCCGACGTTCCGCAAAGTCCGCCAAAGGCCATGGAGATGGTGCGCATTCTGGTCAAGGGTCATGAAACAGTCTCGCGCATCGCTCGCGAATTCATCCCGGTTGYCGAGGAGGCAGGAGACGATCCCACGGCGGACATGCTGACGGCACGCTGCACCGTGCATGACCAGACGGCTTGGATGCTGCGTTCCCTCCTTGAAGACTGACGCACCGGTGATGCCCGCTGGTGGGCCCTTCCAACCCGCGCCCGAGCCGCAACGCGGGCGTTTTGCGCTGTACCTGGATCTGATCCGATGGAACCGCCCGGCAGGTTGGCTCCTGCTGCTTTGGCCAACACTTGGCGCACTGTGGTTCGCAGCCGAAGGATGGCCGGGTTGGCATCTCCTGACGGTGTTCGTCCTCGGCACCATCCTCATGCGCAGCGCAGGCTGCTGCGTCAACGATGTTGCTGACCGGGAGTTCGACCGCCACGTCAAGCGAACAGCCCAGCGGCCAGTCACGAGCGGTGCCGTTTCGGTGAGAGAAGCGCTTGCGCTCGGGGCCGTCCTCGCGCTGGCTGCTTTTGCACTGGTCCTGACCACCAATCGCGTCACAGTCTCGTTGTCGTTCGCGGCTCTTGCGGTGACGCTGGCTTACCCGTTTGCCAAGCGCTTCGTGTCGGTTCCACAGGCTGTCCTCGGCATCGCGTTCAGCTTCGGCATTCCGATGGCGTTTGCCGCCGTGCGCAGCAGCGTGCCCGAGTTGGCCTGGTGGCTGCTCGCAGGCAATTTGTTCTGGGTATTGGCTTACGACACCGAATACGCAATGGTCGACCGCGACGACGATCTGAAGATCGGCATGAAGACCTCAGCAATCACGTTCGGTCGATTCGATGTGGCGATGGTCATGGTCAGCTATGCAATCTTCCTTGCCGGATGGGCGGCCGCCGGTGCCGGAAGAGCGCTCGGCGCAATCTTCTATGTCGCCATAGGCATCGCCGGCGCTCAAGCCGTCTGGCACTGGCGTCTGATTCACGATCGCACCCGCGACGGTTGTTTCAAGGCCTTCAGGCTCAATCATTGGCTCGGCTTCACAGTGTTCGCCGGTGTCGCGGCAGGCTACATGCTGCGTTGAGTCGGGCATCAGCCCTGCCGGCCAAGGCTTCGACCCTTGGCTTCGCCTTCAAGACTTTCCAAATTCTTGGCCGAGTTCAGCGGCGCGCTCATGCGCGGCGCGGATTGCGGCCTTGAACTTGGCTTTGAGCTGAGCGTCGTCCATGTTCGTGATCGCCGCATGGGTGGTCCCGCCCTTCGAAGTGACCCGTTCACGCAATGCGGAAGGCGGCTCCGTCGCATTGCTTGCCAGGGCCGAAGCGCCGGTGAAAGTTCGAATGGCGAGTCGATGTGCCTGCTCTGCCGTCAGTCCTAGTTCAATACCTGCCTCGGTCATGGCCTCGATGAAATAGAACACGTAGGCCGGACCAGAGCCGGAAACGGCGGTCACAACGTCCAGTGCCGGCTCCGCGTCGACCCACATCAGATCACCGGTGGGGGCCAGGACCTGTTCGACGAGCTTGCGACCTTCATCGCCGACAGCGTCGCGTGCAAACAGGCCAGTCATTCCTTGACCAATGAGGGCGGGTGTGTTGGGCATAGCGCGAGCCACCTGTTCAGTGGCGAGCCAACGGGCAATGCTGTCGGACGGAATTCCCGCCGCGACACTGAGATGTAGCGCGTTTGGTGCAAGTCCTCGTATTGCATCCGTTGCCGTCGCAAAACTTTGCGGCTTGACTGCCCACACGATGACTTCGCAGCGGCCCAGCGCGGCGCCCGCTTCCGGCTGCGCGTCGATACCGAAATCGTTCGCCAGCTTGATGCGAGCTTCGGCGAGCGGCTCCACCACTTCGAACGCGCTGGCGGGAGCATTTTGTTTCACAAGCCCGCCGATGATGGCGCTTGCCATATTCCCTCCCCCAATGAAGCCTATGGGCGGGAGGGGGGCGAGTTCCTGGCGAGGAAGGAAGGTGACTGCGATGTTCATGACTACTTCGGTAAATTCAAAGGCTAAAGCAGCTGGTCTGCGAAGGAAATTGTGTCCCTTGTCGCAATAAGAATGCGGCTGAACGCTTGAAATCACTTGTAGGAGCCACCACGAGCTGTTGGCTGTTGTCACTACGCCACGGGTCGATCAGCTGAGCCCAACCTGGAGGGCGCTCGCCGCCGTTGGACCCTCCCTGGTGGACGCAAGCGCCATCTGCGAGGGTGGCACTAACATTGACGTCCGGCCAAAAATCGTCGGCTTGCAGGCCGGCGCACGAAGTAGTGTGTTGACGGCCGCAAAATGCTGTGCAACAATCGCGGGCTTCGCTTCAGAAAGGCGAAGCTTCTGCCCAGCGGAAGCGCATCGAAGTGGTTTCGGTGCGTGGACGACGGGCCCAAGACTGATCGTTAAATCGCGTCGGAGTTGTCCGATCGGTAAGCGGTACAAGTTGGGAATATCACAAAATGATCCAAACTGAATCCAGGCTCGACGTAGCCGACAACACGGGCGCGAAATCCGTCTTGTGCATCAAGGTGCTAGGTGGCTCCAAGCGGCGCTATGCCAGCGTAGGTGATGTCATCAAGGTCAGCATCAAGGAAGCCGCTCCGCGTGGTCGCGTCAAGAAGGGCGAGATCTACAGTGCAGTGGTGGTTCGCACCGCCAAGGGCATTCGTCGCAGCGACGGCTCGCTTGTTAAATTCGATGGCAATGCGGCTGTGCTGCTCAATGCCAAATTGGAGCCCATCGGCACCCGTATCTTTGGACCAGTCACGCGCGAGCTGCGCACTGAAAAGTTCATGAAGATCGTGTCGCTGGCACCTGAAGTTCTGTAAGGACAGTGCCATGAACAAGATTCGCAAAGGCGACCAAGTCATCGTATTGGCTGGACGCGACAAGGGAAAGCGCGGCACCGTGTCGCTGCGCAAGGACGACTCGCATGTCATCGTTGACGGCATCAATCTCGTCAAGAAGCACACCAAGCCGAACCCTCTGAAGGGTACGACCGGCGGTATCGTCGAAAAGGCCATGCCGATTCACCAATCCAACGTGGCGATTTTCAATGCTGTGACCGGCAAGGCTGATCGCGTGGGCATCAAAGTCGCGGACGGCAAGCGCGTGCGCGTCTTCAAGTCCAGCGGCGAAGAAATCAAGGCCGCCTAAGGGGTACTCACATGGCTCGTCTCCAACAACACTATCGCGAAAAGATCGCGAAAGACCTGACCGAAAAATTCGGCTACACGTCTCCTATGCAGGTTCCGCGCTTGAGCAAGATTACGCTCAACATGGGCGTCGGCGAAGCGGTTGCCGACAAGAAGGTGCTCGACAATGCTGTCGCTGACCTGACCAAGATTGCTGGCCAGAAGCCGGTGGTGACCAAGTCGAAGAAGGCGATCGCAGGCTTCAAGATTCGCGAGAACCAGCCCATCGGCTGCATGGTCACGCTGCGTGGCGTGCACATGTACGAATTCCTGGACCGCTTCGTGACTGTCGCGCTGCCGCGTGTTCGCGATTTCCGCGGTATCTCGGGTCGCGCTTTCGATGGTCGTGGCAATTACAACATCGGCGTCAAAGAGCAGATCATCTTCCCTGAGATCGAGTACGACAAGGTCGATGCGCTGCGCGGCCTCAATATCAGCATCACGACGACGGCCAAGACTGACGAAGAGGCGAAGGCGCTTCTCGCTGGCTTCCGTTTTCCGTTCAAGAACTGAGGTGGTTTGTGGCTAAAGTAGCTTTGATCGAGCGCGAGCTCAAGCGAGAAAAACTGGTCGCAAAGTACGCCGCGAAGCACGCGGAACTGAAGGCGATCGCCAACGATGCGAAGAAGAGCGACGAAGAGCGCGCTGCCGCCCGCCTGGGTCTGCAGAAGCTCCCGCGTAACGCCAATCCGACCCGTCAGCGCAACCGTTGCGAAATCACTGGTCGCCCGCGTGGCACCTTCCGTCAATTCGGTCTGGCTCGGGCCAAGATCCGCGAACTGGCCTTCAATGGCGACATCCCTGGTGTCACCAAGGCCAGCTGGTAAGCCAGGCAGGAGCAAACAACATGAGCATGAGTGATCCCATTGCCGACTTGCTGACGCGTATCCGTAACGCGCAGATGGTGGCAAAACCGACCGTGTCGGTCCCGTCTTCCAAGGTGAAGGTTGCGATCGCGCAGGTCCTCAAGGACGAGGGCTACATCGACGGCTTCAAGGTCAAGACTGAAGCCGGCAAGAGCGAACTCGAAATCGCGTTGAAGTACTACGCCGGTCGCCCGGTCATCGAGCGCATTGAGCGTGTAAGCCGTCCCGGCCTGCGCGTCTACAAGGCCAGCTCAGCCATTCCTCAAGTCCAGAACGGCCTGGGTGTGGCGATTGTCACGACCCCAAAGGGTGTGATGACCGATCGCAAGGCGCGCGCTGCCGGTATTGGCGGCGAAGTGCTGTGCTACGTCGCCTAAACGAGACATCTAGGAGAAACTGAAATGTCCCGAGTAGGAAAAATGCCGGTCGCCATTCCCACAGGTGTGGATGTGTCGATCAAGGAAGACCAGATCAGCGTCAAGGGTTCGGGCGGCACGCTCAACCTGCCTCGCAATGCGCTGGTCATCGTTACCAGCGAAGATGGCAAGCTCAGCTTTGCGCCAGCAAATGAATCGCGTGAAGCAAACGCGATGAGCGGCACGGTTCGCCAATTGGTTAACAACATGGTGGTGGGCGTAACCAAGGGCTTCGAAAAGAAGCTCAGTCTGGTTGGCGTCGGCTACAAGGCTCAGGCGCAGGGCGCCAAGCTGAACTTGCAGGTTGGTTATTCGCATCCGGTCAACAAGGACATGCCGCAGGGCATTACGGTGGCGACACCAACCCCGACCGAAGTCATTGTCAAGGGTGCCGACCGTCAGCGCGTCGGCCAGGTGGCCGCTGAGATCCGAGCTATTCGTCCGCCAGAGCCGTACAAGGGCAAGGGCATCCGCTATGTGGACGAGAAGATTGTGATCAAAGAGACCAAGAAGAAGTAAGGGGCAGCAAAATGATGTTGACCAAAAAAGCACAGCGTCTTCGCCGTTCACGCCAGACCCGCATCCGCATTGCGACGCAGCGCGTGGCACGTTTGACGGTGAATCGCACCAATCTGCACATTTACGCCACCGTCATTTCCGACGACGGCACAAAGGTGATCGCAACTGCGTCGACGGCCGAAGCCGAGGTGCGCGCTTCGCTAGGTGGGTCGGGCAAGGGTGGCAACGCCGCTGCTGCGATCGCCATTGGCAAGCGGATCGCCGAAAAGGCAAAGGCTGCCGGCGTTGAGAAGGTTGCTTTCGATCGCGCAGGTTTTGCATACCACGGTCGCGTAAAGGCGCTGGCCGATGCCGCCCGCGAAGCTGGCTTGCAGTTCTAACCGGACACGAGATTCAAAATGGCAAAGATTCAGGCAAGAACGCAGAACGAAGGCCCCGAAGACGGCTTGCGCGAGAAGATGATCGCGATCAACCGTGTCACCAAGGTGGTGAAGGGTGGTCGCATTCTCGGGTTCGCGGCGCTCACGGTCGTGGGTGACGGCGATGGCCGCGTCGGCATGGGGAAGGGTAAGTCGAAGGAAGTCCCAGCTGCGGTGCAGAAGGCGATGGAAGAGGCTCGGCGCAATCTGGCAAAGATTTCGATCAAGAACGGGACCCTCCACCACCGCGTGACGGGTCACCACGGTGCCGCATCCGTGGTCATGATTCCAGCACCTAAGGGTACGGGCATCATCGCTGGCGGTCCGATGCGCGCAGTCTTCGAAGTCATGGGCATTACGGACATCGTGGCGAAGAGCCATGGTTCTTCGAATCCCTACAACATGGTCCGTGCCACGCTGGATGGGTTGAAGAACTCGACCACCGCTTCTGAAGTGGCAGCCAAGCGTGGCCTTACCGTCGAAGAACTCTTCGCCTAAACCTGGGGTAATGAGATGACGACGCAACAACAAACATTGAAGGTGCAATTGGTCAAGAGTCCGATCGGCACCAAGGAATCGCATCGCGCCACCGTGCGCGGACTGGGCCTGCGCAAGCTCAACAGCGTGAGCGAGCTGCAGGATACGCCGGCGGTGCGAGGCATGATCAACAAGATCAGTTATCTGGTCAAAGTGCTCTAAAAGAGCCGCTGAGAGAGACGTATATGGAACTCAATGGCATCAAGCCGGCAGCCGGCGCCAAGCACGCGAAGCGGCGAGTCGGCCGTGGTATCGGCTCTGGCCTCGGCAAGACTGCAGGTCGTGGTCATAAGGGGCAGAAGTCGCGCGCAGGCGGCTTCCATAAGGTCGGCTTCGAGGGCGGTCAAATGCCTCTGCAGCGTCGGTTGCCCAAGCGTGGCTTCAAGTCGCATTTGCTGAAGTACAACGCCGAGGTGACGCTGACGTCCCTCGAAAATCTTGGTTTGGCTGAAGTCGACGTGCTGGTGCTTAAGCAGGCGGGTCTCGTTGGCCAGATCGCTAAGGTCGTCAAGATCATCAAGTCAGGCGAGATCACCAAGGCGGTTAAGCTGACGGGAATCGGCGCCAGTGCCGGGGCCAGAGCAGCGATTGAAGCCGCTGGTGGTAGCGTCGCCTAAACACGAACCGAAAGAAGTTCTTCGTGGCAACCAACGCGGCAACGCTCGCAAAGACAGGTAAGTTCGGTGACTTGCGTCGCCGGCTTGTCTTTTTGCTGCTCGCGCTCGTGGTCTATCGCATCGGGGCGCACATCCCGGTGCCGGGCATAAATCCGGACCAACTGGCGCAGCTGTTCCAAGGTCAGCAAGGTGGCATCCTGAGCCTGTTCAACATGTTCTCCGGCGGAGCCCTTTCGCGCTTCACGGTGTTCGCGTTGGGCATCATGCCTTACATCTCCGCGTCGATCATCATGCAATTGATGACCTACGTCGTGCCGACCTTTGAGCAGTTGAAGAAGGAGGGCGAGGCGGGTCGCCGGAAGATTACGCAGTACACGCGCTACGGCACGCTGGCTCTCGCACTCTTTCAGTCGTTCAGCATTGCGGTTGCATTGGAGTCGTCGGCCGGTTTGGTTATTTCGCCTGGCTTCGGCTTTCGCCTTACTGCAATGATCAGTCTCACGGCTGGCTCAATGTTCTTGATGTGGCTCGGTGAGCAAATCACGGAGCGTGGGCTTGGAAATGGGATCTCGATCCTGATCTTTGCCGGAATTGCGGCAGGTCTTCCGAACGCGATCGGGGGGCTGCTTGAACTGGTTCGTACCGGCGCCATGAATGTGCTGGTAGCACTGTTCATCGTGGCTGTGGTTGTGCTGGTGACCTACTTCGTCGTCTTTGTCGAGCGGGGTCAGCGCAAGATCCTGGTGAACTATGCGCGGCGACAGGTCGGCAATAAGGTTTATGGCGGTCAGTCATCGCATCTTCCACTCAAGTTGAACATGGCTGGCGTGATCCCACCGATCTTCGCCTCCTCGATCATCCTGCTACCGACCACGGTTGTGGGCTGGTTCAGCACCGGGGAGAGCATGCGCTGGATCAAGGACATTGCCAGTGCGCTCAGACCTGGGCAGCCCATTTATGTGCTGCTGTACGCTAGTGCGATCGTGTTTTTCTGCTTTTTCTACACGGCGCTCGTGTTTAACAGTCGTGAAACTGCTGACAATCTGAAGAAGAGCGGTGCTTTCATTCCGGGGATCCGTCCGGGTGACCAAACCGCGCGCTACATAGACAAGATCCTCGTCCGGTTGACGCTAGCGGGGGCGGTCTACATCACCTTTGTTTGCTTGCTGCCCGAGTTCCTCATTCTGAAGTACAACGTGCCGTTCTATTTTGGGGGGACTTCGTTGTTGATCATCGTGGTCGTCACGATGGACTTCATGGCACAAGTACAGAACTACATGATGTCTCAGCAATATGAATCGCTCTTAAAGAAGGCGAACTTCAAGACGTCATGAAGATAGGGACGCGGACGCGTCGTATCTGGATCCCTCCAGGTGTGACAGCGTCACCAATGAGTTATCGCCCTACGACTTAAGCCGGGCGCGCATAGTGTTTCAGGCGAAATCGGTCGCCGGTTGAAAAAGAGTTTAGGAGAATGAAATGAGAGTTTCGGCTTCGGTCAAAACGATTTGCCGTAATTGCAAGATCATCCGCCGCAAGGGTGTGGTGCGTGTGATCTGCACCGACCCGCGCCACAAGCAGCGCCAGGGTTGATCGTAAGAGTATTAGAGGACGCACATGGCACGTATTGCTGGCATTAACATTCCGCCGCACAAGCACGCTGAAATCGGTCTGACCGCTATTTTCGGCATCGGTCGCACGCGCGCTCGCAAGATTTGCGAAGCAAGTGGCATCGAGTATTCGAAGAAGATCAAAGATTTGACGGACGCCGATCTGGAAAAGATTCGCGATCAGATCGCTCTATTCACGATCGAGGGCGACCTGCGCCGCGAGACGACGATGAACATCAAGCGCTTGATGGACATCGGCTGCTATCGCGGTTTCCGCCACCGTCGCGGCCTGCCGATGCGTGGTCAGCGCACGCGCACCAATGCTCGCACTCGCAAGGGTCCGCGTAAGGCTGCGCAGTCCCTCAAGAAATAAGGATAGACCAGCATGGCTAAAGCTCCTGCCAACAACGCCGCACAGCGCGTTCGCAAGAAGGTTCGCAAGAACGTTGCGGACGGCATTGCCCACGTGCACGCCTCCTTCAACAACACCATCATCACCATCACGGACCGCCAGGGAAATGCTCTTTCTTGGGCGTCCTCCGGTGGTCAGGGCTTCAAGGGCTCCCGCAAGTCGACACCGTTCGCTGCGCAGGTCGCCTCGGAAGTTGCCGGCCGGGCTGCGGTCGAGCAAGGTATCAAGAACCTTGACGTCGAGATCAAGGGTCCGGGACCTGGTCGTGAATCGTCGGTGCGAGCGCTCGCCGCGCTCGGTATTCGGATCAATTCCATCGCCGATGTGACTCCGGTGCCGCACAACGGTTGCCGTCCACAGAAGCGTCGTCGCATCTAAGGCGAAGACGTACGCGCAGCCGCTTCGCAGCGGCTGCGCATTTGCTTTTTACAAGCCCACCGCCATCAGCACGCCGCTGACGGCTCCCGCAGTCCCCTGCGGCAGATGACCCAAAGGAAGATCAAGTGGCACGCTATCTAGGCCCCAAGGCCAAACTCTCCCGCCGCGAAGGCACCGATCTGTTCTTGAAGAGCGCGCGTCGTTCAATCCAAGACAAGGCTAAGTTTGACTCGAAGCCTGGCCAACACGGGCGGACCTCTGGCCAGCGCACTTCGGACTTCGGCCTCCAACTGCGTGAAAAGCAGAAGGTAAAGCGCATGTACGGCGTGTTGGAAAAGCAGTTCCGCCGCTACTTCGAAGAAGCCGATCGTCGCCGTGGCAATACCGGCGCCAACCTGCTTTTCATCCTTGAATCGCGCTTGGACAACGTCGTCTATCGCATGGGCTTTGGTTCGACGCGCGCGGAAGCACGGCAGCTCGTTTCGCACAAGGCGATCACTGTGAATGGCCAATCGGTCAATATTCCGTCCTATCTGGTCAAGACGGGGGACGTAATCGCTGTTCGCGACAAGTCCAAGAAGCAGAACCGTATTGTCGAAGCACTCCAACTGGCGCAACAGGTCGGCATTCCAGCGTGGGTAGAAGTTAATGCCGATAAGGCCGAAGGCACCTTCAAGAAGGTCCCCGATCGCGACGAATTCGCAGCTGACATCAACGAATCGTTGATCGTCGAACTGTATTCGCGTTGATTTACCTGCCTTCCTCGCAGCCTCAGGTGGGTTTCGTCGAGGGCTGATTGTTTTTATTCACGTTCCTGCCTTGAGCCTTGCTGCAAGGCAGGTGCTTCACCAGCCTTACCGGTGTAACGAGCCGGGGGTATTGAGAGGAAGTCTGCATGCAAACCACCCTGCTGAAACCCAAGACCATTCAGGTCGAGCAACTCGCGCCTAACAAAGCTAAGGTCACGCTCGAGCCTTTTGAGCGTGGCTATGGCCACACGCTTGGCAATGCACTGCGCCGTGTCCTACTGTCGTCGATGGTTGGTTACTCAGCGACCGAAGTCACGATTGCAGGCGTGCTGCACGAGTACTCGTCCATCGATGGCGTGCAGGAAGATGTCGTTAACATCTTGCTGAACTTGAAAGGCGTGGTCTTCAAGTTGCACAACCGTGACGAAGTCACCCTGAGTCTGCGCAAAGACGGCGAAGGCGCCGTGACGGCCTCGGATATCCAAACGCCGCACGACGTGGAAATCATCAATCCTGATCACGTGATCGCGCACTTGTCGCAGGGCGGTAAGCTCGACATGCAGATCAAGGTCGAAAAGGGCCGTGGATATGTGCCGGGTACGATGCGCCGTTACGCGGATGAGCCGACGAAGTCGATTGGTCGCATCGTCCTCGACGCCTCGTTCTCTCCAGTCAAGCGCGTAAGCTATACCGTTGAAAGCGCTCGGGTGGAGCAGCGCACGGACCTTGATAAGCTGCTAGTTGAAATCGAAACCAACGGCGCGATCACCGCTGAAGACGCCGTGCGTGCTTCGGCCAAGATCCTGGTCGAGCAATTGGCAGTCTTCGCTCAGCTCGAAGGCGGCGAATTGGCTGCATTCGATGCACCGGCGCCGCGCAGTGCCCAGCAGTTTGACCCGATCCTGCTGCGTCCGGTCGATGAGCTTGAGCTAACGGTTCGCTCGGCCAACTGCCTCAAGGCGGAAAACATTTACTACATTGGCGACCTGATCCAGCGTACCGAGAATGAATTGCTCAAAACGCCGAATCTGGGCCGCAAGTCGCTCAACGAGATCAAGGAAGTGCTTGCCTCCCGTGGGCTAACCTTGGGTATGAAGCTCGAAAGCTGGCCGCCGGCCGGTCTCGACAAGCGCTGATTTTCAAGATCGGCCTCATAGGCCTGTGCACCGGGCAGTACCTGACACGGCTGCCTGTTTTTATAAAGTAAAGGAAAGCACCATGCGTCACGGACACGGACTCCGCAAACTCAACCGCACCAGCTCGCACCGTCTAGCGATGCTGCAGAACATGATGAATTCGCTCATCGAGCACGAAGTCATCAAGACGACGGTACCAAAGGCCAAGGAACTGCGTCGTGTCATTGAGCCGATGATCACGTTGGCAAAGAAACCTACGGTCGCCAATAAGCGTTTGGCATTCGACCGCCTCCGTGATCGCGACAGCGTCGTGAAGCTGTTCGGCGAACTCGGTCCCCGCTTCCAGGCTCGCCCAGGCGGCTATACGCGCATTCTGAAAATGGGTTTCCGCGTTGGCGACAACGCACCCATGGCGCTGGTCGAGTTGGTGGATCGTCCCGTAGTAAATGAAGCTGCTGCGGACGAGCAGAACGCTGCGGAATAAGCTATAATTCAGCCTTGCCGCGCGATGGAGCAGCCTGGTAGCTCGTTGGGCTCATAACCCAAAGGTCGCAAGTTCAAATCTTGCTCGCGCAACCAACATGGGCGTGTAAACGCCGATCAAAAAGCCCACTTCGGTGGGCTTTTTTGTTTTTGTCCTTTGGCGTTTGCGTTTGATCTCTGCCAACGTTCTGGGGTTAGTTGCGAGACCATATTGCGCAGTTTGCAGACCGCACATGGACAGAGCACTCGAGCCCCGCGACTCGCGACGTCCCCAAGTGCTGGTGCTCAGTCAGGCACTACCGCCGTCACTTCGATCTCAACCTTTGCCCGTGATTCGACGAGCGCCGCAACCTGCACGCATGTCATCGCCGGGAAGTTTCTCCCCATGGCCTCGCGGTAGACGGGGCCGAGCTCGCCCAGACGTCGGTTGTATTCGTCCCGATCAGTGACATACCAAGTCATGCGCACCATGTGCTCCGGTCCGGCCCCGGCTTCTCGCAGCACTTCCACGATGTTTCGGAGCGCCAGACCTGTCTGTTGAATGAAGTCGTCCGATTCGAACTGCTGTTGAGCATTCCAGCCGATTTGCCCGCCGACGAAGACCGTGGTTCCACGGGCGGCGACGCCATTGGCATAACCCTTGGGAGGAACCCAGCCGGGAGGTTGGAGAAACTTGATCATGCGAATTGCCTCAATTTGAATCGTTGGAGTTTCCCGGTCTCTGTACGGGGCAGACTTGCCACGAACTCGATCTCTCGGGGGTATTTGAAGGGCGCAATGGTCGCCTTTACGTGGTCTTGCAGTGCCTTGACCATGGCAGCATCGGCGGCATTCCCGGGCTTGAGCACGCAGAAAGCCTTGACGATCATGCCGCGCTCCTCGTCTGGTTTGCCGATGACGCCGCATTCGGCGATGGCCGGGTACTTCAGAAGTGCGTCCTCAACCTCCGGGCCACCGACGTTGTACCCAGCCGTGACAATCATGTCGTCAGCGCGAGACTGATAGAAGAAGTAGCCGTCGTCGTCCTGGATGAATGCATCTCCAGGGTAATTCCATCCGTTTCGCACATAGTCCGCTTGCCGCGCGTCGTCCAGGTAGCGACAACCAACAGGACCGATGATGGCCAGCTTGCCGACCGTTCCTCGAGGAACTTCATTGCCGTGGTCATCGACGATCTTTGCGGTAAAGCCTGCGACAGCTTTGCCAACCGCACCTCGGCGGACCTGATCGCCCGCAGCGGATATGTAGATGTGAAACACCTCTGTCCCCCCAATGCCGTCGAGCATCTCGATGCCCGTGGCCTGCTTCCACAATTGACGTGTGGCGTCGGGAAGGGCTTCGCCGGCGCTGACGCTGATGCGAAGGGTGGGCACGCCGGCAGCCTTGGCGAACGCGGCCATTTGCCGGTAGAAGGTCGGGGCGGTGTAGCTGATGGTCGCGCCGACTGTGCGGATCACCTGGACCATCGATTCCGGCGTGTACGGCGCATCGTGAAAGTACACAGAGGCGCCCGCGTACATGGGGAAGATCAACAGCCCGCCGAGCCCGAAGGTAAAGGCCAAAGGTGGAGAGCCGATGACGATGTCGTCGGTGCGAGCCCGCAATACATGGCGCGGCCAGGTCTCGCACATCGCGAGCACGTCGCGATGCGTGGTGACGGGCGCCTTGGGCTTGCCGGTCGTGCCTGAGGTGAAGGCCAGAAGGGCGATGTCGTCCGCAGAAGTCGGACAGGCGTCGAAGATGCCACTCTTTGCGCCGCTGCGCGCCGACAGCGAATCAGGTGCGTCCGGCTGGTTGAAAGCGACGATCGTCTTCAGCACAGGATGCTGCAACTGCGCGGCTTTGAGTTCGTCCAGCAGCTTTCCATCGCAAAGCGCGACTGTCGGCTGAGACTTCTCCAGGATGTCTCCGAGTTCCTTGGCACGCAACAAGGGCATCGTCGCAACGGCAATCATCCCGGCCTTGACGACAGCCAGCCACGACAAGGCCATCGCAATTGAGTTTCCGCCCCGCAGCAGCACGCGGTTGCCGGGCACAAGGCCGAGGTCTTCGGTCAGCACTTGGGCGATGCGGTTGACTTCGACAGCAGACTCCGCATAGGTCAACGTCCGGCTCGGCGAACGCAGCATCGGATTGTCGGCAATGCCCTTGGAAGCCGCCTTGTCCAGCAGCTCTTCCACCAGATTCAACTGGTCGGGCAACTGAAGCTCGGGCAGGTCATACCTGAAGATCGGTAGCAGGTGCGCTGGCGGGAGCCGGTCATGTACGAAGCGGTCGATCTGCGCGCTTGGAGTCATTTGGCCCTCAATACGGACTTGCCGATGATCAGTTGTTGCACTTCCGTCGCGCCTTCATAGATGCGCAGCGATCGGATGTCGCGATAGAGGCTCTCGACCTTCGTCCCTACCTTGACGCCAAGGCCGCCGTGCATCTGTAGCGCCATGTCGATCACGCGGCTTGCGTTCTCTGTCGCGGTCATCTTGGCCATTGCTGCCGCGGCGGTCAGATCGCCCACTGGAGGCTCGCCCCGGCGTTCGCAGTCGTCACGCATCCAGGCGGCTCGATAGGTCAGCAGTGCGCCTGCGTCGATCAAGGCGGCCATCTCGCCGAGCTTCGCCTGCGTGAGCTGAAAGTCCGCGAGCGTGTGGCCGAACATCTTTCGCTTCTGTGCGTGCTGTACGGCTTCGGAGAGCGCGCGGCGAGCCATTCCGAGTGCAGCGCCGGCAACCGACGCGCGAAAGATGTCGAGCGTGCGCATCGCGAGCTTGAAGCCGCCATTCAGTTCGCCCAGTTGCGCGCTGCGCGGCACCACGCAGCCGTCGAAGCGCAGGGTCGCGAGAGGATGCGGCGCCATCACGTCGATGTGCGCGGACGTGTCGAGCCCGGGAGTCTTTGCGTCGACGATGAAGGCAGTGATTCCGCGAGCGCCAGCTGTCGGATCTGTCTTCGCGAACACGCAGTAGAAGTCGGCGATGCCGCCGTTGCTGATCCAGGTCTTTTCACCGGTCAGCCGCCAGCCATCAGCCGTTTCTTCTGCGCGCATCGCCATCGCACCGACGTCAGACCCTGCTTCAGGTTCGCTGAGCGCGAAGGCGGCGATCTTGTCGCCCCGTCCCACTGGTGCGAGATAGTCCGCATGTTGTGCGGCCGACCCCGCCAGTGTGATGGCCCCGCTCCCCAGGCCCTGCATCGCGAAGGCGAAGTCGGCCAGTGGCGAGTGGAATGCCAGCGTCTCGCGCAGCAACACGAGCGCGCGTGAATCGAGCTTGTCGAGCGCGCCGCCCGACGCAGCGGGCACGCAGAAGCGCAGCCAGCCGGCGCTGCCCAGCCGGCGAACCCAATCGCGGCATGCTGCGCGGTCGTCGCGCTCGTCCACGGACTGCGCGGCGGCCCAAGGCAGAAGCCCGCCCGCGAGTGCGCGGTGTGTCTCCTCGAAAAACGGCAGCGCCAGGTGCGCTGTGGAGGGATCGACAGCAGAAGCGGCCATGAATCAATCTCCTCCGAACACAGGTTTGCGTTTTGCCGAGAAGGCTTCGTAGGCGCGCTTGAAGTCTTCGGTCTGCATGCAGATCGCCTGTGCCTGCGCTTCTGACTCGATGGCCTGGTCGATCGTCATGGACCATTCCTGCGACAGCATGGTCTTGGTCATGCCATGCGCAAAGCTCGGGCCGTCGGCCAATTCGCGAGCCATGGCAGTTGCGGCGCCGACGAGAGCATCGCTTTCGTGCAGCGCGTTGAAGAAGCCCCATGCGTGGCCTTCTTGCGCAGTCATGGCCCGGCCCGTAAAAAGAAGTTCCGACGCGCGTCCCTGGCCGATGACGCGAGGCAAGAGTGCGCAGGCCCCCATGTCAGCGCCCGCGAGGCCGACCCGCGTGAAGAGGAAGGCGGTGCGCGTGCCGGGCGTTCCGTACCGCAGGTCGCAAGCCAGCGCGATCATCGCGCCAGCCCCGGCGCAGACCCCGTCGATTGCTCCGACGATCGGTTGAGGGCAGTGCCGGATCGCCTTCACGAGATCACCCGTCATGCGCGTGAACTCCAGGAGCTCGGGCATGCGCATTCGCGTGAGCGGCCCGATGATTTCGTGCACGTCGCCGCCCGAGCAGAAATTGCCGCCTGCGCCCGTCACGACGATCGCTTTCACGTCCGTGGCGAAGCTCAACGCGCGGAACAGGTCGCGCAGTTCGGCGTATGAGTCGAAGGTCAGCGGGTTCTTGCGCTCCGGGCGGTTGAGCGTGATGGTCCCGACGCCGGTCTCGAAAGACCACGAAAAATGCGTGGCGACATACCCGGCCTTGGGTTCGAACTGCGCGCGCAGGGGACTGTCCGCGCCGATGTAATGCTTCATAGAGCCTCCGCCAATTGATGATGTGAATGTTGCTTGACCTTGCCCAGCAGCTTGTGCAGTTGGGCGATCTCCTTGCCGTTCAGTGCGGCGAAGGCATCGCAGATCCATGCCTCGTGTTGCTGTGCCATTTCATTGAAGAGCTTGCGCCCCCGCGCCGTCAGTCGAACGCGCCAGGCGCGGCGATCGCCCGCGACGTCGACGCGCTCCACGAGCCCTTCCGTGACGAGCTGGTCGGTGATGCCAGTGACGTTCCCGCCCGTCACCATCATGCGGCGCGACAGCTCGTTCATCTTGAGCCCTTCGGGGGAGCGCTCCAGTTGCGACATGAGATCAAAGCGAGGCAGCGTGGTCGCGAACTGCTCGCGCAGTTCATTGCGCACCTGCTTCTCGATGAGTTGAGTGCAAGTCAACAGACGCAACCACAGGCGAAGCTCCTCGGGGTGCTCGCTGTGGGCTCTGGCTTCGAGATCCATCTATTGCTCCTCTTCAGGTATGCGCGGCGCCGCGGCCATCGCAGCCGCGAGTTGCTGCTGCTTTGCAATCTCGCGATACAACTGATCGCGGCCGCTCAGGTATTGCTTAGGCCATTCGATGTCGCGGGTCTGCAGCTTGGCGGTCTCGTGCAATGTCCACGCTGGGTCTGCCAAGTGGGGGCGCGCGATCGCACACAAGTCCGCGCGTCCCGCCGCAATGATGCTGTTGGCTTGGTCGGCGTCTGTGATGGCGCCGACGGCGATCGTCGAAATGCCAACCTCATTGCGAATTCGATCGGCAAACGGCGTCTGGTACATGCGCCCGTACACCGGCTTCGCGGCGCGGGTGGTCTGGCCCGAAGAAACATCGATGAAATCGCTGCCCGCTTCCTTGAAGGCACGTGCAATCACGATGGCGTCGGCGTCGGTATTTCCGCCAGGGGCCCAGTCGTGCGCGGAAATTCGGACGCTCATCGGCCGGTCGGCCGGCCATGCGGCGCGCATCGCGCGAAACACTTCGAGCGGATAGCGCAGGCGGTTGTCGATATCGCCGCCGTACTCATCCGTGCGCAGGTTGGTCAATGGACTGAGAAAAGACGCGAGCAGATAACCATGCGCGCAGTGCAGCTCGAGCCAGTCAAAGCCTGCTTCGGCCGCACGCTTCGTCGATGCGACGAACTGATCCCTCAACAGATCCATGTCCGCGCGCGTCATCTGGGCCGGCAGCTGGTTTTGTTCGCCGTAGGCGAGCGCGCTGGCTGCCAGCAGGGGCCAGTTGCCAGCGGGCAGCGGCTCGTCGGTGCCTTCCCAGCCGACTTGCGTCGAACCCTTCGGGCCGCTGTGGCCCAGTTGCATGCCGATTTTTGCGCTCGACTGCGTGTGGACGAAATCGACGATGCGCTTGAATGCCGCCGACTGCGCATCGTTGTAGAGCCCGGTGCAACCCGGCGTGATGCGGCCTTCGGGTGTCGGGCTCGTCATTTCCACGAACACCATGGCGGCTCCGCCGAGCGCGCGAGCCCCGAGATGAACGAGCAGGAAATCCTGCGGTACGCCATCAACGGCGCTATACGTCGCCATCGGCGAGACGACGATCCGGTTCTTGAGCGTCAACCCCCGGACCGTGAGCGGCATCAACATCGGCGGCAGCGATTTGCCGCCCGATAGCCATTGCTCGTAGCCGCCGAGCCATTTGGTATCGCGCACGCGCAGGTTTTCGTGGCTGATGCGCTGCGATCGGGTGAGCAGCGAGTAGGCAAATTGCTCGATCTCCATGCCCGTATAGCGCGGCACGTTCTCGAACCACTCGGTCGAGTTGCGCGCTGCGTTCTGGATCTTGAGCACCTCCACGCTGCGGCGGGACTCGTAGGCTTCCAACACATCGTCGATGCCGCCGCCGGTGGCGAACTCATTGGCGAGATCGATGGCGTCCTCCAGCGCAAGCTTGGTGCCAGAGCCAATGGAGAAGTGCGCGGTGTGGGCGGCGTCGCCCATCAGCACCACGGGAACGGGCTTGCCGTTGACTTCGATGCGATGCGTCCAATGCTTGCAGACCACGCGCGGGAAGCGGATCCAGTTCGCCGAGCCGCGCAGGTGCGTGGCATTGCTGATGAGTGCGTGGCCGCCCAGGTATTTGGAGAAGAGCCTTTCGCAGAACGCGATCGCTTCGGGCTGCTCCATCTTGTCCAGACCGTGGGCCTGCCAGACGGCCTCGGGCGTCTCGACGATGAAGGTCGACGTCTTGTCGTCGAACTGGTATGCGTGAGCCTGGAACCAGCCATGCTCCGTCTGTTCGAACGCAAAAGTGAAGGCATCGAAGGTCTGATGAGTGCCGAGCCATACAAACCGGCATTGGCGCAGATCGACGTCGGGCTCGTACACCTCCGCATAGCGCTGGCGGATGCGGCTGTTGAGCCCGTCGCTCGCGATCACGAGATCCGCGTTGTACTGCGCCGCCAGCGCTTGGTCATCCGCGACATCGGTTTCGAACACCAGCTTGACGCCGAGCGCCAGGCAGCGTTCCTGCAGGATGTTCAGGAGCCGCTTGCGGCCGATGCCGCAGAAGCCGTGCCCCCCCGACCGGACCTGTCGTCCCTTGAAGAAGACCTGGATGTCGTCCCAATGATGGAACTCGCTGCCGATCAGCGATGCGGTGTCGGGGTCGGCCGCCGCCAGGTTGGCAAGCGTCTGGTCGCTCAGCACGACACCCCAGCCGAAGGTGTCGAACGGGCGGTTTCGCTCGACCACCGTGACGTCGAGGCTTGGCTGCCGGGCTTTCATCAGCAGCGCGAAGTACAGGCCGGCAGGGCCGCCGCCGATGCACAAGACGCGCTGAAGGTTCGGGGTGAAGCTATTCATGGATAAATAGTTTAGACATAAACGATCGGGTGTCAACCCGGGCTGGCCCAGGGGGCGTCGGGGGACCCCAGTTGACGAGCCTCTGCGCGCTCGCAAGAATCAGATACATGCAAAGCCTGATACCGAAGATCGAGTCCCAGCTTTCCACCTTGTCAGTTCCGGTCACGCTGCAACTGCCGGATGGCCGGCAAGTCGCCAAACCCGGCTCACGTGTCACGCTGGCCTTCAACGAATGGTCCGCCCTCGCCAAGCTGGCGGGGCGCCAGATCGGTGCCATTGGCGAGGCGTACGTTGAGGGACGCGTCCAGATCGAAGGCGCGATGCGCGACCTGATCGATGCGGCGGTCGGCCTTCTGCCTGGAAACCCCGCCGAGACCAACACGAGCTGGTGGAGCCGCCTGCAAAGGCGAGCCAAGTCACGCGGCGCGCACTCACTCGGGAAAGACGCCGCGCAGATCCAGTTCCACTACGACGTGTCGGACGACTTCTACGCGTTGTGGCTCGATCCGCGCCGCGTGTATTCGTGTGGCTACTTCCGCGACGCCGACATGACGCTGGCCCAGGCGCAGGAGGCCAAGCTCGATCACATCTGCCGCAAGCTCATGCTCAAGCCGGGCGAGCGCTTTCTGGACATCGGCTCTGGCTGGGGTGGGCTTCTGATGTGGGCGGCCGAGCACTACGGCGTGGATGCCACCGGCATCACGCTGTCCAAGAACCAGCATGCGCACGTGCAGCGGCTGATCAAGGAGAAGGGCCTGGAGGGCCGCGTGCGCGTCGAGCTGCTCGACTATCGCAAGCTCGACGAGGGCAAGCCTTTCGACAAGATCTCGTCCGTGGGCATGTTCGAGCACGTCGGCAGCGCCAACATGCCGACGTACTTCCGGAAGATCAACGCGCTGCTCATGCCGGGCGGGCTGGTACTGAACCATGGCATCACGTCAGGCCAACTCGACTATCAGCAACTCGGCGCCGGCATGGGGGACTTCATCGAGAAGTACATCTTTCCGGGCGGCGAGCTCCTGCACGTGACGCACGTGCTGCGCGAGACTGCCGCCGCGGGGCTCGAGATGGTCGACACCGAGAACCTGCGCCCGCACTATGCGCGCACGCTCTGGGCGTGGTCGGATTCGCTCGAAGCCCAGCTCGACGCGGCCCGCGAAGTGCTCAAGCGCGCCGGAGGACGGCAAGGAGAAAACGCCGAACGCATCCTGCGCGCCTATCGGCTCTACCTTGCGGGATCGGCCATGAGCTTCGAGCAGGGCTGGATCGCGTTGCACCAGATGCTGTCCACCAAGCGGGACGGGAACGTGGAGGCCAGAGCGCTCCGCGGCGCACAATCGGAGTACCCTTTTGTCCGCGATTACATCTACAAGTGAGGATCCATGCTCTATCGTTTCAACTCTCGCGCTACGCCCCCTTTCGTGATGCTCGAAGTCCATGCCCGACAGCTGTTCGACATCATCGGGAAGGCGCCAGCGCCGCAGGGTGTGGTGACCATTGAGCAGATGCCTGCCGCCATTTCGGCCCTGGAAGCGGCCATGGCGCGCGAAGGACGAAACGCCCATAACGCCGACGACTATGCCGTCGAAGGGCACGATGAAGATGCCGAGAAGCAGCACGTCGGGCTGCGCCAGCGTGGGCAGCCGTTGCTGCACATGCTCAAAGAGTCCCTTGCCGATGGCAAGGATGTGACCTGGTCTGTTTGAGCTCGCCCCCAGGCTCGCGCACTTCGTGTCGCTCTCCACCCCCCTGACCGGGGGCAACACCGGCGGCCCGGCGAAGCCGGTTCCGCGGTGTTTCTGGAAGAGGCCTGGCCTCGGCGGATTTTCTAGTCGACTTTTGCGCCGGAGGTTTTGACGACCGCGGCCCACTTGACGTGTTCGCTCTGGATGAGCTTGGCGAATTCGGCGGGGGTGTTGCCGCTGGGGATGGCGCCTTGGGCGACCATCTTTTCCTTGAGGGCGGGGGTGGCCAAAGCCTTGGCGACTTCCTGCTGGATGCGGTTGATGATGTCCGGAGAGGTGCCAGCGGGCGCCAGCAGGCCGAACCATGAACTGGCTTCGTAGCCTTTGAGCGCAGGGCCGCCGACTTCCTCGATGGTGGGCACATCGGGCAATGCTGGAGAACGCTGCGAGCTCGTCACTGCAAGCGCCTTGAGCTTGCCGCCCTTGATCTGCTGCATCGACGAGGGCAGGTTGTCGAACATCACATCGGCATTGCCGCCCACGAGGTCCATCAGCGCGGGGCCCGATCCACGATAGGGAATGTGGATCATGTAGCTGCCCGTCATGCTCTTGAAAAGCTCGCCAGCCAGATGGATCGATGTGCCGCTGCCGCTCGACGCCATGTTGAGCTTGCCCGGGTTGGCCTTGGCATATTTGACGAAGTCGGCCACGTTGTTGATGTTCAGCGCCTTGGCCTTGTCGACGTTCATTTCCATGACGTTCGGCACTGCTGCGACGAGCGTGATCGGTGCGAAGTCCTTGATCGGGTCGAAGGGCATCTTCGGGTACAGCGCACGGTTGATGCCGTGGGTGCCGACGGTGCCCATCAGCAGCGTGTAGCCGTCATTTGCCGATTTCGCGACGATTTCGGCGCCGACGTTGCCGCCCGCGCCCGCACGGTTGTCGACGATGAACTGCTGGCCGAAAGCCTTTGAAAGCTCGGGTGCGACCGCGCGCGCAAGGATATCGGTGGTGCCGCCAGGCGCGAACGGCACGACGATGCGCACGGGCTTGGTGGGCCAGGTGTTGTCGGCGGCAGCGGGGCCGGCGACAACCATGAGCGCGGCGCTTGCAAGCACCGTCAGGGCGCCGCGGCGCGGAAGTGAAAAGAGGGCCATTCGAGTGTTCCTTTGATTCGATTCTGGTTTTACACGTGAAGAGCGCCCACCGTCGCGACTGGAAACCCCGTGCGTCCGGCGCTGCAGCTTCCGGCGACAGAGGCGATCAACCTGTCGAGCGTAGCGTCGAGTTGCTGCAACTCATCGGCGGCGAGCCCTGCGAACAGTTCGGCCTCGCGTTCGTGTGCCTGGACGAGTACCTCGGCATACAGCGCCTTGCCGATACTGCTCAGATGGAGCCGGCTGCGCCGCAGGTCGGTCGGATCTTCATGGCGGTGAAGGCGCTTGTTGCGCTGCAGCCCGGCCAGGGCTCGGCTGACCGCCATCTTGTCGAGCCCCGTCAAGTCGGCGACCTGCGTCGCCGTGAGGCCGGGCCGTGCGCCCAGCACCGCCATCGTGCGCCATTCGTTCAGCGTGAGTTGATGTTGCCGGCCGACGCGCTGCTGAAAGGGCCTCGCCGTCAGGTTCACCACGCGGACCAGCTTGAAGAAGACCGAGTCTCCGGTGGCAGCGATCTGCGGCGCTGGCATGCTGGTGTCCACCGCGGCGTTCATCGCTGCAACTTCCTGGCCGCGTTCACGATCTGGTCGACGCTCACTCGCGATTGCGCCTCCAGCACCGGTGCGTAGCCCACAGGAATACGCGGCGCACCCATCCGCGCGACGCGGCAACCCGTCGCTTCGGCCGCCGTCGCGGCGATCTCCGCGCCAAATCCCGCCGCCTGCACAGCTTCGTGGACCACCAGCAGGCGACCGGTGCGTCCGCACGATGCGAGCACCGTTTCGCGGTCCCAGGGCCAGAGCGTGCGCAGATCGATCAGGTCGACTTCGATGCCGTCGGCTGCGAGCCGGTCACAGGCGGCGATACAGGCTTGCATCTGGCGACTCCAGCTGACCAGCGTCAATGCATTCCCCTGGCGCACGTGCGCAGCCTTGCCAAGTGGCACTTCTTGCGCCTCGTCCACAGGCCCACGTGTGCCCCACAAGGTCTTGTGTTCGATGTAGACCACTGGGTCGCCGCACTGCAATGCCGCGCGCAGGAGCGCATAGTTGTCCTGGGGTGTCGACGGAGTCACCACCACCACGCCGGGCAAGTGCGCAAACCAGGCCTCCAGCGATTGCGAATGCTGTGCCGCCGATGCGTCCCAGATGCCGCCCGGCATCCGCGCCACCAGCGGCACGCGGCCCTGGCCGCCGAACATGAAGCGGTTCTTGGCGGCCTGGTTCACCAACTCGTCCATGCCGCAGAGCGCGAAGTCGACCACGCGCATTTCGACCACCGGACGCAGACCCGCGAGCGCCATGCCGACCCCGGCACCCATGATGGCCGCTTCGGAGATCGGGGTGTCGATCACGCGCTCGCGGCCAAAGTCATGCTGCAAGCCCTTGTACTGGCCGAAGATGCCGCCGCGTCCGACGTCTTCGCCGAGCACGACGACGCGAGGGTCTGCCTCCATTTCGCGGCGCACTGCGAGCACGGCGGCCTCGGCGTAGCTGAGGTCTTGAATCGCCGTCGATGCGGGCAAGCGGTCTCGGGCAATGTCGTTGCTCATATCCATTGGCCCGCTCCGGTGGTCTGCACGTCCGTGAATGCAGCGTCGGCCTTGGGCCAGGGCGCGGCGTCGGCTGCGGCAAGGGCGGCCTCGACCTCGGCGTGCGCTTCGTTCTCGATCGTGTCGAGCGCGGCATGCTCGATGCCCTCGCCAATCAGTCGGCCCCGTGCATGTGCGATCGGATCGGTCTCCAGCGCGGCAGCCAACTCGGCTGGATCGCGGTAGGCGGCAGGATCGACCGATACATGGCCTTTGACCCGATAGGTCAGCGCATGCAAAAGCCGAGGGCCGCTTCCGCTTCGAATTTCCGCGATCAAGCTTCCAGCCGCAGCGTCGACGGCAAACACGTCGTTGCCATCGACCTGCGTCGCCGCGATGTCCATGGCCTCTGCCCGCGCCGAGGCGCCGTCCCCGGCCGTCATCGGCCCGCTCGCGGTGGTGGCGCTCCATCGGTTGTCTTCGCAGACGAACAGCACCGGCAGCTCGTAGACCCGCGCCCAGTTGAGCGCTTCGAGAAAGGGACCGCGATTGATCGCACCGTCGCCGAAGAAGCAGACGGTGATCGCGTTCTTCTTCAGCAGCTTCTGCGCGTGCGCTGCGCCCACAGCAATCGGCAGGCCCGCCGCCACGACGCCGTTCGCGCCCAGCATGCCGACCGAGAAGTCGGCAATGTGCATGGAGCCGCCCCTGCCGCCATTGAAGCCTGTCGCCTTGCCGAAAAGCTCGGCCATCATGCGGCCGAGGTCCGCGCCTTTGGCCAGCGTATGGCCATGGCCGCGATGCGTGGAAGTCAGATAGTCGGCAGCAGTGAGATGCGCGCAGACGCCTGCGGGGACGGCTTCTTGCCCGGTCGAGAGATGCAGCGGCCCGCGCACCTTCGCCGCGCCGGCCGCTTCCTGACCATAGGCGCTGACGCCGCCCTGGCTCGCAGCCTCGGCCGCGTTCTCGAATGCGCGAATGCGCACCATCGTTCGATAGAGCGCTGTGCGCGAGGCGCCCCCATTCCCGGTCTCCATGTGTTCCCCAGCGCACGAACCGCGTGCGTTTCGCCGGAAATCGTATCGAACGTGACGATTAGAGATATAGCGCATTTACCCGCAGGGATAGTCCCGATGGCTGCGCGGCTCCACGGCTGCGATAGTTAGTTCGGCACTCGAACTAACTCGAAGCCAACGAACCACCAAAGCCTGGAGACATGCCCATGAAGCTCGCCCGTACCTTGACCACCCTGGCCTTCGGCCTGACTGCCATCGGCGCTTGCGCCCAGACCGTGGTGGGTGTCAGCTGGTCCAACTTTCAGGAAGAGCGTTGGAAGACGGACGAGGCGGCCATCAAGGCGCAACTGGAAAAGCTGGGCGCGAAGTACGTCAGTGCCGATGCTGGCGGCTCTCCGGAAAAGCAGCTCGGCGACATCGAAGGTCTGATGTCCAAAGGCGCGAAGGCGTTGATCGTGCTGGCCATGGACAAGGACGCCATCCTTCCGGCGGTCAACAAGGCGCTGAAGCAGAAAGTGCCCGTCGTCGCCTATGACCGCCTGATCGAAACGCCGGGCGTCTTCTACATCACCTTCGACAACACCGAGGTCGGCCGCATGCAGGCGCGCGCGGTCTACAAGGTGCAGCCGAAAGGCAACTACGTGATGATCAAGGGATCGCCGACCGACCCGAACGCCAACTTCCTGCGTGCGGGTCAGCAAGAGGTCATCGGCGATGCCGTCAAGAAAGGCGACATCAAGATCGTCGGCGACGAATACACCGACGGCTGGAAGCCCGAGGTCGCCCAGAAGAACATGGAGCAGATCCTGACCAAGGTCGGCAACAAGGTCGATGCGGTGGTGGCATCGAACGACGGCACCGCGGGTGGTGCCGTGGCCGCGCTCTCGGCCAAGGGCATCCGCGGTATTCCTGTGTCGGGGCAGGACGCGGATTTCGCAGCGCTCAACCGCATTGCACTCGGCACGCAGACCGTCACGGTCTGGAAGGATTCGCGCGAGCTCGGCCGCGAAGCCGCCTCCGCCGCGGTTGCGCTGGCGCAGGGCAAGCCCGCGGAAAAGGCGTCCAACTGGAGCGGCGGCGAGAAGAAGGTCGCGATTTCCTCGCGCTTTCTGACCCCGGTGCCCATCACGCGTGACAACCTGGATGTCGTCGTGAAGGAGGGCTGGATCAAGAAGGACGAGCTCTGCAAGGGCGTCCCCGCCGACAAGGCTCCTGCCGCATGCAAGTAACGCGATGAGTTCTCCCGGGTTCTGGCGCCGCACGGGCGTCGACCTCCGGCTGCTGCTGATGTGCTTGCTGCTGGTGGTCATGGCGATCGTGTTCAACATGCTCTCGGGCGGGGTGTTTCTCTCGCCCGAGAATCTCTACAACATTGCGCAGCAGACGGCAGTGGTGGGCATCGTGTCCACCGTGATGGTGCTGATCATCGTGGCGCGCCACATCGATCTGTCGGTGGGCTCCGTGATGGGCTTCGTCGGCGTGCTGGTGGCTTACCTGCAATACACGGCCGGTTGGTCCTGGCCGGCGGCGAGTCTTGCGGGACTTGCCGTCGCGTTGCTGGTGTCGCTGTACCAGGGCGGACTCACTGCGGTGCTGGGCGTGCCTTCTTTCGTAGTGACGCTTGGCGGACTCATGTCATTCCGCGGCGCGGCGTTCCTGGTCGCGGACGGCAAGACGCAGCCGGTCAACGACGAGTTCTTCCAGCGGTTGGGCGGCGGCTACGACGGCGGCATCGGCACGACGGCAACGTGGGTGCTGGCCGTGGTCGTCGGCGTCATCTTTTTTGCACGCATGTGGCAAAAGCGTCGTGCGCGGCAGCGTCACGAGATGCCGGTGGAACCGCTCTGGATGGACCTGCTGCTGACCGCCGTGCCCGTCGCCGTCGTCTTCGCCTTTTCGGCCACGATGAACAGCTACCAGATCTCGTCGAAGACGGAGCCGCAAGGCATGCCCATTCCGGTGCTGATCTGGGCTGCGGTCGCGGTGGTGCTGTCATTCATCGTGCATCGAACGCGCTTCGGCCGCTATGTGTTCGCCATGGGCGGCAACCCGGATGCGGCGGCGTTGGTGGGCATTCCGGTCAAGCGTGTGACGCTGATGCTCTTCGCGCTGCTTGCGGTGCTGGTCACCATTGCGGCGATCGTTTCCATCGCGCGCCTCAACGCCGGCACGAATTCGCTCGGCACAGGCATGGAGCTCTACGTCATCGCCGCGGCAGTCATCGGCGGCACTGCGCTGGCAGGCGGCAGCGGCTCGATCTTCGGATCGGTTCTTGGCGCACTGATCATGCAATCGCTGGACAGCGGCATGCTGCTGCTGGATGTGCCCATCGGCAAGCGCATGGTGATCATCGGTCAGGTGCTGATCGTCGCTGTCGTATTCGACGTGCTCTACCGCAAACGCTTCGGAGAGAGCTGATGACCACGAACCCACCCTTGGTCGAACTGCGCGACATCCACAAGGCCTTTGGCGGCGTGAAGGCCGTCGACGGCGTGAGCGTCAACCTGCATCCCGGCGAAGTCGTCGCGCTGCTTGGCCACAACGGCGCAGGCAAGTCGACGCTCATGAAGATGCTGGCGGGCGCCTACCCAATCGATTCGGGCGACACACTGATCGCAGGCGAGAAGGTCACCATCCGCACGCCTTCCGAAGCGCAGGCACAGGGCATCGAGTCCATCTACCAGACGCTCGCGCTGGCGGACAACCTCGATTCGGTCGCCAATCTCTTCCTTGGCCGCGAGAAGCTCACGCCATGGCGCACGCTCGACGATCACTTCATGGAAGGGCAGGCGCGCAAGGTCTTCCAGCGCCTGAACAAGAACTTCACCAACATCCGCGTGCCGGTGCGGCGCCTTTCGGGCGGTCAACGGCAGGTGGTGGCGATATCCCGGGCGCTGTATTTCAACGCTCGCATCCTGATCATGGACGAGCCCTGCGCGGCCCTCGGGCCGGAGGAAACGGCCATGGTCGGCGCGCTGGTGAAGCAACTCAAGGCTGACGGCGTGGGGATCTTTCTCATCACGCACGACATGCCCGACGTGTTCGGGCTCAGCGACCGGGTCGCCGTGATGAAGAACGGCCGGCTGGTGGGCACCTACCGCACGGCCGACGTGACCGAGGACGAAGTGCTCGGGATGATCATCGCGGGCAAGCGCCCCGAAGGAAAGGAGCAGGCGCACCGGTGATTTGCCACACGAGTGGGCGAACCTTGGGGGTGAGTTCATGATCGGCGATCAGCAACTGGTCAAACGCATCAATCGCAGCGTGCTGCTGCGCCTGGTGCGGGCGCAGCCGGGTCTGTCGCGCGCCAGGCTGGCGGCAGAGAGTGGCCTCACCAAGTCGACCGTGAGCCTGCTGGTGCGCGAACTGCTCGACGATGGCTGGCTCGAAGAGGCTGGCGCGCCCGTTGTCGATGGCCTCGGGCGCCCGTCGACACCGCTGCGCATCAACGTCGGCGTGCGAGCGTTGATCGGCGTCGAGATCGCCGTCGAAATCGTGCGCGTGGTGTGCGTCTCGTTGCAGGGCGACGTTCTCCATGCCGATGCGCAGTCGCTCGACGACCACTCACCGCCGGCAGTCTGTGCGCAGGTGGCGCGCATGGTTGCCGCTGCGCACCGGCATCTGCTGGCATCGGGCCTGAGGCCTTCGGGCATCGGCGTGGGTGTTCCGGGTGCTGTGCACGACCCGACGGGCGTGGTGCGCTTTGCGCCCAATCTGGGTTGGCGCAACGTGGACCTGTTGCCGGGACTCACCGGCGCTCTCGCCATCGAAGGCGTCTCCGGGATCGCCGTGCAACTGCAGAACGATGCGGACGCAGCGGTGCTCGGTGAATATGAGTTTTCGCCAGGCGAGGGCGAAGATCCCCTGGTCTATGTGAGCTGCGACGTCGGCGTGGGTGCCGGCATCGTGTTGAACGACCGGCTGTTCATCGGCGCACAAGGCATGGCCGGTGAGATCGGGCATACGGTGCTGCAGATCGATGGACCGCGCTGTTCGTGCGGCCGGAGGGGCTGTGCCGAAGTCTTCCTCGGTTCGCGCGTGCTGGAGCGCAGTGCTGCCGATCGCGAACGTGCGGCGGGTTTCCTCGGTGTGCTGCTCCAGAACCTGTGGGTCACCTTCGAGCCGCGTGCGATCGTTGTCGGTGGCAAGTCGTGCCAGGCGCATCCGGACTTCCTGCGCGGCGCGATCGACACCGTGAAGCGCTACGCCGAAAGCGCCGGCATCCCTCCGCCGGTCGTGCGCGGAGTGCGCTATGGCGAATGGACGCCGGCCATCGGCGCCGCAGCGCTCGCACTGCACGAACACCTGCGGCCGCTGCATCCGAACACCGAAGCCCGGCGCGAACGCGCGGCGGCGGGCTGACGACTTCACGCGGAGCGGCTACTCGGTACTCGGGTATTGGGGGTCTAGGGAAATCCCGAGGATGTACAAAGCTGCCAAGAAGACGATCCTTCGTCCCACAACGAAGGAGACACACGATGACCAAGACACACGCCAGGCTGGCGTTGGGCGCGTTGCTTTGCATGGCTGCCGTGGTTGCGGGCGCCGAGCCCGCGAAAGGTTCTCCCGAATTCATCAAGTCGGCGACGCAACGCGTTGACGGCGCATTCATCCGAGCCAACGCTGCGAAGACGCCCGACTGGCCCAGCTACGGGCTGGACTATGCCGAGACGCGCTTCAGCAAGCTTGACCAGGTCGATGCCGCCAACGTGAAGGATCTCGGGCTCGTGTGGTCGTACGATCTTCAATCCACGCGCGGCGTCGAGGCGACGCCGCTTGTGGTCGACGGCATCATGTATGTCACCGCTTCGTGGAGCGTCGTGCATGCGATCGATGCGCGAACAGGCAAGCAGATCTGGACCTACGACCCGGGCGTCGATCGGTCCAAGGGCTACAGAGGCTGCTGCGACGTGGTCAACCGCGGGGTCGCCATCTACCAGGGCAAGGTGTACGTGGGCGCATACGACGGGCGCTTGATCGCTCTGGATGCATCGACCGGAAAAGTCGTCTGGGAAAAAGACACCGTCATCGACCACTCGAAGTCCTACACGATCACCGGCGCGCCGCGCGTGGTCAAGGGCAAGGTGCTGATCGGCAATGGCGGCGCGGAGTATGGCGTGCGCGGCTACATCACGGCCTATGACGCCGCGTCGGGCCAGCAGAGATGGCGCTGGTTCGCGGTGCCCGGCGATCCGTCGAAGCCCTACGAGGACGCGTCAATGGCCAAGGCCGCTAAGACGTGGGACCCGAGCAACAAGTACTGGGAGTCGGGCGGCGGGGGAACGCCATGGGATTCGGTCGCTTTCGATCCCGAACTCAACCTGTTGTACATCGGCACGGGCAACGGTTCGCCATGGGCACGCAGCCAGCGCAGTCCCAAGGGCGGCGACAACCTCTATCTCGCGTCGATCGTCGCGCTCAATCCAGACACCGGCAAGTACGTGTGGCACTACCAGGAGACGCCCGGCGACAACTGGGACTACACCTCGACGCAGTCGATGATCCTGGCCGACATCAAGCTGGACGGCAAGCCGCGCAAGGTGATCCTGCATGCGCCGAAGAACGGCTTCTTTTTTGTGGTGGATCGAACCAACGGCAAGTTCATTTCCGCCAAGAACTTCGTCGACGTGAACTGGGCGAGCGGCTATGACAAGAACGGCCGGCCGATCGAAATCGCCTCGGCGCGCGAGGGCACCAAACCCAACGACACCATTCCAGGGCCCTTCGGAGCGCACAACTGGCATCCGATGTCCTTCAATCCGCAGACCGGATACGCCTATCTGCCCGCCCAGCACGTGCCGATCAACCTCATGGACGACAAGGACTGGAAGTTCAACGAGAACGTGCCCGGGCGCCCGCATGCCGCGCTGGGCTGGAACACCGCCAAGTTCGCGAACGTCCAGCCGCCCGTCAGCAAGCCCATGGGCAGGCTCGTCGCCTGGGACCCGATCGCGCAAAAGGCGGCGTGGAGCGTCGACTACGTCTCGCCATGGAACGGCGGCACGCTCACGACCGCAGGCAACCTCGTGTTCCAGGGAACGGCCGACGGGCGCCTGGTCGCCTACAACGCCAAGACCGGCGACAAGCTCTGGGAAACACCCACCGGCACCGGCGTGGTGGCGGCGCCGAACACCTACATGGCCGACGGCAAGCAGTACGTGTCGGTGGCCGTCGGATGGGGCGGCGTTTATGGCCTGGCCGCCCGCGCGACCGAGCGGCAGGGCCCGGGCACCGTCTACACCTTCGCCATCGGCGGCACCGCGCCCAAGCCCGCGTTCGTGCAATACCGCATGGACGCGCTGCTGCAGGGCGTCAAGTACGACCCTGCCAAAGTCGAAGCGGGCACCATGCTCTACGTGAGCAACTGCGTCTTCTGCCACGGCGTGCCTGGCGTGGATCGGGGCGGCAACATCCCGAACCTGGGCTACATGAACTCGGCCTTCATCGAGAACCTCGACAAGTTCGTGTTCAACGGACCGGCGACGACACGCGGCATGCCCGACTTCACCGGCAAGCTGACGACCGAGGACGTCGAGAAGATCAAGGCGTTCATCCAGGGGACTGCGGACGCGATACGGCCGAAGTAGGGCGCCAGAGGCGCGCATGAATGGAAAGGCGCCGCACCCTCGTCGCTGTGCTTTGTGGGTGTGCCGCGCTGCCGGACGTGGATGCGCAGCCGAAGCCCCGCGCTTTTCGAATCGGCTACTTGCACCCGACGGATCCGCAGGATGTCGCCTATCCAGCCTTTTTGCGGGGGCTGAAGGAGCTTGGCTATACCGTGGGCCAAGACCTGCTTGTTGAAGCGAGGTTCGCCGACGGCAAGCCGGAGCGGCTGGACGCGATGGCCGCCGACATGGTCGATCAGCACGTCGACGTCATCGTTGCTTCGTCGCCCGCGGCGATTCATGCCGCCCGTGTCGCCACGCGAAACATTCCGATCGTCATGGCTTTCAGCGGCGACGATCCGGTCAAGACCGGCATTGCAGCGTCGCTCTCGCATCCTGGCGGCAACACGACAGGGCTGACAGCCATTGCGGCCGACATCGTTGCGAAGAAGCTGGAGTTGCTTCTGGCGCTTGTTCCGGGGCTGAAATCCGTCGCCGTGATGAGGTCGCCGCGAGGGGTGGACCATACGGCGCAGATCGATGCACTGCGTGTTCCGGCGCAAGCCCGTGGCATTCGCTTGCAGGTGGTCGAAGTGACCGAGGCCGCGGACTACCCACCGGCGTTCGCTCGCATCGTCGATGCCGATACCCGCTCATTGGTTGTTCTTTCCGGCCCTGAATTCACGCAGCAGCGACAGCAACTCGTGTCGCTCTCGGCGCGCTATCGATTGCCCGCCGTCTACAGCTTCTCCAATTTCGTGGAGATCGGCGGGCTTGCATCGTACGGTCCCGACATCGTCGATCTTTCCTCCCGCGCTGCAGGATACGTGGACAGGATTCTTCATGGGGCCAACCCTGCAGACATGCCGATCGAGCGGCCGCGCAAGCTGTATCTGGCAATCAACCAGACAACCGCCCTCAGCCTCGGACTCAAAATCTCGCAGACGCTGCTGCTGCAAGCTGACAGATTGATTCGATGACAGGGGCTCCGCTGTCAGACTGGGCGAGATGCTCCAGCAGTGCCCGCAGCTTGCCCGCCGGCGCCGGCTTGAGCATGACCGGGCATCCCGTTGCGCGCGCTGCTGCCATGAGTGCCGGTGAAGCTTCACCGGTGACGAATGCGCACGCCAGGCGGGGGCCCAGCTCGATTTGAAGCTTTTCCACGATTTGCACACCGGTTTCGCCTTGCTGCAAATCCAGGTCGCACAGGACGATGTCGGGCCGACGCAGCCTCGCGTGCGCCAAGGCGACGTCGCCATTGGCGGCGGCCATGACGTCGCAGTGCCATCGTGTGAGCAGGCCGCGCATAGCTTCGCGAACGGGCTCTTCATCGTCGATGACCAAAACGCACTTGCCGCGCAGACTGTCAACGATCGACGCGCGCGGTGCCTTGTCATCGGTCTCAGCCTCGGCGTTCGCCGGTGCGTTGACACACGGCATCCATACGCGCACGAGCGTTCCCTTGCCCGGCAGGGATTCGATCTCTATGCGATGCCCAAGCAGCAGCGCAAGCCGCTTGACGATGGCAAGGCCAAGTCCGAGACCGCCGGTCATGCCTTCGCCGGTGCCGCGATCTGTCGCGCCCGCCCGATAGAACTCCTGGAAAACGCGAGGCAGGTGCTCTGCCTCAATGCCGACACCAGTGTCTGCCACCACTACCGCGACTTCGCCGTTGCGCCGGCGGCAGCCGATCACGATCCGGCCCTTACGCGTGTAGCGCACGGCATTGGCGATCAGGTTGAGCAGAATTCGCTCCAGCAGCAATGGATCGGAGCGAACCCACGCCGAAGTTCGCACCTGCGTCAACGCCAGCCCTTTCGCTTGCGCAGCTAGCGCGAATTGGGAGGCAAGGCGCGACAGGAGCGGTTGCAGCGCCAGCGGCTGGGGATCCGCGTGAATGGCGCCAACATCGAGCTTGGAAAGATCCAGCAAGCCATCGAGCAAATCCGCGAGCGCGCCGGCCGACTGTTCGATCCGCTCTACGAGCACGCTCGCCTCTGGCGGCAATGCGACCGTGCGCAACTCGCCGACGAACAACGACAGGGCGTGGATTGGCTGGCGCAGGTCGTGACTGGCCGCGGCAAGGAAACGAGTCTTTGCCTCGTTCGCCACCGCCAGGTCATGAGTCCGCTCGGCGATTCGTGTTTCCTGGTTCGAGTGCGTTTCCTGCAAGCGCTCGGCCATGCGGTTGAACTGGGTGGCAAGGCCATCGAGCTCGTCACCGGTGCGCAGCGCAATTCGCTGATCGAGTTGACCACTACCCAGTTGTCTGGCGCGCGTCTCGATCTCGCGGATGGGCCGCACCATGCGCCGAGCGAGCAGCACGATGGTGGCAATGGCAGCGACGATGCCCAGCAAGACCAGCGCGACCGATCGGCCGACGGACGCGTAGACAGGGCGGAAAGCCTCCGCGAGCGACTGTTCGGCAAACACAGTCCACCCCATTTCGGGCACCGGCGCGGCGATCGAAACCACCGGCGTGCCATGGACGTCGAAAGCTTCGCCGATGAAGGCGCTGGTTTGTGTTCCGCCGTCGAGTACTCGGCGCACGTGGGCGAGGGCAGACAGGTTCGACTTGGACAGAACCAGTGAAATGTCGGGATGGGAGATGAGTTGCCCTTCGCGATCCACCACGTAGGCAACGCCACCGGACTTCAGGTGCGCCTGCGCAATCACATCCCACACGTACTTGAGATTGACCTCTGCTTCGAGCACGCTGCCCATCGCCTCACGCGTCACGGCAACGACCACGTACGGCTCGGTTCCCTGAAGGAAATGGACCCGCCCGACGTAGTCCGTCGATTGATGTTCCTTCTCGAAGCTTGGATCGGCGGACCAGTCGCGGCCGCTGTCCGGCACATTGAAGCCGAAGCGGGAGAGAAAGAGTTGCTCTTTTCCCGCCGCCGTGATCCAACGCAGCTCGCTGATCTCCGGGTGATGTCGAAACAGGGCCACCAGTTCGAGTTGCAGGTCGCCGGTGTCGATGTTTGCCGAAGTGCCGAATTTGCCCACGCTGATGTGCATCGCGTCCTGCACACCGCGGATGAAGTTCGCGATTTCCTTGGCGGCATAGTGCGCCGTGGCGCCTTGGACTTCCGCCAGCGCGGCAACTGACCCCCGATACGCGAAGTAGCCGCTGATTGCGCCGCTCGCGGCGAGCAGGACGCTCACCAGCCCGGCGAAATACGCGGCGTACTTCCACAACAGTGTCCGGCGCGCGAAAAGCTGCATGAGCCTTGCCCTCGGATGACAGCATCGCGATATCGCAGGCTGCGCGTTCGCGGGAGCGCAGCGTACCCGGCTTCCGAGCTGGTGTCACCGTGCGCCCTGACAGGGCGCTGAACGGTCCGGGCAGACAGCTGGCGTGTTCGTGCCGGTTGATGCACTGTCAGTCAATGCAGTCGGCATGTAGCCGCCGCCACCACCACCGCAAGCGTGGACAAGCAATGTTGAGGCGACGACCGCAAGCCGGATCGCGCCTCTTGCCTGAAAGCGCATCGCATTCATGGCGGCCTCAATGACCATCGCGCCGACTCCTGGACGGCGAGACTCGGGCCAGCGTGCCCTGGAAGATATTGGCTGAGTTGTTGGGCGCTGTGTTCTGAATGAACCATCCTTCGTCGCCGTCCGGCCCCATGTAGATTGTGTGGCTCAAACCGTCGGAGAAATTGAGCGTCCCGGTACAGTCCGCGAGCAGGCTGTAGGTCCCGACACTGCCAGTGGTCACTCTCAAGGTGCCATTCATGCTCACCGTGGCGTTCGGCGACGTAACGGCGCCTTCGCCATCAAAGCGAAGTTGCTCGATGATCGCCTTCGGAAGGGCCGTGGTGGTGCCCGGCGGAATGGTGAAGCCGCTCGCCGCAAGGACGTACGAGCCGCTCAGCGTATGCAGGCTGCACTGCTGCGGTCCGTTCGCGTCGTGCGCCGAGCCTGGCGCGGACCACGCCATTGCACATATTGCCAATGCGGCCGCGGTCCATGCATGATTCGATCGATTTGTCATGTTCAGGCTCCAGTAGGGTGATTGGGTGGTCCGCACGGCCCGGGATTGCACCGTTGCGTGGCCCCATTCTGGGCAGACGCGGCTGGCAAATGAATCGGACCAAAGGGCCGGCGCCTGCCCAATCTCCATGGAGTCCCGCGCCAGACAATCGCGCCAAAGGAGCGACATGCCGAATGACGATCCGGGCTTTTCACTGCAGGGCATCCGGCCCTTTCGGGCCTACCCCAAAGGGCCGGCATGAGAGTGCTTGTCGTCGATGACCATCCGCTCATTCAGGAAGCGATGAGCAATGTGCTGCGGCGCCTCCATGCGCAAGTCGACATTGCTGTGGCGAGCGACTGCGGGCGCGGCCTCGACATGGCGTCGCAAGGTGTCGAGCCTGATCTTGTGCTGCTCGATCTGAATCTGCCGGGGCTCTCCGGAATTGCGGCGCTGAAGACATGGCGCGCGCGATTTCCCGCTGTGCCGGTGGTCGTGCTGTCTGCAACCGATGATCAGCAGACGGTGCTTGGCGCCTTCGCAGCTGGCGCGGCGGGGTTCGTCCCGAAGTCCTCCAGCAACGAAGTCACCCTCGACGCTGTGCGCCTCGTGCTCGACGGCGGCAAATACCTCCCGCCAGAGTTGCTGTCGTCCACCGATCGCCGCAACCCGCCGGCAACTCGGGTGCGCACAGCCAAGTTGTCACTCGAAACATTGGGCCTTACCGGCCGTCAACTCGCCGTGCTGCAGCACATCGCCAACGGCGCCCCCAACAAGATCATTTGCCGCGACCTTGGGTTGGCAGAGCGCACCGTGAAGGCGCACATCACAGCCGTCTTCCGAGCCCTCAACGTCACCAGCCGAACCCAGGCCGCCATCGCCGCGGCCGCTCTAGGCTTGCCCACGCGAGGCCAAATCGACCCCCACCCCGCCGCGGACCCACGGTCGCCAAGAGGTCAACCCAATTCGACATGACCATCGAGCGCCCCCGTTCGGCAGGGAATTCGCGAAACACCGCGGAACCGGCTTTGCCGGGCCGCTGGTGTTGCCCCCGGCAGGGGGTGGAGAGCGACACGAAGTGCGCGAGCCTGGAGGCGAGCCCTATCTTCTAGTCTGCATAAACGCCCGCCGCCTTGATGATCGGGCTCCACTTCGCGATCTCGGCCATCACGAACTTCTTGTGACCCTCGGGTTCGATGCGGCCGTCATTGGCCACGACCGCGCCGAGTCCTTCCTGCTTCTTGACGAATTCAGGGTCCTTCAGGGCGACCTTCAACGCATCGTTCAGCTTCTTGGTGACGGCAGCCGGCGTGCCCTTGGGCGCATAGAGGCCATGCCAGATCGTGACCTGGAAGTCCTTCAGGCCGGCCTCTTGCAGCGTCGGCAGGTCCTTGAGCAAGGGCGTGGTCAAGCGCTTGTCCGTGGTCACGGCAAAGGCCTTTACTTTCTTGCCTTCGATGTGCGGAGAGGTGTTTGTCGTCTGATCGCACAGCAAGTCGATCTGCCCGCCGATCAAGTCAGTGATGGCGGGCGCCGTGCCCTTGTAAGGGACCGGCGTCATTTCGGTCTTCATCGCGGTCTGGTAGAGCAGGCCGCACAGGTGCGAGGCCGAGCCGACGCCCGCATTGCCGAGGTTGATCTTGCCCTTGTTGGCCCCAATCCAGGCGGTGAGTTCCTTGTAGTTGCTGGCCGGCAAGCTTGGCTTGGAGATCAGCGTCATCGGAACGTCGTTGACGATGCCGAGGTACTCGAAGTCCGTGTCGACCTTGAAGGGCACGTTGCGCACCAGCGTGGGGATGGTGGACATGGCGATGTGGTTGAGCAGCAGCGTATAGCCGTCCGGCGCCGCCCGCGCCACCTTGGCCGCACCGATCGAACTGCCGGCACCGGGCACGTTGTCGATCACGATGCTCACGCCTCCGAGCGGCTTGCGCAGGGCTTCGGCAAGGTCTCGCGCGACTCGGTCGGTCGGGCCGCCCGCGGCGAACGGCACCACGATGCTGATGGGCTTGCCGGCAGGGAAATCCTGTGCGTGGACGCACGCGACAGCCGCGGCAAGCGCCGTGAAAGCGAGCAATTTCTTCATGGTCACTCCAGATCGAAAACGAAATGGTGGTGATCTTAAGATCTGACCAGAAGCTGACTTATCCCGGATTGCCCTTAGTGCAAGAATCCCTGGCGCCGCCCGAAAACCCTGTTCCCGCCGATTCGATGACAGAAAGCCAGCAGCCCTTGCAGACCGCCATCGAGCTGCTGCGCGAGGCAAACCGCATCGTCGTCTTCTCGGGTGCGGGGCTGTCCAAGGCGTCGGGTATTCCGACCTACCGCGACGCCGATGGGCTCTGGATGAACCAGAACGCGGTGCAGTTCTCGCATGCCGATGACTTGCAGCGCGACCCAGCGGGCTTCACGCGGTTCTGGGCGCAGCGGCTCGCGGCGGTCGAGGGCGCCAAGCCCAACCCGGCGCACGTGGCCCTGGCTCGATTGCAGCGGCTTCGTCCCGCGACGCGGCTCATCACGCAGAACGTCGACGGCTTGCTGACGCTGGCTGGCTGCGTCGACGTGCTGGAGCTGCACGGATCGCTGCGCCGCTGGCGTTGCGATCACTGCGGCAATCGCCGCGGCCCCTGGCTGCTGCACCGGTGCAAGCGTTGCGGGTCGCGCGCACGGCCGGACATCGTGATGTTCGGCGAGATGCTGAACGAGGGCGTGCTGCTCGATGCTCAAACGGCCGCGCAGGAGAGCAACGCATTCATCGTCGTCGGGAGCACCGCGGTCGTCTATCCGGCTGCCGCCTTGCCGCTGGAAGCGGTGGGGCACGGCAGCAAGCTCATCACGCTCAACATGGAGCCGCTGCATCTCGACGCCTCGGCCAGCGCGGTTTTGCGCGGTCCCGCCGAAGACCTGTTGCCGAAGCTCATCGCGGGCATCGACTACACGAGCACCACTCTCGGAAAATAGAACGACACCACCCAGTTGGGCACGTCGACGATCGAACTGATGCGAAGGTCCGCGCACACGCTGCAGAGCATGTAGGCGTCGATCGGCTCATAGCCATAGCGGCTGCTCAGGAGCTCGATCATTTCCGAAACGGCCATCCGGGCGCCTGTCATGAGGTCGGGACCGATGCCTGTGGTGACCTCGTAGCCGTGCGTGTCGAAATGGCGGCTGACCGGGCCCGGTGTCACGTAGCGCGGCGAGCGCAGCCGGGCATCCTTCACGAGTTCGAATTTGAGCGCCACGTCGATGGGACTTTCGATGGCGGTGCCGCAGACCTCGCCGTCGCCCTGCGCAGCATGCGTATCGCCCACGGAAAAGAGCGCGCCTTCGACCTCGATCGGGAGGTAGAGCTCGGTCCCCTCCGCAATGTCGCGCGCATCCATGTTGCCGCCGACATTGCGCGGCGGAATGATGCTGTGCAAGCCCGGTTCGGCAGGTGCGACGCCGATGGTCCCGGTGAACGGCTTCAATGGCACGCGGCCGCCCGGTCCGTACATTGCCGGCGTGAGGCCCGGATCGTAGTTCCAATGATGAAGTCTCGCGTCCGGGAACTGGTCCGTGAGCAATCCGAAGCCGGGAATGTTCGCGGTCCAGCCCCAGCCCGACGGCCGCAGTGACAGCACGGTCACCTTGAGCGCGTCACCGGGCCTTGCGCCGTCGATATACACCGGCCCGGTCACCGGATTCACGTGCGCAAGATCGAGCTTCCCGACGTCGGCCGCGGTAGACGTGCGCGTGAGTTGGCCGGAAGATGCGTCGAGCGTTTCGAACTGCACCGTCTCTCCCGGCGCGATCGTCAGGCGGGGCGGAAAGGCATTGTTCCAGCCGTGATGGATGTGCTTGCTGTGGATCGTATGGTGCGTCACCGGTTCGCTCATGGCCGGCACTCCTAGACCGCCACCGTCAGCGCGCCGTCGATCACCAGGTTGGTCCCGGAGATCCGGCTGGCGGCAGGGCTCGAAATGAACACCACGCCGCGAGCGACCTCATCGGGCGTGCCGAACTTGCCCGTCGGGTTGACCTTGAGGGTGGACGCGTACAGGTCCGGCAGGTTCTTCTCGATGTTCTGCCAGATCCCTCCTTCGAAATAGGTGTTGCCCGGCGAGACGCTGTTCACGCGGATCCCTTTGCCGACAAGCTGCCGGCTCAGCCCCTTGGCGTAGTGAATGAGCGCCGCCTTGATCGCTCCGTAGGAGCCGGCTGCGAAGTCGACCTCGAACCCCGAAACGCTCGAGATCAGCACGATGGAGCCGCAGTCGGATTTCTCCAGGAACGGCACTGCCGCCGCGACCGCATTGACGCTATGCATCATGTCGGTGCGGAACGACTTCTCCCAGGACTCGGCGCTGTCCCCGACCGCCAGCGCGCTCACGTTGCAGACCAGGGCGTCGATGCCGCCCAGTACGCCGGCGCTCGCGGCGATCCACGCCGAAAGCGCAGGGCCGTCGGCCACGTCCAGCGCGCGTCCGAAGGATTTCACGCCCTTGGCCTGCAAGGCCGCAGCGGCTTCGCCCACCTCGTCTTCCTTGCGCGCGCAGATGGCGACATCCGCGCCTTCGACCGCGAAGCACTCTGCGATGGCCCTGCCGATTCCCCGGCTGCCGCCGGTGACGAGGGCGCGCTTGCCCTTGAGTCCGAGATCCATGGCCACTCTCCTTTGAAGGATGGGGGCTTGCATTCTGAGCGTCCACCGCAGACCTGTAAATGTCGGGGCGGGCGTGGGGTGCATTGGCTTGTGACGACCCTGCAGGCCGCGCAGAATGGAAACTGGAAACGATTGCCCCATCCGGAGAAAACGACTCATGAAAACAGTGGCTGAAATCCTCAAGGCCAAAGGCGATTCGAGCGTCTTTTCGATCGAGCCTTCGGCCTCGGTCTTCGACGCCGTCAAACGCATGGCAGAGAAGAACGTGGGCGCACTCCTCGTCATGGAGGGTGACCGCATCCTGGGCGTGGTGACCGAGCGCGACTACGCGCGCAAAGTCGTCCTGCTGTCGCGTTCATCGAAAGACACGCCGCTGCGCGAGGTGATGACTTCGGCGGTGATCTACGTTCGGCCCAACCAGACGAGCGAGGAATGCATGGCGCTCATGACCGAGAACCGCGTGCGCCACCTGCCGGTGATGGACGACGGCAAGCTGGTGGGCCTGATCTCCATCGGGGACATCGTGAAGGGGATCATCTCGGAGCAGAACTTCATCATCGAGCAGTTGCAGCACTACATCGCCGGGGAGACCCGCTGACGGGAGGCCCATGCCCCTGACCTCCGAAGAGCTCGAACACATCGAAGCACTCACGCTCGCCCATTACGACGGGCAGGCGGAAGATTTCTGGGCCGGCACGCGCGGCCACGACGTGAGCCAGAACATCGCGGCGCTGCTCGAGCACATCCAGGCAACGCCGCCGTTCGAGATCCTGGATTTCGGCTGCGGCCCCGGTCGCGACCTCCGGACCTTCCGCCAGATCGGCCACATCGCCACCGGGCTCGATGGCGCTGCGCAGTTCGTCGAGATGGCGCGTTCCTATAGCGGTTGCGAGGTATGGCACCAGAGCTTTCTGTCTTTGGACCTCCCGCCCGCCCGGTTCGATGGCGTGTTCGCGAACGCATCGCTGTTTCACGTGCCTGCACAAGAGTTGCCGCGCGTGCTGGGCGAATTGCGCGAGACACTCAAGCCTGGGGGTGTGCTGTTCAGTTCGAACCCTCGGGGCGAAGGGCAGGAAGGCTGGCGCGGGGACCGCTACGGGGCCTATCATGACCTCGCGGGTTGGCGCCATCTCATGACGGCCGCGGGCTTTATTGAACTGGCTCACTACTTTCGGCCCGCCGGCTTGCCGCTCGAGGAGCAGCCGTGGCTGGCAAGCGTCTGGCGAAAGCCAGCGTCCTGATCCTGCTGAGGGCGGGCTGCTTCAGTCGGCCGTTTCGCCGCCCCTGAAGCCCCGGTCGGCAGGTCCGCGCGCCAGCAATTGGCGCAGTCGCTTTCGCAGCGCCGGAATCGGCTGGGCGGCGTTCGAGGCATGGGCCGCATCCCATTGCCGGTACACCTCCCTTTCCTGCTTCAGGCATTGGCCGAGTGCCTCAAGATTGCGCTCGTTGTAAGCCCAGATGCCCCGAACCACGAAGTTGCCGGGCGTTTCCGAATCCGGCATCGGCGAGATCGTCACCGCCTCGGCGCCCATCGCCTGCAGGAGCGCAGAGCGCGCGCCGGCCACTTGCATTCCGTCGCCATGCATCTCGATCTCACGATTCAGCGCATAGCGCACCGCCTGCAGACCCTGGAAGTTCTCGGTGAGAAATGCGGTGGTTTCGAGCAGCACCAGTGGACCGAAATTTCGCTTCTGGACTTTCACGAACTGCGATGGCAGAAAACGCCCGATCGACACTTCGGTTCCGTCGCGGCTGACGCTCACGGGATCGAGCGTGCCGAGGTGGACGGCTGCGTCGTGCACCTCCATGGCTTCGCCGAGCTCGTAGTCTTTCCCGCGGTGTCCGGTAATTCGAAGTCTCTCAAAGGTCATCGTGTCATCGTGTCATCGAGCTGCGCCTCTGCTTGAAGGCATGACGAGGATGCCATGAGTGGCTCCGGCCCTGCGCCCGCCGCTGAACACGCCGGATTCGGCCCGCGGCAAGACCGCACGAAAAGACGCGAAAACTTGGACGCTGCGGATGCTCAGCCGACCATCAGATCGTCGAGCAGGCGGTAGTCCGGCAGTGTCGTGTCGATGGCGCGCCCGGCACGAACGATCGTGCGATCGAATTGCGTGCGGGCCAGCATCTCCGAATAGTTGCGGGCCTTCAGCACGAGAAAGTCCGCTGGCGTGCCGGCCTTCAGCACACCCCGGTCGATGCCCATGATCGCCGCCGGCGTTTCAGTCGCGGCGCGTATCCAGTCGCCCAACGGGTGGTCGAGGTGCAGGATCTTCACGGCTTGCGTGAAGGTGTCGAGCATGTCGTGATCGCCGTAGGCGTAGAAGGGGTCGCGGCAGTTGTCGCCCGCCACCGCCACGCGCAGCCCACGCGCCTTCATTTCGTGCAGCACGGTCACGCCGCGCCATCTGGGTGTGCGGGCTTCCTGGCTGCGGTCCTGCAGGTACATGTTGACGGTCGGCAAGCTGACGATGTCGATGTTGGCGTCCTTGCACGCAGCGATCGTCTCTTCGATGAACTCGTCAGTCTGCAGGGCCAGCGAAGTGACGTGGCCGCACAGGATGCGCCCCTTGAAGTGCTGTGCCACAGCGGTGCGCGCCACCCGGATGAGCGCACGCGCGTGCGGATCGGTCGATTCGTCCACGTGCAGGTCCAGGTTCAGCCCACGCTCGGCCGCGAGTTGGAACACCCGCACGAGCGCCTCGTCCAGATCCGGTGGCATGGTTTCGTTCGGGTGCTTGGCCGAGCGCGTCACGCAACCCAGCTTGCCGCCGCTTTCAGCCACGGTGTCGGCCAGTTGGCGGCCTTCGTCCGTCAGGAAGACATTGAGGGGTGCGATCGACGACACCTGCAGGTCGATCCGCCCGGCCCAGCGCTCGCGCATCTTCCGAAACACGGGAAACGAGATCGACGGCTGCGGGGCGAGCGAGTCGAGGTGGGTGCTGATGGCGACGACGCCCTTGGCATAGGCGGTATTGAGCCCGAACTCCATGCGCCGGCGAACGTCTTCTGCGTTCCAGCGCGCGGTGCGGTCGCGCAGGGTGGCCATCGATGCGCCGGCGCCGTCGCCGGTCGGATTGGGTTGGCGCGGCCAGATGTGGCCCTTGTCGAGATGCGTGTGGCAGTCGACCATGCCGGGCAGCACCATGGAGGCGTCCAGGTCGGGTCCCAGTTCGATGGGCATCGCGCCCGCTGCATCGATGGCAGCGATGCGGCCGTCATCCACCAGCAGGTCGACGCCGACGAGTTCGTCATCCGCGTCGCCCGGCAGTTCGGCCTGCACGAGGCAGCGAGGCGCGCGAAGGTTGCGCAGGGCATAGCGCGTGGTGGCGGGGGGCTGAAAAAACGAGTGACTCATCTGGCTCATGTGGCGCATCTGTCTCATCGAGGAAAGAGGAATGATTCTTGCGCAAAGGCCGGTCGCAAGGAGCATGCCTGTGATCGCGCGGAATTGCTCGCCGATAATTCGCTCCGGCGGTTCGCGTCTCGTGCCGAACCGCTTGGCAGTTTGAAGAAACAAGGATTTGAACTTGGGCACCGACAACGCTTTCGCTGAACTGGGCCTTGCCTCCGGCGCCACCGAGCGCGAGGTGAAGGCTGCATGGCGGCGGCTGGTGTCGCAGTGGCACCCGGACCGCAACAGCAGCGCCGATGCCGTCGCGAGGATGCAGCGCATCAATCGCGCATTCGAGCAGATCCGCAATGCCGGATTCGTCGATACCGCCGGGAGCGCCGGGAGCAGCGATGCCCAGCCTCGCCCAGAGTCCGCGCCCGCTTCCGCTTCCGCGTCTGCAGAGGCTCAATCCAAGGACACCGAGCCCCGCCGGCGCCCGATCAACCGCAAGATCAAGCTCACGCTCGAAGAGGCTGCGCTGGGCTGCATCAAGACCGTCCGCGGCAAAGCGACGCATGTCTGCGCCACATGCGATGGTGCCGGCCACCAGGTGCTCGGCGGCAACTGCAGCCATTGCGGCGGCTCTGGGGCGGTGGCAAAGCGCTCCTTCTTTGGCTGGCCCGGCGGCAAAAGCGAATGCGCCGCCTGCCATGGCGGCGGCATCGCGCAGCGCACGTGCCCCGACTGCAACGGTGCCGGCACGCAAATCCGCGCTTATCAATTGAAGGTACGCATCCCCGCGGGTGTGCGGCAGGGCGATCTCCTGCATGTCGACGGACGACGCGCAAGTTCGAATCCGCCGGGTGTCGATCTCGAAATCAAGGTCGAGCTGCTGGACCATGCGTTCTTCACGCTCGACGATGACGGGACGGTCCGTTGCGAGATTCCGGTGGACGGGTTTGCATGGATCGCCAATCGCCAGATCCAGGTTCCGACGGTTGCAGGATTCCAGTCGATCGCCTTGCGCCGCGATCGATTGATGTATCGCCTGAAAGGTCACGGCTTTCCTGTCACGCGGCGCGGTCTCCGGGGAGACCAGATGATCGCGGTGAAGCCGGTGTTCCCGGAACAACTCAGTCGCGACCAGGAGATCCTGCTCGATCAAATCATCGCGACGTCATCAGGAAGCCTGGGCGCCGATGAACGCCTGCGCGCGTGGAACCGCAGCTTGCGCACCTGGGAGCGCAGCCAGAAGGCGCGCGGCTGAGTTCGACAGCGCCGACGTGGACGTCTAGCGATAGCTGCGCAGGTCCTCGATCACCTTGCCGTCGTTCGGCAGGCTCCCGGGCCCGACGAACTCCACCGCGCCGCGCAGCTTGGTGACATCGCGAACCGCTTCTCCGACGCGCTCGGCGAGGTTGTCCGGCGCGGAGGCGCATTCGAGCCGGAGCGTCATGCGGTCATCAGCCATCTCGCCTTCAACCACCAGGCGTGCGCGCAGCACTTCGGGAAAGCGCCGCGCAATCTCCGCGACCTGGCCGGGATGGACGAACATGCCGCGCACCTTGGTCGTCTGGTCCGCGCGGCCGAGCCATCCCTTGATGCGCGTGTTGGTGCGCCCCGTGGGGCAGCGTCCCGGCAGCACAGCGGAAAGATCCCCCGTGCCGAAGCGGATCAAAGGGTAATCAGGGTTGAGCGTGGTAACCACGATCTCGCCGACCTCGCCCTCGGGCAGGGGATCGCCAGTGCCGGGCCGCACGATTTCCACAATCACGCTCTCGTCGAGCACCAGCCCTTCGCGGCTGTTCGTCTCGTAAGCGATGAGGCCCAGGTCGGCGGTCGCATAGCACTGCATCCCCGTCACGCCGCGTTCGGCGATCCAGTCGCGCAAGCTCGGCGGAAAGGCTTCGCCGGAGACCAGCGCCTTGGTGAGCGAGGACAGCGCGACGCCTTTGTCAGCGGCCTTCTCGATGATGATCTTCAGGAAGCTCGGCGTGCCCACATAGCCTGCCGGGCGCAGATGGGCCATGGCTTCCACTTGTTGTTCGGTCTGTCCGGTGCCGCCGGCAAATACCGTACAGCCCAGCGCGCGCGCGCCGCTTTCCATGATCGATCCGGCGGGCGTCATGTGATAGCTGAAGCTGTTGTGTACCAACTCTCCATTGCGAAAGCCTGCGGCATGCAGTGCGCGCGCGGTACGCCAATAGTCGGTCGCCTCGCCTTCGGGCTCGTAGATCGGTCCCGGGCTCGCGAAGACGCGCGTCATGCGCGAGCCGAACCGGATCGCGGAGAAGCCGCCGAACGGGTCGCTCGCGCGCCTTTCAGTCTGCAACGCCAGCAGCTCGGATTTGCGTGTGACCGGCAGCTTCGCGAGCGCTTCGCGGCTCGTGATGTCCGCAGGCGCGATGCCGTCGAGGATCTTCGCCAGCGCCGACGCCCCCGTTTGCGCCTGCATGATCTGGCGCGGCAAAGCGGCAAGCAGGTCGCGCTCCCGCTCTTCGGGGTCGCGCACTTCGAGCGCGTCATAACAGTCGATCATCAGCGTGCCCATCCTTCAAGTTCATCGTGCATACGGGAAACACCGCGGAGCCGGCTCCGCCGGGCCGCTGGTGTTGCCCCCAGCGAGGGGGGTGGCGCAGCGACACGAAGTGCGCGAAGCCTGGGGGTGAATCAAGCCAGCCATCGCTTTCTGCGCTTGTAGCTTTTGACGTCCTTGAAGCTCTTGCGATCCGCCCCGCCGACGCCGAGATAGAACTCCTTCACGTCCTCGTTCTCGCGCAGGCTCCTGGCCTCGCCATCCATCACGATACGGCCGTTCTCGAGGATGTAGCCGTAATCCGCGAACCGCAGCGCCATGCTGGTGTTCTGCTCGGCCAGCAGGAAGGTCACGCCTTCCTTTTCGTTCAGGTCCTTCACGATGCCGAAGACTTCTTCGACGATCTGCGGCGCGAGCCCCATCGAGGGTTCGTCCAGCAGCACCATGTTCGGATTGGCCATCAGCGCGCGTCCGATGGCGCACATCTGTTGCTCACCGCCGGAGGTATAGGCCGCCTGCGAGGTGCGCCGCGTCTTCAGGCGAGGGAAATAGGCATAGACCTTCTCCAGCGTCTCGGCAACGGCGGCCTTGCCGTCGGTGCGCGTGTAGGCGCCCGTCATCAGGTTGTCTTCGATCGACAGGTGCGCAAAGCAATGCCGTCCTTCCATCACCTGAATCAGCCCCCGCTTGACGAGCTCCGCGGGCGAGAGCGCCTCGATGCGCTCACCCCGCAGTTCGATCGTTCCCTTCGTCACCGCGCCCCGTTCACCGGCGAGCAGGTTCGAGACGGCGCGCAGTGTGGTCGTCTTGCCCGCGCCGTTGCCCCCCAGCAGCGCGACGATGCCGCCTTCAGGCACCGTGAGCGAAACGCCCTTCAGCACGAGGATCACATGGTTGTAGATGACCTCGATGCCATTGACGTCGAGAAGGACCTTGCGTTCGCTCATGGTGCCTCGAAGTGATCGCGCAGTGTGCGGTTCAGGAAGCGCTGCAGTCAGCGGCGTCGCGCCGGTTCAGCTTCTTCTCGCTCGCGTACTTCTCGCCCGCCGCCTTGACCATCGGCTTGATGATCTGTTCGTCGGCCTCATACCACTCGGGCGCGATATTCCACTTGCTGCCGTCCCACGTCTCGATGCGTGCCCAGCTCGATCCCATGTGGTCCTGGCACGAAGTGCTGATCGGCCGCATCACGCCGGCAAAGCCCAGTGCATCGAGCTTCTTCTGGTCGAGCGCAAGGTTCTCCAGGCCCCAGCGAACCTGTTCGCCGGTCATGACCTTGCCTTTGCCGAAGCGCTCCTGTGCGCGCCGCACCGCTTCGACACCGAGCATCTGGATGATGACGCCGCGCGTGTAGAGCACCGAACCGACTTCCTCCTTCGGACCCGTGCCCTGGCCCTTGTCATGCACGTTCTTCAGGATGTCCTGGATGACCTTGGGTTGCGTGCCGGAGGAATTGAGCGCGAGTGCGTTGTAGCCCTTGGCGTTGGCGCCGACGTCCTTCACGTCCGGCTCCGCGCCGGCCCACCACACGCCATACATCTTCTCGCGCGGATAGCCGGTAGCGACTGCTTCCTTGAGTGCCGTCGAGTTCATCACGCCCCAGCCCCAGAGCAGCACGTAGTCAGGCCGCTGCTGGCGCACCTGCAGCCATGCCGACTTCTGCTCGATGCCAGGTGCCGTGACCGGAATCAGCGTCAGCTCGAATCCGTTCATCTTGGCGCGCTCCTGCAGCAGCGGAATCGGCTCCTTGCCAAAAGGCGAGTCGTGATAGACCAGTGCGATCTTCTTGCCCTTGAGCTTGTCGGCACCGCCTTCTTTCTTCGCGATGTGCTGGATCAGGATGTCGGCCGCGGTCCAGTAGCTGCCCATCAGGGGGAAGTTCCACTTGAACACGTTTCCATCCTGCGAGGCCGAGAGGCCGTAGCCGAGCGTCAGCAGGGGGATCTTGTCGGCAGGTGCCTTGTCCGTTAGCGCAAAGGTGATGCCGGTCGCCTGCGGATCGATCAGCGTGGCGCCTTTGTCCTTCAGGCGTTCATAGCATTCGACGCCCTTGTCGGTGGCGTAGCCCGTCTCGCATTCCTCGTAGCTGATCTTCACGCCGTTGATGCCGCCGGTCGCGTTGATGAGCTTGATGTAGTCCTGCTTGCCATTGGCCCAGGGAGTGCCGTTGGGCGCATAGGGCCCTGTGCGGTAGACCAGGAGCGGAAAGAACTGCTCCTTGGCCTGAGCCTGCGCGAGCGAAGGTGCGAGCACCGCGCCGAAGGTGCTGGCCACCAGGGCGGCGGTTACGGCGAGCGATTTCAGTTTCATGCCTGTCTCCTTATGGGCACCAAAGTGCCGGTTTGCTGACGAAATCAATGCGGGAAGGGCCAGAGGCGTAATTTCTCTTTCGCCGTGGACCACAGCCGCGCAAGGCCATGCGGTTCGACGATGAGGAAGAACACGATCAGCGCGCCGAAGATCATGAACTCGAGATGCGAGGCGAACGCGGTCGACATCGACACTCCGAACCAGCGCGGAAGCTGATTGAGCAGGATGGGCAGCAGCACGATGAAGGCCGCTCCGAAGAAGCTGCCCATGACCGAGCCCAGCCCACCGATGATCACCATGAAGAGCAACTGGAACGAACGGTCGATGTTGAAAGCCGCCGGCTCCCAGGTGCCCAGATGAACGAAGCCCCAGAGCGCGCCGGCGACGCCGACGATGAACGAGCTCACCGCAAACGCCGAGAGCTTGGCGTATACCGGGCGGATGCCGATCACCGCCGCCGCCACATCCATGTCGCGGATCGCCATCCACTCGCGCCCGATGGCGCTGCGCACGAGGTTCTTTGCGAGCAGCGCGAAGACTGCAAGCAGCGTCAGGCACAGCAGGTATTTCTGCACGGCCGTCTCGATGGGAAGCCCGAACAGGCTCAGCCCCGACACAGACACCGAGCCCGACGATGAGTTGTTCGTCAGCCAGTTGATCCGCAGAAACGCCCAGTCGATGAAGAATTGCGCGGCAAGCGTCGCGACTGCGAGATACAGCCCCTTGATGCGCAGGCTGGGTATGCCGAAGAGCACGCCGACCGCCGTCGAGCACAACCCGCCGAGCAGCAGCGAAAGGATGAGCGGCATCCCGTCGGTGCGGACATGAAAGTTGTAGGCCGCATAGGCGCCGACGGCCATGAAGGCACCGGTGCCGAGAGAGATCTGTCCGCAGTAGCCGACGAGGATGTTGAGCCCCAACGCGGCAAGCGCAAGGATGAGGAATGGAATCAGGATCGCGCGGAACCAGTACTCCGGCGCGATCACCGGCACGACGGCAAAGGCAAACACCAGCAGCGCGAGGATGAGCACGCGGTCCTGCCGGATCGGAAAGATCTGCTGATCGGCGCGGTAGGTCGACTTGAATTGGCCGTTCTCGCGGTAGAACATGTCTAGACCCGATCGATGATTTTTTCGCCGAAGAGACCCTGTGGCCGCACCAGCAGGAAGACAAGCGCCAGCACATACGCGAACCAGATCTCGATGCCGCCGCCGAGCATCGGGCCGAGGTAGATCTCCGAAAGCTTCTCGCCGACGCCGATGAGCAAACCACCGACGATCGCGCCCGGGATGGAGGTCAGGCCGCCGAGGATCACCACCGGCAGTGCCTTCAACGCCACCAGCGACAGCGAGAACTGCACGCCCAGCTTGGAACCCCAGATGATCCCGGCCACCAGTGCCGCAAAGCCCGCGACCGACCACACGATGACCCAGATGCGATTCAGCGGAATGCCGATCGATTGCGCGGCCTGATGGTCATCGGCAACGGCGCGCAACGCACGGCCGGTGGATGTCTTCTGGAAGAACAGCGCCAGCACCACGACCAGAGCGGCGGCAACGAGTGCGGCGATCAGGTCTTCCTGGCTGAGCAGCAGCCCGCCCTGGAAGATGTTCTCCAGCACCATCAGCGGTTCCTTCGGCATGCCGATGTCGATCTTGTAGATGTCGTTGCCGAAGATCGACTGCCCGAGTCCGTCGAGGAAATACGCGATGCCCAGCGTCGCCATCAGCAGCGTGATGCCTTCCTGGTTGACCAGCTTGCTGAGCACCAGGCGCTCGATCAGCCATGCCACCACGATCATCACCGCCATCGCCGCAAAGAAAGCGAGCACGTTGGCCAGCACCTGGCTCTCGAAACCCAGCCACTGCGGAATCCATTCGGAGAAGCGCGCCATCGCCAAGGCCGCGAACAGCACCATCGCGCCCTGCGCGAAGTTGAAGACGCCCGAGGCCTTGTAGATCAGCACGAACCCGATCGCGATCAGCGAATAGAGCATGCCGACCATCAGGCCGCCGAACAGCGTTTCGAGTAGGAAGCCCATCGTCAATGCTCCACGCCCAGGTAAGCCCGGATCACGTCTTCGTTGTTTCGCACGTCATGCGGCGTTCCGTCGCCGATCTTCTTGCCGTAATCGAGCACCACCACGCGATCGGAGATGTCCATCACCACGCCCATGTCGTGTTCGATCAGCACGATGGTCGTGCCGAATTCGTCATTGACGTCGAGGATGAAGCGGCTCATGTCCTGCTTCTCTTCCACGTTCATGCCGGCCATCGGCTCATCGAGCAGCAGCACCTGCGGCTCCATCGCCAGTGCGCGGCCGAGGTCGACCCGCTTCTGGAGGCCATAAGGCAGGCGACCGACCGGCGTCTTGCGATGCAACTGGATTTCGAGAAAGTCGATGATGCGTTCAACGAACTCCCGGTGCGCAAGCTCTTCACGCTCGGCGGGGCCCCAGCGCAGCGCCTGCGCGAGCAAGCCGCTTTTCATCTTGAGATTGCGGCCCGTCATGATGTTGTCGAGCACGCTCATGCCCTTGAACAGCGCCAGGTTCTGGAAGGTGCGCGCCACACCCATCTCGGCGACCTGGCGCGAGTTCATGTGCTTGAACTGTTTTCCGCGAAAGGTGATGGAACCTTGCTGCGGTTGGTAGACGCCGTTGATGCAGTTGAGCATCGAACTCTTGCCCGCACCGTTGGGGCCGATGATGGCGCGAACCTCGTGCTCGCGCACGTTGAAGCTGATGTCCGTCAGCGCCTTGACGCCGCCAAAGCTCAGGCTGATGTTCTGCACATCGAGAATGATGTCGCCGATTTTCCGGTTCATTGCAGCCCTCGCGCCGCGCTCGTCATGCGGCCGCCTTCAGCGGCGCGAACCGCTTTGCTTCGACGATCTTGAGGGTCGCGCTCACGGTGCCGGTGCGGCCATCCTCGAACTTGACCTGCGTTTCGATGAACTGCTCGGCCTTGGCGCCATAGAGCGCATCGAGCAGCACCGCGTACTTCTCCGCGATGAAGCCGCGCCGAACCTTTCGCGTGCGGGTGAGCTCGTCGTCGTCCGGGTCCAGTTCCTTGTGCAGCACCATGAAGCGCGCGATCTGGGTATCGGCCATGCCGTCTTCGGCGGCGAGATCGGCGTTGACCTTGGCGAGGCATTCAGCCACCAGCGCCAGCACTTCGGGCTTGCCGGCAAGGTCCACGTAGCCGCCGTACGGCAGCCCCCGGCGCTCGGCCCAGTTGCCGACGGCTTCGTAGTCGATGTTGATGAAGGCGCAGACTTCATCGCGCTCGTGCCCGAAGCACACGGCTTCCTTGATCTGCGGAAAGAACTTGAGCTTGTTTTCGATGTAGTTGGGCGCGAACATCGCGCCGGCGCAACTGCCGCCGGGGCCGGCCATGCGGCCCACGTCCTTTGCCCGGTCGATGATGCGCAGATGGCCTTCCGCATCCAGAACGCCGGCGTCGCCGGTGTGGAAGTAGCCATCGGCGTCGAGCACTTCGGCCGTCGCGTCGGGGCGCTTGTAGTACTCCTTGAGCACCGATACGCCGCGCACCAGCACTTCGCCATCGGGCGCGATCTTGAGTTCGATGCCCGGTGCTGCGCTGCCCACCGTTTGTAGCTTGACCTTGCCGTCCTGCTGGAGACACACATAGGCGCAAGTTTCGGTCTGCCCATAGAACTGCTTCAGGTTGACGCCGATGGAGCGATAGAAGCGGAACAGGTCCGGCCCGATCGCCGCGCCTGCCGTGTAGGCCACCCGGATGCGGCTCATGCCGAGCACGTTGCGCAGAGGACCGTAGATCACGAGATTGCCGATCGCATACAGCAGCCGATCGCCGAAGCCCACCGGAGCGCCATTGAGGATGTCGGCGCCCACGCGCCGTGCCAGCGCCATGAATTTTGCATACAGCCAGCGCTTGGGTGTGGCCGCATCCTCCATGCGTATGGAGACCGCCGTCAGCAAGCCTTCGAAGGTGCGCGGCGGGCCGAAGTAGTAGCTCGGCCCGATCTCGCGCATGTCGTTCATCACCGTCTCGGCCGATTCGGGGCAGTTGAGCGTGAAGCCTCCGACGAGCCATTGCGCGACGGAAAAAAGATGGTCGCCGACCCACGCCATCGGCAGGTAGCTCATGATGTTGTCGCCCGGGCCGAGTTTGTCGGTCTCTACGCCGCCGCGGCCCGCCGCGATGAAGCTCGCATGTGTCTGGCACACGCCCTTCGGCCGTCCGGTGGTGCCGGACGTGTACAGGATCACTGCGACGTCGGATGGATCGCCGGACGCCACGCTCCGGTCGAAGACGCCGGGGTTCGCTGCGTCCCAACGGCGGCCGAGTTCGCGAAGCTGCTCTTGGCTCATCAGACCCGGCTGGTCATAGTGCCGCAGGCCGCGCGGGTCGTCATAGATGATGTGGCGAATCGTCGGCCGTGTGCCTTTGTCTTTCCCTTTCTGGATGTCCCGGCATTCGAGCAGCTTGTCGACCTGCTCCTGGTCTTCAGCGATCACGAATTCGACGGCGGCGTCGTCCAGCATGAAGACCATCTCGGCAGCGACCGCATCCTGATAGAGCGGCACGGGTACGCCGCGCAGGCTCTGGGCGGCGACCATCGCCATGTAGAGGTGTGGGCGGTTCGCGCCGACGATCGCGAGGTTGTCGCCGGCCTTGAAGCCCAGGCTCGCCAGCCCGCAGGCCATGTCGCGCACCTCGCGCGCCGTCGCTGCCCAGCTCCAGGTCTGCCAGATGCCGAGGTCTTTTTCGCGCACCGCCGGCGCGTCGGGCTGGCGCTCGGCGTGGCCTTGCAACAGGCGAGGAAAAGTGAGGGCTTTGGTCTGCACGATGGGGCGGACTGTAGAACCAACTTTGACGCCAACTTGTCGTTACGACGACAATCCTAGGGACACTACTCCCCGGAGTTTCCCGATGCCTATTGGCAACGACAGCGGCACGTCGTCGATCCGAGACCGCGTGCGCCCCGCGCGCGAAGACGAGCTGGACAACATCCCCTGGCTGCATACGCTCACGTCCGTGGAACGGCGCCGCGCCGAAGCGGCGGTGGTCGTCGGCGACGCCGAGGCGGGCGATCTCGTGTGCCGTATCGGACGCTCGCCGACCTATTGGTTCGGCGTCGTCGAGGGCCTGCTCAAGATGAGCAACGACAACGCCGACGGCACCTCCATGACCTACAGCGGATTGCCGCCCGGTGGCTGGTTCGGCGAGGGAACGGCGCTCAAGCGGGAGCCGTATCGATACAACATCCAGGCGCTGAGAAAGAGCGTGGTCGCCGGCTTGCCGGTGGACGATTTCCACTGGCTGCTCGACCATTCAATCGGCTTCAATCGCTTCGTCATGAACCAGCTGAACGAGCGCCTCGGGCAATTCATCGCCGCGCGGGAAGCCGATCGCCTGAACAACCCGGACGTGCGCGTGGCCCGCAACCTCGCCGCGCTGTTCAATCCGGTCCTCTTTCCGGGGGTGGGTGAATTGCTGCGCATCACGCAGCAAGAGCTGGCTTACCTGATCGGGCTGTCGCGCCAGCGGGTCAATGAAGCCTTGCGCGCGCTGCAGGCGCAGGGCGCCATCCGTGTCGAATATGGCGGCCTTCGGGTGCTCGATCTGGCGGCGCTGCGAAGCAGCGGAACAACGGGGAAGGGCGCCTAGCGGGCCATTGCCAAAGAAGCCGCCGGCAGCGTCTGGCGCACGAGCTTGTCGTCGGCGTACGGCCGGAGGTAGGCTGCGGTTTCCTCGACGGGGCAATGCAGCCAGTCATCCACCCAGGCATCACGCAGGATGACTGCTCGGCGGCGTTCGGTTTGCCCGGGCGCACCGAAAGTCAAGAAGGCAAAGCTTTCGACGCATTCCCCGGCGGGCGAACGCCAGCCGTTCCACAGGCCTGCCAGCGCGAGCGGCTCGCCGTCTGCGCGGGACACCCGAACCACCGCATCTGCGGCGTCACCGGCCTGGAAGATCGAGTCCGCAAGAATCACGCAGCGGTGGCCGCGCTTCCAGGGCTGGTAGAAATTTCGCTCGGCGGATGCGGTCTCGCTGCGCGCTTCGAAGGTGTCGGCGTCAAGGCCGTCTTTGGAAAACAGGGGGATGAGCCCCCAGCGGCCGAGGGCGATCTCGAACCTCACCTGGGATGGATCGCCTGTGCGGTCGGCGCGCGGGCGCCGCACGAACATGCCCTTCTGGCCGGGGCGGACGATTGCTTCTTCGGGACGAAATGCGATACCGAAGCGCTTGGCGAAGTGGCTTGGCTCGCTCGCTGCTTGGTAGTGGGTGGGCATGACTGTGTGGAAGAAAACGTGGCCAATTCTAGTCAGGGCAGGGATACGATCTTTGGCGCGGCATGCTTGTTCATGCCTTGTTCATAAGACCTTTCTCACAAAACTCATGACTTCATCTCATCTCACCGTCATCACCGGCGCTTCCCGCGGGCTGGGCCGCGCCATGGCCGAGCAACTCCTTCAGCCCGGTCGCCGGCTCCTGTGCATTTCGCGCCACAGCGACGATGCATTCGCCGCGCTGGCCCGCAAGGCAGGCGCCGAACTGGAGCAATGGCAGCAGGATCTCGCAGACCCGGTGGCCGCCGCGGCCCGTCTTTCGGCATGGATCGGGCAGCTCGACGGCAAAGCGTTCGAAAGCGCCACCCTCATCAACAACGCCGGCACCATCGGCCGCCCGCGCCCGTTGTCCGAAGCCGAGCCTGCCGATTTGGCGCAAGCCCTGCGCGTGGGCCTGGAGGCCCCCATGCTCCTCACCGCCGCATTCCTCAGTGCCACCAAGGGCTGGCGTGCAGAGCGCAAGGTGCTGAACATTTCCTCCGGCCTCGGCCGCAATGCGATGGGCAGCCAGGCGCCGTACTGCGCGGCCAAAGCAGGCATGGACCACTTCTCGCGCGCGGTCGCCCTGGAGGAAAAAGGCGGCGGCGCAAAAATCGTGTCCCTGGCGCCCGGCGTCATCGACACCGACATGCAGGTGCAACTGCGCGAAACCGATGCAGCCCTCTTCCCCGACCGCACCCGCTTCGAAAACCTAAAGTCAGAGGGCAAGCTCGACTCCCCCCAAACAGCCGCCGCCAAGGTACTGGCCTACCTGGCCCGCCCCGACTTCGGCGCCAACCCCGTAGCCGACGTCCGCGACCAATAAACAGGCCGGCGAAGCCCGGCCCGTCGATGAAACACCGCGGAACCGGCTTCGCCGGGCCGCCGGTGTTGCCCCGGCAGGGGGTGGGCGGCCACACGAAGTGGGCAAGCCTGGGGGCGAGCAACAGGAACACCGCGGAACCGGCTTCGCCGGGCCGCCGGTGTTGCCCCCGGTAGGGGGTGGGCGGCCACACGAAGTGGGCAAGCCTGGGGGCGAGCAACAGAAACACCGCGGAACCGGCTTCGCCGGGCCGCCGGTGTTGCCCCGGCAGGGGGTGGGCGGCCACACGAAGTGGGCAAGCCTGGGGGTGTTACTCAATACTCGCTCCGGATGCCTGCACGATGCCGCGCCATTTCTGATAGTCGCTCTTGAGCAACGTGCTCAGCTGTTCGGGCGTCATGCTCTGCGGCTCCGCACCCTGGGCAATGATCGCGGCCTTCATGTCGGGCGTCGCGAGCAGCTTGTTCACTTCGGCGTTGACCTTCTCGACGATGTCTTTCGGCGTGCCGGCGGGCATGAAGAGGCCATACCACGTGCTCACGTCGAAGTCCTTGTAGCCCAGTTCCGCCACGGTCGGCACGTCGGGCAACGAACTGCTGCGGCGCAACGAGGTCACCGCCAGAGGACGCAGCTTGCCCGACTTGATCTGGCCCATCGCGGAGGGCAGCGACGACACCATCAAGTCGACGTTGCCGGCCAGCACGTCCATCATCGCGGCGTTGGAGCCCTTGTAAGGCACGTGGCGCATCTTGATCTTGGCGGCCGAGTTGAAGATCTCGCCCGCAAGATGAATGGTCGTGCCGTTCCCGGGCGAGCCGAAGGTGACGGTGTCGGGCGCTGCGCGTGCGGCATTGACGACATCGGCCAGCGTCTTGAACTTGGAGTCGCTGCGGGTGACGATCACCACGGGGGTGTAGGCCACGTGGGCGACGGCGGTGAGGTCCTTGGTGGGGTCGTAGCTGAGATTCTTGTAGAGCCATGGCGCGACGACCATGTTGTCTTTCTGGCCCATCACCATCTCATAGCCGCTGGGCGCGGCACGCACTGCTTCGGCGATGCCGATGGTGCCCCCCGCGCCCGCGCGGTTGTCAGGCACGACGGTCCAGTGGCTGACTTCGGTGAGCTTGTTCGCGACCAGGCGCGAGAGGATGTCGGTGCCGCCACCGGGCGGGAACGGCACGATCATGTGAATCGGCTTGGACGGATAGGACTGGGCCTGCGCAGCGGCGGCAAAGGCCAGCGCCAGGGTCATGGCGCTGACGGCGGTGAGGAGTTTTCGGATCATGGTGGGTGTCTCGTCGTTCGAGGCGCCGGCAGGGAGCGGCGCATGTGCGCCGTCAGTTTGCCGGAACGAGACTGCCCGAGAACACGCGATTCGAGATGGCCGCCGTATCGAATCGCGAGTGCCGCCATGGCGGCGAGCGCTTCAGTGGACGGTCGGCGGACCGAGGTCCTCGAACGGGTCCACGAAGGCCGTGACGATGGGTATGTCGGCGCCCGGTCCGTGTGCGTCGGCCCGGCGTTGCAGTGCTGCGATGCCGGCCATCATGGCCGCGCCATAGGTCGGCATCGGGCCTTCGGCTGCGTCGATGGGTCGGCAGTCGGGGCCGTCCTGCTTCTGGAGAACCCAGTAGAAGTGTCCGGCGATCGGCTCGTCGACAACCAGTGCAATGGCTTCGGAGTTCATGGTGTGCCCTTTCGAAATCACGTGGGAAGGTTTGTACGCACCACGCCGAGCGGCAGATAGCAACGATTTCACGACTGCGCCCGCGCTATTGCAATAGCCGCAGCTTGCGTGAAATCGCGCACGCACGGGCTTGCCGGCCGCCCGCATTTACGCTTTCTTTACGGCCACTGGCTGAGTCTGTTCCCCGTTTTTATGCGCTCCTGCCGAGACTGAGGCTCTTGTTTCGCATGCAGGAGTGTTCGGATGGACATCGTGTGGATTGCCGCTCTGGCGGCACTGTGGATCGTGATGGTCGGCTTGGTCGCCGGGCTCTCCAGGCTCGAAGCGCCGAAGGGAGAGCGCTCGTGATTGGCCTCGAAGTCATCTATGGATTCGGCGGCCTCATCGCCGTGGTGCTGTTCGCGTACCTCGTCTTCGCGCTCATCTGCGCCGAGGAGTTCTGATGGACACCGCAGGCTGGGCCTTGCTGGCTCTCTTTCTCGCCGTGCTGGGCGTGCTCGCGTGGCCACTCGGGCGCTATCTGGCCATGCTGTGCGACGGGCGCCTGCCGCGCTGGATGCAGCGCATCGAAGCTCCGCTCTACAAGCTTGCCGGCGCGTCGCCCGCGCAATCGATGCACTGGCGCACCTACGCGGTCGCGCTGCTGGCCTTCAACACGATCGGCGCGGTGGCAGTCTATGGCTTGCAACGCCTGCAGGCATGGCTGCCTTTGAATCCCTCGGGAATGAGCGCCGTGTCGTCCGATTCGGCGTTCAACACCGCCGTCAGCTTCGTGAGCAACACCAACTGGCAAGGCTACGCCGGTGAATCGACGATGAGCTATCTCACGCAGATGCTCGGACTCACGGTGCAGAACTTCCTCTCTGGCGCGACTGGCATCGTGGTGGCCTTCGCGCTGGCACGCGGCTTTGCGGCGCGCAACACCGACGGCAGAGGCTCGGTCGGCAACTTCTGGGTCGACGTGACGCGCGTCACGGTGTGGCTCCTGCTGCCGATCTCGTTTGTGATCGCCATGTTCTTCGTTGGCCAGGGAGTGATCCAGAATTTCGACGCCTACAAGACGGTGACCACGGTCGAGGCCACGGCGTACCAAAACCCGAAGGTCGATGCGGCAGGTCAACCGCTCAAGGACGCGCAGGGCAATCCTGTCACCGAAGACGCGAGCACCGCCACGCAGACACTCGCCATGGGCCCCGTCGCCTCCCAGGAGGCCATCAAGCTGCTGGGAACCAATGGCGGCGGATTCTTCAATGCCAATTCGGCGCACCCGTACGAGAACCCGACGGCGCTGGCGAACTTCGTCCAGATGCTGGCGATCTTCCTGATCCCGGCTGCGCTGTGCTTCGCGTTCGGCCGTGTCGTCGGCGATCTGCGCCAGGGTTGGGCCGTGCTCGCGGCAATGACGGTGCTTTTCGTCCTGGCTGTGATCGTGATCATTCCCGCGGAACAGGCCGGCAATCCGCTGATAGGTGCATTGGGAGTCGACCAGACCTCTACCGCGTTGCAGGCGGGCGGCAACATGGAAGGCAAGGAAGTGCGCTTCGGCATTGCTGCATCAGGGCTGTTCGCCGCCATCACTACCGCCGCTTCCTGCGGCGCGGTCAATGCGATGCACGACTCGTTCACGCCGCTGGGCGGCATGGTGCCGATGGTGCTGATGCAGCTTGGCGAGGTCGTCTTCGGCGGTGTAGGCACGGGTCTCTACAGCATGCTGATCTTCGCGATCCTCGCCGTCTTCATCGCGGGGCTGATGATCGGACGCACTCCGGAGTACCTCGGCAAGAAGATCGAGGTCTACGAGATGAAGCTGACCTCCATCGCGATCCTTGTGACGCCGATCCTCGTGCTGGCTGGCACTGCGATCGCGGTCATCGCTGACGCGGGCAAAGCCGGCATTGCGAATCCAGCTGCGCATGGGTTCTCGGAGATCCTCTATGCACTGACCTCGGCCGGCAACAACAACGGCAGCGCCTTCGCGGGTCTTTCGGCCAACTCGCCGTTCTACAACGCGCTGCTGGCCGTCGCCATGTGGTTCGGCCGCTTCGGCGTCATCGTGCCGGTGCTGGCGATCGCTGGCGCGCTGGCCGCCAAGAAGCGCTTGCCGGTGACCTCCGGAACCATGCCCACGCACGGTCCGCTGTTCGTCACGCTGCTGATTGGCACCGTGCTGCTGGTGGGCTTGCTCAATTACGTGCCGGCGTTGGCGCTTGGCCCGGTCGTCGAGCACCTCGTGCTCTGGAAGTGAAGAACATGAAAACGAAAACTTCGCTCTCGCTGGTCAACCCCACTCTGCTGCGTCCTGCGCTTTGGGCATCGGTCACCAAGCTGAGTCCGCGCGTGCAATGGCGCAACCCGGTGATGTTCATCGTCTACATCGGCAGCATCCTCACGACGCTGCTCTGGGTGCATTCGCTGAGCTATCCGGGTGAGGCCGGCATGTCGGCCGGCTTCGCGCTGGCCGTCTCGCTCTGGCTTTGGTTCACCGTCTTGTTCGCCGACTTTGCCGAGGCCCTGGCGGAAGGACGGAGCAAGGCGCAGGCAGCGTCTCTTCGCGGGCTGCGCAAGGACACCTGGGCCAAGAAGATGGTCGAGCCTTTTCACGGTGGCAAGTGGCTGCCGGTGCAGGCGCCCGAATTGCGGCGTGGCGACGTCGTTCTGGTCGAAACGCATGACGTGATCCCGCTCGATGGCGAAGTGATCGAAGGCGTTGCCTCCGTCGACGAAAGCGCGATCACCGGCGAGTCCGCGCCTGTGGTGCGCGAGTCGGGCGGTGACTTCTCCGCGGTGACCGGCGGCACGCGAGTGCTGTCGGACTGGCTCGTCGTGCGCATCGCGGTGAATCCGGGCGAGTCTTTTCTCGATCGGATGATCGGCATGGTCGAAGCGGCAAAGCGCCAGAAGACGCCGAACGAAATCGCCCTCACGATCCTGCTGGTTGCGCTGACCATCGTGTTCCTCGTGGTGACCGCCACGCTGCTGCCCTATTCAGTGTTCAGCGTCGCCGCCGCCGGTGCGGGCACGGTGGTGTCGATGACGGCGCTGGTCGCACTGCTCGTGTGCCTGATCCCCACGACCATCGGCGGCCTGCTGTCCGCAGTGGGCGTGGCCGGCATGAGCCGCATGATGCAGGCCAACGTGATTGCGACTTCAGGCCGCGCAGTCGAAGCCGCGGGCGACGTGGATGTGCTGTTGCTGGACAAGACGGGCACCATCACGCACGGCAATCGACAGGCCAGCGCCTTTCTCGCCGCGCCGAGCATCTCGCAGGAGAAGCTGTCGCGCGCCGCACTGTTGGCATCTCTGGCCGACGAAACACCCGAGGGCCGCAGCATCGTCGAATTGGCGCGCCGCGGTGGGGCCGACGACCGGGCCGTCGAAGGAGCGCACTTCGTGCCCTTCACCGCGCAGACTCGCATGAGTGGCGTCGACCTGCCGTCCTTGCCGAACAGCCTGGACGCCGATTGCATCAACCTGCGCAAGGGCGCGGTCGACGCGGTGCGCAGGTATGTGGAAGGCATCGGCGGAGCCATGCCAGCCGAGGTGCTGCGCGCCGCCGATGCGGTCGCGCGCCGTGGCAGCACGCCGCTCGCCGTGGCTGAAGGCCATCGGGTGCTGGGCATCGTCGAGCTCAAGGACATTGTCAAAACCGGCATCAAGGACCGCTTCGCTGAATTGCGCCGCATGGGCATTGAGACCGTGATGATCACTGGCGACAACAAGCTCACGGCGGCAGCCATCGCCGCCGAGGCCGGCGTCGACGATTTCCTCGCCGAAGCCACGCCGGAGGACAAGCTCGCGCTGATCCGCCGCTATCAGTCCGAAGGCCGACTCGTCGCGATGACCGGCGACGGCACCAACGACGCTCCCGCGCTCGCGCAGGCCGACGTCGCAGTCGCAATGGGCAGCGGCACGCAGGCCGCGAAGGAGGCGGGCAACATGGTCGACCTCGACTCGAATCCGACCAAGCTGCTCGAAGTGGTCGAAACGGGCAAGGCGCTGCTGATGACGCGGGGTTCGCTCACCACCTTCTCGATCGCGAATGACGTGGCGAAGTACTTCGCCATCATTCCGGCGATCTTCGTTTCGACCTACCCGCAGTTGGCCGCGCTTAACGTGATGCGGCTCGCGAGCCCTTCCTCGGCGATCCTGTCGGCGGTGATCTTCAATGCGCTGGTGATCGTGTTCCTGATCCCGCTGGCGCTGAAGGGCGTGCAATACAGGCCCGTCGGCGCTGCCGCGTTGCTGCGGCGAAACCTGGCGATCTACGGACTCGGCGGACTGATCGTCCCATTCGTCGGCATCAAGCTGATTGACTGGCTGCTGCTTGCGGTGCATCTGATTTAAGCCTGACCAGGCTCCAAGGCGCTTCCCATGAAAAACATTCTTCGTCCCGCCCTCGTGCTCTTCGTGCTGCTGAGTGCGCTCACCGGCATCCTCTATCCGCTCGCAGTCACGGGTGCTGCGCAGGCCGTCTTTCCATCGCAGGCTGCCGGCAGCCTGGTGACGCGCGACGGCGTGCCGGTCGGCTCCGCCTTGGTCGGGCAGAACTTCAGCGATCCGAAGCATTTCTGGGGTCGTCCGTCTGCGACTTTGCCGATGCCCTACAACGGCGGCGCCTCCGGTGGGTCCAATCTCGGACCGCTCAATCCTGCGCTGGCCGATGCAGTCAAGGGTCGTATCGAAGCACTGCGCGCAGCCGATCCGGGCAACAGGGTGGCCGTGCCGGTCGATCTGGTCACGGCATCCGCGAGCGGGCTCGATCCGGACATCAGCCCGGCCGCTGCGCGCTATCAAGCGGCTCGCGTCGCGCGGCTTCGCAACCTGCCGGTCGACCAGATCGATCAACTGATCGATGCCCATACCGAATCGCGGCTCTGGGGCCTGTTCGGCGAGGCGCGTGTCAACGTGCTGGCGATCAATCTCGCGCTGGATGCGCAACCCTCGCCGTGATGCCGGAGGAACGCTAGTGCGATCGGCAGCGTCACTGTTGAGCTAACCTGCGGCGCATCGCCTCATGAACGACGATCTTCGCCCTGACCCGGACACGCTGCTCGCGCAGTTGCGCGCCGAGGACGAGCGCTCGCGGCGAGGCAAGCTGCGCATCTATTTCGGCGCCAGCGCGGGCGTCGGCAAGACGTGGGCGATGCTGAGCGCCGCGCAGCGCGAACGCACCGCCGGCCGCGACGTACTGATCGGTGTCGTGGAAACGCACGGGCGCAGCGAGACCGCAGCGCTGCTCGCGGGGCTCGGCACGCTGCCCTTGCGCGAAGTCGCCTACCGTGGTCACAAGCTGGCGGAGTTCGATCTCGACGCCGCGCTCGCGCGCAGGCCGGCCATCCTGCTCGTCGACGAACTGGCCCACACCAATGCGCCGGGTTCGCGTCACGCCAAGCGCTGGCAGGACGTGCAGGAACTGCTCGCCGCTGGCATCGAAGTGTGGTCCGCGCTGAATGTCCAGCATCTGGAAAGCCTCAACGGCACGGTCGGGGCCATCACTGGCGTGCGCGTGCACGAGACCGTGCCGGACACGGTGCTCGATGAAGCCGACGAGGTGGTGCTGGTCGATGTCACGCCCGACGAGCTCACCGCGCGTCTGGCGGCGGGTAAGGTCTATCTGCCGCAGCAGGCCGAACGCGCGGCGCAGAACTTCTTTCGCAAGGGAAACCTCATCGCGCTGCGCGAGATCGCACTGCGCCGAACTGCGGAGCATGTCGAAGACGACGTGCGCGGATGGCGTGTCGAACAGTCCGGTCCGCAGGGCGATGCGGGGCCGCCGGCATGGAACACTTCGGGTGCGATCCTCGCTTGCGTCGGTCCGCATGAAGGCGCGGGACAAACGGTGCGCGCAGCGGCGCGCCTTGCAGGCCAGCTCAACGTGCGTTGGCATGCAGCCTATGTCGAGACGCCGCGCCTGCAACGGCTGGATGCGAAAGAGCGTGACAGCATCCTCGCCGTGCTCAAACTGGCCGAAGAACTGGGCGCGGAAACGGCGGTGCTGACCGGCGTCGGCATCGCCGAAGAACTGGCCGCCCAGGCTCAGCGGCTCAATTGCGCGACGCTGGTGGTGGGGCGGCCGGAACGCGCTGCGGGCTGGGCACGCTGGCGATGGTGGGCGCCCGGACTGACGCATGAACTGGCGCGCCTCGCAGCGGGCGTCGACATCGTCGAAGTCGCGCGCGCCGAGAGCTCGCGCAGGCTCGTGCAGGTCCGATCGGGCCCCCACCGTGCCGAATTGGACGTCGAAGATGCCGACCGCTCGCGTGCCCGATGGCGTGGCTATGCATGGGCAGCAGCCACCAGCATTGCGATCACCTTGGTCGCGATGCCGCTGGTGGGTGTGCTCGAGCTGGTCAACATCGTGATGCTGTACCTGCTGGGGGTGGTTGGGGTGGCGATGCGATTCGGTCGCGGACCGGCCGCGCTGGCTGCGACGCTCAATGTCGCGGCCTTCGACTTCTTCTTCGTTTCGCCTCGGTTTTCGTTCGCTGTCAGTGATGTGCAATACGTCGTGACCTTCGGGGTGATGCTGGCTGTGGGCCTGCTCGTCGGCCAACTGACGGCGGGCCTGCGTTTCGCGGCCGGTGTGTCGGCGAGCCGCGAACGGCGGGCGCAGTCGTTGTTCGAGCTGGCCCGCGATCTGTCGGCCGCGCTGGAAAGCGCCCAGGTCGCGGCGCTCGGCAGGGCGGCGGTCGAGCAACATTTCGGCGGCCACGCATTGGTGCTGGTGACCGACGCGAGCGATCGCCTCGCCGTGCCGGTTCAGCGCCCGCTCGGCTTCGATGCGAGCGTTGCCGAGTGGACGCTTCGCCAAGCCCAGCCGGCTGGGCTCGCGACGAGCACGCTGGCGGCGCAATCCTGGCACTACGTTCCCTTGAAAGCGCCCATGCGTGTGCGCGGCGTGCTCGCGCTCGAACCCGCACAGCCGCGTTGGCTGCTGATCCCTGAGCAAGCGCGGCAGCTCGATACGCTCGCGCGGCAGATCGCGATCGCGCTGGAGCGCGTGCACTACGTTGAAGTGGCGCAACGGGCCGTCGTCGAGATGGAATCCGAGCGGCTGCGCAATGCCCTGCTCGGCGCCATATCGCACGATGTCCGCACGCCGCTGACAGCGCTCATCGCGTTGGCGGAGTCGCTCCAGGCGCTGCCGGATGCGGGCGGTGGACACCGGGCCGCTGCACGCGCGATCGTCGCGCAGGCCCATCAACTGCATGCGCTCGTCAGCAATCTGCTCGACATGGCGCGTCTGGAAAGCGGTATCTCGGGCGGTGCCGTCAACTTGCGGCGCGACTGGCAGTCGGTGGAGGAGGTGGTGGGGTCGGCCATCAGGGCGGCGCGGTCCGCGCTTGGCCACATGGCCATACAGACCGCGCTGCCTGCGGACCTGCCCCTGGTGGAGTTCGATGCGGTGCTGATCGAACGTGTGCTGGTCAACCTGCTGGAGAACGCCGGCAAGTACGGCGCAGCGCCGGTCGTCGTGGGCGCGCGCGTGACCGACCGTGCGCTGGTTCTGAGCGTGCGCGATCACGGCCCGGGCCTGCCGCTGGCGCTCCAGGGGCGTGAGCGGACACTGTTCGACAAGTTCACGCGCGGCCAAGCCGAATCCGTGACGCCGGGCGTGGGGCTGGGCTTGGCGATCTGCAAGGCGGTGGTGAGTGCGCATGGCGGCGAGATCACCGCGGCCAACGCGGTCGGTGGCGGGGCAGAATTCGTCGTTACGCTGCCGCGTCGCGCACCGCCGGTGCCGTCGGAGGCACCGGAATCAACCCTTCTTCCCATCTGACGCCACCATGCCCAGCCCCACCGCCGTCGTGATCGAGGACGAGCCCCAGATTCGCCGCTTCGTGCGGGGTGCGCTGGAAGCCGAAGGCTGGCAGGTGCACGAGGCCGGCACGCTTCGCGATGGCCTCGCAGCCGCCGGCACGCGCCAGCCCGATCTGCTGGTGCTCGATCTCGGGCTGCCGGACGGCGACGGTGTTTCGCTCATTCGCGACGTCCGGGGATGGTCGGGCGTGCCGATCATCGTGCTCTCGGCGCGCACGGACGAGGCCGACAAGATTGCGGCGCTCGACGCTGGCGCGGACGACTACCTGACCAAGCCTTTCGGCACGGGCGAACTGCTGGCCCGCGTTCGCGCGAACCTTCGCCGGCCGCGTGCGGCGACCGGCGGCGAGGAGCCCGAGCCGGTGTTTCGCTTCGGCGACGTGGAAGTCGACCGCACCGCCCGGTTGGTGCGGCGTGCGGATGCCGAGGTGCATCTGACGCCGACCGAGTACCGCCTGCTGTCGGTCCTCATCGCCAATGCCGGCCGCGTGCTGACTCAACGCCAATTGCTGCACGAGGTGTGGGGCCCGTCGCATGGCGAGCAGAGCCATTACTTGCGCATCTACATGGGCCATCTCCGGCAGAAGCTGGAAGCCGATCCGGCCCAGCCTAGGCATCTGCTCACCGAGACGGCAGTGGGCTATCGGCTGGTGCCTTGAGCCTGTTCCCCCGCGAATCACCGAGAATCTTCGGCTACCCGACCGCAGCCGACCCATGTCCGATATCCCCGAAGCTTCCCGTCTCAACAAACGCATGGCCGAGTTGGGCCTGTGCTCGCGCCGCGAGGCCGATGACTGGATCTCGCAGGGCTGGGTCAAGGTGAACGGACAGGTCGCCGAGATGGGCGTCAAGGTGACGCCGGCCGATCGCATCGAAGTCGACAAGAAGGCGCAGCACCAGCAGCAGCAGCAAGTCACGATCCTGCTTCACAAGCCGATGGGTTACGTGAGCGGACAGGCCGAAGACGGGCATGAGCCCGCGATCGTGCTGATCAATCCCCGCACGCACTGGCGCGAAGACCCCAGCCGCCATCGCTTCTCGCCGCCTCAGTTGCGCGGCCTGGCCCCTGCCGGCCGACTCGACATTGACTCGGTGGGATTGCTGGTGCTCACGCAGGACGGCCGCGTGGCCCGTCAACTGATCGGCGAAGACTCCGGCATCGAAAAGGAATACCTCGTGCGCGTGTCGTACGGGCCCGTCGCGCAGAACTCGCAAGCGGCATTTCCCCGCGAGCAACTCGCCAAGCTGCGCCATGGCCTGAGCCTGGACGGGCAGCCGCTCAAGCCGGCTCGCGTCGATTGGCAGAACCCCGAGCAATTGCGCTTTGTGCTCACGGAAGGCAAGAAGCGCCAGATCCGCCGCATGTGCGAACTCGTCGGCCTCAAGGTCGTGGGCCTGAAGCGCATCCGCATCGGCAATGTGGTGCTTGGCAACCTGCCCGTCGGGCAGTGGCGCTACCTGGGTCCGAACGAGCGCTTCTGACGGGCCGGCGACTCGAGAGCCGCCGCGCGACTACGAGCAGGCCTTGTTGTGCGAGGGGTGCATTCCCTTGGCCTTGGCCTCGGATTCCGTCATGTATTCGCCCTTCTTCGTCTTCCCGTAGTAGCGATCGCCGACGCAGTGGTAGACCTGCGTCTCGTCGTTGGCCCAGACCTTCCCCGCGCCGCCTCCGGCTGCGGCCGTCATCTTCGAGGGATCGGGCGGCATCGTCGTCTTGGCCTTTGCGGTGGTGGCAGCAGGTGCTGCAGCGGTGTTTGCTGCGGGCGCAGCGGGTGCCGATGCCGCTGCGGCGCCCTTGCCGTCCGCCTTGCCGTACCAGGTCTTGATTCCCTTGTGGCCACGGCAGGCGCCGGACTTGCTGTCGGGCGATGCATAGCTGCCGTCTTTGCACTGGACCGTGGTGCCGGCCGGCGCGTCTGCCGGAAGTTGCTGCGCCTGAGCGGCCCAAGCGCCCAGCATGCCGGCTACCACCAGCGCCGCCCTGAGAGAAAACTTCATCCGGAATGCTCCTGAAACGATGTGTGACGAGACAGGGTCATGTTGCGGGGGCGTTCCCAGCAGAAGCTGACCAGGCGCAATCATCCAGATCGGCGGAGATGGTCAAGAAGCAGCAAATTTCGGCCAGAAATCAGGAGGCGTGGGGCTCGCTGTGAGCGAAGTGTGCAAGATAGCGCGCTCGCAACCCATCAACACGCCGAACATTCACTCCGCCCCATGAATCCCTTTTTTTCGCCGCCGCGCATCAGATCCCTCGACGGCATCCTTCCTGACGAGCCCCTATTGATGATGGGCGCCGGCCCCGTTCCCATTCCTCACCGGGTCGCCTATGCAAATTCCATCGTCATCAATCATCTGGGCGAGACGATGGGCGCGGTCATCGATCAAGTGAAAGCGATGGGCCGCTACGTGTTCCAGACCGAGTCGCCGCACGTTCTCGGCGTTGCCGGCCCCGGCTCGGCAGCAATGGAAATGGCGATCACGAACCTCGTGGCTCCCGCCTCCAAAGTCCTGAGTGTTGCCAACGGGTACTTCAGTCAACGAATGGCCGAAATGGCGCGGCGAGTCGGCGGAGACGTTGACGTTCTCGAGGTCTCGGGAGATCGCAGGGTGAGCTCTGACGCCGTTGAAGCCCGACTGCGGAGCAAGTCGTACGATGTCCTCACCATTGTCCAGGGCGAGACTTCCAATACCGTCTGGAATGCAGAGCTCCAAGCCATCGCTGCCCTCGCCAAGGCTCATGGTTGCCTCGTGATCGTCGACGCGGTTTGCACTCTGAGCACGATGCGCTTGGACATGGATGCGTGGCAAATAGACGCGGTCATCACGGGCGGGCAGAAGGGGCTGTCGTCGATCCCTGGCGTCTCGCTGCTGGCGTTCTCACGGAGCGCCTGGCAAGCCATCGAAGGGCGCAAGAGTGTCTTGCCGCATTGGTGCCTGGACGCCAAGCTCGCGGACAAGTTCTGGAATCAGAATTCCTACCACTACACAGCGCCTGTATCCGGCATCCTCGCCCTGCACGAAGCGCTGCGCCTCGTGTGCGAAGAGACCCTGGAGGCGAGGTTCCATCGCCATCTGGTTTGCTCCGAGGCGCTGCAAGCGGGCATCGAGGCCATGGGGCTGACACTGCTGGTCGATAGGGCGTCGAGGTTGAATTCAGTCATCGGCATCAATGTCCCGGAAGCCGTTTCCGCTGACGGGGTTCGGGCGTACATGTCGAGCATCCACAAGGTGGAAATCGCCGGGTCCTTTGGGTTGAACATCTTGCGGATCGGCCAGATGGGCGAGCAGTGCCGCGAGCACAACCTGTTCAGGACCCTGCATGCACTGGGCCTCAGCATGGAGGCCAATGGCGCCAGCCTGAACGTTCCGGTCGGAATGGCGGCTCTCGAGCGGACACTCTCCGAGCGCGGACGGGCGAGCGCCGACTACTAAGTTGCCGGTGCGGCATGCAGAGGGCTGACTGCGCCCTCATGCATGCCTAACAAATCAGGCGTAGCCTCCCTTGGAATTGTGTGTCGGACCCAAGGAGACCCCGTGCGCGCCTTGCTCGTGGAAGACGATGAAATGATCGGTCGCAGCCTGATGCATGCGCTCGACAACGCCGGCTGGTCGGTCGACTGGGTGCGTGACGGCGCACTGGCGCACAGCGCCATGGCGGATGGTGGCTACACCTGCGTGCTGCTCGACCTCGGCCTGCCCAAGGAAGACGGCACTGAAGTCCTTCGACGCGCCCGCAAGCGCGGGGACGCAACGCCGGTGCTCGTGCTGACCGCCCGCGACGGGCTGGACGACCGGATCCAGACGCTCGACCTCGGCGCCGACGACTATCTCCTGAAGCCTTTCGAGCTGCGCGAGCTGCTGGCGCGGATGCGGGCCGTGGTGCGTCGCCGTGATGGCGCGGCCCATTCGGTGATCGGGACGGCGGCGCTCCAACTCGACCTCACCACCCGCGACGTCGTCGTCAATGGCGTGCGCGAGGTGCTGACCGCGCGCGAGTTCGCATTGCTGCACGCACTGCTGGAGCGGCCCGGCGCGATTTTGTCGCGCGAGCAGTTGGAGGAACGCATCTATGGCTGGGGCGATGAAGTCACGAGCAATGCGATCGACGTGCTGATCCATGGCATGCGGCGAAAGCTCGGCGCCGAGGCCATACGCAACGTGCGCGGGCTCGGCTGGCGAGTCGTCCCGGCGTGAAGCCAGTTTTTCGACTTCGCTCGCTGCGCGGACGGCTCCTGCTGTGGCTGGTGGCGCTGTATGTGGTGGCGATCGCTGCCACCGTCTGGTTCTCCTACGGTGCCTATGGTCGCCTGGTCAACAACTTCATGGACGACCAGATGCGCCTCCTGGCCGAGTCGCATGCAATCCACCACCGACCTCCGCCTTTGCAAGCGGTGAGCCGTGACGATGCCGTTCGGCGCGGCGCGTTCGTGGTCCAGGTCTGGAGTGCCGACGGCGCAACGCTGATTGCCACTTCGTCACCGGCGCTGGAGGTGCCGTTGCAATCGGAGCCCGGCTTCAGCGACCTCACCATGGGCAGAAAGGCCGAGGACGTGTGGCGCATCTACACCGCGGCGCCGGGGCAGATTGACGGCATGCCGCGCGTGCAGGTGGTGCAGAACGATGGCTTCCGTCGCAACCGCATCGTTCGCCGTGCCCTGCTCGAAAGCCTGCCGATCCTGTTGATGCTGCCGGTGACGCTGTTGATCTTGCTTTTCATCGTGTCGGCGGCTTCGCGCTCGCTGCGGGTCGTCGCGCGCGACGTGGCCGCGCAGGAAGAGGGCGATCTTCGCGAGGTGGCGATCGCTCGCGTGCCGGAAGAGATTGCGCCGCTGGTCGCCGCGTTCAACAGTTTGCTGCGGCGGTTGCGAAACACGCTTTCGACCCAGCGCCGCTTCATGCAGGATGCGGCGCATGAGCTGCGCACGCCGATGGCGGCGATCGGCTTGCAGATCGAGAACCTGCGCGCCCACGTGCCGGCCGGCGATGCCGCCGAGCGCTTCGCCCAGCTCGAAAGCGGCGTGAAGCGCGCGCAGCACCTCATCGAGCAGTTGTTGCGCCTGTCCCGGCAGGACACGCCGAGCACAACGGCCGCGGCGGCCAGCGGGCCGGTCGACGTGGCCGCGCTGTTGCGCGACAGTGTGGGGCAATTGATGGTGCTGGCGGACCAGCGCCAGATCGACGTGGGCTTCGAGGGCCGCATTGCGCCGATGGTCGCCGCGCCGGCGGCCGAACTGCGCAGCGTCTTCGACAACCTCATCGACAACGCCGTACGTTATGCGCCGCAGGGCGGGGTGGTGGACGTGCGGCTGCACATGGTCGACGGCGATGCGGTGGTGGACGTGCTCGACAACGGTCCGGGCATTCCGCCCGATCAGCTGGATCGCGTTTTTGACCGGTTCTTCCGCGTTGCGGGAGGGCCGGTTGGCGGCAGCGGTCTTGGGCTTGCCATTGCGCGGTCGGCGGCGCTGCGCAATGGGCTGCGCATCGTGCTCGCGAACAGATCGGATGGCGCCGGGCTCATCGCGCGGGTGTATTTGTCAGGCTCATCCCGAGCTCTCATCGTGAGCTAATTTTTCGCTCACTCCGGGCTCAGAGGGGCTCCCTAGAGTGGTAGCAGGTCCTTCGCGGCGCCTTTCGCGCCGCGGCGCGCGGCCGATCAAACCCGAGGAGACTTTCATGCACGCTTCCGTCAAAGTTCTAGCCGTAGGTACCTTTGCAACTCTCGCCGCCTTGGCGTCGATGACTGCCAGTGCGCAGCAGACCACCCAAGGTTCGGATGGGTCGGACTATCGTCCAATGCAGTCCAACAGTACGGCCCCCAGGCCTGAAGTGAGCCAGGGCGCCATGGATGCGGCGCGTCCGACCGGAACTGAACCGGTCGGCCAGTCGACATCCGCTCCCATGGGGAACTCCCGCCTCACGCGCGAGGAGGTCTACAAGGGCGCGGTCGAAGCGTCTCACCCGATGCAGACCGAAGCGTTGGGTCAATCGACCGGCATGGCCGGCATTACGTCCGGCACGCCGCACTGATTGCCGAAGCCCGAAGCCCGAAGTCGCGAAAGTCGGGAACAGGGGCGAATAGCTTTTAGGGACTGAATTTTCTGGTGAACGTGCCGATATAGGGCTATAGGGCGTCACGCGACGTCCAAAGTCCTTGCCGCCAACGTGAGCCAGATGTCCAGAAGCACTCTCCGCGCCCTCCCGCCGGGCTCGAGCCTGTCGCGGGTGGCGGCGCTGATCGCGTTTTGCATGTTGCCCCAATTCCCGCCGCCCAGCGGGGCGCAGCCGCTGCGGGGGGAGGGCACCACCGCTACCACTCAGCTGAAGATCAGCCTGGTGGTCCGCCCCGTCTTCAAGGTCCTGGAGGTCGCGCCCGTGAAAGACGGGTACATCTATCGGGTGTGGACCAACGTCAGGTCGATCGACATCGGAGGACGCGAATATCGCTTTGCAGGCGTCGGAGAGACAACGTTGAAGGTCGATGGCCGCGAAAGCGACATCGACAAGCAACTCAACCTCGACAGAAGCCAGGGGCTTGCGGGAAATCCCCGCGATCTCCACACCGTCTCGGTGACCTACTAGCCGCTCAATACCTGACGGTAACGGTGACGATGTCCTTGTAGTCGTCGGGCCTGACATTCACACTGGTGCCGGCAACGCGTCCATACACGGTCAGCGACTGAGTCGTCCCGTCGCCGGTGCGCTGGAGGGTGTTGGTTCCCACTTGACCGCCCCAGGGAACGGTACGGTTGGCATCGCTGTAGAGCCGATATGCGATCCTGTCCGCATTGCCGGTGGTCGCCGGAAGCATGACGCCGGCGCCCGTGGTGTCGTTGTTGGCTGGCGTCAGCGCGACTGTGTACGCAGTGGGCCTGGAGCACATCACGCCAATGGTGGTCGATTTGTCAACATTGGCAGCACCCGGCAAGCCGTCCACCCTGCCGAAATCAAGCGGATTCGCCGAAACCACGCAGCTCTTGATGACTGTGGCCTTGGCAGTAAACGGAAAGGTCCCTGTGCTGTTGCCGCCGCAGTTGCTCGGTGCGGCCACGGTGCTTTCGCTGACGGTCACTGCCGTGTGGATCCCGGTGAATTGACCTTGGTAGCTTCCTGGCGGGACTGTCGTCTGGGGCGTTGCCAGGCGCCCTTGCATGGATGCACTGCCGCTGCTCGAGGCACCCTTGGCGAGATCCAGATTCAACACATAGGGATTGGGCGTGATCGTGTTGAACTCCGAGCCCAGCACGATGCTGAAGCCCGGCGGCTGGTAGATCTGGAACTGCAGCGCGTTGCCGGAGGTGTCCTTCATGACGCGCGGGTTGAAATTGCCGGAGCCTTCGATGCCATCGCCCACATCGAAGCAGACCCGCGCGAAAGTCCGCGCGTTGTTGCCATTGGTGCAGGCGTAGGTCAGCATGGCCGTGGTCGTCAGGCCAGTGCCGCTGACGAGGTCCACGCTGCCGAAGTCGACGTTTGTCATCGACGCCGTGCACGTGACGGCCGCCTGTGTGTTTTCCGCTGGCAGGCCCCAAAGCACCCCACACAGCAGCGGCAGCAAGAGGCCCTGCCGGAGGCGGGTCGACAAATTCATGAGTGAGTCTCCTTGACGCAGCGCAGCGGTCCGATCTGCGGGATGCCGTCGGCTTCCTTGCGGTAGTCGAAGCTCGCGCGACAGTAGCCGCCGGGCGTCTGAACCTCGAGCTTGTTTTGTGCGTCCAGGGTGTCGAGGTAGGCCGCGCCATCAAAGCCGACTATCGCAGTGCCCTTCTGTCCATTGACGCGGACCAGGCTGCCCACAGGCAGCGGTTTGCCGGCTTCGTCGACGAGCGTCAGGGCGGCTGCGCGCACGGGCGTGATGCCGAAGCGCACCAATGTGCCTGCCCGGTCGCTGGGGGTCGCGAGCGTCTTGACGCGCTCGATGCGCACGTCGGCCGGCAACTGCATCGGATCGATCGCGAGCTGGTTGTTCTGGTAGGCGTTCAGTGGCGACACCAGAAGCATGCCTTTGCTGTCGGTGGTGCCGATCGGGCGGTTCTCGAGCCTCACGGGAACGCCCGCCACGCCGTCGGTCGAGACCACTGCGAAGGCATCGTCGATGCGCTGAGCAGCGAAGGTCTGGCCGCCCATGAAGACGATCGACCCGGAGTTGCCCGCGTACGCATAACTGCTGTTGCCAAGCACACTCACACCGGCGACAGCCCGGCCATAGCGGCCCAGGTAGTCGATCTCGCCCCGGCCGCCCGTCTGGCCGTCACCCTGGCTTGCACCGGCACGCCAGCCGAAGCCGCCGTCACTGGGCGTGGAGCTCTGCGCATCGGCGGTGTAGATGTTGCGGACGCGTTCGCGCTGGACGCCTGCGCTGGTGGTGATGTTGCCATCCAGCGCCCACGTGAAGCCGACGAACAGGCTTCGGTCGCTCCGGATGCTCAGGTTCTGGTTGAGGCTCACATTCAGCGACGCGCTGCGTCCGAGCGATTTGTACCAATAGGCATTGGCATAGCGCGTGGCCTCCTGCAGGGGGTATTGCTGATAAAGGTAGCTGACGCCGAAGCTGCCGAAATTGTCCGTGTTGTAGCCGATGGTTGCGCGACCCACGCCGCGTGGCGTCGGACTTCCGTAGAGCGACGCGACGTCGCGGTACTCGCCGCGCGTGACGGTCTCGTCGAAGCCGAAGTTGAAGCGGTCGTTGCGCCAGCTGTATCCCAGGTTGAGCAGCGAACCCTTGCGTCCCTGGTTGCTGCTGGCGCCAGCAGCGCTCGACAGCACGCCGGCCTGCCCCAGCAGCCAGGACCCGCCGACACCGCCCGCCACCAGCCCGCGAGTAGCTTCGGCGTGGGTTTCGATGGTGAAATCGTTGCTGACGCCGTACCGCCATACGCCCGTGGTGGCGGGGTCATTGCCATAGTCGAACGAGCTGAGCCCGTAGTTCTTTCGCACCGCGCCGAGGTCCACCGACCAGTCGGACAAGCCTTCCTGGAGCAACCGCTGCGTGTCGTAGAGCGAGAAGTTGATCGTTGTTGCCCGGCCGAGGGCATCCGTGAGCACCACCTGCGCGTTGCCGGCGCCGCTGATGCCGGGCGCTGTATTGAGTTGGAAGGGACCTGCGGGCACCTGGCTCGTGGACTGGCGCAATCCGTTGATGAACAGGTCGACCTGCGACGGCAGCACGGCCGAACCCATGAAGGCCGGCAGCGGCGCAGTGATCCGATAGGGTTGCAGCGAAAAATTGCGCGCCAACTGAATGCCGCCGATGCGTGTGGACCGTGACCAGGGCAGAGCGGCCGTGACCGTGTCGCCCAGGCGCAGTGTCAGCATGTCGTCCTGGAAGGAGGTGCTGACGGTGGTGTCCAGTCGAACCGATTGGCGATCCCAACGCTCGCCCGCCAGCCGGGTCGCCTGCGAAAGCATCGTGTTGCTGAGCACATACGCTCCGGCAAAGGCGCGCAGTTCGGCGAATCCATTCAGGCTGGCCGTACCGCCCCGTCCTTGCGTGCCAAAGAGGTCATAGTTCAGCAGCAACCCCGGCGAAGCGCTGGCCTTCTGCGTCTTAACGTCCGCAGGGTTGATCACGGTGGTCGGCAGGCGAAGCATTTCCGCGCCACCTGCGATGGCCACGCTTTGGCCCGCCGGGTCGTAGTCAATCTGCAGGCCGCGCAGGCTCTTCAGGCGCACCGGGCCGGCGAGGTCTGGAGGCAGTTGAAAGCCAAGCTCGCGCAGCGTGGTTGCGCTGGCCCACAGCTCTGCACCCCGTAGGCCGAAGTGGATGAGATCCTGCGGATTGCCGTTGAGGCTGAGGTCCAGATAAAGATCGGTGCCACTCGGACCGGCGAGATCGCTGTCAGCCGCGGTGGCGAGGCCCGGCGGGGGCGCGAGCGTGGCCGCGGCTGCAGGCTCCCCTGCCTGCGCGGCACATGCCAGCAGGCTACAGAGGAGCAACAGACTTTCAGCGCGCGCGTTCGATGGCCGGGAGACTTTGCTGCGCGGTGTTGCCATTGACCATCGTTTCCATGGAGCCACCGGCAGCAAAGGTGGCGACCGGCGGCGTCAACGGCCAGCGCATTTTTGCGCCAGGCAATACGTAACCGAGCAGACCTCCATGGACGGCTGTTCGGCGTCCGGACGCATCGACGAAATTGAGTTCAGCCAGTTGCGCGTGTGTGCCCCCGGCATTGGCCACTTCGAGGACCGCCTGATCGCCCTGGCGGCTCAGTGACCACGTCAATTGCGGCGGGCTGGGTGCGGGACCAGCCGGTTCGATGAAGATCGGCAGCGAGTAGCGCAGCACGAACTGCAGGCCCTTCCTGGCCTCCTGGTTCTCGACCGGCAACTCGTCGATGACCACGCGGTATGCGTCCTCGACGGCACCGGCTCCGCTGGGCGGTGCGCCTGTCCGGATAACGCGAATCAGTTGCCGGTCTGTCGCCGCCAGTTGCAATATCGGGGGGCTCACCAGAAGGTTGCGCGACGGCGTGAGTTTGTCCTCGCCGTTTTCCTGGGTCCAGTGATAGACGCGTACCTGCGCATGCACCACGTTGTCGCCCGTGTTGCTGAGCCAGAGGCCATCCGCGTTCTGGGAGGCGCGGAGGGTCAACGTGACAGGCGAGACCTGCAGGCCGCTTGCCGCGGCAATTCCGCAGGCAAGGCCGAGCAGGACGGGGACAACGTGTCGCAAGCGCATGGTGTCGCAGTTCAGTCTCAGTAGTTGACTTGGACGGTGACGGTGTCGGCGTAGCTGTCCGGTGTCACGTTGGTAGCCGCGCCTGCAATCGTTGCATAAACCGTATGCGATACCGCCGCGCCGGTGCCGGTCGCGCCCACGCCGTTTCCTTTCGCGGCACTGGTAGCGGTATTGCCCCAGATGGTTCCGGTCGCACCCGCGGTGGAACGCAGCTGATAGGGAACGGTATCCGTATTGCCGGTCACCGGTGCGACGTTCTGGGCTTTCATGACGCCTGCGCCCGAGGTGTTGGTGTTCGAGGGAAGCAATCCGACGGTGTAGGGCGTGCTCTTCGAGCAGGTCACGCTGAAGGTGTTGGTGGCGGCCAAGCCTGCCGTTGTCGGGTCCTGGGAGCCGAAATTGAGATTGGACGCTGCGCCCGCTGTGACCGAGCAGGCCTTGGTGACCGTGAGCAGGACCTGGAACGTGGCCGTCGCCGGACCTGTTGCCGCAAGGGCGGCGCTCGTGAAGGCGGCCGCGACGAGAGTCAGGGCGGCAAAGGGAAGCAGCTTTTTCATCGTTAGTTCCAAGAAGTTTGAATTTGGTTTTTGCGAAGGGGACGGAAGAAATGTAGGTGCACTCCTACGGAGACTGTTGGACATATTCCTCAGAAAAGTCTCATTGAGTACTTTTTGGGGCGTTAGCGTGTTGTAAGTCTTTGCAACTACTGGGTCGATCTTTTCCCGGGCGCTTCCGTCCGTGAATTTCTCCACGTTGGCCGCTCACTTGCAGCTCTTGTAAAGTTCCCTGTTCGCCGAAAGGCGTCTTCTTCTCTTTGATAGTTACCGCGTCATGACCATCTCCAAGACCAAACTTCCATTCCAGGCCGAAGTCGCCCAGCTGCTTTACCTCGTCACCCATTCGCTGTACTCCAACAAGGAGATCTTCCTGCGGGAGCTGATTTCGAATGCGTCCGATGCCTGCGACAAGCTGCGCTTCGAGGCCATCGACCAACCCGCGCTGTATGAAGATCAGCCCAATCTGGACGTGCGCGTTTCCTTCGACAAGGACGCCAAGACGCTCACCATCGCCGACAACGGGATTGGCCTGAGCCAGCAGGAAGCGATCGACAACCTCGGCACTATCGCCAAGAGCGGGACCAAGGAGTTCATGAGCAAGCTCTCCGGCGACCAGAAGGCCGATGCACAGCTCATCGGGCAATTCGGCGTGGGCTTCTATTCGGGCTTCATCGTGGCCGACAAGATCACCGTCGAATCGCGCCGCGCGGGCCTGCCGGCCGAAGAGGGCGTGCGCTGGGTCAGCGGCGGCGCCGGCGATTTCGAGGTCGACACGATCACCCGGCCCCAACGCGGCACCAGCGTCACGCTGCATCTGCGCGATGACGCCGACGAGTACCTCAATGCGTGGAAGCTCAAGTCGATCATTGGGAAATATTCCGACCACATCTCCTTGCCGATCCTCATGGAAAAAGAGGAGTGGAAAGAGGGCGAGGAGAACAAGGGCGGCCAGATGGTCAAGACCGGCGAATGGGAGACGGTCAACCAGGCGAACGCACTCTGGAGCCGCCCCAAGAAGGACATCACCGAAGAACAGTACGTGGAGTTCTACAAGAACATCAGCCACGACTTCGAGGCGCCTTTGGCCTGGAGCCACAACCGCGTCGAAGGCAACACCGAGTACACGCAACTCCTGTACATCCCCGCCAAGGCGCCGATGGATCTCTGGAATCGCGACAAGGGCGCCGGCGTCAAGCTCTATGTGAAGCGCGTCTTCATCATGGACGACGCCGAGGCCTTGCTGCCGAGCTACCTGCGCTTCGTGAAGGGCGTGATCGACTCCGCCGACCTGCCGCTCAACGTGAGCCGTGAGCTGCTGCAAGAAAGCCGTGACGTGAAGGCGATCCGCGAAGGCAGCACCAAGCGCGTGCTGGGCATGCTGGAAGACCTTGCCAAGAAGCAGAAGACCGCCGGTGACAGCAACGAGGGCAAGATCGACGTGGGCTCGGGCGAATCAGTGCCTTCGCCCGAGCCGACCGAAGGTGTGACGGACGCCGTCGACAAGAACGCCACGCCCGCCGCCGAGGCCGCTGCGAACTACGCAGACGAATCGGGCAAGTACGCCAAGTTCTATGCGGAATTCGGCGCGGTGCTCAAGGAAGGCTTGGGCGAAGATTTTGCCAACCGCGAGCGCATTGCCAAGCTGCTGCGCTTCGCGTCGAGCACGAGCGACACCGTCAGCGTGAGCTTTGCCGACTACAAGTCGCGCATGAAGGAAGGCCAGGACGCGATCTACTACATCACCGCCGATACGCTGGCTGCCGCCAAGAACAGTCCACAGCTGGAAATCTTCAAGAAGAAGGGCATCGAGGTTCTGCTGATGACCGATCGCGTGGACGAATGGGCGCTCAACTACCTCACCGAGTTCGACGGCACGCCGCTGCAAAGCGTGGCGAAGGGCGCGGTCGACCTGGGCAAGCTCCAGGACGAGGCGGAGAAGAAAGCCGCCGAGGAAGCCGCCGAGTCGTTCAAGCCCATGCTCGAGCGTCTGAAGGAGGCGCTGAAGGACAAGGCCGAGGATGTCCGCGTGACGACGCGTCTGGTCGATTCGCCGGCTTGCCTGGTAGTGCAGGACGGCGGCATGAGCACCCAGCTCGCGCGCATGCTCAAGCAGGCGGGCCAGCCTGCGCCCGAAGTGAAGCCGGTGCTGGAAGTGAACGCCGAGCATCCGCTGGTCAAGAAGCTGGAAGGCTCCGATCACTTCGATGATCTGGCGAACATCCTGTTCGACCAGGCGCTGTTGGCTGAGGGCGGTCTGCCTGCAGATCCGGCGGCCTACGTGCGGCGCGTGAACGCCTTGCTCGCGTAGGCGGATGCGCTGAGCGCTTTGCGCGCGAGCGACGCGCGCGGCGCTCAAGTCAGTTGGGCTTGACTTGGAAGCCCTCGGGCACTTCGTTGGGCGGCGCTTGGTGGCAGTGGTACATGTCCATGTACACCATGCGCTTTGCCGGGCCGCATGAAAGCTCGTATCCGTCGATGACGTGATAGTCCGACTCGCCGGACTTGAGGGGCGCGCCACTCATGTTGCGCTCCAGCAATCCCGACGCCTCTTCGCGGGTGAAATCGCTCGGAAGGTCGCTTCTCGTGCCGAAGTTGCCGACTCGCCGGTAGGCGAGCGCGGAACCATCAGGACATTGAAGGCGCTCCAGGTATGCGCGCTCGCCGAATGGTCCGCAGACTTCTATTGCAGTTGCCTTGCTTTCGCCCGGGCCGGTAGAGCGCGATGTCGGAGCGCCAATTGGTGAAGAAGACGGCGAAGAAGGCGGCGAAGAAGGCCCGGCGCAGCCCAGCAACGCAGTGGTCGTTGCGGCGGCAACGATTGAATTTCGAATGCTCATATTCTCCCTGAGACGCCAAATTGAGTTGAAGGCGGCGTACCGATGCAGTTTATTGACGCGGTGAACAGACATGCGCGAATTGCGGGGCAATCAGAACCCTCGTTACTTCTTTCTTCTAAGGAAAAGCGCCTGTTCTTGAAAGGCACGGAACGAGCTGTGCCTAGAATTCAAGAATTCGAGCGCACAGGGAGAAGAAAATAACTCGTCGTATTGCGATTTGCCGCCGGCCCCGAACTGCACGCTTTGCGGCTCCTGCCGGATCCATCAATTCCGACAATTCAAAAAAATCAATAAAGAGATTGGCCGCGCATGCGCTTCTTTGCGTGTCGTTCAGCCTGACGCTCGGCGCCTGCTCTTCGGCGGCGAACACATCCCCAATCAAACCGGAGGAAAGCAACATGGCGAGTCGAGCTACTACAGAGGCAGCGCGCCCGGATGCGCCTGAAGTACTGCGTCGCCTTCTGGCGTTGATCGACACCTTGCATCAGCCGCAGGATTTGACCGTCGAGCGGGTGGCGCAATTTAGCGGAGTTGCCATGACGCCGTTTTCTGACAAACCCAACGAGGATACGTACATGTCACTTCAGCCGTTGACTGAAATGTGGCGATACCTATATCTCTGGGGTCCAAACAGCACGACCCGTCTTGCGGACCTCGGCCTGAATTTTTATGAGACCGAAAAATATAGAGGCCAGAATCCACCGATGACGGGCATTTGCCAACTCGACCTCGCACAATTTCACGAAGCGTTGCTCAAGATCGGTTACCGGCACGTCGGCAACACTCGCCAACGAAGTGCTGGCAAGCAATACCAGCGCGGGTTGGTCGAAGTAGACGTCGGCATCGTCGGTGAGAGCGGCGAAAGTATTGAAAAGATCTCGCACCGATGCGTCAATAGAGTCTATATCGGCTTCCTTGTGAAATACATGGACTTGGGGGCCATGTAGTGAGTTCGATCAGTCCCGAGCTCGAACGGGTGATCCGTGACATTGGCGACCCGACATCAGCCGCTTATCTGAACCTGCGCGCGGTCATCAAGGGATCGCCCGTGTTGATGCAGCAGATGAGCGATGCAGTCGCAAGAGGCCATCTGAAGCATTTGGCGCTGATGCCCGCGAGTGAGAACGTCGGGGCCAGATACAGCCCCGACACACAGACGATCAACCTCAAGTACGGCGATGTCCTGGACCTCGAGAAAGGCGGTCGGCTCACCTTCGTTTTGGGCCACGAAACCCGGCATGGAATGAATCGCGAGCACACCAGGAAAGGACTTGAAGGATTCGACGAGAACGTTCGCCGCGTCTTGGAGAGCGGTCAGGCAGTCCATGACTACAGCCCGGCGTTGGACCAGATGCTGGCGACCAACCGCAGGGACGAAGCCAGCGCCCATATCGCCGGCTGGAATGCGTTGGTCAGTCGGGTGAAGCATGGCAATCCAGAAGCCCAGCTTTCCGACCTCGGAAGACTGGCGCGGGAAGTTGAGTACGTCAACGACTTCATCGAACTCCAGGAAATCGCCGGACGCACGCAATTCGTTGCGAAAGACGGCTTCACCCTCAACGCCGATCTCTCCATCACGCCGGATTCTCGCAACGTCGAAGCCGCCGGAAAGCACTACTTCGACAAAGCGCCGCAGAGCACACAGCTGGGCCACCATGGCAACTCCGACTACGCCAACTACTACGGCGCTTCTTTGGTGAGTTCCGTTTGCCAATATGAAATGCTCAATCCAACGCTGGCCGGCAAGCTGCAGTTGGACATGCGCGGACTCGGGCTGCAAGAGTTGTTGCTTGAGCAAAACGGCATTTCCCTGCCCAGGCCGGCTGCACGCTGCCCTTATCACGACGTGCATGCTCCAGGGACCGTCGCGCATTTCGACCATACCGCCGACAGCCACAGCCATGTGCCGATCAATGGCCTACCGACGCCGAGCAAACTGTCGACCGTGCCGGATCGAGACACTCCGGTCGTGCAACTCGACCATCCCGGGCACCCCGACCACACGATGTTCGAGCAGGCGCGAGCCGGTGTGCATCGACTCGATGCGGAGGTAGGCCGCACGCCCGATCAGCGCAGCGATCAACTCGCTGCGGCGCTCGTGGTTGCGGCCAAGGCGAATGGAATGAGCCACATCGACCACGCGGTGTTGAGCACCGATGCATCAAAGGTTTTCGCGGTCGAAGGCGCGCTGGATTCGGCGCTCAAGCGCATCGCCGCGGTGCCGACAGTAGAAGCGCTCAATACGTCCGTCGCGCAAAGCACACAAAGCTGGGAGCAGGCGATCGAACGCGTGCAGCAACAGGCCCAGGAGCGCGTACTTGAACGGCAGCACACCGCCGTCCAGCGCCACGGCCCGGTGATGAGTCTCTAGGAGAACTCGCTGCCCGGCGTCAGCGGCGCGTGCCGATACGTCGCCGGCGTGCGGCTGAGCTTGACGGGAGACGCGATGCCGCGATAGCCGCCTTCGAGTTCGACCACCATGCCGCGATGCTCCGTATGCGGATGCATGAGCGCCGCATCCACCGGCAGCACCGGCGCCGCGGGCACCCCTGCAGCCATCAGCGTGTCCACCAGCGTGCGGCCGTCGAAATCCGCCAGCGCCGCTTCGAGCTGCTGCTTGAGCCCTTCGCGATGCACCGAGCGCTGCCCAGCGGTTTTGTACAACGAGTCTTCGGCGAGCCCGGGCTGTCCGATGCAGGCGCAGAAGCTGGCGAACTGCCGGTCGTTGCCGACCGCCACGAAGATCGGATCGGTCTTTGTCGCCAGCGCGTCGTATGGGTAGATGTTCGGGTGCGCGTTGCCGGTGCGTCGCGGCGCCGTGCCGTCCATGAACCAGTTGGCCGCATGCGGATGCAGCAGCGACAACCCGCTGTCATAGAGCGCCGCTTCGACGAACTGTCCACGTCCACTGCGTTGGCGCTCGTTGAGCGCGAGCAGTACGCCGATGACGGCGTTGAGCCCGGTCACCATGTCGACCACCGGCAAGCCGACGCGCAGCGGACCGCCACCTGCTTCCCCGTTGACGCTCATGATGCCGGTCATCGCTTGCACGGCCGCGTCATAGCCGGGCAGGGCGCCCAGCGGCCCGTCCGAGCCGAAGCCCGAGACGCGGCACCACACGAGACGCGGAAAGCGCTGCGACAGGGTGTCGTAGCCGATCCCCCAGCGCTCCATCGTGCCGGTCTTGAAGTTCTCGATCAGCACGTCGGCTTCGGCAACCAGCGCGAGCAGCGCCTCGCGTCCCTCAGGCGTGCCCAGGTCGAGATGCTGGATGCGCTTGTTGCGATTGAGCCCGTGATAGTACGAAGCCACGCCGTCCTTGAAGGGCGGGCCCCAGGTGCGGGTGTCATCGCCTTGGGGCGGTTCGACCTTGAGCACGTCGGCGCCGTGGTCGCCCAGGATCTGCCCGCAGTAAGGACCGCCGAGGATGCGCGAGATGTCGAGCACGCGGATGCCCGCAAGGGCGCCCGTTGTACCAGTAGTGCCGGTAGTGCCGGTAGTGCCGGTGGTGGTCATGGCGTCTTCAATCCAGTTGCGCGCCGGATTGCTTGACGACGCCGGACCACTTGGCCATCTGCGCGCCGATGAACTTGCCCAGTTGCTCTGGCGTGTTCGACGGTGCCGGTTCCAGCCCTTGCGAAGCGAATAACTGCTTGACCTTGGGGGTGGCCAGCACTTCGACGAACGCCTTGTTGAGCTTGGCGATGCGATCGGGCGGCGTTCCGRCCGGTGCGACGATGCCGAAGAACACACTCACGTCAAAGCCCGGCACGCCTTGCTCGGCCACCGTCGGAACATTGGGGAGCGCCTGCGAACGGGCGGCCGTGGTGACGCCGAGCGCGCGCAGCTTGCCGGCCTTGACGTACGGCAGCGCGGTGAGCACGTCGGTGAAGCTCATGCTCACCTGACCGCCGAGCAGATCGTTCAGCGCCGGGCCGGTGCCTTTGTACGGGATGTGCTGCAGATCGACGCCGGCCATCGCGCTGAACATCACGCCCGCCAGGTGCGACGAAGCGCCATTGCCGGAGGACGCATAGCTCAACTTGCCCGGATTGGTCTTGGCGTAGGCCACGAGCTCCTTCACGTTCTTCGCCGGCACGGACGGGTTCACGACCAGGATGTTCGGCAGGTCGCCGACCTGGATCACTGGCGCGAAACTCTTCACCGGGTCGTAATTGATCTTGCGGTAGAGGCTCGAATTGATGGCGAGCGGCCCGGACGTCCCGAACAGCAGTGTCTGGCCATCGGGTGCGGCACGCGCCACGAACTCGGCGCCGATGTTGCCGCCCGCGCCGGCTCGGTTCTCCACGATCATGGGCTGGCCCAGGCGGTCTTTCATTTCGGCGGCGAGCGTGCGCGCCATGGCATCCGTCGGTCCCCCGGGCGGGAACGGTATGACGAGCGTGATCGGCTTGTCGGGAAAGGTGTCGGCGTGAGCGGCGGGCAGCAGGGGCAATGCCGCCGCGGCGGCCATCAGGAAAGTCGCAAGAATTCGCATGTGTGTGTCTCCGGTTGGGTCGGTGTTGTCTGTTTGAAGTCGATTGAGTGCTGGCGCTCAGGCGGCCGCGAGTGCCGGCATTGCGCTGCTGCCCGCCCAATTGGCAGGGACTGCATCGGGTGTCAGCGGATCGCGCGGAAGCACGCGATGCAGCAGCACCAGTTGCGCCCATTGCACGCGCTGCGCCGAGCCCGTCCTGGCGCCTTCCCACGCCATCGCGATGGCGCTGCACGTGTGATAAAGCGCCGATGCGGCCTGGCGCGCGATCACGTCGCCGCCTTCCTGTGTTGCGGTGGTGGCGAGCGCGGCAGCGCGCGAGAGTGCGTCCCGCAAGGCCGATGCGAAAGCAGGTGAGAAAGCAATTGAAGCAGAAGCCGAAGAAGCCGGCGTCGCTGCTTCGTCCAGCAGTACCGAGAAGTGCTTGTGCAGCGCGCTCAGCGAATCTTCCCGCTTGATCGCGCGAAGCACGTCGAGCGCGACGATGTTGCTGGTGCCTTCCCAGATCGAACCCAGATGTGCGTCGCGCACCAGGCGAGGATCGGCCCATTCCTCGATGTAGCCGCAGCCGCCGCGCACTTCCATGGCGTCGCCCGTCACTTTGCGTGCGTCGCGGCAGGCGCGGAACTTGATGAGCGGCGTGAGGATGCGCAGCAGCGGATAGGCAGTCTGGTCGCCCTGGTCCGAACGGGCCAGCGCGAGCGCGGTCTGGAACACCATCGTGCGCGCCTGTTCGGCCGGCAGGCGCAGCTTCAGCAATTGGCGCTGCATCAGGGGCATGTCGGCGAGCCGCTTGCCGAAGGCGCGGCGTTCGCTCGTGATGTATTCGGCTTCCGCAACCGCGCGGCGCATCAGCCCGGCCGCGCGCACGCCGTTCGACAGGCGCGAGTTGTTGACCATGTCGGCCATCTGCACGAAGCCGCGCCCCTGTTCGCCGACGAGGTAAGCCACGGCGCCTTCGAGACGGATCTCTCCGCTCGCCATCGACCGCGTGCCCAATTTGTCCTTGAGCCGGATGATGCGGTAGTGGTTGGCGCTGCCGTCGTCGAGTTGGCGCGGCAGCAGGAACAGCGACACGCCCTTCATGCCGGCAAGTCCGCCGTCGACGCGCGCCAGCACCATCGCGAAATCGGCGTCGGGGTTGGAGCAGAACCACTTGTCACCGCTGAGGCGCCACTGGCCGGCCTCGTCCTGCCACGCGCGGGTGACGGTGGCGGCAATGTCGGAGCCGGCCGCCTGCTCGGTCATGAACATGGCGCCCTGCGCCAGCGTGTCGAAATCCAGCGAAGTGAGGCGGCCGATGAAGCGCTCGACCAGTTCGGGGCTGCCGAACTTATTCAGTGTGCGCGTCAGCGAATCGGTCATTGAAACCGGGCAGCACAGGCCGAACTCGGCCTGCACGAAGAGGTAGGTCAGCACGTACTTGACCAGCGGCGGCATCTTGCCCTTCCAGCCCAGCGTTTCTTCGCGGTGAGACATCGCAGCCAGACCGAATTCGCTGAGCGCAAGGCGCTCCATCTCGACGTAGGCCGGATGCTTGATCACCTTCTGGTCGTCGATTCCGGTGCGGGTGCGCAGCTTGAGCGTCGGCGGATTGCGGTCCGCGGTCTGCGCCAGCTCGTCGAGCGGGCCACCGGCCAAGGCGCCGAGGCGCTCGAAATGCGGCTGCATGTGTTCCAGTAGATCCGGCGGCAGGTACAGCGCGAGTAGCTTGTGCAGCTCGGTATCGGTGGTGAAAAGGTTCTGCCCGTGGCGGTCAGGCACGGGGTGCGCGGCTTCTGTGCTGGACATGTCTTGTCTCCTTTGGGCCGCATTTTTTGAGCCTGCACGATTCTTGTCCAATATCAAATACCACTTGTTTGATCCGATTCACCTATCGTGCGAGACTGCCGCATGGAACTTCGACATCTGCGCTACTTCGTCGTGCTCGCCGAGGAACTGCATTTTGGGCGGGCTGCGCGGCGGCTCGCGATTTCGCAGCCGCCCCTGAGCGTTGCCATCCGGCAGCTGGAGGAATCCGTCGGCGCGCGCCTCTTCGAGCGCAACAGCAAGGAAGTGCACCTCACCCCCGCCGGCGAGGCGTTGCAGGCATCGGCGCGCGCATTGCTGCGCCAGGCCGAAGAGGCCGCGCTCGAAGCGCGCGACGTGTCGCAAGGCTCGGCCGGCCGGCTGCGCATCGGCTTCGTCGGCGCAATGCTCTATCGCGGGCTGCCGCAGGCCTTGCGCAAGTTCCAGGCAAAGCATCCCGCGGTCCGGGTGACATTGGCCGAACTCAACTCAGGCGAGCAGATCGCCGAACTGCTGCATGACAGGCTCGACTTCGGCTTCGTGCACACGAGCCGGATGCCGGCCGAACTGCGGCACGCGCTGCTGGTGTCCGAATCCTTCGTGGCGTGCGTGCCGGTCGGCCATAGGTTGGCGCGGCGGCGCACGGTCCCGATGGCGAGCCTGCGCGACGAACCCTTCGTGCTGTTTTCTCGCAGCGCGTCGCCTGACTATCACGAGCGGATCCTGGCGATTTGCGCCGATGCGGGATTCCGGCCCGAGGTAAGGCACGAGGTGCGTCACTGGCTTTCGGTGGTCTCGCTGGTTTCGCAGGGAATGGGCGTCGCCCTAGTGCCCAGTGCGCTGCATCACGCGGCGCTCCGAGGCGCGGCATTCCGGCCGCTGGACGAAGAGGTGGCGCGCTCGGAGGCCTTCTGCGTCTGGAGGGACGGACCTCCGAATGCGGTGGTGCAGGGCTTCCTGCGCGCCTTGCAGGCCGGCCGGCCGGCCGCGGACTGAGCCTTCAGGCGTACAGCGGCTCTTCCGCCATCGCTTCGCACTGATCCTGCAGCATCTGGATCTGCCCCTTCCAGTAGTCGCTCGATCCGAACCACGGAAAGTTGATCGGAAAGATTGGATCTTCCCAGCGGCGCGCGAGCCATGCGCTGTAGTGAATGAGCCGCAGCGTGCGCAGCGGTTCGATGAGAGCGAGTTCGCGGCGATCGAAACTGCGGAACTGCTCGTAGCCGTCGAGTAGCCCACTCAACTGGCCGGTGCGCTGGGCACGATCACCGGAAAGCAGCATCCACAGGTCTTGCACCGCGAAGCCGGTGCGCGCGTCGTCGAGGTCGACGAAGTGCGGGCCGCCCTCGGGCCGATCGGTGGGCGTCCAAAGAATGTTGCCCGGGTGCACGTCCCCGTGCAGCCGCAGCTTCTTCAGCGCGGATTCGCCCGGTCCATCGGCGCCGCCTTGTCCGGCCGGGCGGAGCGCCGTGGCGGCGATCATTTCGAAAGCCTCGTTGCAGGCGGTTTCCCATTCGCGCTGCACATCGAGCGGCACCATGTGATTGCCGATCAGCCAGTCTCGCGATGCGATGCCGAAGGTTTGCAAGTCCAATGTGGGGCGCGATTCGAAGGGCTTCCGCGCGCCGACGGAATGAATGCGCGCGAGGAAGCGGCCCACCCATTCCAGCACTTCGAAATCGTCAAGCTCCGGCGACCGCCCGCCGCGGTAGGGGCTCACGCTGAAAGCGAAGCCGCCATGGCGGTGCAAGGTCTGCCCGTTGACCGCGATGGGGGGCACCGCGGGCACTTCGGCCGCCGCGAGTTCGAGCGAGAAGCCGTGCTCTTCAAGAATGTCGGCCTCGCTCCAGCGGCCCGGCCGGTAGAACTTGACCACCACGGCGCTGCGATCTTCCAGATACACCTGATAGACGCGGTTCTCGTAGGAGTTGAGCGCGGTGAGCCGGCCATCTCCGTGCAGGCCGAGCGTTGCCAGCGCGTCGAGCACCACATCGGGCGTGAGGTTCTCGTAAGGGTGGGCGGAGGCTTTCGCCGCAGACTGGGTCATGCGGCGATTGTCGCTATGTGGCGGCTTCGCTTCTCGCCAGCGAAAGAATGTGCCCGACGCGCGGATCGCTTTTGGCCGCGAGGACTTCCGCATAGGCGGCCTGCACTTCGGCGATGCCTGCATGGTGCTCGGTCCGCAGCCATGGCGCCTTTGGGTCGGTCACCCGTCCGATGAAGGCATGCCACGCTTGCTTCATCCGCTGGCCGAAGGCCTCTGCGCCCCATTCGGTGGTGCGCTTCTTGATCTGGGCCGGCGCAAAGAAGAAGGTGGCGCGCGGGCCCGGAAGGTCCTTTCCGCTGCCTGGCGTGGCCCGCTGGTCGAGGTGGGTACTGCCAATCGAGGCGCTGTGCTTGAGCTGGCCGAAGCGCGTGTGGATCGCTTGGCGCAGCGCGCCGTTGCCCGCGAAGTCGACGTAGACGCAGGGCTTGTCCGCGGCGATCTGGTCGAGTTCTTCATAGGCCAGCACGCGGTGATAGCAGCCGAGGCTTTCGCAAAAGGCCTTGTTGGCGGCGGACGTCAGCCCAATCACCTCGATGCCTTCGCGTTGCGCCAACTGGAAGGCGGTGCCGTAGGCTGTCTTGCTGGATGCGCTCGACAGCAGCACCGCGCCGGGCCGCGCGCCGAAGAAGTCGTTGTCGTCGAGAAAGTCGTCGATCAGCCAGGAGGTGATGAAGAGGGGCCGCAGCAGTGCCTGCACATCCTCGGTGTCCGCCGAATAGAGTGGATCGGACTTGCAGCGGAAGTACTGGTTGTAGACCGCCGGCAGCGCCGCGCGATGGGGTGCTCCGTCGGTGAAGCGCTCTGGCGAGAGACGCTCCGGCGTCAGCACGGCGGCGGAAGACATCGGAAAGTAGCCGTACAGCCGTTCACCCACGGCAACGCCCGGATGCAACGAATGGACGACCGACGCGAAACCCCACACCGGAATGCTGCCCCAGCCTTCCTCGCCCGTCGAATAGAACTGCCAATAGCTCATCGCGTCGCCGAAAGCGGCATAGGTGATGTTGTTGGACGTGAGGGCAAAGCTGTCGATGCGCACGCGAACCTGCCCGTTGGCAAGCCGGGTGTCTTCGGCGGCACGCACGCGTGTGGAAGCGAGATCGTCCTTTCGGACCAGGAATTTGGTCGTGCTCATGAGGCAGCCTCTCTTTGCCGTGTGCGGGCGCAGACCTTAGCGCAGACCTGCTTCAGTTGCATGAAAAAGGCCCGCCCTGTCGTCGCTTAGGCGACGCCCGGACGGGCCCTGAGGACTGACGTCGATCAGGCGATGGACAGCTCGACTTCGACGTTGCCGCGCGTGGCATTCGAATACGGGCAGACCTGGTGCGCGGTCTCGACCAGCAGCTTCTTCTGTGCGTCGTCGAGGCCAGGCAAGGTGATTGCCAGCTTGACCGCGATGCCGTAGGCCGCGCCGCCGTCGATCGGGCCCAGCGAAACGCTGGCGTCGATCGCCACGTCGTCCGGCACCTTGACGTTGATCTTCGGCGAGACGGCCTTCATTGCGCCGATGAAGCAGGCCGAATAACCGATGGCGAAGAGCTGCTCGGGATTGGTGCCGGGCTTGCCTGAACCGGGCGAGCTGAGCTTCACGTCCAGCGCGTCGTCGCTGGTCTTGCCGGAGCCGTCGCGGCCGCCGATGGTGTGCGCCTGAGCGGTGTAGAGGACCTTGTCGAGTTTCTTGACCATGGTGATTCCTTGGGTTGGGGGTTGAAAAAAATTCCGGGAAAGCTAGGCGACCTTGATGCGGTCACGCAATCGCTGCATTTGCTGCGTGAGCGAGACCAGTTCATCGATCGAGCAGCTCGAAGCGGCCAGAAGACAGGCCGGCACGCTGGCGGCGCGCGCCTTGAGCTTGCGCCCCGCGGCAGTGAGGCTGATGCGCACGCGGCGCTCGTCTTCGGCGTCGCGGATGCGCGCCACCAGACCGTTGGCCTCGAGCCGCTTCAGGAGGGGCGTCAGCGTGCCGGAGTCGAGCGAGAGCTTTTCGCCGAGTTCCGACACCATGAGCCGATCGCGCTCCCACAGTGCGAGCATGACGAGGTATTGAGGGTAGGTGAGCCCGAGCTTTTCAAGCAGCGGCTTGTACAGCTTGGTCATGGCCAGCGACGCGGAATACACCGCAAAGCAGAGCTGGTTGTCCAGGCGCAGCATCTCGTCGGCGGAGGGTGCGGAAGGTGCTGGAGTGCGCATGGCCTGAAGTATAGCCAGCAATTAAATTGCGTGCAATTTAATTTGTCGCCGGATGATCCGGCGTCATGAATCCTTGGGTCAGCGACCGGAGAAGCGCGCCGGCCGGCGTTCGATGAAGGAACGCACGCCTTCGGCCGCGTCCTCGCTGTTCGAGAGCGTCTTCTGCACCGGAATGAAATCTTCGACCGCGGCGAGGGGGCCTTGCTCGATGGCCTTGATGACATTGAGCCGCGTCGCGACCACGGCCAGTGGCGCCTGTGCCGCAATGTGCTGGGCGATGCGCAGAGCTTCTTCCAGCTCCTGTCCGGCAGGGACCACCCGCTGGACGAAATTGAGGCGAAGGGCCTCGGCGCTGTCGAACTCGTCGGCCGTCAGCAGATGCAGCATTGCATTGCCCACGCCTGCGCGCTCGGCCATCCGCAGCGTGGCGCCGCCCGTGGCCATGATGCCGCGCTGCACTTCCATCTGCGAGAAGCGGCAGTTGTCCGCCGCGACCACGATGTCAGCACCGAGCATCAGCTCGATGCCCACGGTGAAGCAGATGCCCTTGACTGCCACCACCATCGGCTTGGTGCGGCGACGGTAGCCCGGCAAGCCGAAGTCGTGGGGTTCGACAAGGCCGGCCGGCACGGCCTTCTCGCCGCGCTTCATGAATTCGGTCACCGCCGGAAGGTCGAGCCCTGCCGTGAAGTGATCGCCGAAGGCATGCAGCACACCGACCCGCAGCGAGGGATCGTCATCGAGCCGCGTGTAGGCCTCGGCAAGCTGCCGGAACATCGCGGGCGTCCATCCATTGCGCTTGGCCGGCCGGTTGATGCCGATCAGCAGCACATGGTCGAGCACCTGCGTGTCAATGCACCCTTCGGGCGGCGGCGTAGTGGGCGTGGCGGTCATTCAGCTTGTCTCCAGGTTGTTAAAAAGAAAAGGTGCAGCGCAATCCCAGAAATACCGCGGAACCGGCTCAGCCGGGCCGCTGGTATTGCCCCCTGAAAGGGGGTGCAGAGCCACACGAAGTGGGCGAGGCTGGGGGTCAGTACTTGTACACACCGCGGCCGGTCTTGCGACCGAGTTGGCCGGCCGCGACCATTTCCTTCAGCAGCGGGCAGGGGCGGTACTTGGAGTCGCCGAACTGTTCGAGGTACACCTCCATCACGGCCAGGCAGACGTCCAGTCCGATCATGTCCGCCAGCGCCAGGGGGCCGATCGGCTGGTTGCAGCCGAGCTTCATGCCTGCGTCGATGTCTTCCGCCGTCGCGAGACCTTCGGCTAGCACGAAGAATGCCTCATTGATCATCGGCACGAGAATGCGATTGACCACGAAGCCCGGCGCATTCTTGACGGTGATGGGCGACTTGCCCAGCCGCTCTGCCAGCGCCTTCACCGCGTCATGCGTTGCATCGCTGGTCAGATAGCCCCGGATGATTTCCACCAGCGCCATCATCGGAACCGGGTTGAAGAAGTGCATGCCGATGAAGCGGTCCGCGCGCGAGGTGGCTGCGGCCAGTTGCGTGATCGAGATCGACGACGTGTTCGACGCGATGATCACTTCGGGCGCCACCAGCGCATCGACCTGCTTGAGGATCTTCAGCTTGAGCGCGTGGTTCTCGGTGGCGGCCTCGATCACGAGCTGCGCGGCCTTGAGGTCTTCGTAGTCGGTCGATCCCTTGATCAGCGCGAGCGCCGCATCCTTCTGCGCGGCGCTGAGCTTGTCCTTCTTGATCAGGCGGTCGAGGCTGCCCGTCACAGTGGCAAGGCCCTTGTCCACTGCGGCCTGGGCGACGTCGATCATCACGACGTTGACGCCCGCGACCGCGCAAGCCTGCGCGATACCGTTGCCCATCGTGCCTGCACCGATGATGCCGACTGTCTGGATAGTCATGAGAGTCACGAGAAATGCTCCTTCAGGGATAAAAACAAAAACGAGGATGAAACCGAAAAAAACGGGGGGAATGAATTGAGGAACTGGCCGAGATTGTGAAACAGCCGCGCAGGCGGCACCGTTGCCGCGTGTGACAGCAGGGTGATTTAAAGTGCCGCGTTCAGTCCCACAGCCACGAATCCGCACCATGACCACCCTCGGCACACCTCTTTCTCCCACCGCCACCCGCGTGATGCTTCTCGGCTCCGGTGAGCTCGGCAAGGAGGTCCTGATCGCACTCCAGCGCCTGGGCGTCGAAACCATCGCCGTCGACCGCTATGAGAACGCGCCGGGCCAGCAGGTTGCGCACCACGCGCGCACCATCACCATGAGCGACCCGGCGCAACTCAAGGCGCTGATCGAGGCTGAGAAGCCGCAGCTCGTCGTGCCAGAAATCGAGGCCATTGCCACCCCGATGCTGCAGGAGCTGGAAGACGCAGGCGTGGTGCGCGTGATCCCCACCGCGCGCGCAGCACGCCTCACCATGGACCGCGAAGGCATCCGGCGCCTGGCCGCCGAGACGCTCGGCGTGCCGACCAGTCCCTACAAGTTCTGCGATTCGCTGGCCGAACTGCAGGCGGCCATCGATGAAGGCATCGGTTACCCCTGCATTGTCAAACCCGTGATGAGCAGCTCCGGCAAGGGCCAGAGCAAGATCGAGGGTCCCGCGGACGTGCAGAAAGCCTGGGACTACGCCATGGCCGGCGGTCGCGTGAGCCACGGCCGCGTGATCGTCGAGGGCTTCATCGACTTCGACTACGAGATCACGCTGCTCACCGTGCGGGCCATCGACGCCGCAGGCGCCGTGCAGACGCATTTCTGCGACGCGATCGGCCATGTGCAGGTGAGTGGTGACTACGTCGAGAGCTGGCAGCCGCATCCGATGGCTCCCGCAGCGCTGAAGAAGGCGCAGGACATCGCCCGGGCCGTCACGTCCGATCTCGGCGGACAGGGGCTCTTCGGTGTCGAGCTGTTCGTCAAGGGCGAGCAGGTCTGGTTCAGCGAAGTCAGCCCCCGCCCGCACGACACCGGCATGGTCACCATGGCGACCCAGTGGCAGAACGAGTTCGAACTGCACGCCCGTGCGATTCTCGGGCTGCCGGTCGACACCACGCTCAAGAGCCCGGGTGCCAGCGCGGTGATCTACGGCGGTGTCGATGCCACGGGAATCGCGTTCGACGGTGTCGCCCATGCGCTGGCGGTGCCGGGCGTCGACGTCCGCCTCTTCGGCAAGCCCGAGAGTTTCGTCAAGCGCCGCATGGGCGTTGCGCTCGCACATGCGGCAGACATCGACACGGCGCGCCGCAATGCCAAGGAAGCCGCCTCGCGCGTCAAGCCTCGCCAAGCCTGATTCACTTCACCTCATCGGAGACCGTCATGCTGCATCCTCAAGCCAAGGCTTTCATCGATCTGCTGGCGAGCAAGGGCGTGCCGCCGACGCACACGCTGACGGTCGCGGACGCGCGCAAGTTCTACCGTGAGCGCCGTGCCATCACACAGCCTGCGCCGCCCGAGCTTGCCGAAGTACGGGATTTCAGCGGTGAAGGCCCGGGCGGGCCGATTCCGATGCGCCTCTACAGGCCGCTGGGCTCAAAGGCCGACCGCATGTTGCCGGTGCTCGTCTACTACCATGGCGGTGGATGGACGATCGGTGACCTCGAAACGCACGACACGCTGTGCCGCGAGTTGGCCAATCAGTCGCACTGCGCAGTCGTCGCGGTGGATTACCGGATGGGGCCGGAGCATCGCTTTCCGGCCGCCGTGGACGACGTGCTCGCCGCCACGCGATGGGTGCGCAAGGAAGCGGCGGCACTCGGCGTGGACGCCAGCCGTCTTGCAGTCGGCGGCGACAGTGCCGGCGGCAACCTGGCAGCGGTGGTTGCCATCGCTGCACGCGACGCGGGCGACCTGCCCATCGCATTTCAGTTGCTGATCTACCCGGCCACCGACATGCGGTGCGTCCATCCCTCGCACACCACCAATGGCCAGGGGTACGTGCTGACCAGCGACACGATTGCGTACTTTCATGACCACTACATCACCGACGCGAAAGACGATGCCGATTGGCGTGCCTCTCCGCTGCTGCACAAGGATCTTCGAGGACTGCCGCCAGCGCTGGTGCTCACGGCGGGCTACGACCCGTTGCGCGACGAGGGCGCGGCGTATGCCGAAGCGTTGACTGAAGCAGGCAATTCCGCCGTCTACGTCTGCTTTGAGCGGCAGATCCACGGCTTTGTCCTCATGGGAAAGATCCTCGATGAAGCGAACACAGCGGTCGCGCTCTGTGCGGCCGAGTTGCGCCGAGTGCTCCGGCCGTAAGGGAAAGTCCCCGCGCCGGTGAGCGCGCCGGGATTCGTGCCGCCGCTACGATCCGTCTCGAAGGATCAAAGGAGATGCCATTTGACCAGCGGGCAATCGACACCGGGCGCACCCAACGGCCACAGCGGCGGCGAGCGTCTCATGTGGCTCACGACGCATCGCGTGTTCTATGCCGGCCTGCTGGGCGCGGCCGCTGAGCGAAGCCTCGGCGGTCACGGAATCTACGTCGCACCCGCCCATGCGCCACTGCGGATCCGCATTGGCGGCGGCGCCTGGCAGAGCGGTGAACTGCTCGTGGTCCCGCCCCAGGTGCCGCACCAGGTCACGACCGACCAACGCCTGGTCCTCAATCTGCTGATCGAAGCCGAATCCGTCGACCCTTCGCGCTTGCCTGCTTTTTTGCAGCATTGCGGCCCGGTCGATGCGCCGGCCTTCGTGCTGCGGGTGCGCGAAGCGCACGCCCGGTTGCTCGCCGCTTCGGGCAGCGGCTGCTTCGACGAATTCGAGTTCGACGAACTCTTCTTCGATCAGCTGCTGGTGCCGCGAACCATGGATGCGCGCATTCGCACCGTCATCGATCGCATCAACGCCGACCCTGCAGCGCAGACTTCGGCAGAGCAATGCGCGGCGGGCGTGAAGCTGTCGTTCTCGCGCTTCCTGCATCTGTTCAAGCAAGAAACCGGCGTGACCTTTCGCGCTTTCCGTGCCTGGAAGCGAGCGCGCAGCCTGCTTCGCCATGTGCGCCAGGAAGGCACGCTGACCGATATCGCCCTCGATACGGGCTATCCGGATTCGACCCACTTCAGCCATTCGATACGGCAGGTGTATGGTCTTCGACCGAGCGACATCCTCGCCGGGTCACGGCGGCTCGCGGTGTACCAGTGAGGGCTTGACTAACCACTACGCCCAAGGGCAAAAGGGGGTCTCATGGCTGACAGCGACAAGGTGTTCGCGGGTTCCATCCCGATGTTCTACGACACGCTGATGGTGCCGCTGATCTTCCAGGCTTACGCGTCGGACACGGCGGAGCTTGTCGCCGGCTTTTCGCCCGCGGCGGTGCTCGAGACCGCAGCCGGCAGTGGCGTGGTCACGCGGGCGCTTGCGCCGAGACTCGGCGCCGATGCACGTTACGTGGTGACCGACCTCAACCACCCGATGCTGGACTACGCCGCGACTCGGCAGGGGTCGGACGGCCGAATCGAATGGCGACAGGCCGATGCGCTCCACCTGCCTTTCGAGGATGCCGCGTTCGACGTCGTTTGCTGCCAGTTCGGTGCGATGTTCTTTCCCGACCGCGTGGCCGGCTATGCCGAGGCGCGTCGCGTACTGAAGTCCGGCGGGCGCTTCGTCTTCAGCGTCTGGGACCGCATCGAAGAGAACGCCTTTGCCGATGAGGTCACCCAGGCAGCCGCTGCGGTGTTCCCTCACGACCCTCCGCGTTTCCTCGCCCGCACGCCGCATGGCTACCACGACGTCGCACTCATCCGCGACGAACTGGCCCGCGCAGGGTTCGCGCACATCGATATCGAGACGCACGAGAAGGTGAGTCACGCGCCGTCGGCACGCGACGCCGCCTCCGCCTACTGCCAGGGAACGCCGTTGCGCAATGAGATCGAGGCGCGCGATGCCAGCCTGCTTCAGCTGGTGACAGATCGCGCGGCCGAGATGATCGCCAGCCGGCATGGAGAAGGGGAAGTGGTCGGCAAGATCCAGGCGCATGTGATCGTGGCGGCGCTGTAGCGAGGTCACGCATTTCGGTGCGCAGGCGGCGGCGGACTACAGATGGATGCGCAAAGGTGAACCATGCTCCTGCGCATCTTCATTGCCTCCCATGAAACTGCTCCTTCGCGTCTACTCGGCGATCCATGCATTCATGGCTGTCCTGTTTGCCACGACAGCCTTGATGCTGATCGCGATCGCCACGCGGGTGACCTGGACGGCGTTTGCCGAAGGACTGGATCCCTCGGCGGCCGAGACCATCATCGAGGCCATGGGCCTGCTGGCGGCGGCGGTGGTCGCGTTGCAGATCTCCCAGACCATCGCCGAGGAAGAGGTCGTCCGCGACGCCCACATCAGCGCCCCGACCCGCGTGCGAAGGTTCCTTTCGCGCTTCATGGTCGTGATCGTGGTCGCAGTGGCGGTTGAAGGGCTGGTGGGGACCTTCAAGGCTCGGGAGGCGCCGGAACTCCTTCTCTACGCGGCCGCGACACTGTGCTCGGTCGGGGTGATCCTGATCGGTTGGGGCGTTTTCATCCGGCTCAACCGCTCGGCGGAAGAGCTGGAGCCCGAGGCCATGGCCGAAGCGAAAAAGGAAGACGAGAAGCTGAAGTAGCGGCTTTTGCGCTTTGCACAATGCATGCACAATTTGCGGCCCACTCTCGAGGAGACATGGATGACCAGCAAAAACACCATTTGTCTGTGGTACGACCGGGACGCCGTCGACGCCGCGAATTTCTACGCGCAAACATTTCCTGACAGTTCCGTGGGCGCCATCTATCGCGCGCCGGGCGACTACCCGGACGGCAAGGAAGGCAATGTGCTGATGGTCGAGTTCACTGTCGCCGGCATTCCCTGCATCGGCTTGAACGGCGGCCCGATGTTCAAGCACAACGAGGCGTTCTCTTTCCAGATCGCGACGGACGACCAGGCTGAGACCGATCGCCTGTGGAACGCGATCGTCAGCAATGGCGGCCAGGAGAGCGACTGCGGCTGGTGCAAGGACCGCTGGGGACTGTCATGGCAGATCACGCCGCGCGTCCTCATGGCGGCAATGGCCGACCCTGATCGCGCGGCGGCCAAGCGCGCTTTCGACGCGATGATGAAGATGCAAAAGATCGACGTCGCCGCGATCGAGGCGGCTTGGCGTGGTCACTGAATCACCTTGTCCGCCCGATTCAGCACGGCCTGCGGCACCTTGAAGCCGATGCGGTTCGCCGTCTTCAGGTTCACGATCAGCTCGAACTTCGTCGGCTGCTCGATCGGCAAGTCGGCGGGCTTGGCGCCCTTGAGTATTCGATCGACGTACCGAGCCCCGTCCTTGCCTTCATTGCCGTAGCCGGGCCCGTAGGCCATGAGGCAGCCGTTCTCGGCGTAGTCTCCACGCGCGCAGATCGAGGGCAGTCCGTTCTCGATGGCCAGTTCCGCAATCAGCTTCTGGTTGGAGTTGGCCACTGGGTTCAGCGTGACCCATACCGCATCGGCACGCGCCGCCACCGCTTGCTTGAACGCTGCCACGTAGCTTTCGGGGCTGCTGGTTTGCATCGAATAGAGCTGCAGGCCCAGCTTCTCCGCAGGCACCTGGCTTGCTTCCCACTGAGGAACGGAGCCCGGCGCGTCCGGGTCCCAGAGCACCGCCACCCGCACGATGCGCGGATCGGACTCCTTGAGAAGCTCCAGCCGCTTGCCCGTGAGGATGGCCGCCACGTTCGTGACGCCGGTGCTGTTGCCGCCGGGGCGTGCCAGGCTCTCGGCCAGTCCGGTGGCGACGGGGTCGGTCACGCCCATGAAAACGATCGGCACGGTCGAAGTCGTCCGCTTCGCCGCCTGCGCGGCGTTCGTCGTCACCGTGACCAGCACGTCGACCTTCATGCGCACCAGGTCGGCGGCGAGGGCGGGAAGGCGCTGCAGGTCCTGACTCTCGTGCCGGTAGTCGATCAGGATGTTCTGTCCTTCGACATAGCCGAGATTGCGGAGACCCTGGCGAAATGCCTCCAGGCGCGGCGCGTCCGCCGTCGCCGAAACGGCCGCCAGATAGCCAATGTGCGGCATCTTCTTCGTCTGCTGCGCTTGCGCGAAAGAACCAGCGAGCGCCAGCGCAGCGCAGAGAAGAAGTGAGCCCAACTTACTGCGCATCAGAAGTCTCCTCATCGACCGGCCCCCGCCGGGAAATGATTCTGCGCCACCGACTGTGCCGCGCGCGCGGTGGCGGGGTCGGCCAATAGGCCTACCCGTCCTGCCGTCTTCCCACTGTTGGATGGGCGATGTCCAATGGAATGGCCATGCCCATCCCGGATTCGTCCCCCGCTTCGCTCTCGGGCGAACTCGCGCCGGCGACCCCGGGCCGGCGCTTCACGATGTTTTCGCCGGCGTCGCGCGACATTCATCGCGGGCGTCTGTTTCGCAAGTACCTGCTGCTGATTTTTTCGCTGGTCAGCAGTGTGCTGCTGGCGTCGAGCGCGATCGGTCTTTACTTTTCGTATCAGGAGAGCAAGGCGGCCCTGGCCAGCGTGCAGCACGAAAAGGCCCTGGGTGCGGCTTCGCGGATCGCGCAGTATGTGGACCAGATTTCGCAGCAACTGGCGTACGCGTCGTTGGCGCAGCTCGATGCGTCGGACCTGGAATCGCGGCGCACGGAGTTCTGGCGTCTGATGCGGCAGGCACCCGAGGTGACCGACATTGCGCAGCTCGATCCAACGGGCCGCGAGCAGATCTCTGTATCGCGGCTGGGCATGGACGTCCTGGGTTCAGGCAAGGATCGGTCGCCGGAGGCGCCCTTCCGCGATGCCCTGGCGGACGCGACCTGGTTCGGGCCCGTGTACTTCAACCGCGACACCGAGCCCTACATGGCGGTCGCCATACGCGCCGGTGGCCAGAAGGGGCCGGTCACCGTGGCCGAGCTGAACCTCAAGTTCATCTGGGAAGTGGTCTCGCGCATCCAGATCGGCCAGAAAGGCAAGGCCTACGTCGTCGACAGCAATGGTCTGCTCGTGGCCGACCCTGACATCGGCCTGGTGCTGCGCAAGACCCGTCTTTCGTCCTTGCCGCACGTGCAGGCGGCCGCGGCCGATGTTGCACAGAAAGAAGAAGCGATGGTCTCGCGCGATCTTCAAGGCGCGACGGTGTTGACTTCGGTGGCGCCAATCCCGTCATTGGGCTGGAAGGTCTTCGTCGAACAACCGATTGGCGAGGTGTACGCCAAGCTGAACGCATCGATCCTGCGCACTGCCTTGCTGCTGCTGGCCGGCCTGGCGATTTCCGCGCTGGCCGCATCGGCGTTGGCTCGAAGCATGGTGCAGCCGATTCGCACGCTCGCAAGGGGCGCGCGCCGCATCGGCCAGGGGGACTTGAACCAGAAGATCGTCGTGGACACAGGCGACGAACTCGAAGGGCTCGCGCAGCAGTTCAATCGCATGTCGGCGCAGCTGCGCGAGTCGTACGGCGAACTCGAACGCAAAGTCGAGCAGCGCACTGCCGAACTGACCGCGTCGCTCGAATACCAGACCGCCACGGCGGAGATCCTCAGGGTCATCAGCCGATCGCCGACGGATCTGCAACCCGTGCTGTGGGCGGTTGCCGAGCGCTCGGCGGTGCTCTGCAGGGCGCATGGCTGCAGGGTGTGGCTGCCCGAAGGCGACCACCTGCGGTCGATGACGGGCTACCAGGGCGTCAACGATGGCACTGCCACCGGCCGCGACGAAATCCTGCCGCAGACCCGCGGGTCCGTGGTGGGGCGCGCATTTGTCGAACGGCGCACAGTGCATGTCGACGACGTTTCGAAGCTCGTGCATTCCGAATACCCGGAGTCGCGAGATCCTCAATCGCGCCACCAATTTCGCACCGTGCTCGGTGTTCCGATGGTGCGAGAGGGTGCCTCCTTCGGCATCATCGCGGTGGTGCGACGAGAGGTACGGCCGTTTTCGGATGCGGAGATTCGGCTCGTGGAAACCTTTGCCGACCAGGCGGTGATCGCCATCCAGAATGCGCGCCTCTTCCAGGAGATCGAGGACAAGAGCCGCCAACTGCAGATTGCCAACCAGCACAAGTCGGAATTCCTCGCCAACATGTCGCACGAGTTGCGCACGCCCTTGAACGCGATCATCGGTTTCTCCGAAGTGCTGACCGAGCGGATGTGCGGCGAACTCAACGACAAGCAGATGGAGTATTTGAGGGACATCCACTCGTCGGGCCAGCACCTGCTGACCTTGATCAATGACGTGCTGGATCTCTCGAAGGTCGAAGCGGGCCGCATGGAGCTCGACCTCAGTTGCTTCGACTTCGGCTCGCTGCTCGAAAACGCGTTGACGCTCGTGCGCGAGCACGCCCAGCGCAATGGCCTTTCGATTGCACTGGACGTCGGGGAGGGCCTGAGCGAGTGGATCGCCGATGCGCGCAAGGTCAAGCAGATCGTGGTCAATCTGTTGTCGAACGCGGTGAAGTTCACGCCAGCCGGTGGACACGTGAGCCTGACGGCGCGGCGCATGGAAGGCTTCGACGGCGCAGTGGTCGAGCTGAGCGTGGCGGACACCGGCGTGGGCATCGCACCCGAAGACCAGGCTGTGGTGTTCGATGAGTTCAGGCAGGTCGGCGCCGACTATCTGCGCAAGGCGGAGGGCACCGGCCTGGGCTTGTCGCTCGCCCGTCGGTTCGCGGAATTGCACGGCGGGACCCTCACGGTCCAAAGCCGCATCGGAGAAGGTTCGACCTTCACGCTGGTTCTGCCGCTGCAGCTACTGGAGACTGTGGAATGAGCGCGCACATCCTCGTCGTCGACGACCTGGCGACCAACGTCAGGCTGCTCTCGGACATCCTCACCGCCCGCGGCTATCGCACCAGCACCGCCGCATCGGGCGAAGAAGCGCTGGCCCGCATCGCCGCCGACGCGCCGGACCTCGTGCTGCTCGACGTGATGATGCCGGGCATGAACGGCTACGACGTCTGTCGCGCCATTCGCGCCGATCCGGCGCTTGGCGTCCTGCCCGTGGTGTTGGTGACGGCGCTGAATCCGGAGCAGGAGCGCATGAACGGCCTGAACGCCGGCGCTGACGATTTCCTCGGCAAGCCCATCAACCAGGCGGAGCTGCTGGCTCGCGTGCGATCGCTCTTGCGCGTGAAGACCCTGTACGACGAGGTGCAGCGGCAGAGGGCCGAACTGCAGGCATGGAACACCACGCTGGAGCAGCGCGTCGCCGAAAGCGTGCGGCAGCTCGACCGCGTGGGGCAACTCAAGCGCTTCTTCTCGCCGCAGTTGGCGGAGGCCATTCTTGCCGGCGGTGCCGACGATCCGCTGAAGAGCCATCGGCGCGAGATCACGGTGGTGTTTCTTGATTTGCGCGGTTTCACCGCTTTCACCGAGACTGCGGACCCTGAAGAAGTGATGGCGGTCCTTGCGCAGTACCACGCCGCGATGGGGCGCCTGGTGCTTGCGCACGAGGGCACTCTGGAGCGCTTCTCCGGCGACGGGATGATGATCTTCTTCAACGATCCTCAGCCGGTTGCCGATGCACCCGTGCGCGCATTGCGCATGGCGTTGCAGATGCAGCAGGAACTGGCCGTGCTGAGCGTGCAGTGGCGCCGGCGCGGGTACGACCTGCACATGGGCATCGGCATTGCACAGGGCTTCGCGACGCTCGGCGGCATCGGCTTCGATGGGCGAATCGACTACGGCGCGATCGGCACGGTGACCAATCTTGCGGCGCGGCTGTGCTCGGAGGCCGCGGCCGGGGAAATCCTCATCTCGCAACGCGTGCAAGGCGTGTTGCACGAGATGTCCCCGAACCCCGACTGGTCGACCGAGCAGGCGGGCGAACTCGAACTCAAGGGCTTTCAGCGCAAGGTGCCCGCTTGGCGGGTGCTGCCCGGCGCGTGATCACTGCGCCGGGGCCTCGTCGTCTCGCGCCTCGTCACTCTTCCACGAAGGCTTCTTCCCGCTTGGCCTTGATCGATGGCAGCAGGACGATCCCCAGCAGCAGGCAGGCTGCCGCCAGCAGCCCGGCGGACAAGGGCCGCGTGATGAACACGCTCCAGTCGCCGCGCGACAGCAGCAGCGCGCGCCGCAGGTTCTCTTCCATCATCGGCCCCAGGATGAAGCCCAGCAGCAGTGGGGCCGGCTCGGTGCGCAGCTTGAGGAAGAGATAGCCGATGAACCCGAAGGCCGCCACCATCCACACGTCGAAGGTGTTGTTGTTGGTCGAGTAAACGCCAATCGCGCAGAACAGCACGATCGCCGGGAACAGGAACTTGTAAGGCACCGTCAGCAGCTTGATCCACATGCCGATGAGCGGCAGATTCAGGATGATCAGCATCGCATTTCCGATCCACATCGAGGCGATCAGGCCCCAGAAGAGCTCGGGGTTGCTGGTCATCACCTGCGGGCCGGGCTGGATGTTGTGGATGGTCATGGCGCCGACCATCAGCGCCATCACGGCGTTGGGCGGAATGCCCAGCGTGAGCAGCGGAATGAAGGAAGTCTGCGCGCCGGCGTTGTTGGCCGACTCCGGCGCGGCCACACCGCGGATGTTGCCCTTGCCAAAAGGCACTTCGCCGGGTTTGCCGCGCATCTTTTTTTCGAGCGCATACGAAGCGAATGACGCCAGCAACGCACCGCCGCCGGGCAGGATGCCAAGCGCCGAACCCAGGGCGGTGCCGCGCAATACAGCGGGCGCCATGTCCTTGAAGTCCTGCTTGGTGGGCCACAGGCCCTTGACCTCGGACGTGAACACTTCGCGTTCGTCATCAGGCTGCGAAAGATTGCCGATGATTTCGCCATAGCCGAAGACACCCATGGCAATCACCACGAAGCCGATGCCGTCGGTCAGTTCGGGGATGTCGAAGCTGAAGCGTGCGACGCCCGAGTTCACGTCGGTGCCGACGATGCCGAGCAGCAGCCCCAGCACGATCATCGCGACTGCCTTGAGCAGCGAACCCGAAGCCAGCACCACGGCGCCGATCAGGCCCAGCACCATCAGCGAGAAGTACTCGGCCGGGCCGAACTTGAAGGCCAGCTCGGTCAGCGGCGGCGCGAAGGCCGCCAGGATCAGCGTGCCGACACAGCCTGCAAAGAACGAGCCCAGTCCCGCGGCGGCAAGTGCCGGACCCGCGCGACCTTGCCGCGCCATCTGGTAGCCGTCGATACAGGTCACTACTGAAGATGATTCGCCCGGCAGGTTGACCAGGATCGCGGTGGTCGATCCGCCGTATTGCGCGCCGTAGTAGATGCCGGCCAGCATGATCAGCGCCGACACGGGCGGCAGCGCGTAGGTCGCCGGCAACAGCATCGCGATGGTCGCGACCGGCCCGATCCCCGGCAGCACGCCAATCAGCGTGCCCAGGATGCAGCCGACGAGGCAATAGAGCAGGTTGGTGAGGGTGAACGCAACGCCGAAGCCGGTTGCAAGGTTTTGAATCAGATCCATGGTGGTCTCCTCAGCCCGAAACGAAGGTGGGCCAGACCTGGATCTGCAGCTTGAGCGCCCAAATGAAGGCGATGTAGCTGCCCACGGCAAGGATGGTCGAAAGAACGAGCACGTCGCGCAACTTGAAATGCGCGCCTGCGAGGCTGGAGATGATGGTCAGCGCGTAGATCGCGAGGATCATTCCCATGGCGGGTACGCCGATGCTGGGCAGTCCGCCGAGCAGCACGCCGAACGCGAGATTGGCCGCCAGCACGAAGAAGAGCGGCTTCCACGCCCACTTGCCGATGGGGTCGCCGTCGACCGTCTCGACCACCAGCGACTGGAACATCACCGCCGCGCCGAGGACTGCCAGCAGGATTCCGAGCATGAGGGGAAAGTAGCCGGGCCCCATCCGGGCGCCGTTGCCGACGGTGTAGGAGGTCGCGCCAATGGCGAAGGCCGCTCCTATGGCTGTGAACATGACTCCTGAAAAGAAGTCTGCCTGACTCTTGACGCGCATGTCTCGCTCCTCGGTTTTGTGGAGCGAGGGTCGTCCCGCGTGCCTGACTCCTGGCTGACCAGGGCTGTACGGACTTCCACGTACCAGCCGGCCACCCAGGCGCTCAGCCGCCTCGGCGGAGCGGCTTCAGCAGACCCTTGAGGCCGTTGTGATCGATCTCGTGCATCAGCGCCAGGAGCCTGCCGATCTCGCCCTTGGGAAAGCCCTCGCGGGCGAACCAGGTGAGATAGTTGCCGGGCAGGTCCGCGATCACCCGGCCCTTGTACTTGCCGAAGGGCATCTCCAGCGTGACGAGTCGTTCGAGGTCTTCAGGGCTCATCTTTGCGCCTCGTGCCGATGCTGTTCCAATTCACCATGTCTTTCAATTCCCTGGGACTCGATCCCGCCCTGGTGCGTGCCGCCACCGACAAGGGCTATGCGGCGCCCACGGCCATTCAACTCGAAGCCATTCCGCCCATCCTGCAGGGGCGCGACCTGCTGGGCGCGGCTCGCACCGGCTCCGGCAAGACCGCGGCATTCTCGCTGCCCCTGCTCCAGCGGCTCGCCGCCGAGCCGCGCCAGACGCCCCGGCGGCTGCGCGCGTTGATTCTGGTGCCCACGCGCGAGCTGGCTGCACAGGTGGGCGAATCCATGCGCGGCCTCGCGCAGCACCTGCCCGTGCCGCTGAAGATTGCGGTCGCCTTCGGCGGCGTGTCGATCAACCCGCAGATGATGGCGCTGCGCGGCGGCGCCGACATCATGATCGCCACGCCGGGGCGCTTGCTCGATCTCATCGATCATCGCGCGCTCAGGCTGTCGACGGTGTCGACGCTGGTGCTCGACGAAGCCGATCGCCTGTTCGATCTTGGCTTCGCCGAAGAGCTGAATCGCATCCTCGCGCTGTTGCCCGAACGGCGCCAGAACCTGCTTTTCTCGGCGACCTTTCCGCAGGCGATCCAGTCGCTGGCTGAAGCGTTGCTGCGCAATCCGGTCCGCGTGGAGGTCGCCTCCGAAGCGGCGGAGGAACCCACGATCCAGCAGCGCGCGATCGAAGTCGACGCCAGCCGGCGCACGCAGTTGTTGCGGCAACTGATCGAAAAGAGTGGATGGCCGCGCGTGCTGGTCTTCGTTGCCACCAAGCATGCTTCGGAGATCGTCGCCGACAAGCTGCGCAAGGCGGGCGTCGACGCCGAGCCTTTTCATGGCTTGCTGAGCCAGGGCAAGCGCACGCAGGTGCTGACCGACTTCAAGGCTTCGAAGGTGAAGGCGGTCATTGCCACCGATCTCGCGGCCCGTGGCATCGACGTGGTCCAGTTGCCGGTCGTCGTGAACTACGACCTGCCGCGCTCGGCTGTCGACTACGTCCACCGCATCGGACGCACGGGCCGCGCCGGGGCGAGCGGGCTGGCCGTGAGCTTCGTCAGCGCCGACACTGAGGCGCACTTCCGGCTCATCGAAAAGCGCCAGGGCCTGAACGTGCCGCGCGAGCGGGTCGCAGGCTTCGAGCCCGTGGAGACGGCGACGCCGGCCGCACCCGCTTCGAATTCGGGCGGCATCAAGGGAAAGCGGCCGAGCAAAAAGGACAAGCTGCGCGCCGCCGCGCGCTGAATTCCACTCGCGCGTCGCCGTTTCGCTCAACCCTGCGGCGGCTTCTTCGCGATGCCCATCGTCTTGGCGAGGATGCCGAGCATGACCTCGTCCGCACCACCACCGATCGAGGCCAGTCGACCGTCGCGATACAGGCGCGACACCCGGTTTTCCCAGGTGAAGCCCATGCCGCCCCAGAACTGCAGGCAGGTGTCCGCCACCTCTCGGGTGAGCCGGCCGCATTTGAGCTTGGCCATCGACGCGAGTTCGGTCACGTCCTGGCCCTGCACGTGCAGATCGCAGGCGCGATAGGTGAGCGCCCGCAGCGCCTCGACCTCGGTCTTGAGTTCGGCCAGCTTGAACTGCACCCACTGCTGGTCGGCCAGCGTGCCCCCGAACAGCTTTCGCTGCTGCGCCCATTCGATGGTCTGGGCGATGCAATCGTCCAGCGGTTCCAGCGAGCTGGCGGCGCACCACAGGCGCTCTTCCTGGAACTGCTGCATCTGGTAGACGAAGCCCTGGCCTTCCTCGCCGATGCGATTGCTTTGCGGCACGCGCACGTTGTCGAAATAGATGAGCCCGGTGTCGCTCGAATGCATGCCGATCTTGCGGATCTTCCGGGCTTTCTCGATGCCGGGGCTGTCCATCGGAACCATCACGAGCGATTTGTTCCGATGCACCGGCCCATCGCCGGTGTTGACCAGCATGCACATCCAGTCGGCTTGCAGGCTGTTGGTGATCCACATCTTCTGGCCGGTGATCAGGTAGTCGCCGCCGTCCTTGCGTGCATGCGTCTTCAGGCCGGCGACGTCGCTGCCGGCCCCGGGCTCGCTGACGCCGATGCAGCCCACCGTTTCGCCTGCGATGGCCGGCGCCAGGAATTCGCGCCGCAGTGCGTCGCTGCCGAAGCGGGCGAGCGCGGGCGTGCACATGTCGGTCTGCACGCCGATGGCCATCGGCACGCCGCCGCAGCTCACGTGGCCCAAGGCCTCGGCCATTGCCATCGCGTACGAATAGTCGAGTCCCGAGCCGCCGTACGCCTCCGGCTTGTTGAGGCCGAGCAGCCCGAGCGCCGCCAGCTTCCTGAAGATCTCGTGCGCCGGAAAGCTCTCGGCCTCTTCCCATTCATCGACGTGCGGATTGATCTCCTCGTCAATGAAACGGCGCATCGTCCTCTGGATTTCGAGATGCTCGTGCGTGTATTGCATGGCGCAGACTGTAGGCGGCGACCGGAAAGGCTGCTTGCGGGAAGTGGCTACCGGATGAGCCCGGGGCCGCGGCAGGCTCAGCGCTGCGGCCGGATCCGGTAGAGCGCGTTGTTGCGGTCCGCGCTCACGTAGATGGTGCCGTCGCTGCCGACTGCGACGCCGGTCGGCACATAGGGCGGCGGCATGCCCGGGCCGCCTTCGAGGCCGATCGGCAGTCCTTCGGCGACCGTGCGGCGCGTGCCGCTCACAGGGTCGATCTCGACGAGCCGCCGCGCCGCGCTTTCCGCCACGATGAAGCTGCCCCACGGCGTCTGCGCCACGCCTTCGGGCATGGCCAAGCCTTCGGCGATGGTGCGCAGCGGCGCGCTCGCGTCCAGGGGAATGCGCGTCAGCTTGCCCGCGGCCTCCGTGACGTAGAGCGCACCGTCCTTGCCGACGATCATCTGGACCGGCCCGCCAAGGCCGCTGGCGATGACTTCCTTGTTCTCGAACTTCGGGCCGCTCGCGCGCGTCACGCTGCCGGTGGCAAGTTCGGCGTAGATCACGCTGCCGTCGGGCATCGGTATGGCGTCGTAAGGTGCTTTCAGTGCGTGCACGACGGCGGTGGTCTTCAGTGTCTTCCGATCCACCAACTGCACCGTGCCCGTGAACCATGACGCGAGTGCGAAGTGCGTCGCCGAAAGGCCCACCGCAAACGGATACTCCAGATCCGGATCGCGCTGCATGCGGAAGACGTCGCGCACAGCGCCGGTGCTGGCATCCACTTGGCGGAAACCGAAGACATCGGCCACCCAGAGATCGTTGCCGTCGATCTTCATGCCGGCCGGCACCGCGAGCCTGCCGCCAGTCAGCAGCCGCAGTTCGCCCGTGTCGGGATTGAAAGCCTGGACCGAGTTGTCCGCCATGTTCGAGACATAGATGGTCCCGTCCGGCGCGATCGCCAAGTTGTCAAGCGACGGCTTGAGCTGCTTGGCGACGGTCTTGCGTCCAGTGGCCAGATCCACGCGCACCAGTTCGCCGCTGCGCGCATCGACCACCCACAGGTTGCCCTTGCCGTCGAGATTGGCGGCGGCGGGGATCTTGAATCCGTCGGCGATCACCGTCATCGCGCCATTGGCCGGATCGATCCTCACGACCTGGCCCTTGAACCACAGCGGGCCGTAGAGCATGCCGTCCGGCCCCACCTCGAAGCCGTTGAAGCCGCCCATGTCCTTCTTGATGAGGCGGGGCGGCTTCTGACCCGTCCGGTCGATCTCCCATAGGGCGTCGCCCAGGAAGACCTGCGAGGCATAGAGCTTGCCGTTACGCCGGTCGAAGTCGAGCGAGTTGAGTCCGGGCAGGTCCTTCGCGACCACCCGCATCGGCGCGTTGTCGTTCTCGCGCATGCGCAACATGCCCATCAGGTAGTTGGTCCAGGCGAGTTCGCCGTTGGGGCCGACCGCGATGTCGTCGGCCTGCCCTTCGACGCTCTTGATGAAGACGCTCGCGGTGCCGGTCTTCCGGTCGACTTCCCACATCGTGTTGCCGACGACGGAGCCGGCAAGCAAGCGGCCCTGCTTGTCGATGGCGAGCCCGTGCACGCCCGAAAACGCTGAAGGCGCCACGATCGCCTCGGGCGCGGCCCACGCGGCGGGCTTCGTTGTCAATGCGGCGGAGGCATTGGCGGGCGGCGATGCAGGCGGTGCCGTGGTGCAGGCACTGAGAACGAGAAGGAAGGCCGACGCCAGGACCGCGCTGCCGATGTCTTGTTTCATGTCGTCTCCTCAGGCTTGGAACCGCTTGCGTGTCAAACCCAGTGCGATCCAGAAGGCGGCCACGGTGTACGCCATCAGCACGAGCGCGTGCCGCCACCAGTCCGGCGGCCACTGGTCCATGAAAAGCGGCCGCACCAGCATCACCGCATTCGTCAGGGGCAGCCACGCGGCAACCGCGCGCACGGCATCGGGCAGTTGGTCCAGCGGAAAGAACACGCCCGACAGGAACATCATCGGCGTCATGAAGAGCGTGAAGTAGTAGGTGAAGAAGTCGTACCCCTTCGCCAGCGCATTGAAGATCAGCGCAATGCACGAAAAGGTGATGCCCGCACCCGCCAGCACGAACCACGCGATGATCAGCTTGGGGCTGTGGCTGATGCCCAGGGCCAGCATCACAAACATGATCGCCGTGGTCGTGAAGATCGCCTTGAAGGCAGCCCAGAGCATCTCGGCCAGCACCACGTCATCGAGCCCCACCGGCGCGTTCATGATGCCGTCCCACGTCTTCTGGACGTGCATGCGCGAAAACGCGGAGTAGAGCGCCTCGAACGAGGCCGCGTTCATCGCACTCATGCAGATGGAGCCGCTCGCCAGAAACAGGATGTAGGGGATGCGCGTGCCGTCGACCTCGACCTTGCCGACCAGCGCCCCCATGCCGTACCCGAAAGCCACCAGCCAGATCAGCGGTTCGGCGATGTTGCCGATCAGGCTCGGGATCGCGAGCTTGCGCCACACCAGCAGGTTGCGCAGAAACACTGGCCACCAGCGCATCGAGAGTTCGGGCGGGCGCCACACCGACACCGCCGGCGCCTCGGCGATTGGCGAAGTCGTATCCATCTGCATGCTCATCGTTGCCCCTTCTTGCAGGCTCTTCAGCCGTCTTCGCGTATTTGGCGGCCGGTCAGTTTGAGGAACAAGTCTTCCAGATTGGCAGGCCGATGAAAGGTTCGCAAGCCGCTGCGATCGCCGAGCGCAGCCATCAGCCCGCGCGCATCCTGCGTATAGAAGAACACCGTCTCGCCGCTGACTTCCACGCGCGCGGCATAGTCCTTGAGCGGCGACCGCGCCAGTTCGAGCGCGCCGTTGCCGTACAACTCGACAACGTCCGGCTCGAGGTATTGAGCGATCAGGTCGCGCGGACGGCCTTCCGCGATCTTGCGGCCATGGTCCAGCACGAGCAAGCGCGAACACAGCCGCTCGGCCTCATCCATGAAGTGCGTGGTCAGCAGGATCGACTTGCCCTGCTGAAGCAGGACCTGGAGCCTTTCCCACATCAGGTGGCGCGCCTGCGGATCGAGCCCCGTCGTCGGCTCGTCGAGCATCAACAGCTTCGGATCGTTGACCAGCGCACGGGCCAGGGAGAGGCGGCGCCGCATCCCGCCGGACAGTTCGCCGGGCTTGGCGTCTGCCTTGTGCGAGAGCGCCGCGAACTCCAGCAGCTGCGGGATGCGCGGCGTGATCTCCGCGCGCCGCATGCCGAAATAGCGCGCGTAGACCATCAGGTTTTCGGCGCAGCTGAAATCGGGGTCGAGCGTATCGAACTGGCTCACCACGCCCAACTGAGCCTTGATGGCCCGCCCGTCGCGCGGCATCGAAAGCCCGCCCAACCCTTCGATCGTTCCGTGGTCCGGCGCGGTGAGACCGAGGCACATGCGGATCGTGGTCGTCTTGCCCGCGCCGTTCGGGCCGATCACGCCGAGGCACTCTCCGGGCGCGATCTCGAAGGAGAGGTCGTCCACCACGGTCGTCGTTCCGTAGCGTTTATGGAGGTTGCGGGCCTGAAAGAGGGGGGCGGGCGGGGTCGGCACCGGGGCATTGTGGCGCATCGGAGGCTGGCATGGCGCCCGGCTTCAGAGGCGAAGACCGTCGAACTCGGCCTTCATCCAGTCGATGAAGGCGCGCGTCCGGGCGGGCAGCAGCCGCGCATTCGGATAGATCACGCTCACTGGCCGGGGCGGCGGCTCGAACGCCGTCAAGACCAACTCCAGGCGGCCCTGCGCCACCATCGGCAGCACCTGATAGGAGAAAAAGTTGCCGAAGCCCACCCCTGCTGCGCAGGCTTCCACAGCCGGCGCGATGTGATTGAACTCCAGGTTTCCACGGGTCGCGATCGACAGCGGCCGCCCGTCTTCGCGAAACATCCATGGGCCGACCGTGGACGGATGGATGCGCACGCAATTCGCATCTCGCAGTTCGCGCGGATGCATCGGTGTGCCGTGACGACGCAAGAAGTCCGGGCTTGCAACCACCACGCGGCGAATGCTGCCGAGTTGCTGCGCCACGAGCGACGAATCCTCGAGCTTGCTGATGCGTATGCCGACGTCGACGCCTTCTTCGAGCAGGTTCACGGACCGATCCTGGAGCAGTACGCTGCAGCGCATCTTGTCGTAGCGCTGGAGAAAGCGCACCACGGCCGGCGAAACGTACATGTGCCCGAACATCACGGGCGCGGTGATCGTGAGCAGCCCTGCCGGCTCCGTCGCATCCAGCGTGAGTGAACGATCGGCCGCATCGGCTGCGGCGAGCACCTCTCGGACGCTTTGCAGATAGCTGCGGCCTTCTTCGGTGAGCGAGATGCGTCGCGTGGTGCGGTGGAAGAGCCGTACGCCAAGATGAGCTTCCAGCGCTGCAAGCGAACGCACCACCGCCGGCAGCGAAGTGCCCAGCGATTCGGCGGCCTTCGTGAGACTGCCCTGGTCGGCGATCTGCACGAAGGTCTGCATGGCTTTGAGTCGGTCCATGGGGCGATTAGATCCCATGGGTTCGATTGATCCGAAATTCGCAGCAGTTAACTGCGTTGCGCGCCATTACTCCTGCGCCAGGAGCAAATCAGAATGAAGGCGTTGCAACAGGTCCGCAAGGATTCGCAAGGAGAAAGCGCATGTCTTCAACCCCGACCCGCCCAGCAGATCAAGCTCTAAAGCCATCGGAGAGGACTCGCGTCATGACCGCCGCATCGGCTGCTGCGTCGGCTTGGCATGAAGGCGAACAGGCGATGCAGGCGCGCGCGGGCGCGCTGGAGCGCATGGCCATGTTCGGCACGCGCGTTCTTCGCGACTACATGCCCGACCAGCATCGGACTTTCTTTGCGCAACTGCCCTTCCTGATTGCAGGCAGCCTCGACGGCACCAAGCAGCCGTGGGCCAGCGTGCTGGCTGCGCCAGCGGGGTTTGCGCATTCGCCGGATGAGCATCACTTGCGAATCGACGCGCATGCGGATGCGGGCGATCCGTTCTCGGATGGGCTGGTGCGTGGCGCTCAGATTGCGCTCTTGGGCATTGAGCCGCACACCGGGCGACGCAATCGGATGAATGGGGTGGTGGAGGAGATGGATGCAAGTGGCTTCACTGTTGCCGTGCTGCAGAGCTTCGGCAACTGCCCGAAGTACATCCAGGCGCGCGAGCCTTTGCTCGTCGGTGAGTCGCGCACGGGGTTGCCTGTACGGCGCATCGATGTCCTGGACGCCGCCGCCCGCCGCATGATGGCGAATGCCGACACGTTCTTCATCGCGACAGCGCATCCCTCAGCCGGTGACGGCGCGACATCGCACGGCGTCGATGTATCGCATCGCGGCGGACGGCCGGGGTTCGTGCGCGTGTCTGACGATGGCGCGCTGACGGTGCCGGACTTCATCGGCAATTCGTTCTTCAACACGCTCGGCAATATCGCGGTGAACCCGCGCGCGGGCTTGTTGTTCATCGACTTCGACACTGGCGATCTGCTTCAGCTGGCGGTGACGGCCGAGGTGATCTGGGACGGTCCTGAGCTTGCCGCTTTCGAAGGTGCCGAACGCCTTTTGCGCATGCGAGTGGTCGCTGCGATCCATCGGCCGGCCGCCTTGCCGCTGCGTTGGGGGCCGGCGCAGTTGTCGCCCTTTCTCGCCGGCACCGGAAATTGGCCGCAGGCGTCGTGAGCCGTCCGGTCAGTGGAAGCAAGGAATGCGCGCGTTCACGGAGGGCTGGTAGTCCCAGCCGCGCTCGTGCAGCCCATTGGTCGCGAGGCCACGTGACAGCAGCGCCTGAAGGCCCGCCGCTGCGGCAGTGCAGGCGAGCGATTGGCCGGGACACGCGTGCTTGCCATAACCAAAGCCCAGCGTCTGCCGACGGGCCCGCATCAGTTCGAAAGTCGCTGGCGCGGGATTGAGCGCGGGATCCCGATTCGCCGCCCCCAGCACCAGCAGAACCGCATCGCCCGCTGCGAGTTCGGTGCCTGCAATCACGGCGTCTTGCGCGACGAAGCGGCGCGTGTTCTGAACGGACGGATCGTGGCGCGCAACTTCTTCGACCAACGCAGGCAGCAATTCCCAGCGTGAACCGAGCGTGCGGCGCAGGTTCGGCTCGCGTGCCAGCGCGGCCAGGCTGTTGCCCAGCAAGCCCGCCGTCGCTTCGCAGGTTTGCGACAGCAGGCCGATGAGATTGGCGCGAAGCACTTTCGTGCAGCGCTCCGGTGCCTCGGTCTGCACAGCCGCGAGCAGGCTGCCGCCGCGCGCCGGGGCGGCCGCAGCGTGCTGCTCGAATCGCGCCATCAAAGCCACCGCCGCATCGCTGGCGGCGTCGAGTCGAGCCTGCGTCGACAGCGGCGACAGGCAGGCTACGAAGTCCCGCATCCAACGCGATATTGCCGGCAAAGCTTCGTCAGCGAAACCCAGAAGATGCGCCACGGCGCTGACCGGGAACGCGAAGCAGAAATCGCCGAGCGTTTCATCCGCCAGCTTTTCAGCGACCCGCAATGCATCGGCATGCGCCGCGGCGAGATCGAGCCGAGCCAACGCACGTTGCAGCACCGGCTTGTGAGCCGCGTGCAACTCGCCGTCATTCATACGGACGAGCTGGCCGAACACCTCGCCCGCCGGCGTTCCGGCGATCGCATTGGGCACGGGTTCACCGATGGGCCGCACACGCAAGGCATCGCTCGACAGCAGTTCGCGCACGACGTCGGCACGGCTCGCAACCCACAGTCGCAGGCCTTCGTCGCGGACCAGCGCGGGGCCGCTGCGAAGCGTGGCGTACCACGGATACGGATTGGGGTGCGTGACGGCCGCGATGGCGTCTGTGGGTGAGGCGAGATGGTTCATGCGGCAAGTGTGGTGCTTTTCAAGCGATCACACTTCGCTTACGATCGAAGTATGGACGCAACCGCCGACTCCCATCTCGCCCGGCTCGCAGGCGCCATCGCCGAGCCGGCCCGCTCCCGCATGCTGTGCTGCCTGATGGATGGCCACGCGCGCACCGCGACCGAACTCGCCGCCGTCGCCGAAGTTGCGGCATCGACCGCCAGCGCCCATCTGGCGCGCCTCAAGGAGCAGCGGCTTGTCGAATCGGTTGCGCAAGGCAAGCACCGGTATTTCCGGCTGGCCGGCAGCGAGGTGGCTGCCGTGCTCGAAAGCCTGCTGGTGGTTGCCGGCGTCACGCGCAGCGAGTTCAGGCCGACAACGCCGAGCCGGCTTCGCTCGGCGCGCACTTGCTACGACCACATGGCCGGTGCCGTGGGCGTGGCACTGCACGATCACTTGCACAGCCAAGGCTGGCTGAAGGCTTCGTCGGACGGTGCGGGCCGGTCGTATGACCTCACGCAGAAAGGCATGGCCGCACTCGAGGCGCTCGGGGTCGACGTCGAAGCGGCGCGCGCCAGGCGCAGGCGGTTTGCTTGCGCGTGCCTCGACTGGAGCGAACGCCGCCCGCATCTTGGTGGCGCGTTGGCAGCGTCCTTGCTGCAGCTTTCATTGGAGCGCGGCTGGGTCCGCCAGGATCTGGACAGCCGCGCGCTGGCGGTCACGCCGCGTGCGCGCCGGGAAGCGCCGGCACTGTTCGGCCAAGCGGGCGCCGCGCCGGCCGGCTACTGAAACGCCACTTCCGCAAAGCTGCGCAGCTTGCGGCTGTGCAGCCGGCTCGATCCTTCCTTGCGCAGGACGTCGATGGCCGCCATGCCGATGCGCAGGTGTTGCTCCACGCGCTCGCGATAGAACTGGTTTGCCATTCCAGGCAGCTTGATCTCGCCATGCAGGGGCTTGTCGCTCACGCACAGCAGCGTGCCGTAGGGCACACGAAAGCGGAAGCCGTTGGCCGCGATGGTTGCGCTTTCCATGTCGAGCGCGACCGCGCGGCTCTGGCTGAAGCGGCGCTGGGGCTGGTTGCCCGGCAGCAACTCCCAGTTTCGGTTGTCGGTGCTTGCGACGGTCCCCGTGCGCATGATCTTCTTGAGCTCGGTGCCTTGCGTGCCTGTGACCTCGGCCACCGCCTTTTCGAGAGCGAGCTGGATTTCCGACAGCGCCGGGATGGGCACCCACAGTGGAAGCTCCTCGTCCAGCACATGGTCTTCGCGAACGTACGCATGCGCGAGCACGTAGTCGCCAAGCCGCTGCCCCTGACGCAGCCCCGCGCAGTGGCCGAGCATCACCCATGCGTGCGGACGCAGCACCGCGACGTGATCGGTGATGGTCTTGGCGTTGGCCGGCCCGACGCCGATGTTGACCATCGTGATGCCGGTGCAGTCCTCACGCACCAAGTGGTAGGCAGGCATCTGCGGCAGGCGGGCCGGCGACGTGCCCTGCGTCCCGTCGAGCAGTTCGCCGTACACACGGCTTGACCCAGCCGCCATCCCGCGGCGGCGCGTGACCACGTTGCCCGGCTCGATGAAGGCGACGTACTCGCTCTTCTCATCAGTCATCGCCTCATGTCCGAGCCGCACGAATTCGTCGATGTAGAACTGGTAGTTGGTGAACAGCACGAAGTTCTGGAACCATTCCGGCGCCGTGCCGCTGTAGTGGCGCAGGCGATGCAGCGAATAGTCGACCCGCGCCGCCGTGAAGAGCGACAGCGGCTGAGCCTCTCCAGGCTTGGCCTCGAAGGTGCCGTTCGCGATGCCGTCGTCCATTGCGCCCAGGTCCGGCAGGTCGAAGACATCGCGCATCAGCGCACGACGCTCCGCGCTCATCGTGCCTTCGATGTGATCGTTCTCAGCAAACGAAAAGTGAATCGGAATCGGCTGCGTGCTCGTGCCGATCTCGAGCTCCACCTGATGGTTCTCCAGCAGCAGCCTGAACTGCTCCCGGTAATACCGCAAAAACAGATCCGGCCGCGTCAGCGTCGTCTCGTAGCGCCCCGGCCCCGACACAAACCCGTAGCTCAACCCCGCATTGGCGACCGGCGTGCGCCGCGACACCGTGTGCGTATGGATCCGCACAAACGGATAACAAGCACGAACCCGCCCCGGCAGGCTTTCCCCAGCCACAAACCGCTGCATCGCATCCCGAAGGTGCTGCAACCCCCCGTCATAAATCAGCCGAACCTGCTCCAGGGCAGCATCAGCATCGGTAAAACGCGCAGGAGCAATAAACGCAGGCATATAAGGCATGCAACATTGTGGCCCACCATCAAGTCACGCAGCCACCAGCAAAAATGGCCGGCGCAGCCCGGCCAAATTCGCGAACACCGCGGAACTGGCTTCGCCAGGCCGCTGGTGTTGCCCCCGGTAGGGGGTTGGCGAAGCGACACGAAGTGCGCGCAGCCTGGGGGCGAGCAACAGTCAGGGCATAGGTTCGCGCATGGTCACGAACTCCTCGGCCACCGTGGGATGAATCCCGATCGTGCTGTCGAACAGCGCCTTCGTCGCACCGGCCCGCATCGCCACCGCAAACCCCTGAACGATCTCCCCGGCATCCGGCCCGACCATGTGCAAGCCAACCACCTTGTCGCTGGCCGTCTCGACGACCAGCTTCATGAACGTACGCTCCTCGCTCCCCGACAGCGTGTGGCGCAGCGCCCGGAACTCGCTCGAAAAAATCGTGACCTTGCCGAACTTCATCCGCGCCGCGGCTTCGGTGTAGCCGCAGGTGCCGACATTGGGGTGCGTGAACACGGCGGTCGGCGTGTATTCGTAGTCGAGCTGCCGCTTGCCTTTGCCAAAAAGCGAGTCCACCACCACCATTGCCTCCGCCAGAGCGACCGGCGTCAGCTGCTGGCGAGTCGACACGTCGCCGACCGCATAGATCGAAGGCACGGAGCTGCGATAGTGCGCGTCGACGATCACGCCCCCGCGCTCGTCGAGTGCCACACCCGCCGCGTCGAGCCCCATGCCCTCGGTGTTGGGCACCCGGCCTGTCGCAAAAAGGATGACGTCGGCCTCCACCCGCTGGCCGCGAGAGAGCATGGCGCACAGGCCGCTCTCCAGTCGCGTGATCATGTTGATTTCGTTGTTCAGCCGGATGTCGATGCCGGTCCGGGTCATCTCCTTGGCAAGGAACTGCCGAAGATCCTCGTCAAAATCATTGAGCAGATGCGCATTGCGCTGCACCTGCGTGACCTTGGCGCCCAGGCCGTTGAAGATCGAGGCGAATTCGCAGGCGATGTAGCCGCCGCCCACCACCAGCAACCGCTTCGGAAACGGGTCCAGATCGAACATCGCGTCGGACACGACGATGTGCTCACGGCCCGTTACGTCGGGCACGAAGGGCATGCCGCCGGTGGCGATCAACACATGCTGGGCCGTGAACCGGCGTTCACCGACCTGCACCGTTTGGGCGTCCGCGAACTGCGCCCAGCCCTGGATGAGCGTCACGCCCGCGCCTTCGAGCAGGTTGCGATAGACACCATTGAGCCGCGTGATTTCACGTGCCCGATTCGCCTTGAGGCGCGCCCAGTCAAAACGCGTTTCGCCGACATGCCAGCCGTAGCCTGCCGCTTCCTCGAAAGCGTCTGCATAGCCGGCCGCATAGCTGTAGAGCTTCTTGGGGATGCAGCCGACGTTGACGCAGGTGCCGCCGAGTTCCGCGCATTCGGCCAGGGCCACTCGCGCGCCGCGCTGCGCCGCCATACGGGCAGCGCGCACGCCACCGCTGCCGCCGCCGATCACAAAGAAGTCGAAGTCGAATGTGCGCATGGAAGCTCCTTGGCGCCGACTGTAGCCGGCGCAAGGAGAAGCCGCTGCGCACTGTGGCGGATTACGGCCGGTCGACCAGGCCCTGTTGCGGTTGATCCGGGCGGCCCGGGGCGCGGGGCCGAAGTTCCTGCGCCTGGCGCGCCGCCTGTTGCCGTTGCTGGATCATCTGCTGCGCTTGCTGCTGTTGCGCCCGCATGGCCTGTTGTTGCTGCATCTGCATGGCTTGCGCCTGCGCTGCACGTTGCTGGGCCTCGGCCTGCTGTCGCTGCATCTGCTGCAATTGCTGCGCCTGTTGTGCTTGTTGCGCCTGCATGGCTTGGGCCGCTGCGCGTTGCTGGATTTCCTGCTGCTGGCGCTGGGCGTGTTGCAGTTGTTGCGCTTGTTGGGCCTGCAAAGCCTGCTGCGTCGCGGCACGTTGCTGTGCTTCCTGCTGCTGCCTTTGGGCCTGCTGCAGTTGCTGCGCTTGCTGCGCCTGCATGGCTTGCGCTGCGGCGCGTTGCTGCACTTCTTGCTGCTGCCGCTGCGCTTGTTGGAGTTGCTGTGCCTGTTGCGCCTGCATGGCTTGAGCGGCCGCTCGCTGCTGCAGTTGTTGTGCCTGCTGAGCCTGCTGTGCCTGAACGGCTTGCCCTGCCGCGCGTTGCTGGATTTCTTGCTGCTGGCGCTGGATCTGCTGTGCCTGGAGCGCTTGCTGAGCCTGTTGAACTTGCTGGGCCTGCTGGAACTGCTGCATCTGTCGTTGCTGCTGTCTCGGCTGCACCGCACCGGGCGGAGGCACCGCCGCGGCCCTGCTGAAGGCCGCGGGTGACGGCCCACCGTGCAACGGGATCGGCGCGCCCATCCCCACAGGCACGCTGGCAAGCCGCTCGGTGGGCACACGGACGACCTCTCGCCGCCCGATCGGCCCGCGAGCGAAATGATCCGCCGGCACGACCGTGACCGCCCCGGGCATCAGCCGATTGGCAAACTCGGCATTGCGTGCGGCGTTCTGCGCGGCGATTTGGCGGCCAAGCGCAGCGCGATTGGCTTCGTCGATATAGCGCTGGCTGGCTCGGTAGCCGGGCCGCCATGCCTCGCCGGGAGCCAATGGGAACCACCCCACACCGTGGCGCCCTCCGCCGATCGCCAGGTTGGCACTCGCGCCGGCGGCCGTGCCGCCCACGAAGCCCACAAGCGCAGGCGCATAGACAGGGCGCGCGTGCTGACGTCCCGGAACCCAGCACCAGCGCGACCCGACGCGCGCCCATCGGCCGTAGTGTGTCGGTGCAAAGCCCCAAGGCGCGGCGTCGATCCACGTCCATCCCCAAGGCGCTACCTCGGCCCATTGGCCGTTCTGATAGGGCGCCCAGTCGGCGTCGACATTGCGCGGATACCAGACCTCGCCATAGTTCGGATCGTTCTGCCAATCGCCATAGGCGTCGAGTTGCTGGTAGCCGACGGTGTCGCGCGACACATAACGCGCGGAGACCGACTGGTCGTCGATGCGATCGCGTTCCGCCACCCAGCGGTCGAAGTCGCTCGCCGCGCGGACCGGTGCGCCGTTCGCGGCTGCGAGGTTCCTGCCGGAGACCGTCAGTTGCTGATGCGGCCCCAGCGGCGTGCTTTCGCCGTTCTCGCCGAAGAGCGTGACGTTGCCCGCCGCGACCGAGACCTGGGTCGTGCCCGAGCCCGGGTCGACGTTGATGCGGAAGTCCCCGGGGGTGTCCACGATCATGGCCATGTTGGCGGTGTCGACCTCGAAACGTCCGCCGGCGAGATCGTCGCGCACACGAACCTGAAGGCTTCCCTGAGTGGCTGTGATGCGGGCCGTGTTGTCGTCGACCTCGGACATCGTGATGCCGGTCTGCTCGTCGAGCCGCACCGCGGTCGAGCCGACGTAGACCTCTGCGCGTGCGCTTCGATCCGCCCAAAGGCGGTCGCCGGTGGTGAGCGGCCGATTGGGGACCGCCTCGTACCAGTTGTCATCGCCGGCCGGCGAGAAGCTCACCGAACCTTGCTGGAAATTGAGTCGTCCGACGCGAGCCGGGGGGTCTTGCTGCGCTGCCGCAAGCACGCTGGTCAGGAGCAGCGCCAGTCCCAGCAGCCAGCCGGTCGCGCGGCGCGGAAACGGGGTGGTGCGTTGGTTCATGAAAGGTCCTCGGTACTGACCACTCAACGCGCGACGGCGCCTTGGCGCTGGCATCCGCATTGCAAAGCAATACGAATATCCCGCACGGGAGGAAACCAGGTGTAAGCCGAGCGCCCCTGTCGCTATGGGCGCACCACCATGCGCTTGGCGGCCGTGGAAATCCAATCGGCAATAGAACCGGAAACTGCAGGATCTGTCGTCCGACCTAACCCGTTGATAAATAAACGTTATTCACGTATTCTTAAGGAAAAGGAACCGGAATTCATGTCGGTAAAACCCAAGGCAATCGCCGTCTATGATCAACCCCATCAGTTTGAGCCCCTTCTTCCGGCTCAGGACCTCGATGGGCTGGTTGAAGCCACGCGTCGGATCTTCGAAAAGTCTGCGCAGTTGCGAGCCTCGGCAAGTCCCGAAGCAAGGGAGGCCCTGCGTGCGATTGTGCGGTCGATGAACTCCTACTACTCGAACAGCATCGAGGGCCAGGGCACGCATCCGGCGAACATCGAGCGCGCGCTCAGACACGACTTTTCCGAGAAGCCGGACGTGGCCATGCGACAGCGGATAGCCGTCGCTCACATCGAAGCGGAACTGGAACTTGAACGCCTCGTGACGACAGAGGCGGCCGCCCTCAGCAGCGAATTTCTTTTGAAGGCGCACGCGGCTCTTTACGGCAGGCTTTCAGAAGGCGACCGGCGAACGGAAGACGGGCGCATCGTTGTGCCAGGAGAGATTCGCAAGCACGACGTTGCGGTAGGCCGGCATCAACCTCCGACCTGGCAGTCGGTGCCCCAGTTCTTGGCAAGGATGGATGAGAGATATGGTCGCCTCAAAGGCGTCGATGCTGTGCTCTACACCATCGCGTCTGCCCACCATCGCGTGGCGTGGACTCACCCGTTCGAGGACGGAAACGGGCGAGCTGTTCGCCTGCAGACCCACTGCTCACTGTTCCCTGTGAGCGGAGGCCTCTGGTCGCCAAATCGCGCGCTCGCGCGCCAGCGCAAGGTCTACTACGAGATGCTCGACAACGCGGACAGTGCGCGGCAAGGCGACCTCGATGGTCGCGGAAACCTCAGCCAGAAGATGCTCTTGGCGTGGTGCCGCTACTTCATCGAGCTGTGCGAGGATCAGGTCACGTTCATGACCACGATGCTCGATCTTCGCAAGCTCAAGGACCGCATTCGCGCCTATGTTCTCGTGCGCGGGATCACGGATGGAATCTCCGAGTACCGTGAGGAGGCCATCTTTCCGCTTCAGACGGTCGCCACGGCGGGTTCGATCTCGCGGGGCGACTTCATCAGGATGACGGGCCTGGAAGAGCGCACGGGCCGGAAGGTCGTGTCGCGTTTCCTGGCCGACGGGCTGCTCAAAAGCGATGGTCACCGCTCAGACCTATGCATTGGGTTCCCCATGGCGTCGCTCAACATCCTGTTTCCCAACCTGTACCCAGAAGCGTCCGCGGCAGCGCTCGAGTAGCTGCACACCCACGAGCGGACTGGACAGGCACGCGGGCTCCCCCGCTGAATGAGCGGTTCGCCTTCTGTCTGTTACTAGCTAGCCCGCCGGCCTTGGCCTCGGATGGGCCAGGAAGAAACGCAGCATTTCAGCGCTGGCGTCAGGCCCGGTCGGATCGGTGAAAGAGCCCCTCGGGCTGCCGCCCGCCCAGGCGTGCCCGGCGCCATGCAGCAGCCAGTGTTCGATGGTCTCGCCGCCTTGCTCATAGACGCGGCGGGTGTACCTGCGGCCCTTGCTGGCCTGGCCTCTGGACTCGTCCGTGGGCGCTGCGGCGTTCTGGCTCGCGAGCGCTGCGGCCACCAATTGCTCGCCGTTTCGTGCGTGCACCGTGCCATCGGCGTCGCCGTGGAAGACGATGATCGGTATCGATGGCCGAAGGGTCGGTGCGGCCGCCTGTCCATTCTTCATCACCGAAAGCGCCGACATCAGGTCATGCGCGGCGCCAGCAGGGATCCCCGAATGCACCCCGACGGCGGCGAACAGATCGGGATGCGTCCGGCCGAGGATGTCCGCCATTGCGCCGCCCGCCGACAGGCCGGCCACATACACGCGCCCCGGGTCGACCGCTTGCTCCGACATCACCGACCGCGTGAGCGCTGCGAGCAGCGCCGGTTCGCCGCGATCGCGCTGCTGGTGCTGCGGCTTGAACCAGTTCCAGCATTTCGATGAATTGGCGTGCTGCGTCTGCGCCGGATAGAGCACCAGAAAGCCGTGCTCCTGCGCCAGTCGATTCATCTGCGTGCCGGCGGCGAAGTCGTCCGGATGCTGCGTGCAGCCATGCAGCATCAGCACCAACGGGCGGGCCGTTCCGGTGCCTTTCGCGGGAACGAAGAGCTTGTAGGCGATGCTGCGGTTGCGATGGGCAAAGAGGCCGTCCGTCCACTGGTCTTCGCCGAGCTCCGGTACGACCTCAGGCTCGCTCGGTGCATCGCGTGCCACGGGAGGCGCTTCGACAAATCGCGCCTCGACGTCGACCACCAGCCTGTCATCGTTCGCAGCATGGGTAGGGTGAGCAGGGGTGTGCTCGGCCTCGGCAGGGCGTGCGCCTGGCGCTTCCGGCGGAGAGTCGCCCTTCAATGCGCGCTGGATGGCGCGGGTCGCCTCCTGAAGATTGCCGCCCTGTGTCAGACGCGCGGCCTGATGCATCAGGCGTTCAAAAAGTTGATTCATCGAATACCTCAGCGAATGCGATCGGCCAATGCAGCCTTGACGGCGGGCGGCGCATGCAGTGCGCCAAGAACGGTGATGGAGCCGATGGCGTCCCGCGCGAGTTCGGGCGTCACATCGGCCGAAATGCTCGCGAGGCCGAGCACCCGGATTTCGAGCTTTTCGCCGGCGTCGCGGACGGCTTGCAGATCGGCCGCGCCGAACTGTTGCAGCCCCAGCACCAGCATCTTTCGCGCAACCACCTGCTTGAGCGCGTCGCCATGGGCGGAAAGCTGGTTGCGGATCGCCGTTCGTATGAAGTCCGTCCGGTTGGAATAGAAGCCTTCGGCCACCATCAGGTCGATGTGCCCGAGGTCCACATAGCCCAGGTTGATCGTGATCTTCTCGGCGTCGGGCAGCTTGGTGCGCGGTGCCAAGGGAACGAGTTGATTTTGCATGGCGCCATCCTAACACCATCCAGCCGGATGGTGTTAGGATGGCCCCCGGATGGCCCCCGGATGGCCCCCGGATGGCCCCCGGATGGCCCCCGGATGGCCCCCGGATGGCCCCCGGATGGCCCCCGGATGGCCCCCGGATGGCCCCCGGATGGTCCCGCAGATGGGTCTTGGATCGTTCTTGAATAGAAATCTCGTCGGCAGTATGTTGAACAGGCCCCGGGGGCACCGCTTCTCGAACTGGTGAAGAATGTGTGTTTCCCCAAGTTGGATCACGAAGGACAGCAAGCAATGACCAAGCCGGATGCGACCCCGCCAACATCAGCCGCCATTCCCCCCGGGCGAACTGGCGTCTCGCCGGCCACAGGCTATGCCGGCGACGTCACCCCCGAACAGGCTGCGCAATGGATGGCCGACGGCACCGCGGTGCTTGTCGACGTGCGCACCGACGCCGAACGCGAGTGGGTCGGTTACGTCCCTGGCGCAGTCGGCATCGCCTGGAAGCAGTGGCCCGGCATGGCCCTGAACGGCGCCTACGACGAAGCTGTGCGCGCCGCCGTCCCCCCCGGCAAAAAAGCGGTCCTGCTATGCCGAAGCGGCGTCCGCTCCATCGCCGCCGCCAAGCGTGCCACCGAACTCGGCATCGAGGCATACAACATCCTCGAAGGCTTCGAAGGCGACCCCGACCCAGAGGGCCACCGCGGCCAAAAAGGCGGCTGGCGCCTCCGCGGCCTCCCCTGGAAGCAAAACTAGCCCTCCCCAGCGTTGCGCAACCCGGTCGCTGGACACCGCTGAGGCTGCCGGTGTCGCCAAGAAGGACTGCTATCACGCATTCCGCAATTCTTATAAGAACTGGAAATTGCACTGCAGTGTGGCGGAAAACCGGCACCACTCTCGCTTCGGGATGCAGCTTACTTTGCGAGGTAGAAGCCCCAAACGGCAACCGTTACTACTATGTCGAAATAGGCGCATCTCGAATGCCAAGCGCTATATCGATGCCAATGCGCTATTTACGGAAGCTGCGAATGGTATCGAGTGCCCGAACCTATCGTGCGTCGACTGAGGTCAGGGTTGTAGGTCACGAAGGACGAAGGGCCCGATGCGTAGAGCAATTCGGGGCTTCGTCTTTTATTGCTTACTCAATGGCTAGAAACGCATCGATTTCATAGTTCCTCACGCCGGTTCGCCTCACTGCCTTTTGGATCGATTTGAGTATCCGAGTGTCGTGCGATGCGCTATTCTGATCGGTGCCACTCCAAGTGTACGCGGGCCAGCCATTTTCGTATGCAACGACTTGGCTTTCTGCGTCAAGGTACTGGAGAAGTGTGCTTAAAAAAGCAAATCCCCGAATTCGGTCATCTTTGAAAATTGGGCTGCCATCGGTGTAGACCGCGTATTGGAGCTCGTTTGGTAGCCGCATGACCTCGTCGCCTGGATCCATGAGGCTTGCGAGTCGACCCCAAAAACCGTAGGGAAAGCTCTGCGAAAACACTATCGACTGCATCTCTGCCATGGAACTGGGAAGCGGCGTTGTTGGTATGGCCGGGTTTAAAGAGCCCGTTCGAATGACCCGCTCTGCCCAATTGGCGGTCGGCTCGATAAGCCATGGTCGCCTGAACATCATGGTTCCGTACTGGTAGAGGTGGAATAGTTCGTGACCAAGAGTGCTCCATGTTCCGGGGAACTTATCGAGATTGTTGGCTACGTCGATTCTGAGCGAACACGCCCCGTCCCTTTGCGGTAGGGCTGAATAGCTTGATGGTTCACTATATGCTCGCCCGTAGGTGGCAAGCGCCCCGACGTTCAGATCGATGTACGTGGCGCCCCTATAGCGTGCGCTCTGAAGCGGATCGCGAAACCCAAGAAGGTTATACGCTCTTCGCGCCGCGTCCGCCTGTCTTGCCACGTTTTCGACGTAGTCCGGGACCCCGTTGGAATTTACGTCGGTTTTATCGGGCACCGCGTGCTCGCCGTGGAGCGCATAAAACACTCTGATATTGCTTCCCGGCACCTCGTATTTTTCTGTGAGGGATGGAATGAGGCCAACAGTATTTTGATTGACTGGGCATGTGATGACAGGTTGTGCATTCGCGCCTTGAACGCAAGCCAAGCTTCCAACAAGTAACGAAAAAACGACCTTGGATATTCTTCTAAATATCATTAAACGATTCTCTCTTTTTCTTGAGTATTGGCGCGGTTTGTGATGTGGCCAAGTAGCCAGCCAGCCGATGCGTGACTTCCGCTTGGCGCGCAAAGTGTAACAAGCGATAGGCAATTGAAGCTGGTTTCTGAGACGCCGCTTCAGGCTCATCGTCCGTTGGATAGCGCTTTGTTGTAAAAACATTGGCGTTTGTATTATCAGACTAGTCTCATTGATATTCCGAAAAAATGAGGGTTTTCATTTGATTTTTGGGTGATGCGGGTATGCGTTTCAACCAAAACCAAAATGGTGATAATGCGTCTCTCATAAAAATCCACCCAAGTTTTTTAGAAACCAACTGCAGGCTGATCTCGTATCGAGGCCGTACGCCTGCTGCTCAAAGGAATTCCCTTGGTGAAGCAATCACAAGATGTACTGTTCGCACGACTCAAGAACTTTGATGTCGATGCCGAAGCGCTGCGCTCACACTTTCTGGAGCACATCCAGAACATGCCTTCGACGCCGTATCGCGACAATCGAGTCGACTACGTCGGTTGGGCGGTGACCAGCCGCGACGGGACCCTGGACGACGGCGTTCGACGTCTCGCGCCGTCGGCAGGCGGCTCCGGCGCGCGCGGCGTCAAGTCCACTCGGGCCTGCAGCGGCTACTTGGAGCGGACCATGGATGCGTTAAGCCGAAGTGGTCTCAAGCCCTATCGAGCCCGGATCATGCAACTGGAAAGTGAAGGCGCTGAGATGCCCTTGCATACCGATGCCAACAAGGAGACATGGCGCCTGCACATTCCCATCATCACCAACGTCAACTGTTTCTTCGAATGGCAGCGCGCCGACGGCAGCATCGAGAGCGTGCATCTGCCAGCCGATGGCTCGGCTTGGCTGGTGCGCGTCGACGTGAACCACCGTGCGGTCAATCGCAGCAATGAGCCTTCGCACCGAGTGCATCTTCTGACGGGCTTGGGCGTCAATCCAGAATTCGAAATGCTCACCAAGCCTTGGCTGCCTGTGCACCAATCTCCTTCGAGCGCCGAAGAGGCGCGTGCAGTAGACATGAGTCTTTTCACCCATTCGATGGAGGGCTAACCATGGGGCTGCATGACAATTCTGCCCGGGGGACCATGACCGGTTGGTCGGCGGCCGAACTCGCACAAGTGACGGGCGGAAGCTGGTTAAATCCTCCGCGTAAGAACGACTGGCGATGCGAGGGCATATGCGCGGAACCGAGCCAGTTCCGCGAAGAGCAGATGCTCCTCGCACCAGCCGGCGCTGCGGGCTTGCGGCTCCCGGCGATAAAGCGCCTCGCGCCCAGAGCGGCCGGCATCATTGCCCAAGTCGGCGAAGCGAACGCGCATGGGGATCAGCCTCTGCTCGAGGTGGCAGACTTGCAAGATGCTGTAGCGGCGCTCGGCACCGACGCCCGGAATCGTTTCGAAGGAACGGTCCTTGCGGTGACAGGCAGCGTGGGAAAGACCTCCACTGTCGCGATGGCAGCCCACGCGCTGTCCAGCGCGGGAGCCAGCGATCGCAGCCGCACCAGTGCGAACTCTCCCTATGGGATCGGGTGGAACCTCGCCTCAATGGACCAGCACGCGAAGTTCTGGGTACAGGAGGTGGCAGCAACGCGCATGGATACCTGCAGCAGATTGACCAAGCCCCATGCCGCGATCGTCACGGCCATAGCGCCCGCCCATGCCGCCCGCTTTGGCAGCAACGAACAGATCGCACGACAGAAGGCCTTGATCTATAAGGGCATGGCGCCCGGAGGCATTGCCATCATCAACGCTGACATGCCGGAATTTCCGATTTTTGAGTCGGCCGCCTTGGAAGCGCAGTTGCAGGTAGTGCGTTTCGGCAGTGCAACGGACTGCCATGCGCGGCTGATCAAAATGGTGGGAGCAACCGTTCATGTGGAAGTCTTCGGCGTAACGCAAGTATTCGAGCTCGGCGCAGCAGGCCGCCACATGGCGATGAATGCAACCGCCGTGCTGGCTGCCGTCGCCGCCTTGGGCCGACCAATGTCGTCGGCAGCGCAAGAGCTCGCGAGTTTCGAGCCGCTGCGTGGACGCGGACGACGCAGCCAGGCGGTCTACGCGAATCGAAAAATAGAGGTTTGGGACGAGGCTTACAACGCCAATCCTGCGTCGATGCGCGCAGCGCTGCAAGTGGTCGTTGACACCGATCCCAAGACCGTGCCTTTCGGTTCGCGCGTTCTGGTGCTGGGCGACATGCTGGAACTGGGCGACGATGCGCGGGCGCATCATCTGGCGCTGGAGGCTGACGTGCGCGCGGCGCGCCCTGACCGAGTCTTGCTGTGCGGAGAGCTGATGCATGCTCTGTCCAAGCGGCTGCATGGGGACATCAAGGGGCAGTGGTTCGAGAATGTGGACGCCCTACTTGCGGCATTGGACGCATGGATCAAGGACGCAGACGTGGTGCTGGTGAAGAGTTCCAACGGCGTGGGTCTCACGCGCGTCGTCACTCGCCTGCTACGACCGTCCCCGATCGCAGCCGCAGAGCCAATAGTCGAGGAAAAGGCATGAGCGCGCTCTCGAACGTCCGCCGCGCGGGCGGCAGGGTAGCAGGGAGGCAAGGCTCATGAACCTGAGTGAATTGTTGATCACGGCGCGTCCGACGACCGCCAGGATCTGGGAAGAATGTCGCCCCGCGTCTTCGAATGGCGAAAGCGACTCCGGCGTGCTCTTCATGTCCGCCTGCACTGCCCATGAGCGCGCCCATGTCGTTGTCGCGCGCAGCAAGCAGTTCGACTATGCCTGGCAGCGCGGCGCGCAACTGTTGAGCAAATGGCAACGTCACACCGCAACGATGCCAATTCTCTGGCTGCGCATCGATGTGGTGCACACGGTGTACCCGATGGACTGGGAGACCTTGACCAAAGGCCTTGCCAGCACTAAGCGCAACTATTTTCGCTTCGGGATCGCCTTCGACGAGGAATTCCGGGTGGCCATGCTTGAGCCGGAGATCGGTGCAAATGCGGTGCTCTACGACAAGTCCAAGAAGGAAGCAACGCCCAATGAGGCCCTCCTCAAGCTCTACGGTCAGCGTCGATTCGGACAGGAACTGAAGTGGCCCAGCCAGCCATGTGATCGCGTTTGGCTGTTTGAAACCCGCGCCGTCTTTACCGATGGCAAGGCGCTGCATCGCGTGGAGCACCAGGGGCGCAACCGCGGTCACCGCCTGTTGCCCGCGTTGGATGCCACGTGCGTGCAAGAGGCGATCACCGCCAGCACGGCCTACCTTGCACGACAGGTCACCGCATCGGGCAAATACCACTACGGGTGGTTTCCTTGTTTCGATCGCCCCGTTCCCTCGTATAACACCCTGCGGCATGCCAGCTCCACCTATGCCCTGCTCGAAGGATGGGAGGTAACGCGCGAGCCGCAACACAAGGTGGCAATCGACAAGGCGCTGGCTCGCCTCTCCGAGCACCTGATCCACCATGTGACGCTCGCTTCGGGTGCGCCGGCCGCGTTCCTTGTGGATACTGGCGACGAAATCAAGCTCGGCGGCAACGCGGTGTGCCTGCTCGCATTCTCGAAGTACACCGAGCTCACCGGCGACACTCAGTACCTGCCATTGCTCGAGCAACTCGCGCTCGGCATCCTTCACATGCAAGATTCGACCACAGGCCGATTCGTGCATGTGCTTCGCTTTCCCGATCTGAGCGTCAAGCAAGAGAACCGGATAATCTACTATGACGGCGAGGCCGCCTTCGGTCTAATGCGGCTGTACGGTCTGACCAAGGATGCTAGGTGGCTCGAAGCGGTGGAGCGGGCCTTTGACTATTTCATTGAAGCCAAGCACTGGCAGGCGCATGACCATTGGCTGAGCTATTGCGTGAATGAGCTCACCCGCTACAAGCCTGAGGCCCGCTACTTCCGCTTCGGGCTGGACAACGTGCGAGACCACCTTGACTTCGTGCTCGATCGCATCACCACGTTTCCGACCTTGCTGGAGTTAATGATGGCGGCCGAGAGGATGATTGGGCGCTTGCAGGACACGTCCTCGCACTCCATACCGGAGCTCTCGCAGCTCCTGGAGGGGTTTGACCTTGACAAGTTCTACCGGGCACTGGAGCAACGCGCCAGGTACCTGATGACCGGTCATTTCTTCCCCGAGCTGGCCATGTTCTTCAAGAACCCCGCCCGCATTGTGGGCAGCTTCTTCATCCGCCACCACGCCTTCAGGGTGCGAATCGACGATGTCGAGCACTACCTGTCGGGATTCGTCGCCTACCTGAAGTATCTCAACGAGCAGCACACGGGTGAAGTTCTGAAGGCGAGGCAAGGCACTCGCGAGACCCCAGTGGTGCCTGTCGAAGCTTGAAGATGCGAGCCCCCCAGGGGGTAGCCAAGAAGAAACGGCGCGCCAAGTGAGGGCGAGCAGGCAAGCGCGTCGGGCCAGAATCAACAACATGCATTCAATCAAAATCCACATGCAACGCTCGTGGCGCGTCGCGCGCTGGAAATTTTCGAAGTTCGTCTTCGTTGCCTTTGGCATCGGGTCACTTTCTGCAGGCAGTCACGGCGATGACAAGCTGCTCGGCCCCTTCGAGAAGCCTCGTCCCAAGGAATTGCTCATCTCCCGTGGCAGCGATCTCTTTGATGTCGCGCAAGCCCTCAACGGTGCCTTAAGCTCCCCGGAACAATGTGCCCACGTGCCCAATGGGATATGGATCGACGTGAAGGACGGCGGCGAGTGCATCAGGTACTACGCTCACGGATTCGGCGACGGCGAAAATCCCGTCGCGCTGGTCTATTTCAGTGGTGACGTGATCCTCAGGACCGCGCGCGGTGCCAGGCACATCAGCAAGAGCTACGCGAAGGCCTCGCCGATGAAGATAGAAAAAGACATGGCTGAGTGGTCAGCCGAGGCGCAGCGTCCCACAATCTTCCTGGCCCGTCCGGGCATCTACGGCTCTTCGGGCGATCACAATCTCAGGCGCAGGCCGCGCGAGATCGAGCTCATGAGCCGTGCGCTGGACATCCTCAAGGCGCGCTTCAAGATCTCCTCGCTCATCTTGGCTGGCCAGTCCGGAGGCGGACAGATCGCGGCCGCCTTGCTCAACCAGCGATCGGACATCGAGGCGGCCGTATTCTCTTCCGGTCTCCTTTCGGTGAAACAGGTCACCGCTTTTTGGGAGTACCGGCGCGAGATTCCCGGCAAGCTTCTGGACGATGCTACGACCTTTTATGACCCGGTCGACGAAATCGACCATATCCGCCGCGACCCCATGCCGGTCATCTACGTGATTTCCGATCCGGAGGATCGCAGTGTTCCTTTTTACAGTCAGCTGTACTACGTGCGTCGCTTGCGCTCCATTGGGTTCAATCCGCACCACGTCTATGCCTATGCTGCGCCGCCTCAGCGACATGTGCTGGGCGATCACGCCAAGCGCGCGGCCGCACTGCTCGCCCGGGGGCAGTCGGAGAAGGAGGTGCGCCGAGCGCTTCAGGAACTTGACTTGCTGCAGGTCAAGCCGTAGGCCACGGCCAGGCAGACCAGGGACACGGCGAAACCATGGCTAATCGTTGAGGCTGTCGGTCCCGCACCACGCCACCGTCACGAAGCTCTCGAACGATCACCGTCGGAACGCGCCAGCCTAGACGTTTGTGAATCAGTGAACTATCAATTCAATGACCGGTATCCGTAACAGTATCCGTAAAGCAGAATAAAAATGTGGAATCGGCTGCGCCTCGTTGAGAACGAAAGTTTGGGTTTTCTTTGCATTGGGGAAATCTGAAAATCCGTTCTCAGCGAAACGCAACTTAGGCCGTTCTCAGCCCCGGGCAGGGGGCAGGCGGCTACGCGAAGTGAGCAAGCCCGGGGGCGAGCTAAAGCTTGCGAGCTAAAGTTTCGGGATCCTGAGCTTCTGCCCCGGATAAATCTTGTCCGGACTGCTCAGCATCGGCTTGTTCGCCTCGAAGATGGCGTTGTACTTGTTGGGATCGCCGTAGTACTTCTTCGAAATCGCAGACAGCGTGTCGCCTCGAACCACGTCGTGGTACTGGGCCGGGTCCGCTGCAGGCGCGGAGAGCTTGTTGTCGACCTGCGTCACATTGGCCACGTTGCCGGCAGCCAGCGATGCTTTTTCACTCGCTTCCTGCGACGGCGCGTTGCCCGAGAGCGTCACGGTGCCGCTCGCCGCCGCGTAAGTCACCTGAAGGCCGGTCAGGCCGAGGTTTTGCGTCTCGATGTACGTCTTGATCGCGTCGGCGGCCTTCTTCTCGGCATCCGGTTCCGGCGCCTGCGCGGGCTGTCCGGCTGGCGCGGCATGTGCGGTGGACCCACCGAACAGCTTTTCTCCCGCTTCCTTGATGAAACTGAGCAAACCCATCGTCTTCTCCTTGCGGCTGGTTGATCGAAGGAATGATTTAAGTGCGGAAGATGGCCCGCAAGCGTAGTCCGCCACCCCATCTGCAGCCTTGCCGGTTGCAAAGTCGTAAATAATCCCGCGCATGGCCTTCCTCGCGATCGACATCGGCAACACCCGCCTCAAGTGGTCCCTCTACGATGCCGCGCGACCCGGAGCAGCGCTGCTCGCGCACGGCGCCGAGTTTCTCGATCACATCGAGCGCCTCGCAGAGGGGGCCTGGGCCGAGCTTCAGGCGCCAGCGTCGATGCTGGGATGCGTCGTGGCCGGCGATGCGGTCCGGCGCCGCGCGGAGGAGCAACTCGTCGAGCGCTTCGATTGCTCGCCGCGGTGGGTGGTCTCCAGCGTCGCCGAGGCGGGTATCGTGAACGGCTACGACCACCCGACACGCCTGGGTGCCGATCGCTGGGTTGCGATGATCGGCGCGCGCCACCGCATGCTGTCGCAAGGCCCGGCACGCCCGATGGTGGTCGTGATGATCGGCACCGCAGTGACGGTCGAGGCGGTCGATGCCAACGGCCGCTTTCTCGGCGGCCTGATTCTTCCAGGGCACGGCATCATGCTGCGCGCGCTCGAATCCGGCACCGCCGGCCTGCACGTGCCCACCGGCGAAGTGCGAGAGTTTCCAACCAACACCAGCGACGCGCTGACCAGCGGCGGCACCTACGCCATCGCAGGCGCGGTCGAACGCATGGTCCAGCACGTGCGGGCGCACTGCGGCGCGGAACCCGTCTGCTACATGACGGGCGGCGCAGGGTGGAAGATGGCGCCAAGCATGAACGGCGAGTTCGAACTGGTCGACAGCCTCATCATGGACGGGCTGCTGGTGATCGCCGAAGAGCGACTGCTACCGAACTGACCCAGCCGTCAAACGGTCAAGCCCTCAAGCAGTCAGGCAGTCAACCCATCCACCGCCTGGAACATGACCTGCCGGGCCTGGCTGATGACCTGCCCCCGCCACGCATCGGAGTCCGTGTAGAAGGCTTCGAGCATGCCCGCATGGATGGAATCGGCCAGCTCGGCCGGCGCCTCCGGATGCTTGTGCAGCCAATGATCCGCGCGCAGCGCCGCCATCACTTCGATCAGCGGCAGCGTGCCGTATTCGAGCGCCATGCCGGTGTACTCGGCTTTTGGGCATTCTTCGTAGATCGCACTCCAGTTGAGCCCGGTCAAGAACGCGGAAGCGGATGAGCCGTCGTAGATCGATGTGACCGGCGTTGCCGGCGAGCCCCACCAGGCATTCGCTCGGTCGTAGGCCTGCTGGTCGTCCCTGCAGGCAAAGATGCGCTCGCCAATGCCGTTGGGCCCCAGGCCCGTGTGCAGATCGACCCACGCCAGCCGGCGTGCGCGCTGGCCGTGCGTGCGCAGCACATCCCGAAAGGTCTTGTTGCTCCACGTCGGCGCGTGGCCGCCGAAGAAGAGGCCGTCCTCGAACTGATATTGCCCGCGTGTGACCGCGGCCTGAAATGCACTGGCGCCGTTCTTCGAAACCCAGGCAGCGATCGCGGCCACGTTTTCCTCGGTCGGCGGCCATGTCTCCGGCAGAAGCAGCGGATGCAGGCTCGCATACGGCTCGTTCACCGGCAGCGGCTGCTCGAAATCGAAGAAGTTGCGGTTCAGGTCGACGTTTTCCTGCGTCACGCGCCGGCCATACGAAAAGCCATGCGGATTGAGCGCATGCACATAAAGCACCGCCACGCCTTGCGCGCGAGCCTTTTCGCGCCACTCGTCGTCGTGCAGCGCAAAGACCTGCACGCCGCTGCCGCTATGGCCTTCGACGCCATGGCAGGCGCTGGTCACGAGCAGCATGCGCTCGGCATCGGGATCGCCGTCGAGCGCGACGTCCATCGCGAGTTCTTCGCCGTCGCGCCCCTTGAGCGGATGCACATGCGAACGCACGGCAAGCCCTGCGTTCGCACAGGCCTGGAGGAATTTCTGTCGCGCGATGAAGTAGCGGGACGCGAAGGCTTCGCCGACAGCGATCATGCTGCGGCCCCCGGCGTGGTTGGCGCATTCAGAAACTGTTCCGCCAATTGCACCCAGCAGGTTGCGCCCAGGGGGATCAGGCTGTCATTGAAGTCGTAGCTTGCGTTGTGCAGCGTGCAGGGGCCGGCGCCGTGGTGCATGTCGCGATGCGTGCCGTCGCCGTTGCCGATGAAGGCATAGGCGCCCGGCTTGGCCTGCAGCATGAAGGAGAAATCCTCGGCCGTCATGGCGGGCTCCTGCAGGAGCACGTTGTCGGCGCCGACGATGCCGCCCATCACGCGGCGCGCGAAGTCGGCTTCGGCCGGCGTGTTGATGGTCGGCGGATAGGTGCGGATGAATTCGAAGTCGCAGCTTGCGCCATGCGCCGCGCAGATGTGCTCGGCAATCTGCTTCATGCGCGACTCGATCAGGTCGAGCACTTCGTGCGTGAAGGTGCGAACGGTGCCGCGGAGTTCTGCGTCGTTGGGCGTCACGGTGGGCGCTTCGCCGGCATGGAACATCGTCACCGAGATGACGCCGGCATCGATCGGCTTCATGTTGCGCGTGAGGATCGTCTGGAAAGCCTGAACCATTTCGCAGGCGATCGGCACTGGATCGATGCTCGTGTGCGGCAGCGCCGCATGGCCGCCCTTGCCGCGCACGACGATGTGAAACTGGTTGCTCGAAGCCATCACCGGCCCGGGGCTCACGGCGAATTGCCCCGCCTTCATGCCCGGCCAGTTGTGCATGCCAAAAACGGCATCCATGGGGAATTGCTCGAAGAGGCCGTCCTTGATCATCTCTCGCGCGCCGCCGCCGCCTTCTTCGGCGGGCTGGAAGATGAGGTAGACGGTGCCGTCGAAGTTCCGGTTCCTGGCCAGATGCTGGGCGGCCGCCAGCAGCATCGCCGTGTGGCCGTCGTGGCCGCAAGCATGCATCTTGCCGTGGTATTTGCTGGCGTGTTCGAAGGTGTTGAGTTCGGTCACGGGGAGGGCGTCCATGTCCGCGCGCAAGCCGACGGCCCGGGTGCTGGTGCCGTTCTTCACGATGCCCACGACCCCCGTGGTGCCGAGGCCGCGGTGGATGGGAATGCCCCATTCGGTGAGCTTGGCCGCTACCACGTCGGCGGTGCGGACTTCCTGGTAGCAGAGTTCTGGGTGGGCGTGCAGGTCACGTCGGACCGCGGCGATACCGGCCGCCTGGGTGACGAGGGAATCGATGAGTTTCATAGGGCAACAGTCTAGGCTTTGCGGGAATGCCCGCAAAGCCCGTGCCTGCCCTGATCAGCGCGCCGGGCCGGACTTCCGGGACAATGGCCGGCATGCCCCATGTGCTTTCCACCCGCAGCCTCGAACTCGCGCAGACGCTCGTGCGCATGAACACCGTGAGCGCCAACAGCAACCTCGAGTTGATCGACTTCGTGCGCGACCATCTTGCCGGCCTGGGCGTGCGCAGCCGCCTCACCTACAACGCCGACAAGACCAAGGCAAACCTGTTCGCCACGTTGGGCGCCGGCAAGCAGGCCGGCGTGATCCTCTCCGGCCACACCGACACCGTGCCTTGGGACGGCCAGGAATGGACCGTCGATCCGCTTTCGGGGACCGTACAGGACTGGCCCCGTGTCGACGCGCATTCCGAGACAGCCATGGTCGAGCCGCGTTTGTACGGACGCGGTTCGGCCGACATGAAGAGCTTCATCGCGGTGGCGCTTGCCAACGCCGAGCGCTTCATCGAAAGCGAGTCGCCCTTTGCGGTCCACTTTGCTTTCAGCTATGACGAAGAAGTCGGCTGTTTCGGCGTGAAGGAACTGATCGCCGACATGAAGGACCAGGGGATCAAGCCGCTGGCCTGCATCATCGGAGAGCCGACGTTGATGGTGCCGGCCATCGCGCACAAGGGCGTCTACCGCTACAAGTGCTGCGTGCGCGGCAAGGAGGCGCATTCGTCCCTCACGCCGCACTCGGTCAATGCGATCGAGATGGCCGCGCGCGTGGTCGGCAAGTTGCGCGACATGGCCGAGGGATTCGAGCGCGAAGAGCGGCGCTACGAGGGCTTCGATGTGCCCTTCAGCACCGCCAGCGTGGGGCAGTTTCATGGCGGCATCGCCGACAACGTGGTGCCGCGCGATGCGGAGTTTCGCTATGAATTCCGCAACCTGCCCACGAGCGACGTGGTGCAGATGCAGAAGGAAATCACCGCCTTCGCGAGCCGCACCGAAACGGCGATGAAGAAGGTTGCGCCCGAAGCCGGCTTCAGCTTCGAGACCATCTGCGAAATCCCGAGCTTCCTGAGCTCGGCGAGCGAGCCCGTGACACGGCTCGCGCAACGGCTTGCCAAGGAGCAGCGCACGACGCTGGTCGCATTCGGCACCGAGGCCGGCATCTTCAGGAATGCCGGTATTCCCACCGTGGTGTGCGGCCCCGGGAGCATCACCCAGGCGCACCAGCCCGACGAATACGTCACGCTCGAGCAGCTCGCGCGCTGCGAAGACTTCCTGCGGGGACTCGCCGCGACGAAGGAGATCCGCTGAGTCCGCCGCCGGGCCGCCCCAAGGCGGACTGCACCCCGCGGCGGGGCAGCGATGACACGCAGTGCGGAGCGTGGGGGTCATGAAAAGAATCGCGCTGGGCTTGCTCTGCGCGGCCGCGCTGCTGTACGTGGCGGCGACGGCGCTCGAATCGCGACATGTGGCCTGGAGCTACGTCGCCGCTTTCGCTGAAGCCGCGATGGTCGGCGCCATTGCCGACTGGTTTGCCGTGGTTGCACTGTTCAGGCACCCGATGGGCCTGCTCATTCCGCACACCGCGATCATCCCGGCCAACAAGGACCGCATCGGCGCCAAACTGGCCGGCTTCATCTGCAACAACTTCCTGAGCACGCAGCAGGTGCTGACCAAGCTGGCGCAGTTCGATCCGGCCTCACGGCTGGCCGATTGGCTTTCGCGCACGGACCGCGCGGAGAAGCTGGCGGAGCATCTGATCGCTGCCGTCAGGTATGGATTGAGCGCCTTCGATGATGCGCGTGTGCGCGACTTCCTCGGGCGCATGGCTTCGGCGGGGCTCGCCCAGGTAGATTTGTCGCGCCTTGCCGGGCAGGCGCTCGACGCACTCACTGCGGACGGCCGGCACCAGACGCTGCTCGACGATGTGCTGGTGCAAGTTGCCGGCATGGTCGAAGGCGATGAAGTCCAGGAGCACATCACCGAAGCCATCGCTCGCGAAATCAAGGCGCTGCGTTATGTGGGCCTGGACCAGGTCGCCGCCAAGCTCGCCACCCGCAAGATCGTGAATGCCGTCGCCCGCACCATCGGCGAAATGGCGGCGGACCCTGCGCATCCGCTGCGCGTGCGTTTCGATGAGTTCATGGCCGGCTTCGTCGAGCGGCTCAAATCAGACCCTGAATTCCGGCGCCGCGGCGAAGTCATGCGTGCCGACTTGCTGGCACACCCCGCGCTGGGCGACTACCTGCACGGCCTGTGGAGCGAACTGCTCGCATGGCTGCACGAGGATCTCGGCAAGAGCGACTCAAGCATTCGCCTGCGCATCGTCGCCATGGCCGGAACGCTCGGCGCGCGCCTGAAGGCGGACGAGGCAATGCGCGTATGGATCAACGAGCAGATTGTGGATGCCGCCCCACGTGCCATCGAGCGCTATCGGGAGGACATCCGCCGCTACATCGTCGAACGTGTCGCCGACTGGAACGTCGACGAGATGACCAATGAACTCGAGCGCCACATCGGCCGCGACCTGCAGTTCATCCGCGTCAACGGAACCCTCGTCGGCGGCCTGGTAGGCCTGGCTATCCACACCGCTACCCAAGTCTGGAAGAGTTGATGGTGAAACAGGTTAGCCCGTATTAAGTCCGTATTTTTCCGTCGGCAGTGATCATCGATAGCTCGACGAACTTCGACGCCACATGATTGCGCGGCGAGAACGACACCTCGAACCCGCCGAACTGCTGGCGATCGATGCCTTCCAGACCCGCGATCAGTCCTTCTCGGCTGGGCTTGCCCGGCGCACGACGCAGCCCTTCGACCAGCACCTTGGCGGCCAGGAAGCCCTCCTGGCTCGAGAAGTTCGCCTGCGCCTTCGAATTGCTCTTGCGCACCGCTTCGCTGAATTCCCGCGTGATGCCATTGGCTGCGTTGTAAGGCGAGGGCACGACCTGTGTGACCACGACGCCTGCGCCTTCCTTGCCGAGTTCGTCCGCCAGCGCCTGCGTGCCCACGAAAGAGACGTTGAAGAAGGTGCCGCCGTAACCCGATTTGCGCGCCTCCCGAATGAAGGCCGCGCAAGATTTGTAGGCGCTGACCTGGACCACGGCGTCTGGCCGGGCCGCGATGATCGTCTTGACCGCCGCGGAGACATTGACCGAGTTGCGCTCGACCGTCGCGAGCGCGGCCGGCTTGAGGTCGAGTTGCGACAGCGCCAGGGTGACGCCGTCGAGACCTGCCTTGCCATAGGCGTCGTTCTGATAGAAGACCGCGATCTTCTTCAGGCCCAGGTTGGTCAGCTGCTTGACGATCAGCGCGGTCTCGTCGTTGTAGGAAGCGCGCAGGTGAAAGACGTTCTTGCGGAACGGCTCCCGCAGCGCCATGGCGCCCGTGAAGGGCGCGATGAAAGGCACCTTGGCGTCCACCGCCAGCGGCAGGGCGGCGAGGCTGGTGGGGGTCCCGATGTAGCCGAACAGCGCGAAGACATCGTCGTCGATCAGCTTCTTGGTGTTTTCCGCGCAACGGTCCGGCTCATAGCCGTCGTCCAGGAACTTGATCTGCACGCTGCGGCTCGACTGCGCGTTGTACTGGTCAAGGAAGAGCTTCGCGCCTTCATAGAACTGAATGCCGAGCTGCGCAGCCGGCCCGGTGAAGGGCGCGGACTGGCCGAGAACGATCGGAACATCGCCCTGAGCCCTGGCGAACTGGAAGCCGGCGAGCGCTGCTGCGCCAGTGGCCACGGAAAACTGTCTGCGATTCAACATCTGATAACCCCCACGCCCGCTTTGTCAGGCGCACAACTTAGACTCGGCCGGTTGCTTTCCCCCACTGATTCATGACTTCCCACTCTCCAGTGCGCGAGGCGCACCCGGTGCATCAAGTGCTCGGCGCATGCCCACATGACTGCCCGGACACTTGCGCGCTCGTCACCACCGTGCAGGACGGTGTCGCCGTCAAGCTGCAGGGCAATCCTGAACACCGGCACACGGCAGGCGTCCTTTGCACCAAGGTCTCGCGCTACATCGAACGCAATGACCACCCGGAACGGCTGGTCCAGCCGCTGAAGCGATCGGGGCCCAAGGGCAGCGGCCGCTTCGAGCCCGTGAGCTGGGACGCTGCGCTGGACGACATTGCCCTGCGTCTGAATGCAATTAGAAGTAACAATCCGGAAAAGATTGTGCCCTACAGTTACGCCGGAACCATGGGTCTGGTGCAGGGCGAATCGATGGATCGTCGTTTTTTTAACAAGCTGGGCGCATCGCTTCTGGACCGCACGATCTGCTCCACCGCCGGTGGTGAAGCCTTAGGTTTTACTTTGGGGGGCAAGGTCGGCATGCGGGTCGAATTTTTCGCCGAAGCGAAGCTGATCCTTATCTGGGGCAGCAACTCGATCGCCAGCAACCTGCATTTCTGGCGCCATGCGCAAGCTGCCAAGCGGGCAGGGGCGCGACTGGTGTGCATCGATCCCCGCAAGACAGAGACCGCGGACAAGTGCGACGAGCACGTGGCCCTGCTGCCGGGCACCGATGCCGCCCTGGCATTTGCGCTGATGCACGAGCTGATCGTGAACGACTGGATCGATCACGACTACATCGAACGCTACACCGTGGGTTGGTCGCAGCTTCGCGAGAGGGCATTGCAGTGGCCTCCGGCCCGGGCAGCCGAAGTGTGCGGCGTGCCCGAAGCGCAGATCGTCGAATTGGCTCGCGCCTATGGAACCACCCGCCCGGCGGCCATCCGCTTGAACTACGGCATGCAGCGCGTACGTGGCGGTGGCAATGCGGCGCGTGCCGTGGCTTGCCTGCCCGCATTGGTGGGCGCATGGCGCGAACGCGCAGGAGGTCTTCTGCTCAGCAGTTCGGGGCTCTTTCCCGTAGACCGCGCAGCGCTGCAGCGACCGGACCTGCTCGCCGGACGGCAGCCGCGCACCATCAACATGACCGCCATCGGCGACGCGTTGCGGGACGATGCGCATCCGATCGAGGCGTTGATCGTCTACAACAGCAACCCGGTCGCAGTCGCCCCCGACTCCGGCAAGGTGGTTGCGGGTTTTGCGCGCGAAGACCTCTTCACCGTCGTGCTCGAACAATTCCAGACCGACACGGCCGACTATGCCGACTATGTGCTGCCGGCCACGACGCAGCTCGAGCACTGGGACATCCATTACAGCTATGGCCACACGGACGTGATGCTGAATCGCCCCGCTGTTGCGCCACGGGGACTGGCGCGTAGCAACACTTGGGTGTTTCGTGAACTCGCCCGGCGAATGGGCTTCGACGAGCCCTGTTTCTCCGATGAAGACGAGACGCTTTGCCGTGCGGCATTCGCAGCTGACGCGGTGGATTTCGACGAATTGCAGGCGCGCGGATTCGCAACGCTGAAGCTGCCCGATGCGCCCTACGCCGAAGGCAACTTCCCAACGCCATCGGGCCGCTGCGAATTCTTCAGCCAACGGCTGGCCGCGATGGGGCAGGACGGCTTGCCCGATCACATTCCCAATTACGAGCCAGCCGGAAGCTCCAAGGAATTCCCGCTCGCGATGATCTCGCCGCCGGCGCGCAACTTCCTCAATTCAAGCTTCGTCAACGTCCGCAGCCTGCGTGCGATCGAAGTCGAGCCTGTGCTCGAAATCAACGAGGCCGATGCCCGCCCGCGCGGTATCAGCGATGGCGCCATCGTGCGTGTCTTCAACCAACGGGGCGAGTACCGCTGCAAAGCCGAGGTTTCGCGCAGGGCTCGTCCGGGGGTGGTGCACGGCCTGGGCATCTGGTGGCGCAAGCTCGGCATGGACGGCACCAACGTCAACCAGCTCACCAGCCAGCGCCTCACGGACATCGGCCGCGGCCCGACTTTCTACGACTGCCTCGTCGAGGTGGAGTCGGTTGCGGAACCCGCGGTCGCGCCATGAAGCGGACTCGGTGGGCACTGCTTGGAGGTGCCGCGATCATCGGCGCGGCAGCGCTGGCGGGATGTGCCGACGTCGGCTACTACTGGCAATCGGCCAGCGGCCATATCGATCTGATGCGCGCAGCGCGCCCAGTGCCCGAATGGATCGAGGACCCGTCCGCATCCAAAGCCCTCAAGTCGAAGCTCGAACTCGCGCAGCGCATTCGCCGCTATGCGGTGACCGAGCTCGATTTGCCCGACAACGCGAGCTACAAGGCCTACGCCGACCTTCATCGCACCGCTGCGCTCTGGAACGTCGTCGCGGCGCCGGCACATTCGCTTCAACTGAAGACCTGGTGCTTCCCGGTCGCCGGTTGCGTCGGGTATCGCGGCTATTACGACGAAGCCGCAGCCAACGCCGAGGCCGCAGTGCTGCGTTCGCAGGGCCTCGAGACGGCGGTCTACCCCGTGCCTGCCTACTCGACGCTCGGCTGGATGAACTGGGCGGGCGGTGACCCACTGCTCTCGACTTTCATCGGCTATCCCGAAGGCGAACTGGCCCGGATCGTGTTTCACGAACTGGCGCACCAGGTGCTGTACGTGTCGGGCGACACCACCTTCAATGAATCCTTCGCGACCGCGGTGGAGCGCATCGGCAGCACGCGCTGGCTCAAGACACAGGCGAGCGAAGCGGCTCGGATCGAATATGCCGAGTTCGATGCACGCCGCCAGGAGTTTCGCGCGCTCACCGCCGAAACCCGCCTTGTGCTGCAGGGCATCTATTCGTCCAAAGAAGCCGAGGCCCACGACTGGGCCGCGGTCGACGCCAAAAAGCAGGCGGCCATGGAAGATTTCCGCAGGCGCTACGCAGCACTTCGGGCCACATGGACCGGCCCTCGGCAGGGCGCCTATGACGCCTGGGTGGCCCGCGCGAACAATGCGGCTTTCGGCGCGCAGGCTGCCTACGACGAACTCGTGCCCGGCTTCGAGGCGTTGTTCGAGCGCGAGGGAGAAGATTGGCCGCGCTTCTACGCAGCCGTCAAGCAACTCGCCGCGATGCCCAAGGCAGCACGCGACCTGGCCCTGAAAACCGCCCCCGCTTCACCCGACCAGCTCATGCAGACTCGTTCCCCTTGCTGCAAGCCCGAACACAACGGAGGCCACGGTGCCTGACATCGACATCGAACGCAATCACACGCTGGGCCTGCCGGCCGCCCGCGCCGTCGCCCGCCAGTGGATGCAGCGCGCCGAACAGGACTACGGCATGGAGTGCAGCTATGCCGAAGGCGAAGCGTGCGACGTGGCCCAGTTCGGGCGCGCGGGCGTCGATGGCAATGTCGAGGTCAGCGCCGACAACATCAAGTTGCGCGCGACGCTGGCTTTTCCGTTCAACAGCTTGAGCGAACAGATCGAACAGCGCCTGCGGGAGAACCTCGACGAGTTGCTCGGCGCCCCTTCGGCGGGGGACAGTGCCCGCAACGAAAAGGATTGGCTGTGAGCCGAACGGCTCAGCGCAATGATTCGATCAGGTCGATGTATTGCTGCTTGGCCTCGTCTGCGCTCAAACCCTTGCGCGACGTCCAGGCGTCCCATTTGGCGCGCGCGACGATGTCGCTGAAGCTCGGCTTTTTCTCCGTGTTGTCGCCCCCCGTCGCCTGCTTGAAGAGGCCGTAGATCTTGAGCAGCGTCGGATTGTCCGGGCGCTCGGCGAGCAGTTTGGAGTTGGCCTGGGCGGCTTCGAACAGGGCGTTGAGATCAGACATTGCGGCACTCGGCAAATAATGACCCGCGATCTTAAGTGACGGTTTCGCATCAATAACTTCAAACGCCAAGACATGACGAAGCTGAGCACCGACTCGCCCGACATCGCCGCAACTTTCGCTCCTGTCGCCCGAAGCCCGCGACTGGTATGCGCGGCCGCGCTACTTTGGGGTTTCGTGGTTTTCATGCCGGTCGGGCTCAACTACGTTGGTGCGGGTCTGCTGATCCTCGCCGTTCTGGTTTCGGGCGGACTGCGCGAGCGCGCTGCGCGACTGCGCAGCGACCCGCTGCGCTGGCCCATCCTGGCGTTCGTCGTCTGGACGCTGGTCGTGCTGGCGTTCCGGCCGCATCATCCCGAGACAGGCTTGAGCCTGTGGCACGACGGGCGCATTGCGGCCACGCTGGCAATCACCCTCGTCTTGTCGGTCGAGGAAACGGTGTGGGCATTGCGTGGCTTCCTCGCCGCGGCCGCATTCGCGTTGATCGTGATCATCCTCGCGCACACGGTCGGCGTGCCCTTGCTGCCGATCTGGCACAACGTCGTCGTGATGAAGGGCAACAAGTCCATCAACGATGCGCTGCTGTTCACGGTGATTGGCGCGTCGGCTGCGGTGTGGGGGCTGGCGCATCTCAACGACACGCGCGACCGTTGGCATTGGGCCGGTCCGGCCTTTGCAGTGACCATCGGGATGGCCGTGATCGTGACTGTGACGCTGCCCTCGCGCACCTCACTGCTAGGACTTCTCCTGGGCGTCTTCGCCGCGTGCGTACATCAATGGCGCGGCCGGTTGCGCGTGCTGGCCGTGTCGTTGGCCGTGGGYGTCGTGGTGGCGGGCTGTCTCGTCTCGCAGGCGCCGTCGGTGCAGGAGAAGTTCACGTTGGGCATCCAGGAACTCGAAGCCGCCAAGGCCGGTGCGGTTTCGGAGGGAAGCTGGGTCGTGCGCTATCACATGTACCGCGAGACCACGCGCATGATGCTCGACGCCCCGCTGGCCGGCCTGGGGCTCGGCAGCTGGACGCCGGAATGGCATCGGCGCGGCCCCAAGCTGCTGTACGACTACAGCATGCCGCACAACGACTTTCTTTGGATGGGTGCCGAAACAGGTGTGCCGGGCCTGCTCGCGCTCGCCGCGATATTCGTGACGGGGCTCGTCGTCGCATGGCGTCGCCGCGACATCACCGGAAGGCTGGCCTTTGTGGCGATGCTGATCCTGTTGGTGGCGACCTGCGTCAACTCGGCCATGCGCGACGCCGCGATCGGACTGAGCCTGCCGTGGATCGCCTTCTTGTACCTGCACCTCGTTCGCGCGCCCGGCAACCCATGGGTCGGCGTGGTGCCGGGGCGCTGGGGCGCGGTGCTGCGCGGCTAGATCTTCAATTCGCCCAGGCCGCGCCCTGCACGGCAAGCAGGCCGGATCGGCCCTGCACGGTGCCCTGTTCCAGCAGATGCCGGGGCAGTGCGGCGCTGGCGGATTCGTCGTGCAGATCCCGCATCGCGACCAGCGAGTGACCTTGCGCACGCCACCCGGCGAGCAGCCGCTCGAACACGGGCCGCAGCTTCATGCCTTCGAGTTCGGCGTGCAGCGTGTAGACCTGGTCTTGCGTGGTGCCCTCGGTCAGTGCGAGCAGTTGCTCATGCACGTTGTCGACGGTGATGTCGCCCACGCCGATGAGTTCATCGAGCGTCGGCAGCGTGGTCGGGTACTGCGGCGGCCCAAGCACCGCGCCGTCCTGGCCAACGGGCACAAAAGGATGGGTGCCACGCGAATCGGAGGCAAAGGTGATGCCGAGCATGGTCTCGGCCTTGGCCGCAGCCGGGTTGAATTGCCAACCCGCTGCGCCGTGCAGCACCGGCGGCGAGCCGAACACTTCAGTGTGGCGATCGGTCGCGAGGCGCATCTGGTGCTCTGCCCAGGCCGCGTCGTGCGTCATGAGCCCGTCCTGCCAGCGCACGTGGTCCCAGCAATGCACGCCGACCTCGAATCCGGCATCGCGAACGGCACGCAAGGTGGCCGCCTCTTTCCGGCCAATGTCAGGGCCCGGCAGCAAGACGCCGTAGAGCAAGGTCTTCACACCGTAGTGCTCGACCACCGACGTGCGAGATACCTTGCTGAGAAACCCGGGCCGAAACACTCGAAGAATCGCGCGGCCCGTGTGATCGGGGCCGAGACTGAAAAGAAAGCTCGCGCCCGCGCCCGCATCCGTCAGGACCTTGACCAGGGGCGGAACCCCTTCGCGCGTGCCTCGCAGGGTATCGACGTCGATCTTGAGTGCGATGCGCGCCATCGCGCTCAGGCTTCCAGATCGGCGGCGGCAGCAGCGGCGTGGTCGCTGTAATACGCGAAAAGGGCGCGCAGCGCGTCTTCCATGCCGACGGTGGGCTTCCAGTCGAGGTCCGAAATGGTCCGGCGGATGTCGGGCACGCGCTGCAGCACGTCCTGATAGCCGCTGCCGTAATAGTCTTCGGCGGCAACGTCGATCAGCTTGACCTTCGCCGCGGCGTCGCGGTACTCGGGCAAGGTGGCCGCCAGGCTCAACATCATGTTGGCAAGTGCGCGGATCGAGTGGTTGTTGTTCGGGTTGCCGATGTTGTAGATCTTGCTGTCGGCCACGCCGCCTTCATTGGCGATGATCTTCACGAGCGCTGAAATGCCGTCGTCCACATAGGTGAACGCGCGTTGCTGGCTGCCCCCATCGACCAGGCGGATCGGTTCGCCGCGCACGATGTGACCAAGGAACTGGGTGATGACGCGGCTCGAACCTTCCTTCGGCGCATGCAGGCTGTCGAGCCCGGGGCCGATCCAGTTGAACGGACGGAAGAGGGTGTAGCGCAGGCCCTGTTCCTGGCCGTAGGCATGAATCACCCGGTCCATCAACTGCTTGGCGCAGGCGTAGATCCAGCGCGGCTTGTTGATTGGGCCGTACACGAGGTTCGATGCTTCGGGATCGAAGGCTGCGTCGGTGGACATGCCGTAGACCTCGCTGGTCGAGGGGAAGACCACGCGTTTTCCGTAGCGCACGCATTGCCGGATGATGGGCAGATTGGCCTCGAAGTCGAGCTCGAACACGCGCAGCGGCTCGCGCACGTAGGTCGCCGGCGTGGCGATTGCCACCAGCGGCAGCACCACGTCGCACTTCTTCACGTGGTATTCGATCCACTCCTTGTTGATGGTGATGTCACCTTCGAAGAAGTGGAAGCGCGGGTTGTCGAGCCAGGGAGCGACGCGGTCGGACATCATGTCCATGCCGTGGACTTCCCAGTCGGTGGTTTCCATGATGTGGCGGGTCAGGTGGTGACCGATGAAACCGTTGACGCCGAGGATCAGGACTTTGAGCATGTGGTTCTGCTTTTCTGGAGGAAAGGGGGCTTCTCAGGCGTCGGCTTCGAGCCAGCGGGTGGAGAAGAGGGTTTCGAAATCTTGCGCGCCGAACGGTTTGGCGTCGCCTTCGCGGCGCGCGGACAGCACACGCAGCGCACTGCCGTCGGCGGCGACCAGCCAAAGCGTCTGCCCATCGGTGCCCAAACGCAAGCCTTGGCCGCGTGCTTCGACAGGCGTTTCAACAGGCGCAGCATGCAAGGTGCGTTCGATGAGGATGCGCTGGCCGTTGACCGTCAGGAATGCGCATGGATAAGGCGGGGCGAGTGCGCGTACGAGATCATGGGCTTGGCGCGCATTCGCATCGTTCGGAATGCGCCCGTCTTCGGGACGGCGCCCTCCGAAATAGCCGCCTTGCGAGAGATCCTGCGGACGCTCGATTGCCGTGCCATCGAGCAGTGCCGGCAGGCTTCGCGCCAGCACGATCTCCGCCGCGAGCGTCACTTTGCCGAACACGTCGCGGGCCGTGTCGTTTGAAAGGATGGGCACCGCGAACTGATCGACGATGGCGCCGTTGTCCGGCTTTTCGTTCATGCGATGCAAGGTCGCGCCTGTTTCGCGCGCGCCGTGGAGCACCGCCCAGTTCACAGGCGCGCGTCCGCGGTATTGCGGCAGCAGCGAACCATGCATGTTGAAGGCGCCGCGGCGCGGCATATCGAGCCACTCGCGCTTGAGCATCTGCCGGTAATAGAACGAGAACAGGAAATCGGGTTCAAGCGCGCGTGCGCTTTCAAGCAGCGCCGGATCGTGTGGATCGGTGGGTGTGACGACTCGCAGGCCGTGTTCGGCGGCGACAGAGGCCACGCTGCCGAACCAGATCGTCTCGCTGGGCGAGTCGGTGTGCGTCACGACCAGCCCCACGTCGACCCCTGCATCGAGCAGCACCTGCAGGCAGCGCACGCCGACGTCGTGATAGGCGAACACGATCGCGCGCGGCGCGCGCAGGGCGGCCGTCATTCCTTGCGCTCCAGGATTGCGCTGACCAGGTAGCGCGGCCGTGCGCGGACTTCCTGGTAGATGCGCCCGATGTATTCGCCAAGCAGCCCGATACCGAAGAGCGCGAGCCCGATCAAGAGGAACACCAGCGCAAACAGCGTGAACACGCCGCCCACTTCAGGGCCGAGGATGAGACGCCGCGCCGCCAGGATCACGAACAGCAATCCCGAAAGCAGCGAGACCGCAAGGCCCAGCAACGAGAAGGCCTGCAGCGGCACCAGCGAGAAGCCGGTGACCAGATCGAAGTTCAACCGGATGAGGCTGTACAGCGAATACTTGGATTCGCCCGCATGCCGCGCTTCGTGGCCGACCACTACTTCGGTTGGATTCTTGGCGAACTGGTAGGCCAGCGCCGGGATGAAGGTGTTCATCTCGTTGCACTGGTTGATGAGTTGGACGACGTCGCGGCTGTACGACCGCATCATCGACCCGTGGTCGGTCATCGCGATGCCGGTGAGACGGTGGCGCAGCCGGTTCATTGCGCGCGAGGCCCAGCGGCGCCATGCGACGTCCTGACGGTCTTGCCGGATCGAGCCAACGTAGTCGGAGCCCTCATCCATCGCATCGAGCAGAAGCCGGATGTCCTCGGGCGGGTTCTGCAGGTCGGCATCGAGCGTGACGATGCGCTCGCCGCGGCAATGCTCGAAGCCCGCGAGGATCGCGCGGTGCTGCCCGAAGTTGCCGTTCAGCAGGATCACACGCGTGACGTCCGGCCGCAACTCGAACTGCGCCGCAAGCAAGGAGGCCGAGCGATCGCGGCTGCCGTCGTCGATGAAAACGATCTCATAGGCGATCGCCAGTGCGTCGAGCGCGGGATAGAGCCGCTCGAACAGCGCGGCAAGGCCGGCCTCTTCGTTGTAGACCGGGATCACGACGCTCACCGTCGGCCGCTCAGCCAGAAACGGCGGTTGCGTGATGGTGGACGTGGCGGCGTCGTTCATTTGCGTGGCGTCCATGTCAGCGCAACTTGGCCATCACCCTGGCGACGGCATCACAGACGCGGTCCACGTCGGCGTCGGCCATGGCCGGGAACAACGGGAGCGTGATCGTGCGCGCGCCGATGTCCTCGGACACGGGGAAGTCGCCCGGCGCATGGCCGCGCTTGCGGAACATGGTGAAGAGGTGCATGGCAGGGTAGTGCACGCCGACACCAATGCCTTGCTCCCGCATCGCGGCGATGAAATCGCCCCGGCGCGGCGCGAGCTCCCGCGGAAGCAGCGGCTGGAACATGTGCCAGTTGCCTTGCCGCGTCAGGTCGGCGGGGGGCAGTTCGAAGCCGAGCGTGGTGTCCCAGCGCGCGAGATAGCGCTCGGCCAGTTGCCGCCGGCGGACGTTGAATTCGTCCACCTGTCGAAGCTGCCCGAGCCCGATGGCGGCGGCCACGTCAGTGAGATTGGCCTTGCTGCCCCAGGCCTCGACGTCCATACCGCCGTCCGGGAGACGCGTCACGCCCTGAAGGCGGAGTTTTTCGAAGCGACGTGCCTCGTCTTCGTTGTTGACGACCAGGCAGCCGCCTTCGGTGGTCGTCAGGTTCTTGTTGGCGTGAAAGCTGAACGACACCAGATCGCCGAAGCTGCCGATTTCGCGGTCGCCCCAGTGCGAGCCGAAGGATTGCGCCGCGTCTTCGACCACGCGCAGCTTGTGCTTTTGCGCGATCGCGTTGAGCCGGTCGCGGTCGACCGGCAAGCCGGCGAGGTCGACCGGCATCAGTGCCCGGGTGCGCGGCGTGATGGCGCGCTCCATCAGGTCGAGATCGATGTTGCGGGTGTTCGCATCGGCATCCACGAAGACCGGCGTGGCACCGACGGCCAGGATCACGTTGGCCGTCGCGACCCAGCTCATCGGTGTGGTGATGACCTCGTCGCCAGGGCCGATGTCGCACAGCCGCAGGCCGAGCTCCAGAGAGGCCGTGGCCGAACTGACCAGCCGGACGGGGCGGCCGCCCATGCGCTGCGACAGCGCTGCTTCGAGCGCCTGGCACTTGGGGCCGGTCGTGATCCAGCCCGAGCGCAGCACGTCGCCGACTTCGGCGATAGTGCGTTCGTCGATCGACGGACGCGTGAAAGGGAGAAACGGTAGGGAACTCATGCGGTACTCCCGCTGCGGGCCACCAGGATCACGCCAACGATGATCACACCGATGCCCAGCCAGCGCTGCAGATTGACGTCTTCGCCGAAAAGCCACCAGGCAAGCATGGCATTCACGACATAGCCGATGGAAAGCATAGGGTACGCGATGCTCACCTCGACGCGCGACAGCGCGATGATCCAGACGACCACGCTGACGGCATAGCAGGCCAGACCGCCGAGGATGCCGGGATGATGGGCCAGGCCGAGCGCCGTGCGGAAAAGCGCGGGTGCGCCGGCCGACATCGATATCTCGCCTGCACTGTTGGCGCCGGCCTTGAGCAGAAGCTGCGCGACAGCGTTGAGCAGCACGCCCGACAGGACCCACAGGAAATCGAGTGCTTTCATTTACTTCCTGGTAACGACCACGCGTCGCTGGTCTTCATACACGATGCGCATTGGCAGCCCCCGCTGCTGGAGTTCCATCCACGTATCGCGGCCCATGTAGGCCGCCGCCTGGGGCAGCGATTGCCAGCGCGTCACGAATTCATCCAGGGTCTTGATCCAGCGATTCGGTTCTTCGATTTCGCCGAGCGCGAATTCGTCAATGTATTCGACCAGGGTTACCGGGCGGCCGAGATAGAAGGGCAGCGTCTGGTCATAGGTGCGAACGGAGAAGACCGGCGTATCGGCCGTGATCTCGCGCTGCAGGATGGGCGCGAATGTCGCGGCGCTCTTGAGCTGCCCATAGGTGTTGTGCGATTGCAGGACCACCAGGGTCCCGATCAGATGGCAGAACGCGAGGCTCAGCACGGCCGCCGTGACCTTGCGCCGGCCCAGCAACCACCATGCGAAGGCGGCGCCCACCAGGAAAACGGCGCCGCCGACCCGGATGGCCACGGCGATCGGCGCGAGCATCTCGGCCGGCGTGGTGAGCGAGGCGAAGCGGTCCACCTGGGTCGAAAGGACGAACACCAGCACCCAGGCAAGAACCGGCAGGAGCAGATGCCAGCGCAGGACGGAAGCCGAGGCATTGCGCAGTTGCAAAGCGACCAGCATCGCCAGCGCCGGGAACATCGGAAGGATGTACGACGGAAGCTTGGAGCCCGAAGCCGAGAAGAACAGGAAGATGAAGACGCACCAGACCAGCAGGATGTCGCGGGCGGCAATCGGCGGCCGACCGCCGTCCGCAGTGCCCTTGCGGAACAGCCACGGCAGTGCCCCGGTCCAGGGAAGCATTCCCCCCAGGAGGATCGGAACGTAATACCACCATGCACCCTCCCGTTGGTGCACGTTGGACAGATAGCGCTGCAAGTGTTCGTGGATGAAGAAGAACTGCGCGAAGACAGGATTGCGCGCCGACACCAGCACGAACCACGGCGCCGCAAGCGCGAAGAGGATCAACAGCCCTGACACCCAATGCATGCCGCGCCACAAGCGGGTGGTGCGTCGCCAGATGCTGACGAAGACCAGCACGGCCCCAGGGATGGCAATGCCCACGAGGCCCTTGCTCAACACCGCCCCGGCCATCGCCGCCCATGCGAGCCAGATCCAGCCGCGGCGTGCGCGTGCATCCGTAGTGGCGCTGTCGTTGGCCAGCAGCACGCCGCAGAGCGCCAGCGTGAGAAACAGCGTCAGTCCGGCGTCCAGCGTGAGGAAGTGGCTGTTACCCGCGATCCAGGTCATCGATGCGGCAATGGCGAGCGTGCGGATGCCGGTTTCGCGGCCCCACAGCCGGCCGGCCGTGAAGCCGACGGCCGACACCGTGAGGAAGCCGGCGACCCCCGGCCACAGGCGCGCTGTGAAATCGGAGACACCCAAAGCCAGGAACGCCAGCGCGCCCACCCAGTATTGAAATACCGGCTTCTCGAAATACAGAAGGCCGTTCAGCCGTGGCGTCACCCAGTCGCCGGTGCGCGCCATCTCGAGCGCCAGCGTGGCGTAGCGGCCTTCGTCGGGGGTGATGAGGGAACGTGTTCCGAGGCTGATGAACCAGATGAGAAACAGCGCCGCAAGCAACAACATCACGCTCATGACGGTCCATGACGTGGCGCTGCGGGAAGGCGTGCTGGCGGAAGGGGTGAGCCGGGCGTCAGCGTCGGCGTCGGGCGCGCCGTAACGCTGATTGGCAGTCATCTTCATCAAACTTGGCGGGCGGAAAAGTCCAGGAGCAAGTGGGTAGCGGCGGTCCTCGACGGGGCGGCCGAAGTCAACCCCCGAAGGTGCCTCAGGGGGATGAATTCTAGGTGAACAGCCGTCCCAGTCTGACCTTATCCGTCAGTCTGCAAGGCCCGCCCGCGCGAGTTCGATATCAAGTCTTTCGCGGGCGTCCGCGGGCTCCAGGCCGGCGGCCTTTTCATAGAGCCGCGTCGCTTCGGCCATGCGCGTATCGCCGTACAGCATCAGCAGTCCGCGCGCGTATTCCATCAGCGCGCTGGCGGAATGTGGGTTGATCTGCAATCCGCGCTCGAACAGTTGGATCGCCGTTTCCGCACGCACCCCATAGGTCATCCGGCCGACCAGCGCGCCGACCTTGTCGATGACCTCGGCATGGAATGCGGCCAGCGCGACATAGGCTTCCGGGTAGCTCGGCTGCAGCTCGATCACCCGCTCGAGAGCGCCTTTGACCTTCGACCCGAGACCCTGCGCCAAGGCTCGCGCCACGCTGATGCCCTGGCTGTAGCGGCCCAGCGAATAGGCTTGCCAGAAGAGTGCCTGGCAATTGTTCGGCTCCGTGGAAACCTGTGCGGTGGCGCGTTCCGTAACCTGCCTGAACAAGGCCAGGCGAACGGCTTCGCGCGGCTCCAGGTAGTTGGCATAGACCGCCGTGGCTTGATTGGCGAGGCACGAACCTTCGCGCCCGAGCTTCAGGGCCGCTTCGACTGCCCGCTCGAACTCCCCGCTGTGATAGAGCGCCCAAGCCTCCGCCAGCGCCCCCGTGGGTGGCTGCAGACCCTGTCCGATATGCAGACGCTCCCAGTGCTCTGCCAGATTCGACGCGTCGAAGCGAGGCGTGTCCCCGTACGGTATGCGCGTCCATGGCCCTATGGTCGGCGCGTTGCCAGTCGACAGCCGCGGGAGGGGTTGGAGGTCTGGCTGGGTCATTCGGAAAGAAATCGAGTTCAGACCGTTGGGGTTCAGACCGTTGCAGGTTGATCTTCGCCCGAATAGGCACTGCTAAGTGTCAGCAAATGCCTCCGTTGCTCCGGGGCCAGATAGGGCGCCAGCAGGTGCAGCGTGTGGTGCGCGCCGCGCAGAAGCGCGCCCTGCGCATGAGCCGGCTCCAGCGCCTGGCGAGGATTGCGCACGTATTCATAGCTGAGCCAGTAGGTCAGCACCACCACCATGCTCTGCGCGAGCGTATCGACCTCGCGCGGATCGATGTCGAGATGCCCGGCATCGCTGAGCCCGGCGAGAAGGCTGCGAATGGCGCGCGCCTTGTTCTTGAGCACCAGCTGGAACTGCGTTTCCAAGTGGCGGTTCTTGCTCAGCAGGTCGTTCAGATCGCGGTAGAGAAAGCGATAGCGCCAGATCAGTTCGAACAGGCTGTGCATGAAGAACCACGCATCTTCGACGTCGTGAACGCCCTGGCTCGCGTGCAGCAGCTCAGTGAGCTCCGTCTCGTAGCCCTCGTAGAGCCGGTTGATCAGCTCATCCTTTGCGGGGTAGTGGTAGTAGAGATTGCCCGGGCTGATGTTGAGCTCGCCGGCAACGAGCGTTGTCGAGACGTTCGGCTCCCCGAACCGATTGAACAGGTCAAGTGCGGCTTCCAGGATGCGTTGCGCAGTGCGGCGTGGCGCCTTCTTGGCCATGTCGTAGCCCCCGGGGTTTGTCTCTTGGGGACACTCTAGCGCAAGTTTTGGCGGCGGAGGACTTCGAGTGCTGTCTGACGCGCGACAGGAAGGAAGCTTGTCAGTCGCCGCTCGGCTTGCGTCGATGCAAAGGCTTGGTGGCTTCGGGTGTTCTGCGTGCGGCGGTTTTCCGCAGTGCAGCATGCGCGGGGGCGCTGGTGCTTTCCTTGCGACGCAATTCGGCTTCGAGGGCTTCAATGCGGGCCTGGAGGGCTGCTACTTGCTGGGCCGATGGAACGCCGAGCTTCTCGAGGGCGCGCGCTACGCGGTCTTCGAAGATGTTCTCGAGCTTGCCCCATCCGCCTGCGGCTCGCGTGCCGAACTCGCTGGCGAAACCTGCCATTCGGGCTTGGGCCTGGGCGAGGGTTTCTTCGGCGGCTTGCTGGGTTTTCTTCTGCACGCCGGCGCCGTCCTTGACCAGCGCCTCGAAGGCCTTGCTGCCTTCCTGCTGCATCTTGGCGAAGGCACCGAGGCCGGCGAGCCAGATTTGCTGGGCGGAGTCCTTGATGCGGTCGGTGGCTGCGGATGCTGCTTCTTCGTTGTGCGGCGGTGGCTTGTCCATGGGCTGATCTCCGGGGTTGGTGGGGTGACTGTAGGTCACTCCGCGGTGGGTTTTTAGGGCCGGATGCCCATGGGGCTAGGCGTGGTGGGGTCGGAACATGGCGTGGAGATCATCGCGAAGCGTGTCAATTCTGCCGGCAACAGAGTGCTTGATGTCGCTCCAATGAAATGAGCTGGGCGCCGATTCAGGGGAGTTGTCGCGACCTATGTAAAGAACCGCGGCAGCAAACAGGCAGAGGACTGCCACGGCGGCAGTACGTCCTTTGCCAGGTGTCTGCTCGTGGCCGGGGGCTGGCGTGCCACGCGGTTGAGTGGCGGAGCCGTGGGATTCGAGCACGGCATCATCTGCATTGACCGTAAGTCGTCGGAGGTGAAAACCAAGAAGCCGGCCGTCCGCGCTGATGCCCCCGTCGCTGGGGCGCTGTGAATTGGCAATGTCCAGCTCGACCAGTAGCACCCGGGCGCCCTTGATGTCTTCGCCAATCGCGGACAGTTCAAAGCGGACTTGGGGCTTTCCGATTCCCGCTCGTACTGTCTTCATATTCGCTCGCTGTCCATTGATGCGCGCGCGAATGGTAGGAGCACGCGCTGCGGCTCCCGTGAAGACATGGCCCTCCATCAGGATGAAAACCGCCGATGCTTCGATAGGCGCGCCATCTTCCATGGGAATGACGAGGCAGGCGCGCTCGCCGACCGTCCAGACGCCGGTATGTTCCGGCGCACTCCAGCCAAAGCTCAGCCAGGTCGTCTCGGCCTGGCCCGCGCGAGTTTCATAGCCACGGCCGAGCGTCAGTCCAGCAAAGGCGCTCAGGCCGGGGTTGTCCGTGTCAAACCCCCAGCGAAGCGACAAAGCGCGATCCAACGCATCTGCGGCAACGGGAGAGGAAGGTGGCGCAATGTGGCCGGAGCTGCAGCAGATCTTTGCCATGCCTTCGAGAGACATGAAGTCCGGGCCGACGGGGATCCAAGCCGAGCAGCCAGACGGAATCCTTTCTCGATTGTTTCGGTCGGCCGTGATCAACGGCACTGACCGCTTCATGAAGTAGCCGGCCTCGTGCAGTGCGCCCGACGACAACCCGGAAATGAAAGCGAGGTTGTCCGCGCACAGAAGCCCATAAATGTTCGCGTTCGTCCAAGTGGCCTTCGGTATGCGCGCGGCGAGCTGCTGGAGATGGCTTGCGTCTTTTTCGTAGGGGTGTGACTTGATCAGCAGGACATCCACTGCCTCTGTCAGGCTTTCGACGTGCTCGATCACATCCACGGGTCGCATGATCTTGCCGTCCTGCACCAGCGCCAGATCGATTTGGGTCTGGCCGCAGAACAAGCCCACAGTCATGGAAGCGCTAAAGATGGTCGCTGAGCCGCGGCGGGCGAAGAATCCTTTGAGTACGCCGGCGTCATTCCAGAAGACTTCTTCGCTGATGCGCCAGCCCTCCAGCGCTTGTTCGATCTGGCGGTCGTTGGTTCTCGCGCAGAACGCCAGATGTGAGCCAAAGCGGATGGGCGCGACTTCGAAATCGATGAAAGATGCACCGCTTTTGTCGATGACGCGACTGAGTGAGGCTGGCATGCCCCAACCGATCACGAGCATGCTTGGATCGAATCGCAGGCCCAGGTTGGCCTGGCCGAGGACTTCGAGATCCGCTACTCCCGACCTGGCCCAGCCGTTCCGATCTTGCGGAAGCGTCAGCTTTTTCATCATGGCCGCGACATCGAGCGTCCCGCCATCGCTCAGTGCGGCCATCTCGCGGCAGCGCATGCCTAGACGGGCAGCCGGGATGCTCAGTGCGCGAAGCAAAAACCGGCGATTTGAAGGATGGGATTGCAGTGCGTTGGCGGAGGACCGAAAAAAATCGTCCGTGAACACGATCTCGTCAAAGCGCGCGACGCCCGTCATTGGATCTCCGAATGCCTGTTTTGGCGAATYGGACCCGCAAGGGTTCAGGGAGTTTCGATCTTTACCGGGACTTCACTTCGCCGTCTCGTGAGACGCCAGACTTTCACTCGATACGCGTGCGATGGGCATCTTGAGGTTGTGCAGCCACTCGTAGCCTTCGGCGACGATTGAAAACTGGAGTTCGTAGGAGCCTGGACTGGCGGGCTCCTGAAGCAGGACTGGAATCTCTTCTTCACCGCCCGGCGGGATCGAAAGATATGCATCGTGACGACCATCCCAGGGCGGGTCCGCAAGGGTGGCCGTGGCGGGCGCACGCACGAAACGCCAACTTAGGCGCAGCGGGTGGCCCACTCGAGAAAGGGTGTGCAGCGTCGACGAACCGTTGTTGCGAATTCGGAGCAAGACGCGCAGTTCATTCGGGCCGGACCTGGTCACCGTTGCATCGAGCTTGATGTTTTTCGCTTGATCTTCACTGGGCGGCTCTGGCGCTGCATCGGTCGCGACGTGCTGGCTTGGACATGGTTCGAGCTGAATCCATTGCGCACGCGAAAGGACTTCCTCCTGTGTGTGCCCGGCTCTTGCAAGGACGGATCCCGCCAATGCATAGATGCGAGCAGCAGGAGGCGTGCATGGAAAGGGCGGAATGTAGTTTGGAGGCGCATTCCCGGAATAGCCGTTCAGGGTCGGAAGCTTCTGGTCCTGTGCGAAGACCATGCCGTCCAGTTCGGTCAGGAAAAAGGGCTCCTGCGTGCGACCCGTGACATACAAGACTGGGTCAGCTGATCGTGGCGCTCTCTCCAGGGCCGCTGACAGTGGTTCAAGACGGCTTCGCCAGGCCGCGAAAGGGGTGCTGCCGGTTTGATATGCCAGCAACTCCAACGCCAGCGCAACAGCGATCGCAATGGGTGCAATCCACTTCGCGGGCCGAACCCGCTGCAAACTCTCGACGCCTATGGCGGCCATGATCGCCACCGGCAGCATCATGATGAGGATTACGCGACTGACTGCCCGGATCGAAGAGACGCCGGGCAGGTTCATCAATAGCTGGTAAATGGACCTGTCGCCCACGTACAGCGTCATTGCAACCAAGAGAGCCAAGGCCACCAACGAGCGACCGAGAAGTTGTCGCCTGTGCGCATTGCTTGAAAAGCCTGCCGCCAGCAATGCACACAGACTCAGGATGACAGGAACCAAGCCCGGGAACATCTGGTGCTCATGTCTGACCGGGATCTGCGATCCCAGCGCTCGCAGCCAAGGATATGCGGTGGAACCGTCGGCAAGAAGGTAGCTCTGCGGCCGCGGCAGCATCACCAGAATTTCCGAAGCAGCTCGAGCAAATCCATAGGAGCGGCTGATCGAGTGGTACTTGAGCAAGAGCGCGGCGGTTGCGACTCCGCAGGCAAGGATGACGAACGTCGGGACAACCCAACCCCTTTTGCCCGTGGTTTCGTTCGCCGTCGTGGTTCGAACAGGACGCAGGCCGGGCACCGTCATCGCCACGGCAGTGGCCGCGATAAGATAAACCGTGAATACGCCGAGATAAATGGAACAGAAAAACTGAAGCGCGCCCCATGCTGCCACTCGGGCTAGTTCTTGCAGACGCCGCGTCTCGGCAAACTGGAGAAAGGCCACGTAGGCCATCGGCAGCGCAAAGCGGTACGTCAGTTGCGCATGGCCCTCCTGCGCCAGTGCAGGCAACGAGAACGTGAAGATGAATGCCGCTACCGAAGCCGCAAAGGCGTTGAATTGCAGCCGCCTCATTGCAGCGTACATCGCGGCGAAATTCAGCAAGCATCCGGTCGCGAACCAGGCGTCGAACGCCAGTTCTCTGCTCATGCCTATGCTGCGAAATAGAACGTAGACCGGGCCCGATCCGAAATGGTTGTCGCTGAAGGCCAGCGTGCCTCGTGCCGGAAAGAAAAAGCTTGGCGTCCAGAGCGATGGAGCGTCGCCGCGAATCCACTGGAACAGGTGTTCGAGGATCACGCTATTGAATCGCGCGTCCCCCAAGTCTCCCGGTACGGCCCTGAACCAATCTGTTGCGCGGACGATGTAGCAGAAGATGCCGACAAGCAACAAGACAAAGGGGAAGGCCCGATGAGTGCTCGCAGCCGGGGCCTCCTTGTGCAGCCGACTCATTTGCACAGGTAGTCGACCTGAGCCGCACTATGACGGAACGGGTCCGTCAGGTCATCGCTGTACTTACCCATCAATAGCCGTTGCTTGGGCAGCAGGTGGGTCCGGAAGAACCGGCTGAATGTCGCGAGCCGGTTTCCTTTGGCCGTAAGGTGGACGCATCCATTGTCTATTTCGATGGTGCCCGACTCCATCTGCTCCGTCAGGCGCACATCGACGAGACGATGCTCCTTGACGTATTCCTGCGTGAACACCTCTGCGAACCGAGCTTGCTGAATGCCGCCGCCGCGCTGCTGAAGCTTTTCCAGAATGTAGAAAGACAAAGAACGGTCGAGCACGGCGGGCACTGAGATGGCGAGCGCATACGCCGTCAACAGCCAGATGATCAGCATCTGACCCTTTTCGAATCCATTGAAGATGTCGAAAGTGCGAAGCCGCCAGACCAGAACGGCCGTGATGAAGGCCGCCAGAACGCCATCCATGATGGCGCTATAGAAAACCACATTGACGCGAAAGAATGCGATATGCGCCCAATAAATGAGGCATGCGAGCACGACGAAGAGCGTGGAGGCCGCGAGAAATCTGATTGTCTTCATGAAGCGGAAAAAACCAGCAACTTGTTGCCGAGGTAACTCAATGCGGTCTGCAGGACTGTCGCAATGGCGAAACCTGCGGTGTAGTCGAGGTGGAAGGTGTCGGTCCAAACGAAAAGCAGCAATCCATGCAGGCATGCAATGGACGCATAGAGCGCAAGGAACTTCGCCGCCTGCTGCAGGAGCGGCGCCTCTTTTCGCCGAAAGACAAAAAAGCGGCTTCCGATGAAAGAAGCTGTGATGCCAAACCAGGCGGCGATGAAGTTCGCCACGCCCGCCGACGGAACGCCGAGCACCTTGAGATTGAACGTCAGGACGCCATAGTGAATGGCCGTGGCGAGCACGCCGTTCACCACGAAGCGGCCGAGTTCCGCGACTTGGGGAGCGATGGGCTTTTGCCTCAGGATCATGCCGGCACGCTATCCGTATGTTCGACGGACTCTACGAACAATTCATACGCGGCTTGCGCTGGTGCGCCCGACTTGCTGACGCCTGTGAGCATCAGACTGATCAGTGCAAGAGAGCCGGTCTGCAGAAAAACCAACAGCAAAATTCCCAGCGCAACGGAAAACCAGCCCGGCGTCGCAAAACCCGACAGTTTCAGCACGACCGAGGCCACGCCGGCGATGACCGCAAACGTGCCCATCAGCGCGGAAGCGATGCCGACCCTCACGAGCACATCTTCGGCAAACACCATGACGCCTCGAAAGCCATGCAACGCCAGTCCGACGAAATTCATCTTGCTCTTGCCGGCGTATCGCGCGCCGCGATCCAGCGCGCAGGTAACCACCCGAAGGCGTGAACTCAGCACGCAGCTCGCCACATGGGTCCAAAGCTCTTGCATTGCCGCGAGCCGTTTGACGGCGGCGGGTTTGAGCGCCATGAAGTTGCCGAAGCTGATCTGACGCCCGGTCAACAGCTTGAACAACCCCTTGTAGACCACATAAAAAGCCTTGAACCGCAGGCTTTCGACGCGGTTCTTGCGTTGGGCAACGACCACGTCCACTTCGGATGCGTCGAGATTCCGAAGCAGTTCGGATATGGAGGCGGGGACGTCCTCACCGTCCGAGTCCATGACGACCACTGGGACCGCGGCCATGTGGTCCGCGACGTAGCTCAGTCCGACTGCGATGGCGCGCTGGTGCCCTACGTTGCGGCGCAGGCGAATCACTGTTCCCTGGAGGCCGGCCGCATTCATCCAAGCAATGTCGACCGGCTGGCGCACTGATCCGTCATCCACGGCCACGACGTGCACCTTGTTGCCGAAGATGGAAGACAGCTCCTGGAACAAGCGGGTTGAAGCCTCGGCGTCCTCGAAGACAGGCGTAACCACTGCAAATGCGGAAGGAATGGCGCTCATTGTTTTTAGAAGACAGAGACATCGATCGAAAGCCGCTGCCCGTGATCCGATGCTCGGGAGGCGCTGACGATGCCCTCGGAAAGGCCGCCGATCGGCACGTGCCGACACTGGCGAAAGAAGGTCGCCATTGTGCCGCAACGGCAACACGCCTTTGGCTGGAGAGGGAGCCGCGACGGGGGCGTTTCCCGATGGGATAATCCGCGGTTGCCGGCCCCAGCGGCCTTTTTTCAAGTTTGTCACTATCGGGGGACCTCATGATCCTGGTTACCGGCGGCGCCGGTTTCATTGGCGCCAATTTCGTGCTCGACTGGATTGCCCAGGGCAACGAAGCGGTCCTGAATCTCGACAAGCTCACCTATGCCGGCAATCTCGAGACGCTGGCGTCGCTAAAAGGCAATCCGAACCACGTTTTCGTGCAAGGCGACATCGGCGATAGCGCGCTGGTCGATCGGCTGCTGACCGAACACAAGCCGCGCGCGGTGATCAATTTCGCGGCGGAGTCGCATGTGGACCGCTCGATCCACGGCCCCGAAGACTTCGTGCAGACCAACGTTCTCGGCACTTTTCGGTTGCTCGAATCGGTTCGGGGCTATTGGAATGCGCTCCCTACAGATCAGAAATCGGCTTTCCGCTTTCTGCACGTATCGACTGACGAGGTCTACGGCTCGCTTTCGGCGACAGACCCGGCCTTCACCGAAGAGAACAAGTACGAGCCCAACAGCCCCTATTCGGCGAGCAAGGCGGCCAGCGATCATCTCGTGCGGGCCTGGCATCACACTTACGGCTTGCCGGTGTTGACGACCAACTGCTCGAACAACTACGGGCCTTTCCATTTCCCCGAGAAGCTCATCCCCCTGATGATCGTGAACGCGTTGGCCGGCAAGCCGCTGCCTGTCTATGGGGACGGCATGCAGGTGCGCGACTGGCTTTACGTCAAGGATCATTGCAGCGCGATCCGGCGCGTGCTCGAAGCCGGCAGGCTCGCTGAAACCTACAACGTCGGCGGCTGGAACGAGAAGCCGAACATCGAGATCGTCAATACCATCTGCGCGTTACTCGACGAACTGCGTCCACGTGCCGACGGCAGGAGCTATCGGGAGCAGATCACCTACGTCACCGACCGTCCGGGTCACGACCGCCGCTACGCCATCGATGCGCGCAAGCTCGAACGTGAATTGGGCTGGAAGCCCGCCGAAACCTTCGACACCGGCATCCGCAAGACCGTCGAGTGGTACCTGGACAACGGCGAGTGGGTGCGCAACGTGCAAAGCGGGGCATACCGCGAGTGGGTGCAAAAGCAATATGCCGGCGCGCCTGCGAAGGCGGCAGCATGAAACTGCTGCTGCTCGGCAAAGGCGGGCAGGTCGGATGGGAGCTGCAGCGCAGCCTTGCGCCCCTCGGTGAGCTGGTGGCGCTCGACTTCGACAGCACGGAATTGCGCGCGGATTTCAGCAGGCCCGAAGAGCTCGCCGAGACAGTCTTGACCGTGAGGCCGGACGTCATCGTCAATGCGGCGGCTCACACGGCCGTCGACAAGGCGGAAACCGAAGTCGAATTCGCGCGCAAGCTCAACGCGACTTCGCCCGGGATCGTCGCCGAAGCAGCGCAGCAGATCGGCGCGCTGATGGTCCACTACTCCACCGACTACGTCTTCGACGGGAGCGGAAGCACCCCGTGGAAGGAAACTGACGCGACCGGCCCACTCAGCGTGTATGGGCGCACCAAGCTCGAGGGAGAGCAACTGGTGGCCGCCAATTGCGCGCGTCACCTGATCTTTCGGACAAGCTGGGTCTATGCGGCACGCGGCGGCAACTTTGCCAAAACCATGCTGCGCTTGGCCAAGGAGCGCGATCGTTTGACCTTGATCGACGACCAGTTCGGCGCCCCGACCGGCGCCGAATTGCTCGCCGACGTGACCGCCCACGCGATCCGAGATACCTTGCGTGATCCTGGCAAGGCCGGGCTTTATCACTTGGTGGCTGGCGGCGAGACGACATGGCACGGCTATGCGCGCTTTGTGCTCGAGCAGGCATTGGCCGCAGGCGTCGAACTCAAGGCTTCGCCGGACGCCGTCGACCCAGTGCCCACCAGTGCATTTCCGACACCGGCGAGGCGTCCGCACAATTCACGCCTGGACACGCGAAAGCTCCAGTCGACCTTTGGTCTCAAGCTGCCAGATTGGCAAGCCGGCGTTGCGCGCATGCTGCGCGAAACGCTTTGACCGCGAACAGAGAAGAACGAACACACATGACGCAACGCAAAGGCATCATCCTCGCCGGCGGATCGGGCACCCGGCTGCATCCCGCCACGCTGGCCATCAGCAAGCAGCTGCTGCCGGTCTATGACAAGCCGATGATCTATTACCCGCTGAGCACGTTGATGCTCGGCGGCATGCGCGACATTCTTATCATCAGCACGCCGCAGGACACGCCGCGCTTTCAGCAGTTGCTGGGCGACGGCAGCCAGTGGGGCATCAATCTGCAGTACGCGGTGCAGCCCAGTCCGGACGGACTCGCCCAGGCCTTCATCATTGGCGACAAGTTCGTCGGCAATTCGCCGAGCGCGCTGGTGTTGGGCGACAACATCTTCTACGGCCACGACTTCGGAACTCTTCTTGCCGACGCCGATGCCAAGCACGAGGGTGCGACCGTGTTCGCCTATCACGTGCAAGACCCGGAGCGCTATGGTGTGGTGGCGTTCGATGGCAGCGGCAAGGCAAGCAGCATCGAGGAAAAGCCGGTCAAGCCGAAGAGCAGCTATGCAGTGACCGGACTCTATTTCTACGACAACAACGTTGTAGAAATCGCCAAGGCGGTGAAGCCGAGCGCGCGGGGCGAGCTTGAGATTACGGCTGTGAACCAGGCGTATCTTGACCGTGGAACTCTGAATGTGCAGATCATGCAGCGTGGGTATGCGTGGCTTGATACGGGAACTCACGACAGCTTGATGGAAGCCGGGCAGTTCATTGCGACACTGGAGCATCGGCAGGGGTTGAAGATTGCGTGCCCGGAAGAGGTGGCCTGGCGGCATGGGTTCATCGACCGGGATCAACTTGCCAAGTTGGCCGCACCCCTGGAAAAGAGTGGCTATGGCAAGTACCTCAGCCACCTGCTGGCCGAAGAGGTCCGTTCATGAAAGTGACCGCAACGTCAATTCCGGATGTACTGATCATCGAGCCGAAGGTCTTCGGTGACACGCGCGGATTCTTCCTTGAAAGCTTCAATCAAAAGGCTTTTGATGAAGCCGTTGGAGAGCACGTCGAGTTTGTGCAGGACAACCATTCGCGGTCAACGAAAGGCGTGTTGCGCGGACTGCACTACCAGATTCAGCAGCCCCAGGGAAAGCTGGTGCGGGTTGCGCGCGGAGCGGTGTTCGATGTCGCGGTGGATATTCGCAAGTCCTCGCCTACTTTCGGGGCCTGGGTGGGGGTCGAGCTCAGCGAGGAAAATCAGAAGCAGGTATGGGTGCCGGCGGGACTCGCACACGGCTTTCTTGTACTTAGCGAGTCCACGGACTTTCTATACAAGACGACGAGCTACTACGCACCGGCCCACGAGCGCGCAATCGCGTGGAACGATCCCGTGCTGAACATCGACTGGCCTGACATCGGCGGCCAACCTCAACTCTCGGCAAAGGATGCTGCAGCTGTCGCATTCACAGCCGCCGAAGTGTTTGATTGAGCAGCCGCGTGAAGAAAATTGCTATTGTCCAATCCAACTACATTCCCTGGAAGGGGTATTTCGACCTTATAGCATCTGTTGATGAGTTCGTGCTTTTCGACGATATGCAGTACACGCGCAGGGATTGGCGAAATCGCAATCAGATCAAGACCCCCCAGGGTGTGAAGTGGTTGACGGTGCCAGTCGCTGTCAAAGGCAAATACACGCAGAAGATCAGAGACACCCAGATCGATGGTGTTGATTGGGCTGCATTGCATTGGAAGGCCTTCGAACAGAATTACCGCCGCGCGCCATATTTCGACGAGGTGTCCGATTGGCTCGCGCCGATCTATCTCTCAAACGTGCCAACGCACTTGTCAGTTTTGAATCGAAAATTGATCGAAGCCGTGTGTGCTTATCTCGGTATTTCGACGCGCATCTCCAGTTCGTCCGACTACGTCTTGCCTGAGGGCCAAACGGAGCGCATTGCGGACCTTTGTATGCAGGCCGGGGCAGACGAATATGTATCTGGCCCCGCCGCAAGGAGCTATTTGGACGAGGCGGTTTTCGCGAAGCGAGGCGTTACGCTTCGATGGTTCGACTATTGCGGCTATCGCGAGTATCCGCAGTTGTGGGGAGACTTCGCGCATGGAGTGACCGTGCTGGATCTTCTTTTCAATTGCGGCGCTCAGTCATCGAGTTTCATGAGGTATGTGAAGGAATGAAGCTCTCGATCGTCGCGACGCTCTATCAATCGGAACGTCATGTTGTCGAATTTTGTGAGCGCGCCAGCAAGGCGGCGCGCGAAATCGCGGGGGACGATTACGAGATTGTCCTGGTCAATGACGGCTCGCCGGATCGAAGTCTTGACCTGGCGATTCAGATCGCAACGGAGGACACACATTTCGTCGTAGTTGACCTTTCACGTAATTTCGGGCACCACAAGGCCATGATGACTGGCCTGAATGCCGCCAGGGGGCAACGTGTGTTTCTCGTGGATAGCGACCTCGAAGAAGAACCAGAGTGGCTTCTTGATTTCGCGCACGCGATGGACGAGGAGGCAAGCGATGTGGTCTATGGCGTTCAAGGCAGACGCAGAGGCCAGGCATTCGAGCGCCTGACTGGCAGCATTTTCTACAAGCTATTCCGCATGCTGACCGGGATCGCTCAGCCCAACAACATCGTGACCGCCAGGTTGATGACCCGCCGGTATGTCGACGCGCTGCTGCTGCATGAGGAGCGCGAAATCAACATCGGTGGGCTGTGGGTCGTGACTGGCTTCAAGCAGGTGCAACGGACCGTCAACAAGCACGCAACCAGCCCGACGACCTATTCCCTGTCGCGCAAGATCAGCCACCTCGTCAACGCGGTGACGTCGTTCAGCAGCTTGCCTCTCGTGTTCACCTTCTACGCCGGACTGCTGACCTCCATGTCGGCGATCCTGTACATCCTCTATCTGGTGTCGCGGTATTTTTCGGCGTCGTCCCCGCCTGACGGCTATACGTCGATCGTCGCGTCGATCTGGCTCTTCTCGGGCCTCATCATCTTTTTCATGGGCGTGCAGGGCATCTACATCGCGAAAATCTTCTCTGAAGTCAAGCAGCGGCCATACACCATCGTGCGGCAGGTCTACGGCGGAGACCGGGAGTTGGAGGGAAATCCATGATCGCGAAGTGCTCAAACCAGTCAGGCTATCGCTTCGAAGCAAGTCCGGAAATGGACAGGTGCAATGACTGAAGAAAACACCGCGGGAATTCATGCGGAAATTGCAGCCTACTACTCTGACAAGCTTGCTGCGCATGGACAGAGTCCGCGTGGAGTCGACTGGAACGGAGAGGAAGGGCAGATCCTTCGGTTCAGGCAGTTGTCGAAGATCATCGACCGCCCTGGAGCGATTTCGGTCAATGACCTGGGTTGCGGCTACGGTGCGCTCTACGAGTTTCTAGCTTCGGAGCGGCCGGACATCGCGTACGTCGGCGCGGATATCTCCGAGAGCATGATCGAAGCTGCTCGGGAGCGATTCAAGGGACGGTCTAACGCTCGCTTCATCAAGTCGAGCGTTCCGGATTGCATCAGCGACTATGGCGTCGCCAGCGGCATCTTCAATGTCCGGTTAGGCAGGACGAATGCCGAGTGGCAGGCGTATCTGGAGGCGACGCTGGATCAAATGGATCGGACCAGCCGTCTTGGCTTCGCATTCAATTGCTTGACTTCGTACTCCGACGTCGATCGCATGCGGCCCGATCTCCATTACGCCGATCCTTGCCACCTCTTCGACCTTTGCAAGCGCCGTTATTCGAAGAACGTGGCCCTGAATCACGACTACGGCCTCTACGAATTCACGATTCTGGTCAGGAAGCAGGCATGAGAAAGCGTCTTGTCATCTTTGGCGCTGGCGACATTGCGCAACTCGCGCACTACTATTTCAGCGCGGCGTCGGAGTACGAGGTGGTGGGCTTCACCGTGGATGCGGCTTTCCTTTCAGGATCGAGCTTTTGCGGTTCGCCGGTCGTCGCATTCGAAGATGTCGTCGAGCATTTTCCCCCTGGCGATACCGACATGTTCGTCGCGCTGAGCTACTCCAAATTGAACGCCGTGCGCAAGGAGAAGTACCTGGCTGCCAAGGCGCGAGGCTATCGGCTCGCAACCTTCGTCAGCCCGGCGGCGACTGTGCTGAATGACGGACACATCGGAGAGAACTGCTTCATCTTCGAGGACAACACAATCCAGCCCTTCGTTCGGATCGGCAACAACGTCACCTTGTGGAGCGGCAATCACATTGGCCATCACTCGACAATCAAGGACCACAGCTTTCTTGCGTCTCACGTGGTCGTCTCGGGTGGCGTCGAAATCGGGGAACAGTGTTTTATCGGAGTAAACGCGACGCTCAGGGACCATATCAAGATCGGCGACCGATGTGTGATCGGTGCGGGCGCGTTGTTGCTAACTGACGCCGAGCCCGAAGGTGTGTACATCGGCGCCGCGACGGAGCGGTCGCGAGTGCCCAGCAGCAGGGTGCGAGGCATATGACGAGGCCGTGGATCAAGCTGGGCCAACTATTCTGTCCGAGCGGTGACCAACGTCATCCCAAGTTGTTGACCCACGCGGCCAACCCCTTGCCAGTCTTGCTCGAAGGTAATGTTTATCGCGTGTTCTACGGCGGCAGAGACGCGCGCAATCGTTCTTCTGTAGGGGCAGTTGATATCGATATCGTGAGGCGCGAAGTTGTGCACGAGCATTACGCGCCGGTTTTCGAACACGGCCCCGAAGGCAGTTTTTATGCGGACGGCGTGAGCATCGGCAACTGTTATGACGCGCCCTCGGGGCGATACATGCTCTTCATGGGCTGGCTGAATCCCGCAGATGCGCATTGGCGCGGTGAAATCGGTCGACTTCGTGTTGACGGCGATCTCGGCCTTTCGTTGGACGGTGGCAGGGCGTTCATGCCGCTGGATGCCCTTGACCCCGTCAGTCTCTCGTATCCCTGGGTGCTGCAGGATGGCTCGCGCGCTGGCTACAGCATGTGGTACGGATCCACACTCACATGGGACGCAGGCAATGGGGAGATGATCCACGTGATCAATCGTGCTTCATCGCAGGATGGCGAACGTTGGGAAAAACTTGGCCTGGCGGTGCCCTACGCCGTTGGCACGGCGCAGGCCTTCTCTCGGCCCACAGTAGTCCGGGACTCCGTGGGCCTTCACATGTGGTTCTCCTACCGCAGCGGTGCGGGTCAGAGCTATCGCATCGGCTACGCCTTCAGCGTCGACGGTAGCGACTGGCAATTCAAACTCGGGGACGCAGGTATCGATGTGTCCGAAGAAGGATGGGACTCCGAAATGATCGAGTACCCATTCGTCTTCGACCATGATGGCGAGAGATACATGCTCTACAACGGAAACGGATACGGCAAGACGGGCTTCGGGCTTGCAGTTCTCGCACATGGTTGAAGAAGTGGCGCCGGCTCGGCGGCGGACCTTGGCAGCTCAGTTGCTGAGCTATGCGTTCGTGGGTGTGCTGAGCAATCTCGCAGGCTACCTGGTCTATTTGCTCATCACCTATCTTGGCGCCGGACCCAAGATCACCATGTCGGCGCTCTACCTTGCTGGTGCGTCGATCGGCTTCTGGGGCAATCGCAGGCTGACCTTTGCACATGACGAGAAGGGCATGGCTGTGGGCGTGCGGTACGTGCTCGCACATTGTGTGGGTTATCTGATCAATTTATGCCTGCTGTATCTGCTTGTGGACAGGTTCGGCTATGCGCATCAGATCGCGCAGGCCTTTGCCATATTTGTCGTCGCGGGGTTTCTTTTCCTGTCGTTCAAGTATTTCGTGTTTCCTGACTCGAACCCGCCGGTGGAGACTGCAAATTGAAGCGCTGTCTGCGCTGCGATGCGGGATATGCCAGTTCACGGGTTGAGTGTCCGGCCTGCGGCCACTGTCCCGTGCAGGTCGATGGCTTCACGTCTTACGCACCCGATAGCGCATGGGCTGGCGGAGGATTCAAGGCCGACTACTACGCCGAACTGGCGCGGCTGGAGGACTCGAATTTTTGGTTTCGTGCCAGGAACGCGCTGATTCTCTGGGCCATACGCAAATACTGCGGAGGTTTCGAGTCGCTCCTCGAAATTGGATGCGGTACAGCATATGTGCTGTCGGGGGTTGCAGGAGCGTATCCCCAAGCTAGTCTTCGCGGAAGCGAGATCTTCGTGGCTGGCTTGGGCTTCGCTGCCAAGCGATTGCCTTCCGCTGACTTCATGCAGATGGACGCGCGCGAGATTCCATTTCGAGACGAGTTCGACGTTGTCGGCGCATTTGACGTGCTGGAGCACATCGAGGAAGACGAACGCGTACTGGAGCAGGCGCACGCTGCGTTGAAGCCCGGCGGCTGCCTTCTCCTGACCGTTCCGCAGCATCCCTGGTTGTGGAGTGAGTCGGACGCGTATGCCTGCCATGTGCGCCGGTACCGCAGCGCGGAGTTACATCGCAAGATCAAGGGTGCTGGCCTGGAACTGCTCAGAAGCACGTCTTTCGTGACGGCACTCCTCCCGGCATTGATGGCTTCGCGACTTGCCGGAAAGCCGGAGGGGCAAGAATTTGATCCGTTGGCGGAATTCAACTTCCCTCCGTGGCTAAACACCGCGTTGGAGAAGATGCTCGCGTTTGAACGGGGCATGATCCGCGTCGGCATGAACTTCCCGGTCGGCGGGTCGAGGCTCGTCGTCGCAAGAAAGGGACTCCCTAATGAAAAGTGATCGAATCCCGTTCAATTGGCCCCACATGACGGGCAAAGAGCTCTTCTACATTGCCGAAGCACACTTCAACGGACGCCTGGCGGGCGATGGCCCTTTCACCGCAAGGTGCCATCGCTGGCTCGAAGAGCGAACAGGTAGTCACAAGGCCTTGCTCACGCACTCCTGCACTGCTGCGCTGGAAATGAGCGCTTTGCTGATGGACATTCAACCGGGGGACGAGATCATCATGCCGTCCTACACGTTTGTATCGACGGCCAACGCGTTCGTGCTCAGGGGTGGCGTGCCCGTGTTCGTGGACATTCGCCCGGATACGCTGAACCTGGACGAGTCCCTGATCGAGGCAGCAATCACGCCGCGCACGCGAGGTATTGCCGTGGTTCACTATGCAGGCGTCGCCTGCGAGATGGACGCCATCATGGCCATTGCCGAACGGCATCAGCTGTTCGTCGTCGAGGACGCAGCGCAGGCTGTCATGTCGACTTACAAGGGTCGAGCTCTTGGCGGGATCGGGCAGCTTGGCGCCTACAGTTTCCATGAGACGAAGAACGTGATCTCGGGCGAGGGGGGAGCGCTGCTGATCAACGATCCATCTTTGCGCGCTCGCGCTGAGATCATTCGCGAGAAGGGGACTGATCGCAGTCGCTTCTTCAAAGGCGAAGTCGACAAGTACACGTGGCAGGAAGTCGGATCTTCATTTCTTCCCGGCGAGCTGGTCGCAGCGTTCTTGTGGGCACAGTTCGAGCACGCAGAGCAAATCACGCAAGCACGCTTGGGCTTGTGGAACTGCTATCACGAACTTCTCGAGAAACTGGAATCGGACGGCGCCCTCAGGCGGCCCACGGTTCCTGATAGCTGCCAGCACAACGCGCACATGTATTACGTCGTCCTATCGCCCCGGATCGACCGGCGGCAAGTTCTCGATGTGTTCAGGCGAGCCGATATCTCGCCAGTCTTTCACTACGTTCCGTTGCATTCTTCGCCCGCAGGACGGCGCTATGGCAGAACGCATGGGACGCTCGATGTGACCAATCGTCAATCCGAATGCCTGATCCGTCTGCCGATGTGGGTCGGGCTGACGAGGGAAAAGCAGGTTTGTGTCGTGCAGGCGCTTTCCGAGGCGATCGCGGCCCAATCGTAAAAGCCGTTGCAGAGACTTCGCGAATGGCCCGTCCTTGGCGAGTTCCACCAGGCCCTTGCGTGCAAGGAGCGACTGCCAGTTGCGCTAAAGTGCGCGCACCGTGCCACATGACTTGCGGCGCGACCTAAAGCATGGATTGAAGGAGTCCCCGCCTTCGAGTCCAGCCTCTGTTCAACATCCCTCAGGGCCCAAATTCAAATGCAAACTCCGTTCAGCAACAAGGTATTACTGATAACGGGCGGGACCGGATCATTTGGAAACGCGGTCATCCAGCGCTTCCTCAAGACGGACATCCGGGAAATCCGGGTATTCAGCCGCGACGAGAAGAAGCAGGACGATATGCGCAAGCGTTACAACAACGCGAAGCTCAAGTTCTACATTGGCGACGTTCGCGATGCACATAGCGTGGGCGGCGCCATGCGCGGTGTCGACTACGTGTTCCATGCCGCGGCCCTGAAGCAGGTGCCGTCCTGCGAATTCCATCCGATGCAGGCCGTTCGCACGAACGTGCTTGGCGCCGAGAATGTCCTTGAGACCGCCGTCGCAGCCGGCGTGAAGCGGGTGGTCTGCCTGAGCACCGACAAGGCGGTCTATCCCATCAACGCCATGGGCATCAGCAAGGCCATGATGGAAAAAGTCATGGTTGCGTCGAGCCGCAACCTCGAAGGCACCGGCACCATCATTTGCGGCACACGCTACGGCAACGTGATGGCCTCGCGAGGTTCGGTCATCCCGCTGTTTGTGCAGCAAGTCAGCGAGGGCAGCCAGATCACGATCACCGATCCAACGATGACCCGATTCATGATGACTCTGGAAGACGCCGTCGACCTGGTCCTCTACGCGTTTGAGCACGGGCAGAACGGCGATATCTTCGTCCAGAAGGCGCCTGCTGCGACCATGGAAGTGCTCAGCCGGGCCATTTTGGATCTGATGGGCAAGAAGGACCATCCCATTGCCATCATCGGCTCCCGGCATGGCGAGAAGCTCTACGAGTCGCTGCTCAGCAAAGAGGAGCGTGCATGCGCCGTGGACTTGGGCGAGTATTTTCGTGTGCCGCCTGATGGACGCGATCTGAACTACGCAAAGTTTGTCGAGGAAGGCGAAAGTCGCATCACGCGCGCTTTGCACGGTGAGGAATACAACTCGCACAACACCACGCGTCTGGACGTCGAGGGAATGAAGAAGCTGCTTCTGAAGCTTGACTTCATGGGAAAGATCGCTCGCGGCGAGCCGGCCGTGCTGGAAGGGTGAGCCGGTGAAGGTCCTCATCACCGGTGCTGGCGGTTTCGTCGGCAAGAATCTTTGCCAGGCGCTTTCCGAGCGCGCGGGAGTCGAGATCGTCGCTTTCGAATCCCGCAACACCGTGGCGCAGTTGCCGGAACTGCTGCGCGGGGTGGACTTTGTGTTTCACCTTGCTGGCGTGAATCGGCCTCAGGATCCGAAAGATTTTGCCGTGGGCAATCTCGAGCTGACCCAATCATTGTGCAATGCACTGGTTGGGGAGATCGAGTCGACAGGAAAGAAGATTCCAGTCGTTCTGACATCTTCGATTCAGGCCGAGCGGGACAATCCGTATGGGCAGAGCAAGCGTGGTGCAGAGGCGGCCGTTTTCGCTGTCGCCAGGAGCCATGGCGTTCCTGCGCATGTCTTCCGCCTGCCCAACGTGTTCGGCAAGTGGTGTCGTCCCAATTACAACTCTGCGGTCGCAACCTTCTGTCACAACATTGCTCGTGGCCTGCCGATCGAAGTCCGTGATCCAGCCGCCGCTCTGACGCTTGTCTACATCGACGACTTGGTGGCGCGTTTTATCGAACTGCTCGACGGCGCCGACGCTGCTTTGGATGTCGATGGCTTTGCGGTCATGACACCGCAATACTCAACCACTGTAGGCGAAGTGGCGGACCTGATCGTGCGCTTCAAGGAAAGTCGAAAGACGCTGCTGACCGAACGTGTGGGGACCGGATTGGTGCGGGCCCTTTATGCCACCTACGTCAGCTATCTTCCGACGGAAGAGTTCAAGTACAGCGTCGCTCGCCATGGAGACGCGCGTGGCGTATTCGTGGAGATGCTCAGGACGCCTGACAGTGGACAGTTCTCCTACTTCACAGCACACCCCGGGGTCACCCGCGGTGGGCACTATCACCACAGCAAGACCGAGAAGTTCCTCGTCATCAAGGGTCATGCCCGGTTCAAGTTTCGCCACATGTTGACTGGCGAAACCTACGAGATGACCACAAACGGCGATGCGGCCGAGATCGTCGAGACTGCGCCAGGCTGGACGCACGACATCACGAACATTGGCGAGGACGAAATGGTCGTCATGCTATGGGCCAACGAGATATTCGATCGCGCACGGCCAGATACATACGCCTGTCCACTCTGAAAAAATGAAGAAACTGAAAGTCATGTCGGTGGTCGGCACGCGGCCCGAGATCATCCGCCTGTCACGCGTATTTGCCGCACTCGACGAGCACTGCGAGCACGTGCTGGTCCACACCGGGCAGAACTATGATTACGAGTTGAATCAGGTCTTCTTCGATGACCTGAAACTGCGAAAGCCGGACCACTTCCTGAACAGTGCGACCGGCAGTACCGGCGCCGCGCACACGATCGGCAACCTCATCATCGAAGTCGATCGAGTTCTCGCGCAGGTTGAGCCCGAGGCCATGCTGGTGCTTGGAGACACCAACAGTTGCCTGGCAGTGATCCCGGCCAAGCGGCGAAAGATTCCCATCTTCCACATGGAGGCCGGTAATCGATGCTTCGACCTCAGGGTGCCCGAAGAGATCAATCGCCGAATCGTCGACCACACGGCTGATATCAATCTCACCTACAGCACGATCGCGCGCGACTACCTGCTTCGCGAGGGGTTGCCGCCTGACCAGGTGATCAAGACTGGTAGCCCGATGTATGAGGTCCTGCATCACTACATGCCGGACATCGAGGCGTCTGATGTACTGAAGCGCCTCGACTTGAGCGAAGGCAAGTACTTTGTTGTCAGCGCGCATCGCGAGGAGAACATCGAGTCTGACCAATCCTTCGCAAAGCTTGTCGCTGCCTTGAATGCAATCGCAGAAGACCACGACGAGCCGGTCATCGTTTCCACTCACCCCCGGACGCAGAAACGGATCCAGGCCACCTCGACCAGCTTTCACCCGCAGGTTCGCCTTCTGAAGCCGCTTGGCTTCCATGACTATGTAAGGCTGCAGATGTCCGCGCGGGCGGTGCTTTCGGACAGCGGCACTATCAGCGAAGAATCCTCGATTCTCAATTTCCCTGCGCTCAACTTGCGAGAGGCGCACGAGCGACCGGAGGGCATGGAAGAAGCCGCAGTCATGATGGTCGGGCTCGACGCTGAGCGCGTCCGCCAGGGGCTGGCTATCTTGAAATCGCAACCGCGCGGCGCCGATCGCGGCTTGCGCCTGGTTGCCGACTACAGCATGCCCAACGTGTCGGACAAGGTGCTTCGGATCATCCACAGCTACGTAGACTACGTGAATCGTGTGGTGTGGAAGAAGTATTGAGACTGGCAGGACGAGAAATCGCTTTCGCGGGCGAGTAGTCGCCTGCGTATCGAACTGGTTGACGACCGTTCGATGCCGGGTGCTTGTTGCCGCGGGCTAGGTGTCGCGCTGCGGGGTCAGCGCGCGGACGAAAATTCGCATAAAAAATGACTATTACAAGATTGAGGGCGTTGTTGGGCCCGTGGCTCTCACGCTCCAGCGAGCCACAAGAACTTTGGACGCAAGCTGGTCGCGCCGAAGCCAGAGGAAATAAGTGGCACGCGAAGGCGATATATCGCCGTCTTGCCAGGGTCGAGCTCTTAAGCCCGGAGGCTTATGTTTATGCAGGCCTCTCCGAGCAACGGCTACGTCGACCGAGCCAAGCGATAGCCAAAATCGAAGCTGGTCTGAAGAAATTTCCAAATCTGCCGCTTTTGCTTGAACACTACGTTGGCATCTGTGTCGAAAATGGACAAATCGATCACGTCGTTCGGAGGTCCGCGGCGAACTCCAGTGACAACGTCTTGCTTTGGCGACTTGCGGATGCTCTGTGGCTGCATGAGCGCAGGGAAGAAGCGAACGCCATCTACCGGCAATTGGCTGCGCGCCCAGCAGAGAATCCTCTTGGCGTTCTGCATTCGGGACTCTCTGAATACAGGCTTGGAAACTTCGATCGAGCTGCAGATGTCTTGGAGGCGGGGATCCAGAAATTTCCGGCCGCTGCAGAGTTGACCGACCACTTTGCACTCGTTTGCGCACAACTCGGCGACTTGGAACGCCTCATTCGAGTTGCCGCGCCGGAGGCAAAATCCGAGGCACAGGCTTCTGAAACTCTTCTTGAAAGATTTGATGATCCGCAGATCCAATTTTGGTTGTTAGGCCATTGCCTGACCGCAGGCCTCGACCAGCTTGTCGAGCGGAGAATTAAGTCAATCACCGAAAGTTCGGCCCACAGCTTTACGTTGTCTCAACTTGCCGACCTCGCTTTCCTTTCACCGTCCATCGATCCACAAAAGCTTTGGGCCAAAGCTGATCTTGCCGAGTCCGCAGGAAATCATTTGCAAGCGACGGCGATCTATCGTCGCCTAGCCACCAGGAGGCATTCAAGTCCGGAGACATACCTGTATGCAGGCCTCGCCGAGCAAAGGCTCCTTAGACCGAGCGAAGCAGTAGCTATGTTCGAAGCTGGGCTGAAAAAATACCCAGGTCTTGCCCTTTTGGTGGAGTACTACGTGCGCCTCTGTTCAGAGGTCGGAAAAATTGAACGTGCGATTCAGTGGTTCGCCACGAACGGCGAGGATGAGCGGCAAGTTAGCGAAAAATTGTTCGAAAAATTTCCGGAATCCCATGTCAAGTCAAGCCTCATAGCTTTCTGTCTGGACCGCGGATTTACCGATATCGCCACGCGGGAGCTGGAGCGTTTGCAGGCAAACTGCGAGGACAATGTTTTGCTCTGGAGACTCTCGGATGTTCTTTTGCTGCATGAGCGCACCAGAGAGGCGAATGCCATCTATCGGCAATTGGCTGCGCGTCCTGCGGAAGACTCCCTTGGACTTTTGCATTCGGCGCTTTCTCACTACCGTCTTGGAAATCTCGATCGAGCGGCGGACTTGCTGGAGGTAGGAATTCAAAGATTCCCTAAAGCGACTGAGTTGATAGATCACTTTGCGCTCGTCTGCGCACAGCTTGGTGAATTGGGTCGCGTCATCCGAATCGTAGTACCGGAGGCGAAATCAAAAGCAGAAGCCTGCGAGACTCTTTTTGACAGATTTCCTGATTCGCACATTCGAGTTAAGCTGATCGATCACTGCCTGAACGTGGGCCTCGACGACTTTGCGGAGGAAAAAATTAGTTGGATCGCAGAAGAGTCCGATAGTGCGTTGGCTTTGTGGCAGATTTCCGAGCTCTTATTGTCTAGGGAGCGAACTGAAGAAGCGAACGCCGTTCATCGGAAGCTGACGACGCGCACGTCGAAGGATCCGGAAGACTTCTATCTTGCAAGTCTGGCCTTCATTTGCCTCTCTGATCTTGAGCAATGTTTGCAGCGGCTTGAGCAGGGGTTGCTGCAGCACCCGACCGCTAGTCAGCTTCTCTCCCATTACACGAAGATGTGTGCCAAGCGCTTCGAATACGATCGATACCGTGCTTTCGTGAATTGCCTGGATTCTGCCCAATTAACTGCGCCGCTTTCTGTCCTTGATTTCTATAGGGCGAGCATGAGCGCGCCGGTCGATTTTGTCATCAACTTTCAAGATACCGAACTACGAATCGACCAATGTGATTTGCCTATCCTGAAACAGAACTTTCAGACCTATCTTCGGGACAATCCGCAACCGATAAAGATTGCGAAAGTGCTGATATTTTTCTGCAGATATTTGCACTTGCCGGTAGATTTTTCCGATGGAGTCTACGAGGCCTTGGCGATCGCCTACGAGCAAGGCGGTAAGGAGAGTAAATCTCTTCGAATGTTGAATGAAATGACACCGCCGATGATTCCACGCGATCCGATTGATCCGGAGGCAGTTGTCAGGCAGTTTATGGAGGCAAGCCTTCTGATATCCGCCGATTTGCTGGAATTAACCGAACCTATTGCGGACATGACTAATAATTGGACGCCTTGGCAGTACATCTTCTGTCTCGGAGCGCCAAAGTTGTACAGTGATGCGATGGGGGCTTTCGAGAAAGCGATCTTTAATGCTTGGCCGAAACTCGATTTCACCGCGCCACACATTGAAGATGCGGCGAATGCTCGAAAGAGATCAAAAAAGAAGCTGCGCGTCGGATTTATTGTTCACGATTCCATGCCGATGATGTCAGGTTTCTTGCCTCGTTTCAATAAAGACGAGTTCGAGACGGTATTTCTGCGCCCTGGAAAGGCTGGAAAATCTGCTGCTGCGGCATGTTGGATCGCGCGGGCGGACAAGACCGTGCAATATTCCGACATCGATGTGTATGCTGCCATCCAGACGATCGCAGACGAAAAGTTGGATATCATAGTATCCGGCCCTTCCATAGCCGCGGTCTATTATCCGATGATGGCGCGGCTCGCGCCCCTCCAGATGGTACTGCTCGAACCGAATTGGACCGACGGGCTGACCAACGCAGATTATTACCTTTCTTGGCAACCGGCCGAGCCTGCCATCCCGTCAGAGTTTTACAAGACCAAAGTTTCATTCTTCCAGCACCCTCCGTATTGGATTGAGAGACCGGAGGTGGATGCGAGTGAAAGCATCACACCTGAAGCGCGTGCGCATATCAGGAAAAAGCTGCTCAATGCAAGCCCGGAAGCTCGTGTCTATTTGTGCGCCAACACGCCGCCGAAGATCCACCCCGATATGGATGAGATGTTTCGAGAGATACTCGAGCGCGACGAAGAGGCAATTCTGGTTCTTCTTCGCGGCGAGTACCCTCCTGCAAAGAGCCTCCGGAGCCGGCTGCGTAAAAAGCTCGGTCGCTGCTACGAAAGAGTCATCTTCCTATCGACGATGGGCAAGAACGATGCGCACATGCTGTTGCAGTCTGTCGATTGTTGCCTCGATTCCTATCCTCTCTGCGGCATGTCGTCGAGCTTCGATGGTGCCATGCTGGGAATTGCGACGGTCACTCTTCCGGCGGAAATTCCATTCGGCCGATGGACCGCCGCAATTTACGAATATATTGGCTGCACAGCGCTGGTCGCCAAAGATCGCCAAGATTACGTCGAGATCGCCCTGAAATTGGCATCGGACAAGGAGTGGCGAGATCAGATTGCGCTGGAAATCAAGAAAAAATCGTCGGTCTACGTCGAGAGCGAGGCCAGCAGCAAGGAATTCGAGAAGTTTCTCCTGGAGGCGTGGAATAGAAAGGTCCAAGGCCTGGGGACGGCAAACTGGATCGACAACCGGTGGCAGTAGCGAGCCGGGCTTGCAGCACTTGGTTGAACCGCTGGGTGGCCCTTGCCATCCCGGCACTAGCCGTTGTGACTCTCGCCGTTGGGCTGTTGATCCCGATCTACTCTGACGAGGTGGCCATTCAGATGGCGCATGCGCGTTTCTTCATAGAAGGAGGTGCGCTGCTGAATCTGTTACCCCAATGTCGTTCATTGGAGGCAAGCATTCCGGTCTCCTGGTACCCGGGTGCAGTTTTCAACGCCATCCTGTACTCGGGAACCAGCGAGTTGGGGTTGCGGATCAGGGGCATAGCGATATGCGCGGGCTGGTTGTCTCTGCTGTGGGCATGGGCGGGGCTGCATCCGCAGCGCTTGATGCCAAGGCGTCGTTTTCAATCGTTCATCCTCTCGCTCAACATGCTTGGCGTGTTGCCATTCGTGCTCGTCTTGGCGCGCTCAGAGCAATTGTTGGTACTCCCGCTCGTTGCATGTTGCATGCTGGCATTGTTCTGGCAGGTCGAAGCGTCCGACGGTGTCCCGTTGAAGAGCCTGAAGGCGGCGTTGCTCTTCTTGATCACGTCTGTATTCCTGCTGGCGCATCCGAAGGCGTTGTTCTTCGCGCCGGTCATGCTGGCTTCGGCCTGGCTGGTTTTTCGACACGCTGGCAAGGCTTGGATGATCGGGACCATGCTGGTGGTCGGGTTTGCCGTTTTTCAATCGGTCCAGTACGTCCTTTTCACATCAAGCTGCCCCGGCGCGCCGGCGATGGCGAAAGTTCTCGCGCAGCAAACGCTGGACTTTCAGCTACTCGCCAGTGACAAGCCTTTGTTCTTCAAAGCGGCCGCAAGCAATCTGGTGTCGTCGCTCGGCATGATCCTGGATCGCATGCCGGCGACCCTGGCTTACCAGTCGAATTGGCTGCCGTCCGTCCAGGGCGAATGGATGGGGCCATGGCTCGGCGTTTTCGGAAAGTTGCTCAAAGCGAGCCTGTACGTTCTCGCATTGCTCTCATTCGTCGCTGTGATTGTTCGCTTCGCGATGCAGTTGTCACACAGGCGGCTCGACAAGGGAGTTCTGCTCGCTACGGCGCTTCTGGCGGGGCTGGTGTTGCACGGCATCGTCTACAACAGCAACGCCTGGCACTTCTATACGCCGGGGCTCATCGTGCCGCTGTTGGCCGTTCTGCTGATGTTGGTGCTGCACACGCCATTCGAGGTCCCGAATGGGCTGAGACGGGCTTGCGGCGCTGTCGCCTTCTATTGGATGTTGCTTGCAGCCGCCAGCATGGTCCTGTTGCTGTGCATACAAACTCCCGGGTTGCTGCAGATCGCGCGCCTCGGAGACTATGTGATTGGTCCCCAGCCGCTGTCGACGCCAGCATTCGTGCGGGAGGAGGAGCGCGCGCGGCTGTCCGCGCTCGCAAAGCGCTGCAATATCAATGATGGCGACGAACGGCTGGTTGTGGACGGTGCCGCGTACTTCCTGTTCCAGCACGGCCGGCAGCCGATGAATGTGTTCTATGTGTCCGACTATGCCTTCGGGATGGACATCGGGCAGAAACTGCCCGAGTTCCTGAAGAAGATCGACAGTGGCGGCGTGCTTTCGCGCTGTGAGTATCTGCCGAAGGTGCTGTCGGACAAGGCGATCAGATCCGAGAAAATGTGCTGCGTTTCCAGATCGGATTTGTGATTTGTTTGTTGGTAGTTGCGAGCTGGCCTTTACTTGACGGGATGGATCTCCAGTTCGTCGAGCCTCGCGGAGAGGCCGTAGTAGTTCTTGTCGACGGCCGAAACGAACTCGACGACGTTGGTCCCGGGCTTCAATGCCCCTGAAGGAACCTGTGCAGTGAATCTGTACCCTGGCTGCCAGCCGAGGGCCAATTCAACGCCGTTGATTCGAATGCGGAAGCTGCCCTGAATGGCGGGGTTGGCGATCAGGTCAAAGTTTCCGGTTAGCTCGTAGGGCTTGTCGGTGGGCATCAGTTGGAAAAGCAGAGACGAGCGCTCCTGAGATTTCCAGGTCGCAGTGTCATGATGGAAATAGCCGGGCTTCCAGTCCGCAGGACGCCAGCCATTCCCCTGAATGGGAACCTCCATACTCCACCATTTGCCAAAGTCCCAGCGGTGGCTCGATCGGGCAGCTTCGGATTCAAACAAGCCTAGATTTCTGCTTCCTGGCTTCCGGTTCAGTATGTTCCGGTAACGCCTTGCGGCCGGTGTGTCGGCCGAAGCAAGTTGTTGACGGTAAGCATCGAGCGCCCTGTCGGGTACAACGTTTCCGTCTTGGTCGATCACGAGCTCGACGGCCTGGGACTTGGCCAGCACGACGTCCTTTAGCGGCTCGGCAGACAAACCGGGGACCGGATCGGCCGCCTTGAATCTCCAGCTGTCGCTCTCTTCAACGCAGTGTCCCTGTCGCAGCAGATCGTCCACGCGCGCCAGGTCGCTGCCCGGCATGAGGCAGATGGTGGGCATGGGGACCGGACGGTCGTAGAGATAGGTCAGCGCTGAGTCCAGGTTGTCGCGCAGAAACCAGACATGCGAAAGCTGATTGGAATAGTCTAGGATGACCAACTTCTTGTCGCTTTGAGCGCCAGCATCGAAGTTCTCGACGATGGTGCGAAGGAGCTTCCGCTGTGCCTCGGAGAGCTTCAGGTAGTGATGAAATTGATAGAGTTGGGCCGCCGCCCCTGCCGTCATCAGGAGCAGCACGGCAGCGCAGGCCAATGCCTTGGACCACCTCGCAAGGCTCATGGTGAGGGCGAGAACAACCAACGCGGCGCCGAAGCTTGCAAAGAGATAGGTGCGCTGGGAAATGAGAACGTGCGAGCCCGAAAACAGATACGGCACATAACCTAGGATCAGCAGTAGCAGGCCCGAAATGGCAACACGGGTGCGCATGCTGGCGTTGCGAGGCTTGGCGGTTTCGACCAACTCATGCGGGGCAGTGCCTTCGTTGCGCGGAAACAAAAGGGCCGATACAGAGCAGATCAGGCCGAAAGCCAGCACGTAGAAGAAGCTGTGAAACTCCCCGAGGGCCATGCCCCATGCGTCATACCACCCGCCGGCAAGCGCGCGTACGAAGGCTATCTGGAATAGCTTGGGAAGCGCGTGATAAAGGACACTGAAGGGGGAGTGGCGGTCTGTGATGGACTGCTGATAGGACTCTCCGCCCGACGCCGATGCGTAGGCAACGTACAGCAAATACACGATCCCTGACGCGATCCACGCCAAGGTCGGTGCCGGGTTCTGCCGAATGCTGCGAAGCGTCGCCCCGGCACCGTCGCGGCACCAAAGAACGAAGAGCGGGAGCATGATCATCATCAATGCAACTTCGTACATCATTTGCGCTGCAACCAGGCATGCGCCGCCCGCTGTGATGTTGATCCAGCGCGCCCATCCGGCCTGCTGTTGTTGTGCGCGGACCAGAAGGGCCGCACCCAGCAGAAGGACTGCCAGCGACAGATTGATGTGCTGGCTCCGGAACGAAAGCTGCATTGTGTCGGCCGGATAGAGGAGAAAGAGCAGCCCGAAGATCACACCCCATCGTGGCGAGCGCGTCGCGAGTGCAGCAAGACAGGACGCTGCCGCACCTTTCATGATGAGCGTCGCCATCAGCACCCAATGCCATCCATCGAACGAGTCCCGATGCAGCAGGAAACCGATGGCGTGGGGAAACACCGTGAGCGGTCGAAGCCTGTGTGCCTCCAGCAGCGAGTGTGCTTTGACGAACAGGACTGGTCCTTGCGTGGTGAAGACCCCCAGTACTCCCCATTCCTCGATCAGTCCGTGGAGGCTGAAGCCGAACGGCAGCCAGAGAAGCAGGACTAGCAAGGTAGGCGGCAAGGCGAAGCTGAGCCAGGTTCTTCTCATGGGATCATCAAGCGGAAAGTCATCAAGCGGAAAGTCAAACCTCGGAGCTGTCTCAGTGAAACAGCCAGCGGCTTGCCGCGAAAGTCAGAGGGATGGTGATGGCGATGCTTGCAAGTGGCGCGAACTCGGCGTGCAGATGCAGGAGGTCAACCCACACGTACACGATCCCGGCGCCCGCAAGGTACTGAGCCAGATACACCAGCGGCAGCATGGCGGCCTTCCTCTCGCTGCGCGGTGCGCCGAAGACGAAGAATCGGTTGAGCGCATACGCGAGCGCGATCCCACTGGTGAAGGCGAACGCGTAGCTCAACCAGTACGGCAGCAGCTGCAACAGCGCCAGATACAGCAGGTAGGTTCCGAGGGTGTTCACCCCTCCCGAGACAAGAAACCGGAGGAAGGCGGACGAATTGCGCGCGGCAGCCATCGGCGCGATCAGGGCCGACCGTCCTTGCCCAGCTTGGCACGCAGGAAGTCGGCATGGTTGCGGATGTAGTCCGAGGCATCGTAGTGGTCCGAAGCGAAGACGAGTAGCACGGCGTCGGGCGAATAACGGTACTGGATACCCCAAGTCATGGGCGGCAGATAGATCCCAAGCGAGGGGCTGTCGAGCTTGAATTCTTCACGCTTCACGCCGTCGTCGGCCACCACGCTCACTTGGCCTTTGACAGCGAGCAGGAACTGATGGCACGTGCGGTGCGCATGCTCGCCGCGGGTTTCGACAGTTGGCACGTCGTAGACGAGAAAGTAGCGCAGCGGTTTGAAAGGAATGTCTCTCTCGAATTCGCCGACTGAGAGGCTGCCTCGCATGTCCGGCACGGAGCGCAGCGTGTGCAGCGTGACGCCGGCGACGGAACTCTGGATCACCCCAGGCGCTTTGGCGCCCTTGGACTCCGGCGCAAGCCGCGTGGACGGAGTGGCATCCACGTATCCGGTAATCCGCGCCGGGTTGCCAACCACGATGGCATTGGATGGCACCGAACGCGTAACCACTGCGCCCGCTCCAATCATCGAGTTGCGCCCGATCGTGATTCCCGCAAGGATTGTGGCGTTTGCACCGACCGAAGCGCCTGACTGGACCGTGGTCCGGGCGAAAGCTTCGGGGTACTGCTTGCTCCTTGGGAACAGATCGTTGGTGAAGGTAACGTTAGGGCCGATGAACACATCATCCTCGATCGTCACGCCGTCCCAAACCTGCACACCACACTTGATGGTGACGCGATCGCCGATCACCACGTCGTTCTCGACGAACACATGATCGCAAATGTTGCAGTCGCCACCGATGCGCGCTTTTGGCAGCACGTGTGCAAAGGCCCAGACCCGAGTGCCCGGACCGACGTGGGTGCTTTCGCAAAGTGCTTGGGAATGGGTGAAGTAGTCCATGGCTTCAGGTCGTCTGGTTGAACTGGTGGATACGCATCGTGATCGTGTGCGGTCGACCTTTCGTGTTCTCGTAGATGCGCCATGCGTACGACCCGACGATCCCGAGACCGAAAAGATTCACGGCTCCGAGGAAGACGATCGTGAGGATCGTCATTGCGTAGCCTGGCACCGAGATGAACCCCATGATCTTGCCGATCGTCACCACCAGGCCAAGCAGGCCTGCCAGGGCAGCCGTGATGCCACCGCCGCGCACCAGGAGACGGATAGGGAGGTCCGTAAATGAGAACACGCTGTCCATCAGATAGTTGACCTTCTTGCGCAAGGTCCAAGCCGACTTGCCGTGTTGGCGCGATCTGCGTGAATAGTGGATCAGCTTGCGCCGAAAACCGAGCCAGAAAAGCTGAGCGATCAGCGAACTGTGGCGTTCGTCAAGCCGAAGAAGGTTGTCACGAAACTCCCTGTTGCAAGCGAAGACGTCGACGCCACCGGGCGGGACCTCGGGCACCACATACCTTCGGTAAAACCACCAGAAGATCTCGGCGGGCAGGCGAGTCATGAAAGGATCGTCGCGCCCCTGCCGTGTACCGACGACCACGTCCACGGATTCGGTGCGCAGCGCTTTGTCCATCTCGAGCACAAGCTCTGGCGGTTCTTGGAGGTCCGCTGCCATGACCGCGTATCGGCCGCTTTCAGAGAGTTCCAGACCGGTGCGGATTGCCGAGAAAGAGCCGAAGTTCCGTGACAACAGCGCGAGCTTGGATGCAAACGGCCGCGCCGGAAGCGCGTCGCGCAGCAGTTCGAAACTTCGATCGGGGCTGCCATCGATGACGAACACTGCTTCCATCTCGCCGCCCAGGTCGCGGTGAAGGCCGCTGACCGCATCGAGCAAATCGGAGATCGAAGCTTCATTTCGATAGACGGGAACAACGAGCGTCAACACTGTCGTGACCTCAACGCACAAAGAACGATCGCACCCCGTCGATCACCCGGGAGCTTTCAGCATCGGTGAGGCCAGGGAAGCATGGCAGCGAGACGACCGTTCGACAGGCGTGCACGCTGTGCTCGAGGATCCCTGTCACCTGCGCCTTGGGATAGGCGCTCTGTAGATGGTCAGGAATGGGATAGTGCACGTCGGTGGCAATCCCCTGCGAGCGCATGTGCTCCCGAAATGCCTCGCGGGCTTCCACGCGCACGACGTAGAGGTGGCCCACATAGTCCTCTTGCACTGAAGGAGGCAGCAGGAGCGGTAGTCCATGAAAGGCACTGTTGTACTTCGCAGCGATTTCTCGACGCTGGCGATTGGCCGCGTCGAGATGGGGTAGTTTTGCGCGCAGTACGGCAGCCTGGATTTCGTCGAGGCGACTGTTGCGGCCCAGTGGAGTCGACACGTGGTACTTGTCGGACCAGCCGTATTGGCGCAGCGTGCGCACAGCTTCAGCCACCGCGACTTCGTTGCAGACGACAGCACCGCCATCTCCCAGAGCACCCAGGTTCTTCGTTGGGTAGAAGCTGAAGCAGCCGACGTCGCCGATGCTTCCCGCCCGTCGGCCATGTCGAGTTGCGCCATGTGCCTGTGCGCAATCCTCGATCACCTTGACGCCGGCGCGATGCGCCAAGGTCACGATTTCTTCGATGTCGGCCATCTGTCCGTAGAGGTGAGTCACGATGACTGCCTTGGGCTTGAGCTCGAGCGCAGTTGCGAGGGCGGCTGTTGCCATGTTCAGCGTTGTGGCTTCGACGTCCACGTACAAAGGCTTTGCGCCTATCGCGTGGATTGCGGTGCTTCCATAAAAGCCCGCATTCGCAACGCAGACCACTCGGTCTCCGGCTGAGACGCCGACAGCTCGCAATGCCATCTCGAGCGCATCAGTACCATTCGCAAGCGTGACGCATTCGATTGCGCCGATGTAGCTCGAAAACTCGCTTTCAAACGCCGTAACCTCGCTGCCCAGGACATACCTGTTGCTTCGAAGAACGCGAAAAATGCCGGACTCGAGATTCAGTCCGGCATTTGCGGCTTGGGCGGAAAAGAGTGGAATCATGGAAGCAGGTCTTGTTCTGGGCCCGGAATGGAGAACGGATCCGGCAGCGGAGACGATTCAGGCAGGGTGCCATCGAGCTGGAACAGCAGAAGCGGTTCGACGATTGCATCCGCCAAGAGCATTTCAGAAGAGGCGCCCCAATCCCGCATTTGTGTCATCAGTCTATCTGCCATCTGGACGAGAGGCTTTGCGGTGGCGATCGGCCGTGTCAGTTGCACGAGATTCTCAGCATAGTTCCTGGCGGTGAATGTGGCTGTCGCCCATTGCTGGCCCCGGACGGCCATTGCGCGACGTTTCTCCGGGTGCATACAAAGATATTCGAGTGCGTCCATGAGCTTTGGCACCTCGCTCTGGTGAGGAATCTTCAGCACGCAATCGTCCGGCAGTTCGCTATAGAAACTTGTGTCGGTCACGATCACAGCCTTGCCATAGAGCAATCCTTCTATGGCTGTCGCCGATGCCGCTTCGAAGCTCGGCCACCGAAGGCAGCAGGCAATGTCAGCCTCGTTGATGGCAATTTGCAGCCCGGTACTGTCCGTTTCTCCAGCAACAGTCAATTGCACGCCAAGACTACGGGCGAGGGCAATCAACTTGATAGCGTACGCTGGTTCAATACGGCCGCAAAGTCGGTAATGAATCGTGTGGCGCAAGAGCGCGCTGCTCCCAATGGCTTGTATGACGCTCTCGATTCGCTTGTTCGAATTCGCGTGACCGACCGTAATGACATTCACCATGTCTTTGCGCGCGGGACTCGTCGAGCTTGCCTTCACCGCAAATGGTGCGTCATAAGGGAGCGGCACCGCGCGCACGGGGCCCGCGCAGGCACGAGTCACGCGGCGCATTCCCCAATGACTGTGGGATATGACGCCATCCGCCATTGCGCAGACCCACTCGGTCATCGGATAGATGGTGCTCGCATCTTCCATAAACTGATGACCATCGTGCACGTTGAAGAACCGGGTGGCGACCTCCTCGCCATACCATTCCTTGAGGACCCTCAGCGCCTCCTTCGGGCGAGACTGAGCCCAACCCGCGAAAAGATGCGCGACCACGAAGTCATGCAGGCAGACGATTCCAGGCAGGCGATCCAGCCAATGCATGGCGCCGCAGTGAAGCTCGTAGTTGTTCCCGACTTGGTAGACCAGCAGGTCTGCGTCTTGTGTGACGCGCATGACGGCGGCGGTATCGGTCCAGGAGATCTGCTCGACCGTGCACGAATGGTGCAACTCGTCGGCGGCCACGTTCTGTTCCGTCCTCACGATGACGACTTGCTGCTCAAGTGCCTGCAACGCTCGCACGACGAGTGCCGTAACGCGCCCGATGGCCGAGTGGGTGACGAGGGGGCTGAAGATCGCGAACTTCATGAGAGCAATGCCTCGACAGTTGCCGGCCAGGTGACGTTGTACGAGACCCAACAAGCCTTGGCGGCAGCTCCGAAATCGCGGGTACGCTTTGGATTGGCGTACACCATGCTCAATGCCTCCGCGAGGCTTTTCGCGTCGGGCGATGCAACCCAACCCGTGCGGCCATGTTGCGCCAAGCCGAGTACTCCTCCGCTGTCGGTCGTGCTGATCAAGGCCTTTTCGGCCGTTGCGGCTTCCATGGCGACGTAGCTGAACGATTCCTCATCGAAGGGAAGGGAGGCGACTGCCGCTGCGCCGTTGATGTAGGCACCGTATTCGGCGCGATCGAGAAAGCGCAGGTCCAGTTGAACCCGGTCCAGTACGCCAAGGCGCTCCGCAGTTTCATGGAGCCGCGCTGCATCTGCAGGAGAGTCGGGCGGTCCAGCGACAACCAGCCGCACGCTTTTCGAGGCTGTTGCCATGGCCTCTATCAGCAGGTGCTGCCGTTTGGCCGCGTTGACCCTCCCACCTGCAAAAACGTAGCCCTGTGGCTGCCCGCCGATGAAGATCTCCGGATCGTTGATGGGTGCACGCAGCACGGTCGAAGGGAAGCCGTTGTATTTGGCTAGCCGCTTTTGCGTTACGTCTGAAATCGAGAAAATGCGACGGGCGCCACGGAAACATTCGTCGTCGGCGTTCTTGATCACTCGGCGGATGTCAGCGCCGGCGGGGCCTTCCGGAAGATTGGTCTGTCCTGCGTCAAACAGGTCATAGGCTTGGCGGTACTGATGTACCAGCCATAAGGTCTTGCTCGGGTGGGGAATGAGGTACGCCGGAAACTTGAGAGCGATGACATGGTCGACGTTCTGCAGCATCAGGGATCGAGCCATCAGCATTTGCGAAGGTATGCGCGTTGCGGGCTCCCACTGAAACGGAAGCCTGAGGATTTCGGCCTCGTGCCCTGCAATTTCCAGGTTGGTCTTCAGATGAGTAGCCATGGCTTCCGCACCACCAGAGACAAATGGCGCCATGTTGTTGACGACAAGCACTTTCACGCCAACAGCCTTTCCAATACCCGAGACCAACTGATGCCCAACTCGTCGATTCGAGCCTTCGCGTTGGCGCCCATTTGCCGCGCCCCGTTTCTGTCTTCATAGAGGCGGTCCATCGCCGCTGCGAGCGCCCGCGGCTCAGGCTCGCTGACAAGCCCGTTGACTTCGTGGATCACGAACTCCAGCGGCCCGCCTGAATCCGTGCTTGTAAGCGTCGGCTTGCCCGAATGTGCAGCCTCGATGGTGGGATATCCGTAAGAGTCTTCGTCCTCGGGCAGATAGGCCGCCGCCAGACAGTCTGCCAGATAGCCGGCTTTTTCATCTTCGTCGACCCAGCGGTTCTCCACGATCACTCGGTCACTCAGTCCGTGCTCCGCGGCCAATTGGGTCAGCAAGCTCGCGTAAGCGACGCCCGCGCCGAGCCCGCAAAACCGAAGGCGAACTGGTGTACGGCAATACTGAAGAGCTTCGGCCAGAAGATGTTGCCGCTTATGGTCTTCCAGGCGGCAGATGCAGACGATCTCGTCGTTCGATTGGCGATACTGGAATCGATCCGGATGGAGAACTGGGGGAAACAGTGGTTCGCTGTCGATGCCGTTGAAGCGCTTGAGCCGATCGGAAACAACCTGGGAGTTCGAGAACACATGCTTTGCCTCGAGCAATGCTGCCGTGTCGGCGGCTCGCAATGCATCCCGAATGCCTCGATGCTTCACGTCATCCGGAAAATTGCGGTACTCGCTGTCCCAAAGATCGTAGAAGACGCGCAGGTGGTGAATGAACCAAACGATCTTGTGTGGGTGGGAAATCAGGTGGGACTGGGGGCGGAAGCAAATCACACGATCCGCCGCGCTCAAGTCAATGAACCGAAACGCGGCCATTTGCGTGAAAAGATGCTCCGGGGTGTCCACTTCCGGAAGGTAGATGCGCTCTACTTCGTGTCCTGCTTGACGCAGCATGGTCTCGAGCCACTCAACAATATTGCGATAGCCGCCGTTGATGAATGGGACAAAAGATGAGCAGAGCGCAATCTTCATTGATTCAGCGCTTGCGCTAGCGTCGCGGCGATGCGGTCAACGTCCGCTTTCGTCAGGTACTGATGGGTTGGAAGATTCATGCCTCGTTGCGCCCACAGGTCGGCAACCGGGTAGATCGCCTTCTCTTGATAGGGGGGCAGCACATGCATGGGATAGAAAACTGGCCGCGTCTCGATGTCCGCCTGATCCAAGGCAGCCATCACGTTGTTGCGCCGGCTTTCGTCCCCTTCGCGCAGGAAGACGGTGTACATCCAATACACATGCCTCATCCCTGGGTGCGTCACGGGCAGCACCAGCACGTCCTTGAGGGGGGCCAATGCTTCGTCATACAGCCTGGACAGCACCCTGCGATCTTCCAATGCCTGATCGACCGACTCCATCTGGGCCAGACCGATCGCCGCCTGGATGTTGGTCATGCGGTAGTTGTAGCCGACGACAGGAAACCAGTAACGTCTGTTCGGGTCGACGCCCTGTCCACGATAGAGCCGCAGTCTGGCGGCGAGCTCATCGTCGTTGGTCGTGATCATCCCGCCTTCGCCCGTAGTGATGATCTTGTTGCCGAAGAAGCTGAAGGTCGCGCAATCCGCAAGATTTCCCACGCGCTTGCCGTTGACCTCTGCACCGTGAGCCTCGGCTGCATCCTCGAGCACCCAGAGATCATGCTGGCGCGCGATCGCATTGATGGAATCCATATCAGCCGGATGACCGTAGAGATGAACAGGAATGATGCCGCGCGTGCGCTTGGTGATCTTCTTTTCGACTTCCTTCGGATCGATGTTCATGGTGTCGGCGCACACGTCCACCAGCACTGGCGTCGCCCCGCAGTAGCGCACCGCGTTGGCCGTTGCAATGTACGTCACCGTGGGGATGATCACTTCGTCCCCCGGCTGCAGGTCCAGAGCGACCAGCGCTAGGTGAAGCGCTGTCGTGCCATTGTTGGCGGCAATCGCGTGCTTCGTTCCGCAGAACGTGGCAAAGGCTTGCTCGAAAGCGCCTATGTACTTGCCATTGGACGAAATCCAGTTGGTGTCGAGGCAATCAAGGACGTACTTTCGTTCATTGCCCGCAAGTTTCGGTTCTGCGACGGAGATCCGCTTCATTGTGGCTTTGTCCTTTCATTGATCTTTCTGGCCGGCACCCCGGCGACTCGCGAGCCTGACTCAATGTCAGAAATGATGACGGAACCGGCGCCGGCCACAACGTCCCTACCAATGCAAACGCTCGGGATCACCCGACTTCCGATTCCTAGAAACGCGCGCGCTCCGACAGTGACATTTCCGGCCAGAGCGCATTGCGGTGCCAGGTGTGCTGCCTCCCCGACAAGGCTGTCGTGGTCGATGGTTGCAGATGTATTGACAATGGCCAGATCTGAAATGCAAGCGTCCGCATTGATGACGGCTCCGGCCATAACGGCGATGCCCTTTCCCATCTGTACTGATGGGGAAATGACTGCTGTCGGGCTGATGGCATTGACCAGTTCGTACCCCATCCCCCGCGCGGAACCCGCAAGACGTTGACGTAGAGTGTTCGAGCCGACCGCAATAAAAGCCAATGAGTATCCCTCGTCGCGAAGGCGCACCAAGTGGTCATCTCCCTTTAGGACCGGAACGCCGAGACAAAACTCGCCGCTGTCATGCCCTCCAATACAGAAGGCGACCGACATGGATGAAGCCATCAATAGTTCGATGCAGACCTTCGCGTGCCCACCGGCTCCGAGGACAATGACCTCTTGCTTCATGCGCCACCCTTCGCCCTTGTCCAGACGGTCGAGCCGGGACGTGAAAAAAGCAAATTCGTTGAAAAACTGCTTTCGAGCTCCGACAAGGTTATTTCGCTGATAGCTCCAGTTTCCGGATCGATGGCGTTGTAGGTCAACCCAAGATCGTGAAACTGGCGCAGCCAGTCGGCCGTCATGTGTTCTGTTCTTCGCAAGTGAGAAATGCCGAATTCAACAATGAGGGCGATTTCGGGATTGCGTGCAATGGCGCTGGCGGCCCCTTCCACAACCTCGAGTTCCGCCCCTTCCACGTCTATCTTGATCAGATCCACCTTGATGTCGTGTCCAACGACATCATCGATTCGCATCAAAGGCACTTCCACCGGCGCCATAGCGAGCAGGCCGGAAGATGGCAAGGGATACAGCGAGTGATGACCACTGGTCGAACCCAGATGCAGCGCTTCGCTGCCGGTTCGATTTGAGACTGCAACCTGATAGGTTTCGACCATCGAAGAAAACCCATTCATCCAAACAGTTTTGCGCAGGAGATCGTGTGTCGCAGGAAAGGGTTCAAACGCAAAAATGCGGCCCTTTTCACCCACCGCCCGTGCGGCTGCAAGGGTGTGCATACCGATATTCGCGCCAGCATCGACGAATACGTCCCCAGGCTTGAGAATGCGATCGATCAAGAGCCGCGTGCCACGCTCGAGTTCGCCTGTTTCCATGAGGAAAGACACAAGAGCGAAATCGGATGCTGGACACAGCACCGACCCTACGGCAGTGCGCAATAGTAGAGCGTCAGGCCCGCAAGGAACGGCAATTCTGCTTGCTGTGGCCTGGACGAGTTGCTCCAGCCGGTCCAACCGGTCTGAGATGGGCGGCGACATTCGCTCTTTTTCGGGATCGGGGCTCGCCTGATGCCGATTCCGCTGCAGTGATTCACGGACCGACTGAATCTCCTGAAGCACGTGCGTGGTGTGAATCGTGAGCATCCGATCCATGGCCGCCGCTTGTGCTTGCTGATGAGATTCCAGGTCCTGCGCGAGCCTCTGGTGCATTTGCTGCGCTTGCGCCTGCAGGGGGCCAAGGAGGTACGCTCGAAACCGGAAGGCGGCAGGCCGTATGAAGGGTCCGGCTGCTCTGAAAGAGAGCCGTGCCACGTGGCGCAGCGCTCGCTTCACCCTGGACCGAAGACTCGCTGCAGGTGCCGGCGACGGCGATTGGAATGACAACCGATCTGCCTCCAGACCTGGTGAATCCTGAACCTCGGCTAAACGCAGCCTCGCCTTCGAGGACAGCGCCACGCGGATGTCTACTCCCGTTCTCTCAGTGTTTTCTATAGCGTGCATCGAAGATAGGGCGAGCCAACTGCGGCCCGTGACCGCTCCCCCCTTTTCAAGGCGCCAGGGGCTAGGTTGCTGAAGCAGGTGAGGCGCGCCGATCAGGAGTCAATTCGCCCGCGCCCCCGGATGCAAAGGCTAGAACGAGTGCCCTTCAGCATTGCGACGCAGATCGGCTTCCACCATCATTGAGCAAAGCTGCTCCAGTGTCGTCTTCGGCTCCCATCCCAACTTCTCCTTGGCGCGAGCCGGGTTGCCGATCAGCAGATCCACTTCCGCTGGACGATAAAACTTGGGATTCACCCGGACCAACGTCTTGCCGGATTTCACGTCCACCCCAACTTCGTGCTGTTCCTCGCCTTCGAATCGCAGCTCATAGCCAGCGGCCTTGAACGCCATGTCGACAAACTCACGGACGGTTTCCGTCCGGTTCGTCGCCAGGACAAAGCTGTCAGGCTCCTCGGCCTGGAGCATCAACCACATCCCTTCGACGTATTCCTTGGCGAAGCCCCAGTCGCGCTTGGCGCCTAGGTTGCCGAGCTCAAGGACCTCGGCCTTCCCCAGCTTGATCTTCGCCACGCCGTCGGTGATTTTTCTGGTGACGAATTCGCGGCCGCGAAGGGGGCTCTCGTGATTGAAAAGGATGCCGCTGCAACCAAAGATGTCGTAGCTCTCCCGATAGTTGATCGTCATCCAGTGCGCGAAGAGTTTGGCTACGCCGTAAGGGCTACGCGGGTAGAAAGGGGTTTCCTCGACCTGGGGGATCGCTTGCACCTTGCCGAACATCTCGGAAGTCGACGCTTGATAGAAGCGGATCTTCGGATTGGTAAGGCGTATGGCTTCAAGGAGATGGAGCGCGCCCATGCCTGTGATTTGTGCCGTGGCATCAGGCTGGTTGAAGCTGACGCCTACAAAACTCTGAGCCGCCAGGTTGTAGACCTCGTCGGGTGCCGCTGTCTTCATCAGCGTCAAAGAACTGCCCAAGTCCGTCAGGTCGTACTCGATCAAGTGAAGGTCAGGGTTGTCCTGGATGCCAAGCTCTTCGATGCGCCAGAAATTGACGGAGCTTGTGCGGCGGTAGGTGCCGTACACCACATACCCCTTGCTGAGCAGCAGCTCAGCCAAGTAGGCGCCATCCTGGCCTGTGATCCCGGTGACTACGGCGCGTTTCTTCATGAAGATCCCTCTTTGATTTGGTTGTCGCGGCGTTCCTTTGCAAGGCCGTCCAGCGCGAGGCCCCAATTCTGCCGCAAAGGCTTGGTACTCTTGGACGCTCGCTTCCAAAGGAAAGCAGCGTTTGCCCGGGTAAGGCATCGCATCGCCGACACGAACGGTTTCACCTTCTGTGGCTTTTTTGCTGCACTGGTCACGAGCTCGCCGTTAGCCAACTCATCCAATGCTCCCCTATGTCCTTCGTCTCATACGCCCAGAATTTTGAAGATGTCATGTTGTGGCGTGCATTGGGGCACCTGTCAGCCGGCTTCTACATTGACGTCGGCGCGTGGTCGCCGGATCAGGATTCCGTGACACGGGCATTCAGCGAAAGAGGGTGGCGTGGCATCAACGTCGAGCCCAATCCGGTCCACTTCAGCGGCTTGGTCGAGCGGCGCCCCCTGGACGTAAATTTATGCGTGGCCTTGGGCGACCGGTTCGGCACCGTAATGGTGAATTTTGTCGGGGATTCCGGTTTGTCCACTGCCAACGAGGAGTTCGCCCTTGGCCATCTGGAGGCCGGCTGGGTCGTAACCCGGCAGACGGTCGAGATGCGCACCCTGGCGTCGGTGTGGCAGCGACACGTTCCCCCTGACCAGGATGTCCACTTCCTCAAAATCGACGTAGAGGGACTGGAGAAGGAGGTGCTGGCCGGCAACGACTGGACCCGACATCGACCTTGGATCGTCGTCGTTGAGGCCACGCTCCCGAACTCACAGATCGAGAGTCACGGGGATTGGGAGCATCTGCTGCTGGAGGCCGATTACTTCCACGTGTACAGCGATGGACTGAACCGGTTCTACGTAGCCCGTGAGCGGGCACAACTGAAAGAAGCCTTCAGGAGCCCTCCCAATGTGTTTGATGGCTTTGTCATGGCCGAGGTCCAGGATCTCCGAGATCGCCTGGAGCGGCAGGAGGCCGAGATGGCGGCCGCTCAGAAACGGGTGATAGTGGCAGAAGCAAGTGCCATCGAAGCGCGGCGCCGCGAACAACGCGTCAGGGCCAGCGCGGACGTCGAACTGAGGCAACTGCGCAAGGTGATCAAGGAAAGGGATCGATCGATCGCAGGGGCGAGTCAGCGCATCGCCGATTTGACAGAGCAGCATCGGGAACTTCAAGCTTCGACGGCATGGCGCGCAACAACCGCGCTCCAGAAGGTCACATCCGTCGTGCCCACACCGCTTCGCAAGCAAGGTGTTCGCGCTCTCAAGCTGTCTTGGTGGATCCTCACTCCATGGCGCATCTCGGAGCGACTGCGGTTCATTCGTGAACGGGGAAGGGGGTCCGCCAGTTGCCTCGACCTGCTGAATGACACTGCGCTTCACGACGCAGCTGGCATGCCGCTGGAGCTCATGCTGTGGCCCAAGCAAGCGCCAGAGCAAATCGTCGACACATGGTCGGCCGCGAGGTTCATCGTCGATTTGCTCCGCACCCGACCGGAAATCCGTGCGCAGTTTCCCGCCGCGTTGTCTGATCCGCAGGCGAGCGGTTTTGCAGAATGGCTGGCCGAAAATGCCAGCGCCCTCGGCCTGCAAGAAGCGGGAAGAGGGGCGATAGAAGAGGTGTTGGAAGAAGACCTCGCCGCGCGAGCCCGCCAGCTTTTTCTCTTTCGAGCCGATATACGTGCCGGCTTGCCGCATGGGCTCACGCCGCCAGGCCAAGCCGGCCTGTTCAGATGGTTCATGCGCCACGGCAGGCAAGAGCTCGATCTGCGATCGGAAGAAATCATGTGGCTGTTGATGCAAGCCGCTGAGAACCCTGCTCTCGAACTTGTTCGGGCCTACCTGTTCACTCCGGACTGGCAAAGGCGTCACCCGGATGCCATGACCGTCTTTGGGCGGGAAGCATTCGCAAAATGGTTTGCGGGCACCCACAAAGTTGTCGACGAAGAATGGATGACGCCGTCAAATTGGCCGGTCGCAACGTCGGCGTCTCGGCGGTTGCGCGAGGCCTATTGGGCGCGCCCAGACTGGCAGGCACTACATCCCGGTGCGTTCGAGACGGATACGTCGGCACGATCCTTCGTTGACTGGCTTCGATCCGGCCCAGATTCACTCCCGGCAGATGCAAGGGCGTGGTGTGCGGCACTCGACCCGCAGAAAACCGCGGAAGAACTCGCGGGCCTTGGCATCAATGTGATCGGACACTTTTGCAGCCCGTCCGGGGTGCGCGTTTCGGCCGAGTCATTGGTGGCCGGCATGCGTGGCGAAGGCATCCAAGTCTCGTTGCGCGATCTGAGAACAGACATTCTTGACGAGCCCAATCATGTCTGCTTCGACGGTCTGGAGGACTTCGATGTGACGCTCATCCACACCCAGCCGGATCCATTCTTCACAGACGCTTACGCGCGAAGCGATCTGCAGGAGCGCTCGCCCGCTACATACCGCATCGCATACTGGTATTGGGAATTTGATTCAATTCCAGAGGGCTGGGTGGGCCGTGCCGAAGGTGTGGACGAAGTCTGGGCCGCGACTTCGTTCGTGGCCAAGGGGCTGCGCGAGCGCTTGCCTGTACCTGTCCTGACGATGTTCCCTGGCGTTCAGCTGGGGAACTATGAGCGTCGCGACCGCAGCTACTTCGGGGTGGAAGAGGGTACCTTCATGTTCCTGTTCAACTTTCACATGAACAGCGTGATGGAACGCAAGAACCCGTTGGGGCTGATACGGGCGTTCAAGGCAGCCTTCGGGCCTCAGGAGCCAGTGTCGCTCGTCCTGAAGACTATGTATGGTCATCACCACCCAGCCCAGATGACGCAACTGCGCGACGCGGCAGCGGGAGCGAGGATTCAGGTAATAGACGAGATGTATACGCCTGACGAAGTACTTTCGTTGACCGACAGTTGCGATGCATACGTTTCGCTTCATCGAAGCGAAGGGCTTGGCCTGACGTTGGCAGAGGCCATGCTGATGGGCAAGCCGGTAGTTGCCACCGGCTTCTCCGGCAATGTTGACTTCATGGACGAAAGCAACAGCCTGCTCGTCTCGTACGAGCTGGTGAAACTCGGCAGAACGATGCCGCCTTACGATCCCGAACTGATTTGGGCGGAGCCTTCAGTCGATCATGCCGCCTCGCTCATGCGGCGTCTCTACGACGAGCCGGAGTTTGCCCGTGAGCTCGGCGCGAGGGCCAGGGCGAGCGCGGAGGCCAGGCTTTCTGTGCAGGCTGCGGGTCAGAGAACGTCCCAAAGGCTGGCGGAGATCAAGGCGGCGCGGGCCGGCAGAACTCAAATCGCAACTTAGAAAGGGTCGAACTGCGGACTTGTTCTAATGTGGGGGGCTGCATTCGTGTTGACTGAGTAAAAGAATTGAACAATGAGTAATTCGAAGCCGCGCTTGGCGCTGGACATGTATGTACTGGCGCAGGGAGTCAAAACGGGCGTGTATCGCGTATGCGACGAGTTGTTTCCGCGTCTTGCGCAATCTCCAAGACTGGATACGCGCTTGTTCTATAGGGAGGGCGACGAAGAAAGGTCAGCCCACTACATCGCTTCGAGGCGCCTGACTGCTCAGCGCCACCAAACAGGCAACTCGGATCCGTCGCTGGATGCAGACGTTCTGCTGTCGCCTTTTGGCGTAGCCCCTGCGCGCTGGCTGCTCGATCCCGGTGTCTTGCAGGCCCACATTATCTACGACCTGATTGCCATCAAGCGGCCCGACTTTTTTTCCGCCGAGGCAGCCACGGAGGTCCGAAACATCATCGACAGCCTTGACGAGCACACGGTGGTATTCGCAATTTCAGAGTGCACGAAAAAGGACCTTCTGGAACGGCGGCCTGACCTGAGCCCGCGGCAGGTCACAGTTATTCCCTTGGCGGCCGGACCTTCCTTCGTGCCTTGCGAGGACGAAGAGAAACGAGCGTCGGTCCGGGCAAAGTACGGAATCCCTCCCGGCGTTCCGTATGTTCTCAGCCTGGCGACACTCGAGATACGCAAAAATCTCGATCAGGTTGTTCGCGCCTTTGTTCTCCATCTTGAGCAGGACGAATCGAGTGATGCGCATCTTGTCCTCGCGGGAATGTCTGGATGGAAGCTCGAACGCCTCAATGAAGCCCTGGAAAAGGCGGGCAAGTGGCGGTCTCGCATCGTTCTGACAGGGTTTGTCGAAGATGTCGATCTCTCGGCCTTGTACAGCGATGCACTGTGCTTCGTGTACCTGTCGCGATACGAAGGTTTTGGCCTGCCGCCGCTGGAGGCGATGGCTTGCGGCACGCCGGTGATCTGTTCCGACAATTCTTCACTGCCCGAAGTGGTCGGCAATGCCGGAATCATGCTGGACGCGGATGACCTGCAGGGTGCGGCAGATGCAATTCGGCGCATTGCATCGTCGGAGGCGTATCGTCACGAGCTCTCGCAGGCCGGCGTGCAGCGGGCTCGGCTGTTCAGTTGGGACCGTTGCGCGGAAATCGTGACGGAGACCCTCTGTGCCGCGTTTGTTCGGCATGTGGAGCGACCTTCGAATCGCAAGCCACGCACGCTGCTGCCAGGCGCGCAAGCCGCCAGATTTGCCCGAGCCGACGGCATCATCGAGGCGAACTTCATCGACTACCAGAACGGCAGCCGCGGCCCTCATTTCCTGCGGGTCCGCCAGACGGGCGCAAGCCAGCCAAGCCTGAACTGGCCGTCGTGGGTCGATGCCCTGCCTCCCCAGAGAGCTCCTCGCGTCGAAGGCGGGTTGCGGACGCGCGGAATTTTCAAAACGGGCACCGCCGAACTCCCCCTGGTCACCTACGTCACCGTTGTACGCAACAACACAAAGACGCTGGCGCGCACCATCGAGAGCGTGCAAAGCCAGACCTACTCCAACGTTGAGCATGTGGTCCTCGACGGCGCGTCCACGGATGGAACAGTCGATCTGATTCGCCAATACGGCGACCGGATCGACTACTTCGCATCCGAGCCGGACGAGGGGCTCTACCATGCGATCAACAAAGCAATCCCGCTGGCGCGCGGTCAACTCATCTGTGTTCTCAACTCGGATGATTGGCTTGAGCCTGAAGCAGCCGAGATCGCAGTCCATCGTCTTGGAGACTGTTCCGGCGCTGCAATTCTCCTGACGGCCGCTAACGTGCGCGGCGCGGACGTCAGAATGGAGTGGTACCCGGCATTCGTCCATCCTGGCTCGTACTTCATGTGCGCCAATGATTGCCACAACGGCATCTACGCCACGCGAGAAGCCTACGAACGAACGGGCCCCTACGACACTTCCTACAAGATCACCGCCGATTTCAAGTGGATCATGACGTGCATGGAAGTGGAGGCGGCCTTTGTCTATACGAGGGAGGTCACTGTCAACTATTCGCTCGGGGGAACCTCCGGCGACGTGCGTCAGCACAGTATCGAGTGCATGCGGGTCGTGGGCGAGCGCTTTCCGTTCCTATCTCCGACAGACGTGACAGGTCTCTACCACGCGTTCTTCCTCTTTGCGGCCGCTGCGGGCCTTCCGGAGATGCCCTTGAACAGGACCGAGTTCCTCAAGGATGTTTTTGCGCGGCATTCGTCAAACCGAGATTTCATCGAGGCGATGAGTTGGGCGAGCATGGAGACACTCCGCCATCCTGCCGACCTGGAACCAGCGGCCGTTCCAAACGTGCCGGATGCCAAGGGGCTGACTGTCAAGCAAAGCATCAAGGAAGTCCTTCGAAAGTACCCAGGGGCGTTTGCGGTCGCGAAGCGACTGTACGCAACCATGGTCAGAAAGTAAGCCCAGTGGCCCGCATTGCATACGTCGACCATTCCTACCACCGCACAACCAAGTCGACGGCGTTCCTTCCGGAAATCCTGAGGCGGCGAGGTCACCAAGTCGATTGGTTCTGGGACGATGCGTGGCAAGGCGGCGCGCCCGTTGCATGGGAGCAAGTGCGCTCGCATGACGTGGTCATCATGTTCCAGTCCTACTGCCCGCCCGACCAGAGCTATTTCAGGCTGGCGCACCCGAATGTCGTGTACATCCCGATGCTCGACCAATTCGGATTCTGGCAAGGACCCATCTACAACTTGTCCGATTTTTGGGAGCCATTCCAGGGTTCCAAGGTCTTGAATTTCTCGAATGCCGCGCATTGCATGACGACCGGCTTCGGCATCGTGAGCCACTTCGTGCGCTACTACCAGCCGCTGGTGGAACTGCATTCATCGCAGAGGCAGGGCCTTCATGGGTTCTTTTGGGTGCGGCGGGAGGAGCAACTGCCGTGGCGACTGATTCGCCAATTGATCGCCAACACTTCCTTCGACAGCTTTCATATCCATCTTGCCGTGGATCCGGGCACGCCGCCGGCTGAACTGCCTTCCAGCGAGGATTTGGAGCGCCACCACATCACGACCTCCACCTGGTTCGAAGACAAGGCGGAACTGAAAGCAATCATGGAGCGCGCCAACGTCTACTTCGCTCCTCGACTGGAGGAGGGCATCGGACAATCCTTTCTCGAGGCAATGGCCCGGGGGCAGTGCGTCGTGGCACCTGATTTCGGAACCATGAACGAATACATCATCCCCGGATTGAACGGATTGCTCTACGATTTCCAACATCCGCAGCCATTGGATTTCTCCAATATCGCGCAGCTCGGTGCACGCGCCGCCGAAGGCGTCCGGGCTGGACGTCTCGCCTGGGAACAGGCAGAGGAAGACCTGGAGCGATTTATCCTCACCCCGAGCGAGGCGCTCTACGCCGGCAGGTATCAGCACCCCTTCGGCGTCCGTGAAATCGCGGTCGAGGAGGCTCCGCCCGATTCCTCCGACCCTTCGGTCGCAGCGTCGCTTCGCGAAGCATCGCAGCGCTACGCTATCTTCAGGGCGACGCGTCTTGTGTGGCATCCATTGATCAGAATAGTCAGACACATTCGTCGCCTTTGAGCACTGCAAAACCGAGTCGTACTCGGCGAACTACAGAGATTCCAAATGCAAGCAAAAAAAGTATTCGTCGCAGGTCATGCCGGCCTGGTCGGCTCCGCGACGGTTAAGGCCCTGCGCGGCCGTGCCGACGTTCGGATCGTGACCCGCACACATGCGGAGTTGGACCTCGGAGATCGCGATGCCACTCGCGCGTTCTTTCTCGAACAACGGCCGGACCATGTCGTCATGTGCGCGGCCAAGGTTGGAGGCATCCTTGCGAACTCCAAGTTCCCGGTTGACTTCTTGCACGACAACCTGCGCATTCAGCTGAACGTGTTCGATGCGGCGCACGAAGCCGGCATCGACCGGATGATCTTTCTGGGCTCCTCGTGTATTTACCCTCGCGACTGCCCGCAACCCATCAAGGAGGAATACCTTCTTACAGGGCCGCTCGAAGCGACGAATCGTCCTTACGCGCTCGCAAAGATCGCGGGTGTTGAATCGTGCTGGGCGTTCAATCGACAATTCGGCACCCGATACCTCGCAATGATGCCGACCAACATGTACGGCCCTGGTGACAACTACCATCCGGAGCACTCGCACGTGCTTCCGGCTCTCATCCGACGCTTTCATGAGGCGAAGGTGAGGGGCGAGTCTTCCGTCGTAGTGTGGGGTTCGGGCAAGCCGCGTCGGGAGTTTATGTATTCGTCGGACATCGGCGATGCAATCGCGTTCTTGCTCGACCTTCCAGAGGACCGTTTTCGGATGCTCACCAATCCTGACGTCACACCTTTGATCAATGTGGGTGTCGGTGAAGATGTGACCATTCGGGAGGTTGCAGAACTCGTCCGAACGACAGTCGGGTACCCAGGGGAGCTGAAACTGGACGCCACGAAGCCCGACGGAACGCCGCGGAAGCTACTGGACGTGAACAAGCTCGGCGCTTTGGGGTGGAAGGCGAAAACCTCTCTCGAGACGGGTCTTCGTGCCGCATACGCAGATTTCCTGCAGCGGTATGTCTGATCGTGAGATCGCGTGGTATGTGAGAAGGGCCGCCAAGAGCGCCTGGTGGCTCGCCACGCCTTGGCGGATGCCTCAGCGGATGCGATTCCTGCGAGATCGCGCCGCAGCGGAGGCGCGAGACAGGGAGACCGCCATGCTCGTGGACCGTGAGGCTGCCCGGGCGGCCATGGTCCAGCGCAACGTCTCCGTGCCCCCTGCCGATGCTCTCGATCTGTTCGACGACGCGCAGATCACTGACGCGCTAGGCCCTCTTGCCAATGCAAACGCGATGCTGTGGTCGCGCACAGGCGCCTCCGATGTGAAGGACCTTTGGTCTGCGGCACGATTTTGCATCGACCTGTGGCGCAGTCGTCCGGACCTTCGCGCGCAACTCCCCGCTGGCCTTGCTGGTGGCCCGCAAGGCGGCTTGGGCACATGGCTCCGGCAGTCGGGCATCGGAGAACTCGGCCTCGACGCAGGCTGTTGGCAGCATGTCAGCGCCGCATTGAATGCCGACCTTGCTGCGCGCGCGAGACAAAACTTCGTCACGAGCCGCATGCTGATGTCGGTGCTTCCGCACGGCCTCACGCCCGCTGGCCGGCGCGCGCTGTTTCGCTGGTTTGCAGGCTGCGGGCTCGTCGAAATGCGTCTGCGGCCCGAGGAAGTCTGGTGGCTGCTTCTGGAAGCAGAGCGCAATCCCTCACGCGAACTGATGCTGGCTCATGCGTTCACCCCGGCATGGCAGCAACAGCATCCCGACGGCTTGACCGTGTTCGGACGAGACGCCTTCGCCAACTGGTTCTCTTCCGCATACGGCGCTTTGGGGTCCTGGGTCGACCCGTCGAGTTGGCCCGAGTGGGAGGACGCGGCCGATCAAATTCGAGTGAGCTACTCCTGCCGAGAGGCATGGCGCGCGGCCCATCCGAATGCATTGCACGACGAGCGAAGCGCGCGGGCATTGCTTGCGTGGTTGTCCTCCGCTGAAAGCGGGCTTCCGATCGCTGTTTCTGAGTGGTGCCGCGGGGTCGACATCGAAGTCGCCGGCGCCGAACTCGCACGGCTTGGCGTTAACGTGATTGGCCACTTCTGCTATCCGTCAGGGCTTCGGGTATCGGCCGAGTCGATGGTCAAGGCCGTGGGCAAAGTGGGCGTGTCGGTGTCGCTCCGGGATGTTCACACTGATGCAAAAGATGACCCTCACCACGTCGATTTCCGCGGGATGGAATGCCACGACATCACGATCGTCCACACTCAGCCGGAGCCGTTCTTCGACACTGCCTACCAGCGGGCGAGTCTGTTTGAGCGCACACCGCGAACCTATCGCGTGGCTTATTGGTATTGGGAGTTCGATTCCATCCCCGACAGCTGGATCGCCCACGCGCGAAAGGTCGACGAAGTATGGGCCGCCACCGAATTCGTGGCCAAGGGGCTGCGCGAAAAGCTCTCCATTCCAGTTCGCACACTGTTTCCGGGGGTGAAGCTCGCCCCTTTCGAGCGGCGCGGCAAAAAGTACTTTGGCCTGGATGAAGCTCCATTCACATTCCTCTTCACCTTCCACATGATGAGCGTGATGGAGCGCAAGAACCCGCTGGGCCTGATTCGAGCCTTCAAGCAGGCGTTTCGCACGGAAGATGCGGTCCGACTCGTGCTGAAAACCTCTTTCGGCGATCGCCATCCAACCCAGCTTCAGGAGCTGCGCGACGCCGCAGCGGGCGCGAACATCACGGTGATCGACCAAGTGTTCAGCCCGGACGAAGTGCTGTCGCTGATGGATGCCTGCAATGCCTATGTCTCGCTGCATCGCAGCGAAGGTCTCGGCTTGACCATGGCCGAAGCGATGCTGATGGGCAAGCCCGTGATCGCGACCAACTTTTCGGGGAACGTGGACTTCATGGACGAAGGCAACAGTCTGCTCGTGCCGTACGAACTGGTGAAGCTCGGCAAGCCGATTCCGCCCTACGAAGCCGATCTGGAATGGGCGGAGCCATCGATCGAGCAAGCGGCGCAGCTCATGCGCCGTGTCTATGAGGATCAGGACTGGGCGCGCGAAGTGGGCGCCCGGGGCAAGGCAAGTGCGGAAGCCAATTTGTCGCTCGAGGCAGCAGGCCGAAGAATCGCGAGCCGCCTTGCGGAGATCAGGGCACAGAGCGACGCACCCCAGTGAGCTGACGGATCTATTGCTGGACGTCGACGATCCGCCCGTGCTCCATGTGGATCACTCGGTTGCATTCCTTGGCAATGAGGCTTGGCGAGTGGGAAGCCAGAACAAGAATGCCGGATTTTGCAACCACGTCCTTCATGCGCTTCTCGGCCTTCTCCGTGAACTCCGCGTCACCCACTGACAGCCATTCATCCATCAGCAGGATGTCGGCCTCGACGCTGGTGGAGATGGAGAAAGCCAAGCGCATCAGCATGCCGGTCGAATAGGTGCGAACCGGCATGTTGACATATTCGCCCAGCCCGCTGAACTCGCAGATCTCAGGGGTGAGCGCATCGATCTGCTTCTTGCTCATACCCATCACCAGGCCGCGAAGCATGATGTTCTCGACACCGGTCGCATCTACTTCGATGCCCAGTGAAGGGTCGATGAGGCTGGAGACCGTTCCTTGGCGGACGAAATCGCCCGACGAAGGCTCATAGACGCCCGCGAGCGTGCGCAGCAAGGTCGACTTGCCAGCGCCGTTGTGCCCGATGAGCCCCAGGCGGTCGCCGCTCTTCAGTTCAAGGTTGATGTTGCTCAGCGCCTGGACGACGTTGACGCCGGTCTCCTTGCCGAAGCGGCCGCCGGTGACGGATGCGGCAAGCGTCTTCTTGAAGGAAGCAGCGCCGGCGCCATAGATTGGGAAGTTGACCGAGACGTTCTTGAGGGAAATGAGGGCCATGTTCTTGTTCTTACAGCCAGTAGACGACCCGGCGGCGGTACTTTGCAAAGAGAAGGCTCGACACCACCAGGGTTGCGGCCGTCCAGGCCAGGATGCCCCACCAGTTGTGGTTTTCGGCCACCCCGCCCATGAGCGGAGTGCGCAAAAGATCGAGCATCTGCGCAAACGGATTCCACAAGATGTACTGGGCGCGGCCAGGCAAGCTCGATGGCAACCAGAAGACGGGCGTCAGGAACATCAACATCTGCATGACGCTGGTGACGATCTGGGTCACGTCGCGAAAGCGCGTGCAGACCAGACCGAGCGCAATGCCTATGCCCTGCGCATTGATGAGCAAAAGCAGGAACGCCGGTACGAAAAGCAGCGCCGACCATGACAGCGTGACGCCGGCCCAGATTGCGACGGGAACATACAGGACGATCTGGTGCGCGAACTGGATGATGTTGCGCGCCATGCTGCGCCAAACGAAAAGGCTGATCGGAAAATAGCCTTGCTTGAGGTAGTTGCCCGAGCTGATGAAAGCGTTGCACGAGTCCATCACCATGCTGGCAAAAAAACCCCAGAAGATGATCCCGAGCGCCAGGTGCGGAAAGAACTTCGAAAGCTCGGTCCCGAACAGGGAGCTGTACAGCGGCCCCATCCCGGCGATCATGGCGCCCATGCTCAGCGTGAGCCACAGCGGGCCCAGCATCGAGCGGCGATAGCGCAGGACGATGTCGAACCACGCAAGGGTCCACCAGATGTCGGTACGGCGGGTGCCTTCCCACCAATCGCCCCAAGCACTGCGATGCAAGTTCGAATGTGCCTGGCTCATACGCGCCCGTACGTGTCGGCCAGCCGAACGATGTCGTCTTCGCCGAGATAGGCGCCACACTGCACTTCGACCAGGATCAGTTCGTCTTCGCCGATGTTCGTCAAACGATGCTTCTCTTTCAGGGGGATATAGCGGTATTCGCCGGGCAATGTCTTGTATTCCTGTTCGCCGACCTGGACCATGGCCGTGCCGCGCACGACCACCCAGTGCTCCGCGCGCTGATGGTGGTACTGAAGCGATAGCGCCTCACCGGGTTTGACGGTGATGCGCTTGACCTTGTAGCCGTCTTCTTCCTTCAGCGAGGCGTAGGTGCCCCACGGGCGATGAACAACGGCCGGCAGGTGGACAGATTCGTGCGACCGGCCCTTCAGTGTATCGACGACGCGCTTGACGTCTTGCGCACTGTCCTTGTGACTGACCAGCAGTGCGTCGGGTGTGTCGACGATGACGAGGTCATGCACGCCGATCGTAGCGACCAGCTTCGGGCCGTGACTGTCGATCTGCACATGGGTGCCTGTGGTATTGATGGCGACCGCGTCTGGCGGCATGGTGTTGCCGCTTGCATCCGGCGTGTGGGCGTTGGCGACCGATGGCCAGGAGCCGACGTCGCTCCAGGCGAATTTTGCCGGCACGACGTGGACGTTGTCCGCGCATTCCATGACGGCGTAGTCAATGCTGATGTCCGGCTGCAATCCGAACGCATGCAGGTCGAACTGGATCGCCTTGCCGGTTGTCTTGGACGAGTCGAGCGCGCGCCGCGCCGCGACGAGCACCTCAGGGGCGCACTTTTCAAAAGCCGCGATGATGGCGTCAGCGGTAAAGCAGAACATGCCGCTGTTCCAGTAGTAGCGGCCGGTGGCCAGGTACTCCTGCGCGGTTTGCAGATCGGGTTTCTCGACGAAGCGCTTGGTGCGTTGGCTTTCGCGAGATGCGTGTTCCACCTCGATATATCCAAAGCCGGTATCCGGGCTCGTGGGACTGATGCCGAAGACGACGAGATTGCCTTGCGTCGCGAGCCGGATGGCCTGGCTTGCGCTGGCGACGAAAGCCTCCACGTCAGGCACGAGGTGATCGGCCGAAAGGACCAGCATGACGGTGTCGCCGCTGAACTGCCTGGTGCATTGGAGCGCTGCGAGCGCGATGGCGGGGGCAGTGTTCCGACCCTTGGGCTCGAGCAGCAAGGTGGTGTCCGGCGGATCGGCCATCTGATTCAGGACGTCGCTCGTCAGGAACTGATGGTCCTTGTTGGTGACGATCATCAGGTCGCCGGTTCCGCATGCCTGTCCGCGTTCCACCGCCTGCTGGAGCAAGGTCGAACCTCCCAGCTTGATGAAAGGCTTGGGGAAGGTCTGGCGCGATGCGGGCCAAAGTCGAGAGCCTGCGCCCCCAGAGAGCACGACGGATAGCAAGCGCATTTTTTTCCTGGAATCTGGACGGGCGATAATTTTACGGGCTGCCCCAGCCTCCCTGACCGTACGCTACGAATCGGCAGCGCCCCGTTTAACACAGAAGCGACAGACAAGCCGCAGATCTCGAGCAATGTTCACCAAGCCAACGCTGCCGACCACGCATGGGTCCGAAGCCCGTCGCACGCAAAGAGCGGGTCCGGACAGCGCCCAGTTGAATAGCCGGATTCGTGCCTTGCAGACGCAGGTGAGCGGACTCGAGGGTGAGATCCGCGCATTGCGCGAATCGACGAGCTGGCGGATGTCTGCACCGATACGGTGGCTCCGCCGACAGCTGAACGGCCGGAAGTCACTCCTTGATCCGGCGAGCATTCGGCGATCTGAAAGCTATGCGGAGTGGGCTCGGCTCTACGACTTGATGGCCGAAGGTGAGGCAGATCGATTCTGTGTGGAGATGGCTACCCGCGCCGAGCGGCCGGTGCTGTCGGTCGTCATGGTCGCTTCGTCCGACGGCCTGCCTCGGTTGGCCTCAACAGTGAATTCCATCCTGTTGCAGGCCTATCAGGACCGAGAGATGGTGATTGCCCTTGAGAGAGGCGATGTCCCCCGGGCTGAAGCGATTCTTCCAAGCAAGGCCTTGAAAGAAGGGCGCATCAAGCTGCACCCGTGCCGGCCGGGCTTTTCAAAGGCGGAGGCATTGAACAGCGCCTTGGGCACTACTTCCGGGGACTGGATTGTTCTTCTCGAGCCCGGCGACGTGCTGCCTCGGTACGCGCTATGCCACGTCGCCGCTGAGATCCACAGCCATGCTGACGCAAGGATCGTCTATTCAGATGAGGACACCTTGGATGACCAAGGCGGGCGCATCGAACCGTTGTTCAAGCCCGATTGGAACGTCGAGTTGTTCTACTCGCAGAATTTGGCTTCGCACCTGGCGGTTTTCTCGAAAGGCTTGCTCGGTGAAGTCGATGGCTTTCGTGAAGATGCCGGCGCAGCGGCTGTGTACGACCTCGTCCTCCGTAGCGCCGAGAGGTTGAGGCCGATGCAAATCCGCCATATACCCCGGGTCCTGTGCCACAGGCCGCAAGGCGACGATGGGGTGCTTTCTTCAGCAACTGCAGAGGCCGAGGCGAAGGCGCTCACCGATCATTTCCTTCGCATCGGAACCGCAGCGCGCGTGCTCGATACGGAGAATGGCCGCCGCGTCCACTTTGAGCTTCCGTTGGCCCCTCCACTGGTTTCGCTGATCATCCCCACGCGCAATGGGCTGGATCTGGTCCGCCAATGCATTGAAAGCATCGTCACTGAGACAACCTACCCGAACTACGAAATCCTGCTCGTGGACAACGGCTCGGATGATCCTGCGGCATTGGGGTACTTCGGCGAACTGCAAAAGCAGCCGGGTATCACGGTGATACGCGACGATCGCCCATTCAATTACTCGGCCTTGAACAACCAAGCGGTGCGCCGCGCACGCGGCGAAGTGATCGGGCTGATCAACAATGACATCGAGGTCATTGCTCCCGAATGGCTCAGCGAGATGGTTTCCATTGCGTTGCAGCCCGGCGTCGGTGCCGTGGGCGCCAAGCTGCTCTATCCGGACGAAACGGTGCAGCATGGCGGCGTGCTTCTGGGTGTCGGCGGTGCGACCGGCATCGCGTCTCACGCCCACAAGTTCTTGTCCGCATGGGACCCCGGCTACATGAACCGTTCGATCTCCTTGCAGTCCTTCTCGGCCGTGACGGCCGCCTGCCTCGTCGTTCGCAAATCGGCTTATGAGCAGGTCGGTGGCCTGAACGAGGCGGAGCTGAAGGTGGCCTACAACGACGTCGATTTCTGCCTGAAACTGCTCGAAGCCGGGTACCGCAACGTGTGGACGCCGCACGCGCAGCTGTTCCATCACGAGTCCGCAACACGCGGATCGGACTTCTCGCCCGAACGCCGCGAGCTTTTTGACCGGGAGCAGGCCTATATGAGATCGCGTTGGGGCGCGTTGATTGCCAATGACCCCGCCTACAACCCCAACCTGACGGTCTATGCCGAGGACTTTGGCCTCGCGTGGCCTCCACGGGTACCCTGGGTCGCAGGAGCGGCCAAGCCATGATCCTCACCGTTTCCGTCGCTCTCTGCACCTACAACGGCTCTCACTACATCGCCGAGCAAATCCGCAGCATTTGCACGCAGACTTTCCCGCCCATGGAAATTGTCCTGTCTGACGACGCGTCGACTGACGATTGCATCGCAATAGCGCAGGCCACGCTGGATGCCTGCCTCAAAGAGCGCCCGGGCCTGGACATCGGCCTGCGCATCCTCCGCAACGTCAAGTCCTTGCGCGTCACCAAGAACTTCGAGCAAGCCGTCAGCGCTTGCACCGGCGACCTCATCGCCCTGAGCGATCAGGACGACGTCTGGGTCCCTGATCGGCTCGCAAAAATGGTCGCCGAGTTCGAGAAGCGCCCCGATCTGCTCCTGCTGCACAGCGACGCGCGCCTGGTCGACGACGACCGAAACGATCTCGGCCAGTCGCTTTTCCACGCGCTCGAGGTCAAGCGCTTCGAACTCGAATGGCTGCATAGCGGCCGAGCTTTCGACGTCTTCCTGCGCCGCAACCTGGCAACCGGCGCGACAACGGTGTTTCGCCGCTCATTGCTCGCGCACGCCCTGACGTTCCCCAAGGAATGGCTTCACGATGAATGGCTGGCGATCGTCGCTTCTGCCGTCGGGCGCGTCGACGTGATGGAGGACCCCTTGATCGAGTACCGCCAGCACCAGAACAACCAGATCGGTGCGCGCCGGGACACTTTCATGGGCAAGGTCAAAAAGGCGCTGGCATCCCGCGGCGATACCCATGTGAACCGCGCGAAGAAGGCCGAATTGCTGCTCGACCGGCTGCTGTCGTTGGGCGATCTCGTCGCACCGGATACCATCCGCAAGCTGCGCGACAAGCTGGAGCACCAACGGTTCCGGGCAGCGCTTCCGCGGTCGCGGGTGGCGCGCTGTGTGCCTGTGCTCCGCGAAGCCTTGACCGGCCGCTATAACAAGTTCGGCCGCGGCGCGCGCGGTGTGGTGCGCGACCTGTTTGAATCCGTCTGAAGAACCATCCGGCCCTCGAATGCACGACACGCAAGCCTTCAACAACGCCGCCGAGCCTTCGGTGGTGGTCGTCATTCCGTTCTACAACGGAGCCGATTTCATCGAGCGGTCGGTCAGGAGCGTCTTCAACCAGACGGTGTCCGCCCATGAGGTGATCGTCGTCAATGACGGCTCGCGCCCTGAAGAACGCGAGGCACTCGGCGCCCTGAGTGCCCGCTATCCATTCCGGATCGTCGACAAGGAAAACGGCGGGCAAGGCTCCGCGCGCAATGCGGGCGTCGCTGCTTCGACGGCCGATTTCATCTGCTTCCTGGACCAGGACGATTTTTATCTTCCGAACCACATCGAGGTGCTGGCCCGGGCGATTCCGCACGATGACGCTCGTTTTGGCTTCGTCTATGCCGACCTTTATGAAGCGGACGTGGACGGCAACGTCGTCAGCACCGAACTGGTCAAGGAGCACTCCAAGACCAACCCGAAGACGAGCATCTTCGATCTGCTGCGCAACGATATGTTCGTGCTGCCCTCGGCCACGCTGGTGAGCCGTGCGGCCTTCGATGCGGTTGGCGGATTCGACTCCCAGTTCATGGGATTCGAGGATGACGACCTGTTCATGCGCATCTTCCGCAAGGGCTACAGCAACTATTTTCTGGATCGCGCGGTGACGGTCTGGTGCATTCACACCGAGAGCACGTCTTTCGGCATCCGGATGATTCGAAGCCGCTATCGCTTCTTCAAGAAGCTCGCGGCGACCTTTCCGGACGAGCCGAAGCGCGGGCGCTTCTACCTTCGCGACTACCTGATGCCGCGATTCGGCAAGCTTTTCGTGGACCATGCGATCCAGGCGATCAAGCTCGACAACGAGTACAGGGGCGAGATGTTCGCGCACCTGGACGACTATGTCCTGATGGTGACGACCAATCCGTATGTCGGCTGGCGCGCCAAGACCAAGCTGCGGATCACGCGGTTCCTCCTGGCGCACAGTTCGCCCGGGTTCGTGCGGGCGGTGGGCGCCGCGACCAAGTTTCCCCTGATCCGCGGCTTTCGGCGGCTCTACCGCGCCGAGAGCTGACCGCTTCGCAGTGCTTGGCGAAATCGCCAGAACGCGGGCGAACTCCACACCTTGAGCAGGCTGGTGATGTGCCAATAGAGGTGCTTTGCATCCGTGCGGCTCGCGCGTCGGGCGTCGTGCCGAGCCAGCAGATCTTCGGCGACCTGCAGCGTCCAGCCCGCAAGTTGCGTGCGGGCGCAGATGTCGAAGTCTTCGCCGTACATGAAGAAGCGCTCGTCGAAGCCGCCGATGGTGCGGAAAGCCTCGCTCCGAAACAGCATGAAAAGCCCGGGAATCCAGTGCGGCACGGCAGGGCGGATATAGCCCGGCCGCTTGCGTGCGACGATTTCGTGCGGCGTGATGATGGCCCGATGCTGTTCAGGCGCCGGCTTGCCGGGCTCGAGGATGCGTGGTGTCAGCAGTCCACTGCGGGGGCTCGCCTGGGCGAGCAGCGGGGCCAGCACGTCGGCGTCGAAGCGAATGTCCGGATTCAGCACCAGAAACCAAGGCGTCGCGCAGTGCGCAAAGGCGCTGTTGTGATTCGCGCCGAAGCCCCTCGGTGCCGCGTTCTCGATGCGCTCGATCTCGAAGCCCCACGTCGCGCCCGCCAGCAGGTCGGCTTCGGGGATGTTGATCGTCAGCACGACCTTGGCGACCATGCCGCTGCTGAAGCGGTCGAGCTCCTCGATCAACGGGCGAACGAGCGCCAGTTGGCCGTGGCTCACGATCGAGACGGTGACGGGTTTGGGCTGTCCGGATGAGGGCGTGGGCATGGTCTAATTTCGCCCGGGGATTCTAGGGTTCCCGCTCCACACCCATGATTGCACTGATCGTCATCAGCTTCCTCATCTCCGCCATCGGCGTTCAGATCTTCATGCGCCGCGCGCGCCGCCATGCGAGGCGCTACGCGGCCGACATGCCGCAGCGTTTTCACAGGGGCCATGTGCCGCGACTGGGCGGTGCGGGCATCCTCCTCGGGATGGGCATTGCGTGGTTGGTCGCCGGCATCAGTTCCGATCCATTCAATGTGTCCTGGCCACTCAAGACCTCCGGCTTGACGCTGCTTTGCCTCGCTCCGGCTGCCCTCGGCGGCATCGTGGAGGATGTGACGCAGAGAGTCTCGGTGCGCTATCGGCTCGGTCTCACCATCGGCTCGGCGCTTCTGGTGTGCTGGGTGCTGCACCTGGGGGTGGCCCGCACCGGTTTCCCAATGATCGATGGCTGGCTGCAGGCCGCGCCGTTCGCGGCGATGGTGTTCGCGGCGCTTGCCATCGGCGGTCTTCCGCACGCCTTCAACATCATCGACGGGTACAACGGCTTGGCCGGTACGGTCGCGGTGCTGGTCTGCCTCGCGATTTCGCACGTGGCCCTTCAGGTCGGTGACCGGCAACTCGCAGCGATGGTGATGTGCCTGGTCGGCGCCACGCTCGGCTTTCTCATCTGGAACTACCCGCGCGGCAAGATCTTCGCCGGCGACGGCGGTGCCTATGTCTGGGGCATGGTGATTGCCGTGGCCGCGGTGACGCTGGTTCAGCGCCACCGGGTCGTCTCGCCGTGGTTCCCGATGTTGCTGCTGATCTATCCGGTGTGGGAGACGGTCTTTTCCATCTACCGGAAGGTCGCTCGCGGCCAGTCGCCGGGCATGGCGGACGCGCTTCACTTTCACCAGCTGATCTTCCGGCGCATCGTGCGCGTAGCCTTTGCCGACGACGAAGCGCGGCAACTGCTGGCGCGTAACAACAGGACGTCGCCGTATCTCTGGATCTTCGCGGCGCTGACGGTGGTGCCTGCCGTGCTGTTCTGGAACAACACTCCGGTGCTGATCGCGTTCTGTGCGTTGTTCGTCGCGACTTACGTGGCCGCCTATCTCATGATCGTGAGATTCAAGGTGCCTCGCTGGCTGCGACCGTGAGCCACAATTGTCCCAACCCGTCTTTTTGATCGTCCAAACATGCCCGATCCAATCGTCAATATTCCGCCCCGCGACAAGGCAGAGATCCTGGCCCAGGCGCTGCCCTACATCCGCAAGTTCCACGGCAAGACCATCGTCATCAAGTACGGCGGCAACGCCATGACGGACCCCGAGCTTCAGGCCGACTTTGCAGAGGATGTGGTGCTGCTCAAGCTGGTCGGCATGAACCCGGTGGTAGTGCATGGCGGTGGTCCGCAGATCGAGGCGGCGCTCAACCGGCTCGGCAAGAAGGGGCACTTCATCCAGGGCATGCGGGTGACGGACTCCGAAACCATGGAAGTTGTCGAGTGGGTGCTGGCCGGCGAAGTGCAGCAGGACATCGTCGGGCTCATCAACCAGGCCGGCGGCAAGGCGGTGGGGCTGACGGGGCGTGACGGCGGGCTCATTCGCGCGCAGAAGCTCAAGATGGCCGACCGGAACGATCCCAGCCTCGAGCATGACGTGGGGCAGGTCGGCGACATCGTCTCGATCGACCCGAGCGTGGTCAAGGCGTTGCAGGACGATGCCTTCATCCCGGTCGTGAGCCCCATCGGGTTCGGAGAGCAAAACGAAAGCTACAACATCAATGCCGACGTTGTCGCCGGCAAGCTGGCGACCGTGCTCAAGGCCGAAAAGCTGATGATGCTCACCAACACCCCTGGCGTTCTGGACAAGAGCGGCAATTTGCTGACCAACCTGAGCGCGCGCGAGATCGATGAGCTCTTTGCGGATGGCACGATTTCGGGCGGCATGCTGCCGAAGATCGAAGGTGCACTCGATGCCGCCAAGAGCGGCGTGAACGCGGTGCACATCATCGATGGCCGCGTTCCCCATGCAATGCTGCTTGAAATCCTGACTGAGCAGGCTTTCGGGACGATGATCAGGGCGAGGTAGCTGAGCTCGCCCCCAAGCTGCGCGCACTTCGTGTCGCTTCGCCAACCCCCTACCGGGGGCAACACCGGCGGCCTGGCGAAGCCAGTTCCGCGGTGTTTCTGGAAGGGGCGGTGGGTGAGCGAGTGTTTTAGGCTTCGTAGCCGCGGGGGTTGGCTTGTTGCCAGCGCCAGCTGTCGGCGCACATCTGGTCCAGGTTGCGCTGGGCGCGCCAGCCTAGGGTCGACTCCGCCAGCGAAGGATCGCCCCAGTAGGYGGGGACGTCGCCGGGCCGTCTTGGGCCGATCTCGTAGGGGATGCGGCGGCCGCTGGCGCGTTCGAATGCGTTGACGACCTGGAGGACTGAGGCGCCTTGGCCGGTGCCGAGGTTGAGCTTGAGCAATCCTGGTTTTTGCTCGGCGTGGCGCAATGCCGCGACGTGGCCTTCGGCCAGGTCCATGACGTGCACGTAGTCGCGGACGCCGGTGCCGTCGGGGGTGGGGTAGTCGCCGCCGTGGATGGCGAGTTTGTCGCGCAGGCCGACGGCGACCTGGGAGACGAAGGGCATCAGGTTGTTCGGCTTGCCTTGGGGATGTTCGCCGATGAGGCCGCTGTCGTGCGCGCCGACGGGATTGAAATAGCGCAGGAGCGCGACGCTCCAGGTGGGTCGGGCGTACTGCAGGTCCGAAAGCGCTTCTTCGACCATGAGCTTGGAGCGTCCGTAGGGGTTGGCCGGGCGCAGAGGCGCGTCTTCCGGGATCGGGGAACTGTCGGGGTCGCCGTACACCGTGGCGGAGGACGAGAAGATCAGGGTGCGCACGTCCGCAGCCTGCATGGCCGACGCCAGCACGAAGGAGCCGTGGACGTTGTTGTCGTAATAGGTGATCGGATCGGCGACCGAATCGCCGACCGCCTTGAGCCCCGCAAAATGAATCACGCCGCTGATCGCGTGCTCGCGGAAGACGCGGTCGAGTAGTTGCCGTTCGCGCACGTCGCCTTCGATGAAGCGCGGCGCAGTGCCGATGATTCGCTTCAGCCGCTCCAGAACCCGGGCATCGCTGTTGCCGAGATTGTCCAGAATCACGGGGGTGTAGCCGGCCGCGGCGAGCGCTACGCAGGTATGGCTTCCGATGAAGCCGGCACCGCCGGTGACAAGAATGGATGGGCTCATGGCTTTGCTTCGGACGGTGAAATTACCTGTAGATTCTGCGCGACAAGAGGGACTTGCCCTGTAGGCACGCACTCACTGCCCTGTGCGAGAATCATTTTTTTACATTTTGCACGCGCCCATGCAGAACGATGAGTCAAGCGCCCTTGGCGCCCCCAGCAGTTCAGAACCGGTGCCCGTAGCGCCGCGCAAGCGGCCAAAGCCGGGTGAACGGCGTGTGCAGATTCTTCAGGCGCTCGCCGCCATGCTCGAACAGCCCGGCGCCGAACGTGTGACCACGGCTGGACTGGCTGCGAGGCTTGAAGTCAGCGAGGCCGCGCTTTACCGCCACTTCGCGAGCAAGGCGCAAATGTTCGAGGGTCTGATCGACTTCATCGAGCAGAGCGTTTTCACGCTCATCAATCAGATCGTCGAACGCGATGCGGCAGGCCGCGAACAGGCGACGCGCATCATCGCGATGCTCGTTCAGTTTGCCGAGAAGAATCCGGGAATGACTCGCGTGATGGTCGGCGACGCGCTCGTCTTCGAGAACGAGCGCCTGCAAAGTCGCATGAACCAGTTCTTCGACAAGATCGAGGCGACGCTGCGTCAATCGCTGCGTGACGCGGCCTCCGAAGACGGCGCCGCCACTCCCACGGTCGATGCACAAGTGCGGGCTTCGGCGCTCACCGCGTTCGTGGTGGGGCGGCTCCAGCGCTTTGCGCGCTCGGGCTTCAGGCGGCCACCGTCAGAGCACCTGGACGCCGCTGTCGCCCTGATGCTCTGAAGGCGGCCTCTGGTGAGCGCGTCAGATCATCGACTTCGCTTGATTGAGGACGAAATCGCAAGCCCGCTTCGTCAGTTCGGCCTTGAGCCCGCCGCCGGTCAAATCGACTTTCTTGCCGTCGCTGCTGGTCAAGATCCCTTGTGAGCCGTTCACGAATCCCTCGTCGGACGCAGGCTTGCCGCCCGGGATCTTGCTCATCAGTTGATCCTTCAGCGACGAGGCGCCGTCCCCGCTCAGATAGTTGTTCTTCAGGCAGTACTGCAGCACACCGGCGGCGTTGCCCACGCTTCCCGAAGTCAGCGACGAAGCGCCTGACGAGCCTCCGGCGAGGCCTTTGAGCATGTCCAGACCTTGTGCGTGCGCGCCGCCGAGGGCGCCGAGCAGGACCAGCGCGAAACCGTGCCGTGCGAATTGATGCATCTACCACTCCTTGAGAACTTGAAAAAACCCGACGACCATAGCGCAAGCCCGCAGCGTGGCGCCGGCGACATTGAAACAGTTCGTCGTCAGAATGCGACGTGAAACGAGCCCGCTTTCAACCATGAAGACTCCGGCCATTACATCGCTGCCGACCGCAAGACGCCTGATGTATTGGCTTGCCTTGGTGGCAGTGCTGACATTGCTGATTTGGGCCGTGGTGCGCTACGTGAGTCCGACGCCGCCTCGGACCCTCGTGATGAGCACCGGCGTTATCGACGGCGCCTATCACCGATTCGGCCTGCGCTACCAGGAGATATTGAAGGCCAACGGCATCACGCTCCAACTGCGCACTTCGAGCGGCGGCGTCGAGAACCTTCAACGCCTGAACGAGGGCTCGGTGTCGGTCGCGTTCGCCCAGGGTGGGACGGGCGTTCTCGCCGTCGACCCAGACACTTCACCCGACGCGACGCCGCTGCGTTCACTGGCCACGGTGGCTTTCGAGCCGGTGTGGATCTTCACGCACAGCCTCGATGTGTCGAAGGGGCTGGGGGCGCTCGCTGGCAAGCGCATTGCAGTGGGTGTTCCGGGCAGCGGCAACTACAAGGTCGCCAGCCAGCTGTTGTCGGTCTACGGGGTGGCTGTTGCCGATGGGCAGCAGAGCGCCGCCGATGGCACCACGTTTGTCAGTGCCGGAGGCATGACGGCAGCGGACCTGCTCACCAGCCGGCAGGTGGATGCCGCCATCATCATCGCCGCGCCCGAGGCCCCGGCTGTGCAGGCGCTTCTCGCGAACAGCGCGGTGCGGCTGGCTTCGCTCGATCATGTCGAAGGCTTGGCGCGGCGTTTTCCGTACTTCCAGCCGGTGAGCCTGAAGCGCGGATCGGTGGACCCCAAGCGCGACATGCCGTCGCGCGACATCAATCTGCTCGCCACGACCGCGAACCTCGTCGCGCGCGATGAACTGCATCCGGCGCTGGTCTATCTCCTGCTCGAAGCGGCCCGGCAGGTGCACAGGCAGCCGAGCCTCATCAATCGGCCGGAGGATTTTCCGAGTTTGCGTGCCGCGGACTTTCCGCTGTCGACCGATGCGGAGCGCTACTTCAAGAATGGCCGCCCGTTCCTGCAGAACTACCTGCCGTTCTGGGCTGCCAATTACGTGCAGCGGCTGCTTCTGTTGCTCGTGCCGCTGGCCGCCATCCTGATTCCGCTGGCGCGGGTGTTGCCCGAGCTGATCGCCTGGCGGCGCCAGAGCCGGCTGTATCGGCGCTACGGAGAACTGAAATTCCTGGAACAGGATCTGGCGTCGCGCAAGCTCGACGCGGGCGAGCGCGCCGAAGCCCTGGCCCGGCTCGATCACATCGAGGAAGAAATCATCGAAACCAAGTTCCCGCTGGATTTCACCGACCGCGTCTACACGTTGCGCCAGCACGTGGACTACGTGCGCGCGCAATTGCAGCGCCAGATCGAAAGCGGCGAGTCCGGGCACAAGCCAGCGCGTTGATTGGCGGGCTGCGCATCAGCCATCAAACGAAAAAAAGCCGGACCCGACATGCGGGTCCGGCTCTTTCGACCTGATCGCGGTGGATTACAGGGCGGCTTGGCGCGTGAACGAAACCCTGGGCTTGCTGTAAGCGGCAGGCACTTGGTCGCGATAGAACGCACGGCGGTCAAGGCTTTGCAGCGGGTTGTGGGCTGCCGCAACGGCTGCCTCGCGAACGGTGCTGCGGTCGGTCGTCGAAGCAATGCTCTGCACGCCGGCTTGGGCGCTGTCGCTGTACGGGTTGCCGCTGCGTGCGGCCGTCACTGCGCCCGGAGCCACTTCGGCGCGGGTGTTTCCGTTGGTCAGGGCATGGACGCCGTCATAGGTTTCGGCTTGTGCGCCCACGGCTGCGAGCAAGGTCAGGGCAGCGGCGGCGACGATTTTCGAGGTCTTCATTTCACAGTTCCTTCAATTCGATGGATGATTTCGAACCGGTCGCGGGGTGTGTCGGTATCCGTTGCCGGAAGCGACAGCGCTCTGTGCCTGTTCACTCAGATCAGCTTGTTTGCCGGTCCGTGAGACGAAGTTTGCGCTAGAAGACTAAGTAAAAACCCTCGAAAAAGGAAGCGCGGTGTCACTCGTTTGGAAACAATCGAAGCGCGCTCCCTGGCCCGTCAGTCGATTTCGACACCGACCTGTTTGCCTGCTTGGACGATTTCGCGCCAGGTCGCGTCGTCGAGCCAGATGCCTTCTTGCTCGCGCGCTGCGCGCGCCTTGCGCTCAGGTTCGCCCGCGATCTGCACGGCATCGAAGCCGGCGCCCGGCGGGCTCTGACGCAGCCAATCGATGAAGGCGCGTGCTTCCTGCTCGAAGGTGGCTTGCGTGCCCAGCTTCGCAGGGTCGATCAACACCGCGAGCATGCCGTTGAGAACGGTCTTGGCGGTGTCGGCCGGGCGGTGCCAAGTGCCGCCGCCCGTCAGTGCGCCGCCGAGCAGTTCGCAAGCCACTGCCATGCCATAACCCTTGTGTTCGCCGAAAGTCATGAGCGCCCCGAAGAGGCCATTGCTTTGGGGCACAACCACGACACCGGGATCATTGGTGGGTGCCCCATGCTCGTCGATCAGGTGTCCGGGAGCCACACGCTCGCCCTTGTTGTAGGCGACCCGCATTTTTCCTTGGGCCACGCGGCTGGTGGCGAAGTCGAGGATGAACGGCTGCGCGCCCGCGAGCGGCACGCCGATGCAGCACGGGTTGGTGCCGAAGCGCCCATCCCCGCCGCCCCACGGCGCCACCACAGGGCGCGAAAGCACGTTCACGAAGTGCATGGCCACCAGCCCCTGCGCCGTCGCCATTTCGGCGAAGTGCCCGATGCGCCCCAGGTGATGCGAATGCGCGAGAGAGACGATGCAGCTACCGTGCTGCTTCGCGCGCGCGATGCCGAGTTCCATGGCTTGCACGCCGACGATCTGCCCGTAGCCGTGTTGGCCGTCGAGCGAGAGCATCGCGCCTGCGTCGAGATTGATCTTGACGGATGCATTTGGCTTGAGCCCGCCTTCGGCGACCGCGCCGACATAGCGCGGCACCATCCCCACGCCATGCGAATCGTGTCCGCTCAGATTGGCGAGGACGAGATTGCCTGCGACCTGTTCGGCCTCGGCCGGACTGCTGCCCGCGGCCTGGATGATGGCTGCGACTTGCTTTCGAAGTGTGGATGCGTGAAGTGTTCTGGACATTGTTTTTCTCAGTCACATGACCGCGCCGACTTGCCACGGCACGAATTCGTTCTGGCCGTAGCCGTGCTTTTCGCTCTTTGAATGCTCGCCCGAGGCGGTTGCCAACACGAGGTCGAAGATGCGCTGGCCCATTTCCTGGATGGACACCGTGCCTTCGACAATCTCGCCGCAGTTGATGTCCATGTCTTCCTCTTGCCGCTGCCAAAGCGCTGAGTTGGTCGCCAGCTTGAGCGAAGGCGAGGGCGCGCAGCCATAGGCGGAGCCGCGCCCGGTGGTGAAGCAGATCATGTTTGCGCCGCCGGCCACTTGCCCTGTCGCGCTGACCGGGTCGTAACCCGGCGTGTCCATGTAGACGAAGCCATGCGCACGCACGGGCTCTGCGTATTCATAGACCGCTTCGAGATTGCTGGTGCCACCCTTTGCCACTGCGCCGAGCGATTTTTCGAGAATGGTCGTGAGCCCGCCGGCCTTGTTGCCCGGAGAGGGGTTGTTGTTCATCTCGCCTTCGTTGATGGCGGTGTAGTGCTCCCACCAGCGGATGCGCTCGACGAGCTTTTCACCGACTTCGCGGCGCACCGCGCGGCGCGTCAGCAGATGCTCGGCGCCGTACACCTCGGGCGTTTCCGAAAGGATCGCCGTGCCGCCATGGGCGACCAGCAGGTCCACCGCCGCGCCGAGCGCCGGATTGGCGCTGATGCCCGAATAGCCATCCGAGCCGCCGCATTGGAGCCCGATCGTGATGTGCGCAGCGCTGCAGGGTTCGCGCTTCACGGCATTCGCGCGCGGCAGCATCGCGTTGATGAGTGCCACGCCTTTCTCGACCGTCTTGCGCGTGCCGCCCGTGTCCTGGATGTTGAAGACGCGGAAGTTCTCGCCTTCGCTGAGATTGCCGGTGGCGAGCCACGCGTTGATCTGGTTCGCCTCGCAGCCGAGGCCGACCACCAGAACCGCGGCGAAGTTGGCATGCGTTGCGTAGCCGGTCAGCGTGCGCTCCAGGATTTGCATGCCCATGCCGCCGGTGTCCATGCCACAGCCCGTGCCGTGCGTGAGCGCGACCACGCCGTCGATGTTCCGATAGTCCGCGAGCGCCGCCGGGTTCGTCTTGCGCGAGAAGTGATCGGCGATCGCCCGGGCAGCCGTTGCCGAGCAGTTCACGCTGGTCAGCACGCCGATGTAGTTGCGGGTTGCCACGCGGCCATCTGCGCGGCGAATGCCCATGAAGGTGGCTTCGCGCGGCGCGGGCGAGGGCTTCACATCTGCGCCGAAGGCATAGTCGCGCTCGAAATGCCCCTTGTCCGGACCCATGTCGAGGTTGTGCGTGTGTACGTGTTCACCGGGCGCGATCGGCTTGCTCGCGAAGCCGATGATCTGGTTGTAGCGGCGCACGGGTTCGCCCTGCGCGATGGCACGCACGGCAACCTTGTGTCCGGGCGGAATCAGCCCGCGGGCGGTGACGCCTTCGACCGGCGTGCCGCCGACCAGTTGGCCGCGTGCGATCACCACGTCGTCAGCGGGATGGAGTCGAATAAATGGGTTCATCGTCGGGTCCTAGGAAGCCTGTGCGCGGCGCCAGCTCGCGCTGAATCTCTGGTGCGATTTGTCCATGTGCGCATGCATCGCCTTGCGCGCGCCTTCCGCGTCGCGCTCGGCAATGGCGTCGCGGATGGCTTCATGCTCGGCGATGGCGCAGCGCCATGATTTCACGGTCTCAAAATACCCGCCGAGCCGCGTGAAGATGGGCCCATTGCGCGAATCCCAGAAGGTCTGCACGGTTTCTGACAACACCGCATTGCCGCAGGCATCCACGATGGCGAGATGAAAAGCCCGGTCCCCTTCGAGCGGCATCACGTTGCGGTCGGCATGCTCGCGCATCTGTTCGATCGCGCGTGTCATCGCGGCCACGTCTTTGCGTTTGCCCAGTGTGGCGGCGAGGGCGGCCGTTTCGCCTTCAACCACGCGCCGAGCGCGGATCAGTTCGAGCGGCCCCCATTCGGTCGCTTCGACCGGTGCAGCCGCCCGCTTCGAGCGATCGAGCACGTACACGCCGGAGCCTGTCCTGACCTCGACCCAGCCTTCGACTTCCAGCGCGATCAGCGCCTCGCGCACCGACGGCCGGCTCACGCCAAGGGCGCGAGACAAGTCGCGCTCGGCGGGCAGTCGATCGCCGGTGGCAAATTCGCCTGTCGCGATCAGGTCGCGGAGTTGGTCGGCGATCTGGCGATAGAGACGGCGCGGTTCGAGGGTCTGTAGCGGCACGAATCAGGCGGCGCGCTGGCGCCGGGCTTAAGGGTTGTCCTGAATTGGACAAGTGGTCAGGCCAATTCAGAATACGATTGGCACCGCGCAGCGGCCATCGGGCGAAACCCTCGACGCGACGATTGCAAGCGGCGCAAAGCCATCCCATCAGATTCAAAACGAGGGGCATCGCATGAGACTCCAGGGCAAGACCGTGCTCGTGACGGCAGCCGGACAAGGCATCGGCTACGCCAGCGCACTCGCTCTCGCGGCTGAGGGCGCGCAAGTCTGGGCAACGGACATCAACGAGAAACTGCTCGAACGCTACGCAGGCGTCGCCAACATCCAGGCGTCGAAGCTCGATGTGCTCGACAAGGCCGCCATCGCCGCATTCGTGAAGGCGCTGCCTGCGCTCGACGTGCTCTTCAACTGCGCCGGCGTCGTGCACAACGGCACGGCGTTGCAGGCAACCGAAGACGATCTCGACTTTGCCTTTCATCTCAACGTGCGTGCGCAGTTTCGGCTGATCCAGGCCGTGCTGCCGGGCATGCTCGCGAAGGGCCGCGGCAGCATCATCAACATGGCGAGCGTTTGCTCCAGCATCAAGGGGCTGCCCAACCGCTGCGTGTATGGCACGACCAAGGCGGCCGTTCTCGGCCTGACCAAGAGCGTGGCGGCCGACTACGTGGCGCAGGGAATTCGCTGCAACGCGGTGTGCCCTGGCACAGTCGACACGCCGTCCCTGGGCGACCGTATCAACGCCAATCCCGATCCGGTGGAAGCGCGCAAGGCTTTCGTCGCGCGCCAGCCCATGGGCCGGCTGGCCCAGCCCGAAGAGATCGCGCCGCTGATCGTGTTCCTTGCCAGCGATGAATCGCAGTTCGTCACCGGGCAGGCCTACGCGGCCGATGGCGGCATCACGATATGAATCAACTCGACTTCGCCGGCCGGCATGCAGTCGTGACCGGCGGGGCCACCGGACTCGGCTACGGCATAGCGCAACGTTTGCTGGCTTCCGGCGGCAGCGTGACCATCTGGGATCGCGACGGCGAGGCCGCCACCAAGGCTGCATGGGCGCTTGGAGCCAAGGCCTTCGCGCTCACGGTCGACGTGACGCAGCAGCCTTCGGTGGCAAAGGCAGTCGCGGCGACGCTTGCGCAGGCGCGCCGCATCGATGCGCTCATCAACAGCGCCGGCATCACCGGACCGAACACCAAGCTCTGGGACTATCCCGTCGATGCGTGGCGGCAAGTGGTGGACGTGAACCTCAACGGTCCTTTCATCTGCTGCCGTGAAGTCGTGGCGCAGATGCGGACACAGGGCTATGGCCGCATCGTCAACATCGCCTCAGTCGCCGGCAAGGAAGGCAACCCCAATGCCAGCGCCTACAGCGCGAGCAAGGCAGGCCTGATTGCACTGACCAAATCGCTCGGCAAGGAACTCGCCGACACCGGTATTCGCGTCAACTGCGTGACGCCGGCAGCGGTGAAGACCGCAATCTTCGACCAGATGACGCCGGAGCACATCGCGTTCATGTTGTCGAAGATCCCGATGGGCCGCTTCGGCAAGGTCGAGGAAATCGCGGCGATGGTCGCGTGGCTTTGCACCGAGGATTGTTCATTTTCCACGGGCGCGGTGTTCGACCTCTCGGGTGGCCGTTCGACCTATTGATGCATGCAACTGAAAGGACTGACTGATGAAACTCGTTCGCTATGGCAATCCGGGCAAGGAAAAGCCGGGCCTCATCGATGAAGACGGCAAACTGCGCGATCTCAGCGGCTTGGTCAAGGACATCGGCCCGGAGCAGTTGGGCGACGCCGCCATCGCCAAGCTGCGCCGGGCGAAGGTCGACAAGCTGCCGCTGGTCAGGGGCAAGCCACGCTTGGGTTGTCCGGTTGCGAACGTCGGCAAGTTCATCGCGATCGGTCTCAACTATGCCGACCATGCGGCCGAATCGGGCCTCCCGATTCCGGCTGAGCCGGTGGTCTTCATGAAGGCCATCAGCTGCATCCAGGGTCCTGACGATGCCGTCATGCTGCCCAAGAACTCCGTCAAGAGCGACTGGGAAGTCGAACTGGGCGTGGTGATCGGCGCACGCGCACGCTATGTGTCGCAAAAGGACGCGCTGAATTTCGTGGCCGGCTACTGCACCATCAACGATGTCAGCGAGCGCGAATACCAGATCGAGCGCGGCGGCACCTGGGACAAGGGCAAGGGCTGCGACACCTTCGGCCCGATCGGTCCGTGGTTGGTGACGCGCGACGATGTTCCGAACCCGCAGAAGCTTGGCATGTGGCTCGACCTTAACGGCAAGCGCATGCAGACCGGAAGCACAAAGACGATGATCTTCAGCGTCGCCAAGATCGTGAGCTATCTCAGCCAGTTCATGACCCTGATGCCCGGCGACGTGATCACGACCGGCACGCCGCCGGGCGTCGGCCTCGGCATGAAGCCGCCGCTCTTCCTGAAGAAGGGCGACGTCATGACGCTGGGGATCGAGGGTCTCGGAGAGCAACGGCAGGAAGTCGTCCCCTTCAAGCTCTGAACGTCTGAACGCGCTACGTATGGCGATGGCCTACTGATAAATCAGAAAGGTCGCGCTCCTGTCGAGAACAGGTCGCTGGTTCTATCGACGAGACTTGAAATTCCGCTCCAACCGCGTCTGTCGCGCTTGCGGGATTCCAAGTCTCTTCGGTCAGGATCAGCGCTCAAATGTTCTATTCCCATCGGCTCGCATTGGCGGGCCTCATCGCATTCAGCTCGGCAATGGCGCTGAGCGGGTGTGGTTCGCTGCTGAGCGAAAGCGCTTCGGCCGGAGCCGGTATTGCCGGCGGCGCAATCGCCGGTGCGCTCACGGACAACGCTGGCGTCGCAGCTGGCATTGGCATCGGCGTACAGGCGATCGCGCGCTCCGGCGTTCAGTACGGACAGCGAAAGATCCACGCAGAGGCGCAGCACCAGATTGCGCAGATCGCCGGGCCGCTCAAGATCGGCCAGGTCAAGCCTTGGAAGACGAAGCTTTCGCTTCCGCTCGAACCCGAAGAAGCCGGCCGCGTCACGGTCAGCCGTGTCATCAGTACCGGCGAGCTCGACTGCAAGGAGATCGTCGTTTCGGTAGAGCAGAGCGGCAGGAACGCGCTGCCGGCCAGTGAGTTCTATGTGGCGTCCATCTGCCGCAACGGCAGCCGCTGGGCCTGGGCATCAGCCGAGCCCGCGACAGAGCGCTGGGGATCGTTGCAGTGACCATCGATGTCCTTGCGCGTGGGGGATTGAAGCTGGCCGCCGTGATGGCGTGTCTTGCGGCTTTGAGTGCCTGCAAATCTGTCGGCGGCATTGCCGGCGCGGTCACAGGCGTGGCGTCCGGCGCTGCGGCTTCGAATCCGGCTGTGGGCGTGGCCGTCGGTATTGGCGTGCAGGCGGGCGTGAATGAATCCATCAACAGGTTCATGCGCCACTTGAGCCAGGAAGAGCAGGCGCAGATCGCGTCCGTGGTCGGCCAGATGGAAATCGGAGAGCGCCGCCCTTGGGAGATTCGGCACTCCGTGCCTTACGGCAATGCGCAAGGCGAGGTCACCGTCGCCCGAGCTTTCAAGACACCTCTGGCTGCTTGCAAGGAGGCGGTGTTTTCGGTCGACGACGCGGACGCGAAGAGCGCCGGAATCCCGCAGCCCCGCTTCGTGACCTTTGCTTGCCAAGGCGCGAATGGCTGGAAATGGGCAACTGCCGAGCCGGCGGTTTCGCGTTGGGGAACGCTGCAATAGGCCAAGCAGCAGGATGGAATGGGGCAGGATGAGAAAAAGACCCGCGACTGTTGCGGGTCTTTGCACTTTCGGAGGACAGAAAAGTCCTGCAAAATAGAACGATCGTTCGTTTTATTTTGCAAGCCACGCAATGCCCGTGTCCTCCGCTTCCGCCAAGTCCGCCCGTGCGCCCCAGAAGGGACAGCAGACCAAGGCCGTCATCATCGATGCGGCGTTGAATCTCGCCGCCCAGATCGGCCTCGAAGGGCTTTCGATCGGCGCTCTTGCCGAAGTGACGCAGATGAGCAAGTCGGGCGTTTTCGCCCACTTCGGCTCGCGCGAGGAACTCCAGATTTCTGTCGTCCGCGAATATCACTCGCGCTTTGAACAGGAAGTTTTCTACCCAGCACTGCATGCCCCGCGCGGACTGCCGCGCCTGCGCGCGCTCTTTGCCAACTGGATGAAGCGCACGTCTGCCGAGATCGACTCGGGCTGCATCTACATCAGCGGCGCGGTCGAATTCGACGATCGGCCCGGACCGGTGCGCGACGCTCTCGCTGATTCGGTCAACACGTGGCTTGGCGCGATGTACCGAGCGGTCGTGCAGGCCAAGTCCGAAGGCCACCTGCGCGAGGACGCTGACGAGAAGCAGATCGCATTCGAGATCCACGCACTGATCCTGGCGCTGCACTACGAAGCGCGCTTTCTGCGCTCTCCCGATTCGCTCGCGCGAGCCAACGTCGGTTTCGACAACATCCTGGCACGCTGCGCATCGTCCGACGCTCCGACTGCCGCCGCGAACGCCCGCCCGGCGCGGCGTCGCTTGAAGACGGTTCCCTGAGCCGCAAGCTCGGCATCGTTCTTTCAGTTCCTGTTTCTCTCAATTCCTTCTTTCAATCCTTCTTTCAAATCCGGAGATCTCTACATGCCCGCCTACACCCCACCTCTTCGCGACATGCAATTCGTCATGCACGAGGTGCTGAAAGTCACCGAGGAATTCAAGGCGATGCCCAAGCATGCGGAAGTCGATGCGGACACCATCAACGCAGTGCTCGAAGAAGGCGGCAAATTTGCGTCCGAAGTGACCTTCCCGCTCAACATCAGCGGCGACGAAGAGGGTTGTGTGCTCGACAAGACCACGCACGAAGTGAGGACGCCCAAGGGATTCAAGGACGCCTACGCGAAGTACGTCGAAGGCGGCTGGGCGGCACTGTCCTGCGATCCGGCCTACGGCGGCCAGGGCCTGCCTTTCGTGGTGAACCAGTGCATCTACGAAATGCTCAATTCGGCCAACCAGGCGTGGACGATGTACCCCGGCCTGTCGCACGGCGCTTACGAAGCCCTCGTGGCGCACGGCACTGAATCGCAGAAAAAGACCTACCTGCCCAAGCTCACGACCGGCGAATGGACCGGCACCATGTGCCTGACCGAACCGCATTGCGGCACCGACCTCGGCATGCTGCGCACCAAGGCCGAGCCGCAGGCCGATGGCACCTACAAGCTGACCGGCAACAAGATTTTCATCTCGGCCGGCGAACACGACATGGCCGAGAACATCATCCACCTCGTGCTTGCCCGCCTGCCGGACGCGCCCAAGGGCAGCAAGGGCATCAGCCTTTTCGTGGTGCCGAAGTTCAACGTGAACGCCGACGGCTCGCTCGGCAGCCGCAACGGTATCTACTGCGGCGGCCTCGAACACAAGATGGGCATCCACGGCAATGCGACGGCGCAGATGGTGCTCGAAGCCGCCAGCGGCACGCTCGTCGGCGAACCCAACAAAGGGTTGGCCGCGATGTTCGTGATGATGAACGCAGCGCGCCTGGGTGTGGGTAACCAGTCGCTCGGCCTGACCGAAGTGGCTTTCCAGAACGCGCTGGCTTATGCCAAGGACCGCATCCAGATGCGCTCGCTCTCGGGCGTCAAGGCCAAGGACAAGGAAGCCGATCCGATCATCGTGCATCCGGACGTGCGCAAGATGCTGATGACTGCCAAGGCCTATGCCGAAGGCGGCCGCGCGCTGGCCATCTACTGCACGTTGCTGCTCGACAAGGAGCACAACCATCCAGACGAGAAGGTGCGCAAGGACTCGGGAGAAATCGTCGCGTTGCTCACCCCCATCGTGAAGGCCTTCATCACCGACAACGGGCACATCTCCACCAACGCCTGCATGCAGGTCTTCGGCGGCCACGGCTTCATCAAGGAATGGGGCATGGAGCAGTTCGTGCGCGACAACCGCATCAACATGATCTATGAAGGCACCAACACCATCCAGTCGCTCGACTTGCTCGGCCGCAAGGTGCTGGGCAACAACGGCGCGACCTTGAAGAAGTTTGGCAAGCTCGTGGGCAAGCTGGTGGAAGAAGAGGGCGTCAACGAAAAGATGAGCGAGTTCATCACGCCGGTGGCGGTGCTAGGTGAGCAGCTCACCAAGTTCACGACCGAGATCGGCTTCAAGGGCTTCCAGAACCCGGACGAAGTTGGCGCGGCGGCTGTCGACTACCTGCGCGTTGCCGGTCACTTCGTCTTCGGCTACCTCTTCGCGCTGATGGCGCGCACGGCGCTGCGCGAGATCGCCGCCGGCAACACCGACCCGTTCTACCAGGCCAAGCTGCAGACGGCGCGCTTCTACTTCGCCAAGCTCTTCCCCGAGACAGCGTCCCTGATGCGTACCGCGCGCGCCGGCGCCGCATCGCTCATGAACACGGACGCCGCACTGGCTTGAACGCCATGAGATCCCTGCTCGCAGTGATTTTCCTCGTGGCCGGCAGTGCGTCGGCATTGGCGCAGGTCAGCCCGGTCGGGCTTTGGCGCAGCGTCGACGACAAGACTGGCGAGGCGAAGGCTGAAATCCGCATCAGCGAATCAGGCGGCGCACTGCAAGGCCGCATCGAAAAGACGCTTAGGAAGGATGCAAAGCCTGACGCCGTGTGCGAGGAGTGCACCGATGACCGCAAGGGCAAGCCGATCGCTGGTCTGGAGATCATCCGGGGCGGCAAGAAAGCCGAGGGCAAGGACGTGTGGGAAGGCGGAAAAATCCTCGACCCCGAAAACGGCAAGGAATATCGCGCGAGCTTCACGCCGATCGACGGCGGGAAGAAACTGGAAGTGCGCGGCTACCTCGGGCCGTTCTGGCGCACGCAAACCTGGAACCGCATGTGAGGAGCCCACCCCCGTTGCTTGCTCACCTCGTGTAGCCGCCTCCCCCCTCGAGGGGGCAACACCGGTGGCCCGGCGGAGCCGGTTCCACGGTGTTCCACCAACCAATCGATCCTTTTTTTAGGTCCAGCTATGTCCAGATTCCAAGTGAAAAAGGTCGCCGTGCTCGGCGCCGGTGTCATGGGGGCGCAGATCGCCGCCCACCTCGTCAACGTACGCGTGCCCGTCGTTCTGTTCGACCTGCCTGCCAAGGAGGGCCCGAAGAACGGCATCGTCTCTCGTGCGATCGACAATCTCAAGAAGCTCAAGCCTGCGCCGCTCGGCGACGTGGCCGATGCTGGCCTGATCGAACAGGCCAACTACGAGGACGATCTTGCCAAGCTCGGCGAATGCGACCTCGTGATCGAAGCGATTGCCGAGCGCATGGACTGGAAGCTCGATCTCTACAAGAAGATCGCGCCGCATGTGGCAAAGCACGCCATCCTTGCTTCGAACACATCGGGCCTGTCGATCACGAAGCTCAGCGAAGCGCTGCCGGAAGCGCTCAAGCCGCATTTCTGCGGCATTCACTTCTTCAATCCGCCGCGCTACATGTTCCTGGTCGAGCTGATCAACACACCGACCACAGAGCCGAGGGTGCTCGATGAGCTCGAAGCCTTTGTCACCAGCACGCTCGGCAAGGGCGTGGTGCGCGCGCACGACACGCCCAACTTCATCGCCAATCGCGTCGGCATCGCCGGCATGTTGGCCACGCTGAAGGAAGTCGAGAAGTTCGGCCTCACGTCCGACGTGGTGGACGACCTCACCGGCAAGAAACTCGGCCGCGCCAGCTCGGGTACCTTCCGCACGGCGGACGTGGTGGGCCTCGACACGATGGCGCACGTGGTCAAGACGCTGCAAGACAACCTCGACGAAAAGAGCGATCCGTTCTATGCGAACTTCGCGACGCCGCCAGTGCTTGCCAAGCTGCTCGAACTCGGCAATCTCGGCCAGAAGACCAAGGCCGGCTTCTTCAAGAAGGCCGGTCGCGACATCCTGCGCTTCGATCTTGCCAAGGGCGAATACGTGCCTTCGGGCGACAAGGCGGACGAAGTCTACGGACGCATGCTCAAAAAACCGGCTCCCGAGCGACTGAAGCTCCTGCGCGAGAGCGAAGGCGCCCAGGGCCAGTTCCTGTGGGCGATTTTGCGCGACAGCTTTCACTATGCGGCGGTTCACCTCGCGACCATCGCCGAAAGCGCGCGCGACATCGACTTCGCCATGCGCTGGGGCTTCGGCATGAAGCAGGGGCCGTTCGAGCTCTGGCAGGAAGCGGGCTGGAAGCAGGTCGCCACCTGGATTCAGGAAGACATCGATGCAGGCAAGGCGCTGTCGACCGCACCGCTGCCGAAGTGGGTCTTCGAGGGCCCGGTGGCCGAAGCCGGCGGCGTGCATACGCCCGAAGGCTCGTGGAGTGCCTCGCAGAGCCGCTTCGTCGCGCGGCGCCGTTTGCCGGTGCACGCGCGGCAGCTGTTCCCTGAAAGCGTTCTCGGCGCGAATGCTCCGGACGCGAACCAGGCCGGCACCACGATCCAGGACGAAGGCGACGTGCGCCTCTGGACGCTCGACGGCGAAGTGCTCATCGCCAGCATCCATTCGAAGATGCACGCCATCAGCCCGGACGTCGCCGAAGCTTTGGCCGCGGGCGTCGAGCTTGCCGAGAAGGAATACAAGGCGATGGTCATCTGGTCGCCCGACGAGGTCTTCTCTGTCGGCGCCGATCTGCAAGCCATGCTCCCCGCCTTTGTGGTCGCAGGCATCGGTGCGGTCGAATCGGCCGAGCAAGAACTCCAGAACGTCATGCTCAAGATTCGCTACGCCAGCGTGCCGGTGATCTCCGCCGTTCGCGGCATGGCACTGGGCGGCGGCTGCGAACTCGCGGTCCACTCGGCAAAGCGCGTCGCAGCGATGGAAAGCTACATCGGGCTCGTGGAAGTGGGTGTCGGCCTCATCCCGGGCGCGGGCGGTCTGACCTACATCGCACGCCGCGCCGCAGAAAACGCGGCAGCCTCGACCGGCACCGACTTGCTGCCCTTCCTGACGGAAGGCTTCACAGCAGCGGCCATGGCGAAGGTCGGCACGGGCGCGCTCGATTCGAAGAAGCTCGGCTATCTGCTGGACAGCGACATCATCGTGCCGAACAAGGATGAACTGCTCTACGTCGCCTTGCAGCAGGCCAGGTCCATGGCCGACGCCGGATGGCGCCCGCCGCTGCGCCGCACCTTCAAGGTAGCGGGCCGCAGTGGAGCAGCCACCATCAAGGGCCAGTTGGTCAACATGCGCGACGGCGGGTTCATCAGCGCGCACGACTTCCACATCGCCAGCCTGATCGCCGAAGTGGTGACGGGCGGCGACGTCGACGCCGGCTCGCTCGTGACCGAGGAATACCTGATGACGCTCGAGCGCAAGGCTTTCTGCTCGCTCATCGTGCATCCCAAGACGCAAGAGCGAATCATGGGCATGCTCAGCACCGGCAAGCCCGTGCGGAACTAAGGACAGACATCATGAGCAAACAAATTCAAGACGCCTACATCGTCTCCGCCACCCGCACGCCAATCGGTAAATCGCATCGCGGGTACTTTCGCAACTACCGTCCCGATGACCTGCTCGCGACCACGCTGAAGGCAGCGCTCGCCGCCGTGCCGGGGCTCGATCCGAAGGCGATCGAGGACATCATCTGCGGTTGCGCGATTCCCGAGGCGCAGCAAGGCCTGAACGTGGCGCGCATCGGCGCGGTGCTCGCGGGCCTGCCCAACAGCATCGGCGGGATCACGGTCAACCGTTTCTGCGCATCCGGCCTCTCGGCCGTGCAGATGGCGGCGGATCGCATCCGCGTCGGCGAAGCGGAGCTGATGATCGCGGCCGGCGTCGAAAGCATGAGCATGGTGCCGATGATGGGCAACTCGCCCTCGCTGTCGCCGTCGATCTTCGAGCGCGACGGCGACGTGGGCATCGCCTACGGGATGGGCCTCACGGCAGAAAAAGTGGCGCAGCAATGGAAGGTCAGCCGCGAAGCGCAGGATGCGTTCGCGCTGCAATCGCACCAGCGCGCGCTGGCTGCGCAGAAGGCTGGCGATTTCAGCGCCGAGATTACCCCGATCCAAGTGACCGACCGCATGCCCAACCTCGAGACGGGCGAAGTCATCTCGAAGGCCCGCACGGTCAGCCTCGACGAAGGTCCGCGTCTCGACACGTCGATCGAAGGCCTCGCCAGGCTGCGAACCGTGTTTGCTGCACGCGGCACGGTGACGGCTGGCAACAGTTCGCAGACTTCCGATGGCGCCGGCGCGCTCATCCTGGCCAGCGAGAAGGCTTGCAAGCAGTTCGACCTGAAACCGCTCGCGCGATTTGTAAGCTTTGCGAGCAAGGGCGTGCCGCCGCACATCATGGGCATCGGCCCGATCGAGGCCATCCCTGCGGCATTGCGCTACGCCGGGCTGACGCAGGACGCCATCGACTGGATCGAACTCAATGAAGCCTTCGCGGCGCAGTCCATTGCCGTGATGAACACGCTGGGCCTCGACCCGGCCAAGGTCAACCCGATGGGCGGCGCCATTGCGCTCGGGCATCCGCTGGGCGCGACCGGCGCTATCCGCTCCGCGACCGTGGTGCACGCGCTGCAGCGCAACAAGCTGAAGTACGGCATGGTCACGATGTGCGTGGGCATGGGGCAGGGCGCGGCAGGGATCTTCGAGCGCGTCTGATGCCTGAGGGTTTGTGAGCAGTAGCAGGCGTCTCCCACACGACTGCACGACTCGTTGACACGGAGGCAAACTCGCGCCATGAACACACATCCCCTCGACAAGGCCCTCGCGCTGACGCACAGCGACATCCGCGCGGGGCTCTTCACCGGCGCGACCAGCCAGGACTACTGGAACATGGTCGGGCCATTCGGCGGCACGACCGCAGCGGTGATGCTGCAGGCCGTGTTGCGGCATCCTGAGTTGCTAGGCGAGCCCGTCGCGCTGACGGTGAACTATGCCGCCGCGTCAGGTGCGGGCGAGTTCGAGGTGCTTGCCATTCCAGTGCGCACCAATCGCTCGACGCAGCACTGGACCGTCGAGATGACCCAGGCCGACACGGACGGCAGGCGGCACGTCACGACGACAGGGACGGTGGTCACGGCAGTGCGCCGCGAGACTTGGGGTGCCAACGACTTGCCGATGCCCGACGTGCCTTCTCCGGAGGCGGTGCCGCGCCTCACCATCGGTCCAGCCAAGGTGGAATGGCTCCAGCGGTATGAGATGCGCCCCATCAAGGGCGTCATCCCCACGAAATGGGACGGTACCGGTGACCATAGTGAAACGCTGATGTGGCTGCGCGACGATGCACCGCGCCCGCTGGATTTCGCATCGCTCGCCGCATTGAGCGATACGTTCTATCCTCGAGTCTGGCTTCGGCGTGCCACGCCGGTGCCGATCGGCACGGTATCGATCACGACCTATTTCCACACCGATTCCGCGTTGCTCGACCAGGTCGGCAGCGGCTACCTGCTGGGGCGCGCCACCGGACAGCAGTTTCGCAATGGCTACTTCGATCAGGCCGCCCAACTCTGGAGCGAAACGGGCGCCTTGCTGGCTACCAGCAACCAGATCGTCTACTTCAAGGAGTGATCGAACATGACCGCGCGATCCGTCGACTTCTATTTCGACTTCGGCAGCCCGGCCTCTTACCTCGGGGCCACGCAGTTGCCGAAAATTTGCGCCGATGCAGGTGCGGAACTGGTCTGGAAGCCGATGCTGCTGGGTGGCGTGTTCCAGGCCACGGGCAATCATTCGCCGGCAACGATCCCGGCCAAGGCGCCCTACATCTTCACTGACTTTGCGCGCTTTGCGCGTCGCTACAAGGTGCCGATCAAGTTCAACCCTCACTTCCCCATCAACACGCTCGTGTTGATGCGGGGCGCCACGGGCATGCAGATGCATGAGCCGGAACGCTTCCAGGCCTATGTCGATGCGGTCTATCGCGCCATGTGGGTCGAGCCGCGCAACCTGAACGACGCTGCAATCGTCGGCGCCGTGTTGCAGGAGGCGGGCTTCGACGCTGCGAAACTGCTCGCGCTGACCAACGCGCAGGACGTGAAAGACCGCCTCAAGGCGGTCACCCAGGAGGCGGTGGAGCGCGGCGTGTTCGGCGCGCCCACCATGTTCGTCGGCGACCAGATGTTCTGGGGCCAGGACAGGCTCGATTTCGTGCGCGAGGCGCTCGCCGCCTGACCCATTTTTTTGCAAGGACCCATCATGAGCGACATCCTCGTCCACACCGAAGCCGGTGTGATGACACTCACCTTCAATCGCCTCGACAAGAAGAATTCGATCACCAGCGCGATGTACGGCGAACTGGCCGACGCGCTGGCCAAGGCCGAGCAGGACAGCGCGGTGCGTGCCGTGCTGATCCAGGGCGATGCCACCATCTTCAGTGCCGGCAACGACATCGGCGACTTTCTCAATGCGCCGCCTTCGACGCAGGACTCGCCGGTGTTCCGCTTCCTGCGCGGGATCGTGGCTTTCCCGAAGCCGATCGTGGCCGCCGTCTGCGGTCCGGCAGTGGGCATCGGTACGACGATGTTGTTCCATTGCGACCTCGTCTATGCCGGCGACAACGCGGCGTTCTCGATGCCTTTCGTCAACCTCGGCTTGTGCCCCGAAGCGGCATCGAGCTTGCTGGTGCCGCAGATGTTTGGATATCACCGCGCCGCCGAGGCATTGCTGCTGGGAGAGCCTTTCATGGCCGAAGCGGCGCTCGAGGTCGGCTTGGTCAATCGCGTCGTGCCGCCGACCGAAGCCAACAGCATTGCCCAGGCACAGGCGCGCAAACTGGCGGCGAAGCCTCTGAGCGCGTTGATCGAAACCAAGCGCCTGATGAAGAAGTCGCAGCAGGCCGCACTGCTGGAGCGCATCGGCGAGGAGGCCCAGAGCTTCGGCCGCATGCTGCGCGAACCCGCGGCGCGCGAGGCGTTCAGCGCCTTCATGGAAAAGCGCCGCCCTGATTTCAAGGACCTTTGATCAGTCCGTGGCGATGGGCCGTGGGCGGCCGTTGTCGTCGATGGCGACATAGGTAAAGGTGGCCTCGGTCACCTTGATGTATTCGCCCTGCGCCTTGAAGCGCTCGGCAAAGACTTCGACTGTCACGGTGACGGAAGTGCGTCCGATACGGTCCAGCTTCGAATAGAACGAGAGGATGTCGCCCAGCCGCACCGGCTGCTTGAAGACGAATTCATTGACGGCGACGGTCGCCATCCGGCCTTTGGCATAGCGGGCCGGGATGACCGAACCCGCAAGGTCGCACTGCGCCATGACCCAGCCGCCGAAGATGTCGCCATTGGCGTTGCAGTCGGCCGGCATCGGGATGACCTTGAGCACGAGTTCCATGTCGGCCGGAAGGCTTTTGAGCTTGGCAGCCACATTGGCACTGGAAGAAGCGGACATGGGCACAATCTGGATCAAATAACAGCCACGATTGTCTCCCATGCGCCGAAGCGGCGAAGCCATTTCTTCACACCACCACGTCTCGGCCAGCCAGCCGGCCCGCAGCGATCGCTCTGACTGGGCGACCCTGCGAAGGCTCTTTCCTTACCTCTGGAACTACAAATGGCGGGTCATGGCGGCGCTTGCCTTCATGATCGGCGCCAAGGTTGCCAATGTCGGCGTGCCGGTGCTGCTCAAGAACCTGGTCGATGCAATGTCGATCAAGCCCGGCAGCGCCGCGTCGCTGCTGGTGGTTCCCATGGGGCTCCTCCTGGCGTATGGACTGCTGCGGCTCTCGACGGCAGTCTTCAATGAACTGCGCGAGTTGGTCTTCGCCAAGGCCACCGAGGGCGCGGCGCGCAGCATTTCGCTCGAAGTCTTTCGCCATCTTCATGCGCTGAGCCTGCGCTTTCACCTGGAGCGCCAGACCGGCGGCATGACGCGCGACATCGAGCGAGGTACGCGCGGTGTGCATTCGCTGATCTCGATGTCGCTCTACAGCATCGTGCCGACCATCATCGAACTGACGCTCGTGCTGTCGGTGCTGGGCGTGAAATTCGACTCCGGCTTCGTCTGGATCACGCTGGCTGCACTGGTGGTCTACATCGCCTTCACCGTCACGGTGACCGAGTGGCGGACCAAGTTCCGCAAGACGATGAACGAACTCGACTCGAAGGCGCAAAGCCATGCGGTCGATTCGCTGCTCAACTACGAGACCGTCAAGTACTTCAATAACGAAGACTTCGAAGCCGGACGCTACGACGAGAGTCTGGAGCGCTACCGCAAGGCGGCGGTCAAGAGCCAGACCACCCTGAGCATGCTCAATGCAGGGCAGCAGTGCCTGATTGCCGTCAGCCTCGTCGCGATGCTCTACCGTGCGACGCAGGGCGTGGTCGACGGACGCATGACGCTGGGCGACCTGGTGATGGTCAATGCCTTCATGATCCAGCTCTACATCCCGCTGAACTTCTTGGGCGTGATCTATCGCGAGATCAAGCAGAGCCTGACCGATCTCGACAAGATGTTCGTGCTGCTTGAAAAAGAGCGCGAAGTGCGCGATGCGCCCGGGGCGAAGCCGCTGGCGGGCCTCGATTCGACCGTGCGCTTCGAAAACGTGAGCTTTGCCTACGAGCCCGCGCGGCCGATCCTCAAGAACGTCAGCTTCGAAATTCCGGCGGGGCAGACCGTGGCGGTGGTCGGACCTTCGGGATCGGGCAAGTCGACGATGGCACGGCTGCTCTATCGCTTCTATGACGTGCAGCAGGGCCGCATCACGATAGGCGGAGAGGACATTCGCCAGGTGACCCAGGCGAGCGTTCGGCATTCGATCGGCATCGTCCCGCAGGACACGGTGCTCTTCAATGACACGGTCGAATACAACATCGCCTATGGCCGGCCGGGCGCCAGTCGCGAGGAGGTGGAAGAAGCCGCGCGCGCCGCACGGATCCACGACTTCATCGTGCACACGCCCAAGGGCTATGAAACGCCCGTGGGCGAACGCGGGCTCAAGCTCTCGGGTGGCGAAAAGCAGCGCGTTGCGATCGCGCGCACGCTGCTGAAGAATCCGCCGATCGTGATCTTTGACGAGGCGACCTCCGCGCTGGATTCGGCCAACGAGCGGGCGATCCAGTCCGAACTCAAGAGCACCGCGCGCAACAAGACCACGCTCGTGATTGCGCACCGGCTTTCGACAGTGGTCGATGCGCATGAGATTCTCGTGCTCGAAAGCGGTGTGATCGTCGAGCGCGGCACGCATGCCGACTTGCTGGCAAAGCAGGGCAAGTACGCGCAGATGTGGAGATTGCAAAAAATCGAGGCGGCGGAGCCCGTGCTGTGATTTGTTTTCAGGAGTGATTTGAATGTCCGGGAAGATTCCTCTTTTGGTGCTCAACAGCCTTTCGAGTGCCCACCAAGCGCAGATTGGAGCCGTCTACGACCTGACCTACGCGCCCACTCCGGAGCAGCGCGCCGCGGCCATCGCATCGCACGGCAGCAAGTTCCGCGCATTGCTGACCATCGGCGTCATCGGCATCACGCCCGAGGAAATTGCGGCGATGCCGAAGCTCGAACTCGTCTGTTGCATGGGCGCGGGCTACGAAGGCGTCCCACTCGAAGTCACGCGCGCACGCGGTATCGCAACCGCCAACGGCGCCGGCACCAACGACGACTGTGTGGCGGACCACGCGTTCGGGCTGCTCATCGGCATCGTGCGCCGCATCCGCACCCTGGATCGGCTGTGCCGCGAAGGCGTCTGGCGCGAGGTGATTCCGCATCCACCCAATGTGTCGGGCAAGAAGCTGGGCATCCTCGGCCTCGGCACCATCGGCCAGAAGATCGCCAAGCGCGCCGCGGGCTTCGACATGGAGATCGGCTATCACAACCGCAAGCCGAGAGAAGGCGCGGACCACCGCTACTTCGACAGCCTTCAGGCTTTGGCCGAATGGGCGGACATGCTGGTGGTCGCCACCCCCGGCGGCCCGGGTACGCGGCATCTGGTCAATGACCGGATCCTCGATGCGATCGGCCCGCAAGGCTTCCTGGTGAACGTCTCGCGTGGGAGCGTGGTCGACACCGAAGCCCTAGCGGCGGCGCTGCGGGACAACCGCATAGCCGGCGCCGGTCTGGATGTCTATGAGAGCGAGCCGCAGCGCCCGGAACCGCTTGTCGGGCTCGAGAACGTCCTGCTGACGCCGCACATGGCCGGCTGGTCGCCGGAGGCGACGCAAGCATCGGTCAACCGCTTCATGGAAAACGCCGAAGGGCACTTCGCCGGGCGGGGCGTCGTTTCGCCGATCTAAGTCGGCAGCTCGTCCAGGGCGGAGGGCCGGATGGCGCCCCAGCCGCATGCCTTGTCATAGGCGTCGCCCAGCCGCAGCACCGCAAGGTCGCGGTGGATCGGCCCGGCAATCTGCAGGCCCATCGGCAGACCGCCTTCGCCAAAACCTGCGCGGACATTGAGCGTGGGCAGCCCGGCGAGCGTGAAAGGCGTGACGATTTCCATCCAGCGGTGGTAGGTATCGCTCTGCACGTTGCCGACCTGGGCGGGCCACGCAAGCTTGGCGTCAAAGGGAAAGACCTGTGCTGTCGGTGCCACCACGAAATCGAAACTCTCGAAGGCGCGGACGAACGCGCGGTAGACGTTCGATCGATACAACGACGCCTGGTACAGCGCCGCAGCATCGAGCTGAAAGCTCTGCTCGACTTCCCATTGCGCTTCGGGCTTGAGCTTTTCGCGCAACGCCGGGTCGGCGAACGCCGCGCCCAGCTTGCCGCCCACCAGCAACTGGCGAAGGCGCAGCCATGCGGTCCAGTTCTGGTCGCGCGCCACATCCAGTTGGTGCGGCTCGACGGTGCAGCCAAGGTCATGGAAGGTCTGCAGCGCATGCTCGCAGAGTTCGCGTACGCCGGGAGCGAGTGGCAGATCGGGCCAGACGCTGCCTAGCCAGCCGATGCGAAGACCCTTCACTTCTCCTTCGAGCTGCAGAGTGTCTGGTGAAGGGAGCTTGTCTTGCAATGACAGCGGAACGCGATTATCAAAGCCCGCCTGCACGGCGAGAAGGCGCGCGGCGTCTTCCACAGTGCGCGCCATTGGCCCTTCGCAGCCGAGTTGCTGCATGAACAGTTCGTCGTCGGGCGACCCCGGCACACGCCCGCGGGAGGGCCGGAAGCCGATCACATTGTTAAAGGCCGCTGGGTTGCGAAGAGAGCCGCCCATGTCGCTGCCATCAGCCACCGGCAGCATGCCCAGCGCCAGCGCCACGGCCGCGCCGCCGCTGCTGCCGCCGGCGGACAGCGTGGGTTGATAGGCGTTGAGCGTTGTTCCGAAAACTGTGTTGTAGGTGTGCGAGCCCAACCCGAATTCCGGCGTGTTCGTCTTGGCGATCACGATGGCGCCGGCGCTGCGGGCGCGTGCCACGTGCAGGCTGTCCACTCGCGATGGCGAACGCGGCGCCAACGGCGAGCCCATGGAGGTCGGCAGCCCCGCTGCGTGGCTCAGGTCCTTCACGGCGAGCGGAAATCCGTGCATCCAGCCGAGCCGTTCGCCGCGCGCGAGTTGGGCATCCCGCTCGTTCGCTTCGGCAAGCAACTGCTCCGGATCGCGCAGCGAAACGATGGCGTTGAAGCGCGGATTCAAAGCGTCGATTCGCGCCAGGGAGGCCGCCATCAACTCGCGGCACGACACCTCTCGCGCTGCTATCCGACGCGAGAGACTCGTCGCATCGACTTCGAGGATCTCGTTGGGTTTCATGGCAAGCGTGATAGGAGTGGAGCGCCGAAGTATGTCGCAGCGCTCGCATAATGGAATCATGGAAACCAAGTGGCTTGAAGACTTCGTCAGCCTGGCCGAGACGCGCAGTTTCAGCCGCTCGGCGCAGTTGCGCCACGTGACACAGCCTGCCTTTTCCCGCCGCATCCAGGCGCTGGAAGGTTGGGCCGGCACCGACCTCGTCGATCGGAGTTCCTACCCGACGCGCCTGACGCCCGCAGGGCAGACGCTGTACGGACAAGCCATCGAGATGCTGCAGGCTTTGCAGAGCACGCGCGCCATGTTGCGAGGCCATTCGGCGGCGGGCCAGGATGTGATCGAGTTCGCCGTTCCGCACACGTTGGCCTTCACTTTTTTTCCGTCCTGGGTCACGAGCCTGCGCGAACAGTTCGGGCCGATGAAGAGCCGGCTGATCGCTCTGAATGTGCACGACGCCGTTCTGCGGCTGGTGGAGGGCAGCTGCGATCTGCTGATCGCCTATCACCATCCCTCGCAACCCCTGCCGCTCGATGCCACGCGCTATGAAATGGTGAGCCTTGGTGAGGAGGTGGTCGCGCCATGGGTCAAGCCGGACGCTGACGGCGCACCGCGTTTTCGCCTGCCGGGGCGTGCCGGGCAGCCGCTGCCGTATCTCGGCTATGCGCCGGGTGCGTACCTGGGCCGCGTGGTCGACCAGTTGCTCAAGGAATCCGGCACGGCCATTCATCTCGATCGGGTGTACGAAACCGACATGGCCGAAGGGCTCAAGGTCATGGCGCTGGAAGGTCACGGCATTGCCTTCCTGCCGCAGAGTGCGGTCCGGAAAGAAGCCCGTGCCCGCACGTTGGTGAGTGCGCTGCCGCCTGAAATCGATCGGCTCGAAGCCACCATGGAGATCCGTGCCTATCGCGAGCGCCCCGCCGCACCTGCCAAGGCCGTCGGCCGCAACGGCAAGAATGACGCGCCTTCGCCGCAGGCCAAGGGCACGGTCGAAGCGCTCTGGGCTTACCTGGTCGGTACGCAGCCGCGTTGAGACCTGCCCCAGGGGCCCGTCGGTTGTGCACGGCTGTGCGTTGTTGTGCGCTGCACAAATCTATAAGCCCGAGGCATGTCGGCAGCCGCATACGGCATTGGCGCGAGATATCCGGCTCCATTACAGTCCCGGCGCAGAACTGGGCACAAAGGCTGCTTAAGCAAGAGTGCCGATGCGCGACGCGTTGGGCGCACCAACGCGGCACTCCTGCACGCTGGAAGCGTTCGACGCCGGTGCGTCGCGCACCGGGTTGGTCCCGGTATCCCGCAGAATGTGAATGTCTAGAATCCCGACCTACCTTTAAGCACTCAGGAGTATTTCTATGAAGAAGCAGGTATTGGCATTGGCCGCATTGGCGCTCGCCATGAGCGGAGCGTTCGCACAGGCCAATGACACCCTCGCGAAGATCAAGTCGACCGGCACTGTCACCATGGGCGTGCGCGACTCGTCCGGTGCGCTGGCCTACACGATCGGCGACGGCAAGTTCGTCGGCTTCCACACCGAGATGTCCGAACGCATCCTGGCCGACATCCAGAAGCAGTTGGGCCTGCCCAAGCTGGACATCAAGCGCCAACTGGTCACTTCGCAGAACCGCATCCCCCTGGTGCAGAACGGCACGGTCGATCTCGAATGCGGCTCGACCACCAACAACGCGACCCGCCAGAAGGACGTGGCTTTCGCCGTGACCACCTACGTCGAGGAAGTGCGGATCGCCGTCAAGGCCAACTCCGGCATCAACTCGATCAAGGACCTGAACGGCAAGAACGTGGCCACCACCACCGGCACAACGTCGGTGCAGACGCTGCGCAAGAACGAACGCGCACAGGGCATCGACTTCAAGGAAGTGATGGGCAAGGACCACGCGGACAGCTTCCTGCTGCTCGAATCCGGCCGCGCCGACGCCTTCGTGATGGATGGCCAGATCCTCGCCGGCAACATTTCCAAGTCGAAGAACCCAGCCGATTTCAAGATCGTTGGCGAAGCGCTGTCGGTCGAGCCGATCGCGTGCATGGTCCGCAAGGATGATCCGGCCTTCCTGAAGGCGGTCGACGACAGCATCAAGCGCCAGATCGCCGACGGCTCGCTGGCCAAGCTGTACGACAAGTGGTTCATGCAGCCGATCCCGCCGACCAACACCAAGGTCGGCCTCCCGATGTCGGAAGCGACCAAGAACGCTTGGGCGAACCCGAACAACAAGCCGATGGAAGCGTACGTCGCCAAGTGATCGGCATGCACTGACATCAGACGCCCGCCCCTTGCGGCGGGCGTTTGTTTTCAAGAATCAAATTGGCAATAAAGGCCTGAGGAGGTCCGATGGGAAATTGGGATTGGCAAGTATTCCTGGAAGACCCGGGCGGCAAGATTCCGACGTATTGGCAATGGCTGGTCTCCGCCTGGGGCTGGACGGTCGCAGTGTCGCTTTGCTCCTTGGTCGTGGCCTTGGTGATCGGCTCCATCGTGGGCGTGATTCGCACGCTGCCGAACAGCCCTTGGCTGGTCCGCATCGGCAACGCCTGGGTCGAACTGTTTCGCAATATTCCACTGCTGGTGCAGATCTTTCTCTGGTACCACGTGGTGCCGAAGATCTTTCCGGTCTTTGCGGGCGTACCGCCATTTCTGCTGGTGGTCTTCGCGCTTGGCTTCTTCACGTCGTCGCGCATCGCCGAGCAGTTGCGCTCGGGCATCCAGGCGCTGCCGAAGGGGCAGCGCTACGCGGGCATGGCGATGGGCTTTACCACGCCGCAGTACTACCGCTACGTGATTCTGCCGATGGCATATCGCATCATCATTCCGCCGCTCACCAGCGAATCGATGAACATCTTCAAGAATTCGTCGGTCGCTTTCGCGGTGTCGATTCCCGAGATGATCCAGTTTGCGATGCAGGCCGGCGAAGAGACTTCGCGCGTGTCCGAGATGTACCTGGCGGTGACGGTGCTCTACATCATCTCGGCAATGATCATCAACCGGATCATGGCCTGGGTCGAGAAGAGGGTCCGCGTGCCTGGCTTCGTGGTGGCCGGCGGAACGGGAGGCCACTGAGATGAATCTCGATCTTTCATTCTTTACGTGGGCCACCGTCAGCAGCTATTTGCTCAAGGGCTTCTACTTCAGCGTGTTCCTGACGGTCGTTTCGACTGCCGGGGGCATCGTCTTCGGCACCTTGCTGGCGCTGATGCGGCTTTCGGGCAAGAAATGGCTGGACGTCCCCGCAGCCATCTACGTCAACGGCATGCGCAGCATTCCGCTGGTGATGATGATCCTGTGGTTCTTCCTGCTGGTGCCGAACATGATCGGACGACCGGTCGGTGCCGAATATTCGGCCATCATCACGTTCATTGCGTTCGAGGCTGCTTACTTCAGCGAAATCATGCGCGCCGGCATACAGTCGATTCCGCGCGGCCAAGTCTTCGCAGGCCAGGCCGTGGGCATGACCTACAGCCAGAACATGAAGCTGGTGATCCTGCCGCAGGCCTTCCGCAACATGCTGCCGGTGCTGCTGACGCAAACGATCATCCTGTTCCAGGACACCTCGCTCGTCTATGCCATCGGCGCCTACGATCTGTTCAAGGGCTTCGACACCGTCGCGAAGAATTTCGGGCGGCCCGTGGAGTCTTATCTGTTGGCCGCGGTCGTCTATTTCGTGCTCTGCTATTCGCTCTCGCGTCTGGTCAAGATGCTCCACAAGAAGATCGCCATCATCCGCTGAAGGAGAAAAAAGATGCCCGACAAAATGATTGAAATCAAGAACGTCTCTAAGTGGTATGGGCCCGTGCAGGTGCTCAACGACTGCTCCGTGAGCATCGCCAAGGGCGACGTGGTGGTGGTGTGCGGCCCTTCGGGCTCCGGCAAGTCCACGCTGATCAAAACCGTGAATGCGCTGGAGCCTTTCCAGAAGGGCGAGATCACGGTCAATGGCATTCCGCTTCATGACCCCAAGACCAATCTTCCGCAACTGCGCTCGAAGGTCGGCATGGTGTTCCAGCACTTCGAACTCTTTCCCCACCTTTCGGTGACCGAGAACCTGACGATCGCGCAGATCAAGGTGCTCGGCCGAAGCGCCGACGAAGCAAAGACCCGCGGCCTCAAGATGCTGGACCGCGTGGGCCTGATGGCGCACAAGGACAAATTTCCGGGTCAGCTTTCCGGCGGTCAGCAGCAGCGCGTGGCGATCGCCCGCGCGCTGAGCATGGATCCGATCGTGATGCTGTTCGACGAGCCGACCTCCGCGCTCGACCCGGAGATGGTGGGCGAGGTGCTCGACGTCATGGTCGCGCTCGCCAAGGAAGGCATGACCATGATGGTGGTCACGCACGAAATGGGATTCGCCCGCAAGGTTGCGAGCCGCGTGATCTTCATCGACGTGGGTGGCAGGATCCTTGAGGACTGCTCGAAGGACGAGTTCTTCGGGCATCCGGAAAACAGGCAGTCGCGAACGAAGGACTTCTTGAACAAGATCCTGGCGCATTGAGCTCGCCCCCAGGCTGCGCGCACTTCGTGTCGCTTCGCCTACCCCCTACCGGGGGCGCCGCTGGCGGCCCGGCGGAGCCGGTTCCGCGGCGGCTCTGGGATGGGGCTGTGCCTCCAGAGGGGGCGGAGCGCTTGAGATTTCAGGTCCAATGGCGGAATGGAAAATTTGCGCGATGCGGACCGCCGGCTGGACGAGTTGGAGATCAAGGCCAGCTTTACTGAGGATTTGCTGGATCAGCTGAATCTGACTATTTATCGGCAACAGCAACAGATCGATGCGCTATTGCTGCAGGTGGCGCAGCTTCGGCAACAGATTCCGGAGGGGAGCGCAGGGGGTGGATCGCGCAACCTGCGGGACGAGTTACCGCCGCACTACTGAAGGGTGGTGTCGCGCGCGCTGAGCACTGCGGCCGCGGCTTCTGCGAAGCCGGCGCCTCGCTCGTGAGTTGCGACGTAGCGGGGGAGATGCGGCAATGCGGCCTCGAAGCGTCGGACGTTGGCGACGCCGATGCTGTGTTCAAAGTGTTGGAACATGAGTGCGTCGTTGGTTGAGTCGCCGACATAGGCCCAGCGAGACATCTCCAGGTCCAGGCTGCGGTTCCAGAGTTCGCGCACGATCCAGCGGGCGCCGGCCAGTTTGTTGTGGTCGCCATACCAGCCGTTGACGTGAATGCTGCTCACCGTCGCGTGCATGCCCTCGCTTTGCATCAGTGCGACGACGGAGGCAATTTGCGAATCGCTGAGACTTGTGAATTCGCTGTGGTCTATGGCAATGTCGCATTCGCGTCCGGCGGAGTCCGTGGCTCGTTGCGCGCCCGGAATTTCACGCTCGATGCGCGCCAGCACGTCCTGCATGCGCTTGAAGTTGCGCTCGCGCGTGGCCGCGTCTTGCTGGTAGCGCTTTTCAAGTTCGCCAGTGGCAGACGGCACGAGAGCGACCGCGCCGTTCTCAGCAACGATCGCATCGATGGGCCATGCAGTGGCGAAAGGCTCACTCCAGCCGACGGGGCGGCCCGTCACCGCCACCACATGCAATCCTGCGGCCTTCAGTGCGGCCATGGACCGCAAGGCGTCTTGCGTGATCGCGCCTTCCGTTGTCAGCGTGTCGTCGATGTCAGTGAACACGCCAACCAACTGTCGCCGCGGTTGCCGGGGCCATTGATTCAGTGGCTGCATCCGCTGCTGGGCAGCATCCAATGTGGGCGTGCGCATCAGCCCGCCGTCTGCAGCGCGAGGCCGGCATGCTCCCGCAAGGGGTGGAAATGAATTTTCGGAAAGCGTTCCTGCGCGAGCCGAACGTCATAGGGCGAAGTGCACAGGAAGGCGAGCGTGTCGGCCGCGTCGCGCGCCATGCGTGCCGGATAGGCATCGACGAAGGTGCGCAGTTCGGCAGGCGTATCGGCGGTGATCCATCGCGCGCCGGTGTACTGGCAGCCTTCGAGGCGAATGTCGGCGTCGTACTCGGTCTTCAGGCGGTGCTGCACGACCTCGAACTGCAGTTGGCCGACCGCACCGAGCAGCATCGGGCCGCCGATTTCTGGCCGGAACACCTGGATCGCGCCTTCCTCGCCTAACTGCGCCAGGCCTTGCTGCAGTTGCTTGGTGCGAAGCGGGTTCTTCAGGATCACGGTCATGAACAACTCGGGCGCGAAGAAGGGCAGGCCGGTGAACTGCAGCGAAGCGCCATCAGTGATGGTGTCGCCCAACTGCACGCCGCCATGGGTCGTGAAACCGACGATGTCGCCTGCATAGGCTTCTTCGACGGCCTCGCGCCGCTGGCTCATGAAGGTCACCACGCTGGTCGGCCGCAGTTCCTTGGCGGTGCGCTGCACCTTGAGCTTCATGCCCGGCGTGTATCGGCCGGAAGCCATGCGCACGAAAGCGATGCGATCGCGGTGGTTGGCATCCATGTTGGCCTGGACCTTGAAGACCACGCCGGCGAAATCCTTGTCGTCCGGCAGGATCTCTTTCGTGACCGGTTGGCGGTTGACCATCGTCGTGCTGATGCGCGGTTGCGGCGGCGGCGCGAGGTCGACCAAGGCGTCGAGCACTTCCATCACGCCGAAGTTGTTGACCCCGGAGCCGAAGAACACAGGCGTCTGCTTGCCGGCGAGGAAGGCCTCGCGGTCCCAGGCGGGCGACGCGCCAGTGGCGAGTTCCATGCTTTCCATGGCGGTGTCGAATTCATGGCCGAAGCGCTTCTGCAGCGCCTCGCGGTCGGTCAATGGAATGGTTTCGAAATCCTGGGGAAGGCGCTCACTGCCGGATTCGAAAACGGTCATTGCGTGCGTTCGCAGGTTGACGATGCCGCCGAAGGACTTGCCCTGGCCGACTGGCCACGTCATCGGCACGCAAGGCATGCCCAGTTCGCGTTCGATCTCGTCGAGCAGCTCGAGCGGCTCGCGCACCTCTCGGTCCATCTTGTTGACGAACGTGATGATGGGCGTGTCGCGCTGGCGGCACACTTCGATCAGGCGGCGCGTCTGCGCTTCGACGCCGTTGGCAGCGTCGATCACCATGAGCGCGGAGTCGACCGCGGTAAGCACGCGGTAGGTGTCTTCGGAAAAGTCCTTGTGCCCGGGCGTGTCGAGCAAGTTGATGACGTGCTCGCGATACGCCATCTGCATCACAGAAGAAGCGACCGAGATGCCGCGTTGCTTCTCGATCTCCATCCAGTCGGAGGTGGCATGCCGGGTCGCCTTCCGCGCCTTGACCGAACCGGCGATCTGGATCGCGCCGGAGAACAGCAGCAGCTTTTCGGTCAGCGTGGTCTTGCCGGCATCGGGGTGGGAGATGATAGCAAAAGTGCGTCGGCGCTTGGTTTCTTTGAGGAAAAGATCGGATGACATGAGGGAATCGACGAATATGTACGCGTTTATGTACGCAAATCAAGAGCGTGGCAGAGAAACCCGGGGAGCCGTTCGTCGCGCCTGCGGGCACTGCCACTTTGGGTCAATTGTCTCAGGGTAGTGGCTGATCTAGCTGAATGCGCCCAGGCGCTCGCGGCAGAGCGCCAGCGTCCGCTCTGCAGTCTCAGCGGTCGGCGCGGTCGCCAGAGCGATGCGCGGAACCGCCAAAGCATCGAGCGCAGCGCCAAGCCGTTCAAGCATCCTGTCGATGTCTTCGTTGGCGTCGCCCGCGCGCAGGCCGGCAAGGGTTGCGAGGGCGACGAAGTCGGCGCGGCGCAATCGCTCGTCTTTTCCGTTGAGCTTGAGCGCCATGCGGTCATGCGCAAGATTTGGAAAGACGCGTGTGGTGACGGTGTCGTAGACAGGAGCCATCTGCACCGACTGGAAGTTCTCTTCGCCTTCGCGCGCGATCTTGAGAAGCGCCATGTTCTTCAGATGCATATCGCCATCGGCGATTAGCCATGCGAACAAGGCGCGCTGCATCAGCGTGCGCAGGTCGCTTTCAGGATCCGTTGAGAGCGGACGCAGCGCCCTGGCGATGCGTTCCATGGTGCCGGTGTACTTGTCCTCGGGGCCGAGCCCAAGCACCGAGCACATGTCTTCCATGGCGATGAGGCGTGCATCGCCGTCCTGGTTCCGGATATCAAATCGCTCGACGAGAAGCGCGGGCGGCAGGTCACCCGGCATCGGAACCAGCGCGTGATCCGGTGTTTCGAACCCGACGGCGCGCGCCAGGCCGAGTCCGATCCATTCGACAACGGGCAGCGCCTCGAACCCGCTGGTCCCTGCCGGCTTGAGGATGTGGGTAAACGGTACAGCTGTGGCTGGCGCAAGAATGCCGTCCACGCCTAAGTGCATTGGTGCCTTGATCTGCACACCGGAGAGACGCGGTGTGTCGGCACTCTGATACAGGCGCGCGAGGCGCTGCTCGAAGTCCCTCTCGAACGCACCGCGTCCGGGACCGGCATAGGTCCCGGTGAATACCCCGTCACCGGCGAATGACGCAAGGCGCGTGGAAAGACTGTCGGCAGGCAAAGCCTCAAGCTCTTCGGTACGTTCCGAGATCGTGATGTTGGACATGTAGCGCTTGCCTTCGCGCAGGACGGTGCGCTCGTCGGCCTCCTTCAGGACATGTTCCAGCCATCCTTCTGGCAGCAGCGACACGATGAAGGGCGGCAGCCGCCCCGGCGTGATCTGGCGGACAAGCGGCGGCAGCTTTGGCTCGCGCACGGTGTTTGTCCATCGCCATTCAAAGCCATCGTGAGAAAGCTGCCCGATCAGCAGCTTGTGCCACGCCACCTGAAGAGCGAACGCTGCTTCGTTGCGCGGCGGCTCGCCAGCGCCAGGTCGACGCAGCAGATATTTTTCCGCCCCTTCGCCTTCCTTGTACCAGTCGTTCTCTTTGGCCAGAGCCCAGACCGCATCGGCGGCACCGCGTGCATCGCCATATTCTTCAATCAATCGCGCCGCGATGGCTTCCCGCATGTCGGCGTCGATCGACGCTGCATGCTCGCTGCGCTGGCGCAACGCTTCGAGGAGCCTTTGCCGTGGTGCCGATGCGGACACCGGAAACTCGCCAAGGCTGTCGGCGACGACCGCACCGGCAACCGATGGCCGGTCCGGTGCTCTGTTCTGAACGATCTCAAGGCCGCGAATGCGTGTCCGCTGAGCGCGGCTGCCGCTCAAGTACAGGCGTCCGTCACGCGTCGGCCCGAGGAGCACGGCGCTGGCGGCCGAAAGATAGGCTCGCGGATAGAGGTAGCGAGCGATGCGGACCGCGTGCGCCATCACGACCTGGTCGACATCGTCACCGGCATCGACATAGATTCCGCGCATCAGCTGCAGCAGTTTTCCCGTTTCAGCCAGATAGTGGCTGCGGGTCTTGTCAATCGTCTCGCCGACCAGATGAAGTGCCATTTTCTAACTTTCCCGTATCTCAGATGCGAGAAGGTTAGCAAAGTCGGCGTTCACTTTCAAGGAACAACGAACTTTCGCGAACTTCAAGTCCGGGAAAGTTAGAAAACGACGGCCTATCGCTCGCGTTCCGGGCCATTTTCCGGGGCTTTCGCCCGGCCTCCGTCGTCTCGGCGCTCAGGCTCCCGCGCGCTGGCCGCCTGGTTGAAATCCCGGACAGGATCAGGCGGGGGCTGCGCCCCGCGCTCTTTGGCCGCTTCGAATTCAGGCCCGAGCGGCTTGTCCGCGACTTTGCTTCGCGCGATATCGAGCGGTGGCATTGCTTCATAACCCTCGCGCTCCTGAACACGCTGATTTTTGAGTCCGTCCCGTTTCAGGGCGGCAAGCTCGCGGTCTTCCACCTTTGTCAACGACCGAAGCTTTCGGTCCAGAGTGCGCGACTGCAGCGCCTGATGCTCCGCGAGGTCTTTCTTTTCTGCGAGCTGCTTTGCCTGAAGCGCAACCCTTTGAACTTTTTGTTCTTCCAGAATTTTGCGGTCCCTATACCGGTGAACTGCGCGCCGAATGGCGCTGACGCCAGTCACCCGGCCGAGAAATCCTGCAAGTCCATGCACGCGCAATTCCGAGCGCTGCTGACGCAGCGTCGACATGCGCCCCAAATGCGACCGGCGCTGCACGTGTCGTTCATCACGTTGCTGCGCGATGAGAGATCCCCGCGCCTGACCGTGACGACGCTCTAGCGCAATCCGTTCCTGATCCAACGCAAGGCGGCGCAGCTTCTGCGCATGCTTCAGCGCGGCAAGAGGTGCCGCAATACGCTCCTCTTGAAGATTTCGCTCACTGGTCTTGCGATAGCTTGCAATAAGGTCTTGTGCTTCCGCAACTGTCGGCAGGCTATCCTCAGGGAAATCCTTTTCCAGGAAGGCCCGCACATCCCGTGTCTTGACGGTCTTGTCGTCAATAAGCCGGGCCAGCGCATGTGAATCACCGTAGAAATCGACGACAACATAGGGACGCTTGCCGCGCGCCAGAATATAGCCCCGCTCCGCCAGCGCATTGACAAACGCCTTCGCGCTATCGCTCTCTATCCAGGCATCGGTTATTTGCCGCGCATGATCGGATTTGGAAAGCCCGGTCTGGCTTTGCTTGGCTCTTTCATAAAGGGTTTCCTGGCCAATTTTTCTTGATTTGTCGTAGCCGGCAGGAAGATCAAGAAAATGTTCTTTGGCAAAGGAGCGCGTGACCTGCATGAGCTTGTCGCGGTCAAAGGCAATATGGACCGCCTTGCCCCGCTCTGCATCAATGCGCGACCAGACAACGTGGCAATGTTCACGGCCGTGTTTGATATGAAATACAACTGCGCGCGGCTGTCCTGTCAGCCCGAGCGCCTCCTCGGCTCGGCGGATGTAATCGCTGTATTGCGCGCGGGTGATTTCGCCTTGTGCAGGATCCGGATTGATCGAAAGGCTGTAGAGGTATTTCTGGCAGCGCGTGAGGGTTTCGGCCTGGACCTCCCATTCCTTGAAAGCCCCATGCAAGTCAGAAGCGATTGCGCCGCGCAGCTCGACAACCTCCGTCAATTCGTTGTCGTAGGCATTCTGCAAATGCGTCGCCAGATCCTGTCCACCGCCGCGCTGTGACGCGAATGGGATCATGGGTCTTTTCCAAGACCAATAAAAGCACAGCTTCCGATATCGTCGAGCAGCTGCAGAAATTCCCCCAGAGCCGGACTTTCGTCAACTGCAGCCAGCTGCTTCCCAAGATCTTTTGCGCGGGCCGCCCGTGCCACGATCAGTCCGAACATGCGTTGCTGCACGGACGGCACCGGCCGGCGCTTGGAAGGCGACGACCCAAGCGCGGCTTCCACGATATAGGCGTTGCGCGTCTTGCCTGCGGCCCGCGCGCGAGCATCAAGATCGGTGCGCCCGCCAAGCGGCAACCGGACTGAAATCGTAGGTTCGCGGTCCTTGGGTGTCATGGTGTCACCGTAGCCGTGCAAACCCTGCGCGCTCCTCTCCCATTCCTCGCGGTCCGGCCCGTGCGTGGGCGGTCGAATGGGGTCCAGGGGGCAGCGAAATGCCCCATGGTCGTCAGCCGGGGACGAAACGCCGGTCGCAGGGTCCAGGGGCGCGACGAGCTCCTGGTCATGGGTTTCCAAAGGGAGAGCGAAGTCGCCCTTTGGTCGAAGCCGGTGCCGAACACCGGTCGTGGGTCCAGGGGCGCGACAGCCCATGGTCGAGGGTGCACGGGGCTACGAAGTGCCCCTGCGCGATGGTGTCCAGAGGAGAGCGCAGTCTCCTTTGGTCGTGATAGGAACGGCGAAACCGTTGCAACTTCGGCCCAAAGAACCGCAATAAAGCGGGTCGACGGACGGAGTTCCGAGGGGGGTCTGCGGGGGACTGGAAGTACCCCCAGCAAGGTGCGCGTGGGGTCACCGAATAGGTGACACCACGCACACCTTGTGGCTCGCTTCGCTCGCATTTTTCTTCCTCCTCTCTTCACGCTACGCCGCGATGGCTTAACGCTTTGCTAAGAGGACGAAGAATCTCGAACAGCGAATCCGCAGCGGCCTTTTGCTATCCGCGATGGTCTGTAGCCACGAGGATTCCCGAAGACGATAGGGACATGGGAGGATCGACGACTCTTCCATCGTCAACTCTTCCGAGGACCATCATGGCAACGAAATCAACCGGATCTGCAGAGGCTCTCAACGCGCGTCTTTTCGATGACGTGGGCCGTGGCGTTATGAGAAGGCCCTTAGGCGAACAACGTGCACCATCGGCACGCTGGATGGACTATGAGCAGATCGTGACATCAAAACTTCTCGCCTTCGACCACAAGGCGCCCGGCGACAAGGTCTTGATCGGAGCGGTTGGAGATCAGCTGCTGGGAATCAGCGACAACCGGCACATGATGACGGTGGCAGGGTCGCGCACCGGAAAGTCCGTGGGACTTATCAGCAATTTGATGTTCTATCCAGGAAGCATTCTTGCGACTGATCCCAAAGGTGAGCTCGCACAGCTGACGGCAGAAAGACGCGCTACGCTCGGCCAGACGATTCACGTGCTTGACCCTTTCCGCAGATTGCCTGCCCGGCTCCAGCAATTCAGCGCGGCATACAACCCGATGGACATCCTCGATCTCGACGGTGAGACCTTTCTTGAGGATGCAGCGCAGATTGCGGACGCGGTGGTCGTGACAAGTCCCGACCAGCGCGACCCTCATTGGGACGAAAGCGCCCGCAACTTCATTGAGGGCGTGATCATCCACGTGGCCACTGATGGGGAGCACGCAAAGGCACGTGATCTGATCACGGTCCGCAAGCTTCTGGCCGGCGCTCTCATCCTCTCTGGCGAGGATGAGGGCACCGCGACAAAAGGCCCATCACGTTACCCGCTTGGCGCGGCGATGCTGCGCAACGCCGAGATGCTGGCGATGGACCCGGAGGCCGAGCCAGTCGCCTACGCCTTGCGCACGGCGGCGCAGGACTTTTATAGCAAGGCTGGCAATGAGCTGGCCTCAGTCCAGTCAACGATCGCGCGCCACACGAAGTTTTTGGACTACCCGGCGTTTCGCCGCGTGCTGCGCAACAGCACATTCAAGCTTGGCGATCTGAAGACGAACCCGAAGGGCGTCAGCGTCTATCTTTGTTTCCCGGCGACCCGGGCCGAGCTGTCGAAAAGATGGATGCGCCTCTTTGTCATCCAGCTCCTTGACGCCATGGAGCGCGAGGAAACTATTCCAGATGTGCCGGTCCTGGCGTGTCTCGATGAGTTTCCGGTGCTCGGGCACATGCGCCAGCTTGAGACCGCCGCAGGCCTGATCGCCTCTTTCGGCGTCAAGCTCTGGTTCATCCTTCAGGACTGGAGTCAGGGCAAAGCCCTCTACGGCGACCGCTGGGAGACGTTCGCCGGCAATGCTGGCGTGCTCCAGTTCTTCGGCAACAATGACATGGCGACAGCGGAATACATTTCCCGTCGCCTTGGAAAGGCCCAGGTCGAGACCTTCAGTCAGGGCGATGTGGATGGCGATCACTCAGCCAAGGGCATGACCGGAAAAAACCGCTCGGTCAATCTGTACGATCTCATGACACCGGACGAGATCATGCGCACCTTTGCGCGGTCAGACCCGAACAAACGCCAGCTTGTATTTTGGGCGGGCAGACATCCGATGATCTTGGAGCGCGTTGAACACTATTCAACGTCGTTCGCAAAGTTGCTTTGAGGACAAGCCGGTAGACTTTGTTAAAAGTCGCGCGAGTCCTCTGTTGGAAACAGATCAATATTTCTGGCGAGCGCCTGCCGCTTCTGGAGCTTTGACAAAAGGCGGGCGACGGCATAGTCCTGGCTCCATTCCATCGCAATATCGGAGGCAAATCGCCCTTTATTGTCTCGGATCAGATAATCGCATTTATTGTGATGCACCAGCATCCGAATGCACGGGCGAGCCCCAACCGCAACGGCGTGATGCAGCACTGTCATACCGTCGCTGTCCGTCGCATTCACATCGCGCCCAGTCGAGACAAAGTGTTCGAGCATGAACACATCACCTTCTTTGGCGTAATGGAACATGATATCCAGCCTGTCATGTTCTGTCACGAGGTCGCTAGATTTTGCTTGCGCCCGCTGCTCAGCGCGGAGATGTTGGTCTTGCTCAGACACTGAGTTCTTTCTCAAGCAACTCTGATGCCTTTAGATGATACGCATTCACCATTTCTAAGGAGTCATCGTCGCCAAGAAGGGATTCCGGGTACGCAACCATATCTTCTCCCATGCGCAGCAAGAATATCGATTTCATGCCAGAGACTGGTCGACTGTAAGACTGAATAAATATGATCCGGCTATCAGCAGTTGGTCCGACTAGGATTATTGTCAGCAGCCTCATTTGACCGAAGAAGTATCCGTACCCACGCCTCCGAGGATTAATAACGCGGTAGTTTTCCTTTTTGATCCAAACTGACTCGGAGTCTGTGTCTGTGTCTGTGTCTGTGACTGCGTACTGCTCCGCCGCAAGGAAGCTGTAACCATCTGCATTCAGCATGGTCTCGACCGTGATTGATATTGATTTGGTCGGCTCGCCGCCTGACTTACCCAAGGTTTTTTGGGCCTTATACCCTTCAGGGAGTTCCGCAAGCATTTCTTTTGTCTGTTTATCAGACAATGCAAGATGCTTGGTGACCTCAAGCATCTCCATTGTTATCTCATCTTCTTTAAGAAATGCATCATGGTTCAGCCAACGCTCGGCAACCAGAAACTTAAATATATTCTCAAGGACAAAAGAGTCCTGCTTTTTGGCCTCATTCAAAAATCGTCGAAAGGCCTCGTACTGATAAAGAGCTTTGCCGTGCTTACCGGTGAGGTCCACGGCAGGCGACTGGATGAGCCGCTGATACACCTTGGTCAGTGACAACGCGGAATTGTTAGGACCGCCATAGTATTGGTAGCGGTTCAGTTGCCGGCGCATGCGATCGATCTGCCAGGGCGAAAAATGCACGGTGCCTCCATGAGAGCGGGTGGAACGCGAGTGGAGAAACGCTTGTTGCGGAACCCAGCATACCTCCACCATCAATGGAGGTTCAAATGCCCGCACGCACTATCTCTCCCCTCGACGGCTATCCGTCCACCCGGCAGATCACTGACGCTGACGATTGCCTAGCCTACGAAATCAGCTTTCGCGCCCCGACACCGGGGTGCATAAGGCTGATCGACGCGTTACTCGACGTTTGGGGCACAGGCCTTGCCGTTGCGTTCGGCGCGGTCGCCCTTCGCACGGACTTCGACCTGCACACGATGGCGATCGGCGGCGCTGCCGGTGCTGTCGCCTACTACAGCGTCTCGCTGGCGCTCAAGTTCGTCCTTCAACGAAGGACGAAACTGACGTTGTCGGTCGGCCAGGTCAAGACCCACCCCTTCCCGTTCTGGAGTCGCCGCTACGACCGCAAGAACGGCGGCTTCGCGATGTTCGCCCACGACCTGCTCATTCACGAGCAGCGGGCGCACGAGCTTGCGCAGGCGGAAGCCGCACACCGTGGCAAGGTGCTGAGGAAGAAGCCTCTCTTCGGCGATTCGTTCCACGTCGTGTTTTTCAACGGCGACCAGCGTGTCGACCTTGCGACCATCTACGGCGCGAAGAAGGCCAATGCAGTGATCCGGCGGCTGCAGTACCTGGACGCGGCCCTCGACCACGTCGCGCGATCGGGAAACGGGAAGGTCGGCGGTTCCGACGCCAACTGGACCAACGATCCGGGAGGTCTGGCATGACATTCATCATCGAGCTGCTCGTCCGGTTGCCGCTCTGGCAGTTGGCCCTCCTCATCATCGCAGGCCTTGCCATCATGGCGGCTGCGGTCGCCTACGCCGTCAGCGTCCTGCGCGAGCTCGCCATCCAATCCCGCAAGGGCTGCATCGCGCTCGCCGCGATTCTCGCGCGCGCCGGGAGCGCCTCGGTCTGCGCTGCCATCACTGGCGCTCGCTTTTTCAGCTTCGTGCTCTGGACGGGCCTGCTGGTGACAGCGGGTCCGCCGTGCCGGGCTCTCGCCCGGAACTGCCGTAAGGTCGGGAAGCTGCTGCTGATGCTCAACCACTATGCGCGGAGCGGCTATCGTGAATTCAAGAGCTTTGCGGAATACCGCGCAGCGATGAAGGACGAAGAGGGCGACGAGCCGCCGCACAAGGCGGGTCCAAGCATCGACGACCTGCCGGCCTATGACCGGGCGCTCGCCATCCTCGGCCTGACCCGCGACGAGGCCGCCTCGATGCCGGCCGTGCGCAAGCGCTACCGGGAGATTCAGTCAGTAGTGCACCCCGACAAAGGCATGCCGAGCCGGTGGTTCAGCCAGATGGTCAATGAAGCGATGGAGATCGTGCGCAAGGAACACGGGGTTGCCTGATGGCTGCGCAAAGGAAATCCCTCCTGCAGCGAAAGCGCTCAGGCATTCCCTTCAGGCTTGGCGATGTCGACGGCGAAGGGCGGCAGCGGCGGCGGCTGATCGCGGTCAGCCTTCATCTGAAACCGTGCAACTTCGTAGAGCCGGTGGGCCTGCGCGAGAAAGCGCTTGGCCCAATCGCGATGGTGCTTCTCGCTCTGCTTTTGCATCAGCGACGAGACGGCGCCCAGGAAAAACTGAGCCCATGCGGTGTGCTCGTCGGCCCGTGCATGCTCGGCGCAAAAGCCGAGAAGCATGCGCGCCTGCGCAGCGGCGATCTGGCGCGGCGGAATACCGTCGCGCTCCATTTGGACGAGAAGCTGGCGCAGCCGGTCTTCAGCGTCCGGGCACTCGCCATCGGCGCGCAGCATAAAAAGAGAAAGATCCTCGGTCCACATCGTCTGCCTCCATCAAGGTTCTTTTCAACCTTGCATGGAGCGATTCCGCTGTCCAGCAAATTCGAAACTGAAGCTGTCCTATGAACAATCAAGTCAACCAGGCTGCGGCCGCCTTCCGCGAAGCGCGGGATCAGTCCGCGCATGACCGCCTCTACGTTTCAGAGGAGGCAAGACGCCGCGTTGAAGAGATCCACATCGCGGCCGAGCGCGAGCGTCGGACCATGCGCGAAGAGCAGGAACAAGACTGGGCCAAGGACGTTGCGGACGAGAAGGCAAGACTGCTGCTGAAAAAGCAGCAGCCGGAGCCGAGGCCCGGTGAGGATTTCCTGCGCGGACATCGTCCGCAGCTGGAATCGGAATCCGAGCTGACCGAGCGGGCGGAGCGCAACGTCGATCAGGACAACGAGAGGGCAATCCGCAAGACCTACCTTCTCGAAGAATCCCTTGTCATGGCGATCGTTCGCGAAGATGTCCGTCAATACGGGAGCGAGCGCGACACTGGAAAATCGGCACAGCAAACCGATGCACGGGAAGAAAACGCCAGAGAAAACCCCGAGCCGATTGAGCGTGCCTCCGCTCCGGAACGCGGGGAGCGCGAGCTCTGAGCCTGCTCTTTGGCGCGGCGACCTCGCCGCCTGCCCCGGGTGGGGGGCGCGGGTGGCCGGCAAGGCCAGGGGCGCAATAAAATCGCCGGGCGAGCCCGGCGACTTCATGAGACTGCGAAGCCGCATCAGGCTGCTTCGAGGAGTTCCTCCTCTGCCGCGATCTGGCCTTGCAGCCCGTCCAGAAAGTCGACGGCGCGCTGCGCATGCGCTGCAGCCGAAAAGATCGCGCGCTTGTCCTCCTTCAAAACCTTGAGCCAGCTTGCCAGATAGGCGGCGTGATCGTCGCGTGGCTCCGGCGTGATGCCGAGCAGCGCAGAGAGAAAGGCAGAGCCCAGCTCTGCGACCAGCTCCTCGAACGCATAGGCCTGATCACCAAAGCGCTTGCCAAAGGTCCGCGCCATGCGCGTCTCGTTGCCTGTCCAGTGCACCAGCTCATGTGCCTTGGTTGCGGTGTAGCTTTCGGCGTCGCGGAAGGCCTGCAGCGGCGGCAGCTGGATGAAGTCACCGCCTGTCGTGTAAAAGGCGCGGCTGCCGCCGTGGCGGAACGTGGCGCCGGTCTTCTCAAAGAACCTTTCGGCCTCGGCGATTGCCTCCAGCAGCTGGCCTTCTTCCCGCACTTCCGCCTTGGCATAAAACGATTCCGGCAGTCCGTCGATCTGCTCTACGTTGAATACGGTGTAAGCCTTCATGAACGCAAAGGCGCGMTCCACTTCCTCGCCCTTGTCGTTGGTCTCCGTGGTGCTCGCGCGGTCAGCATAGACGACCATGGAGCCCTTCTCGCCCTTGCGGACCTGTGCGCCGCGCTCCTCGGCCTGCTTGTAGGTCATCCACGTGTTGCAGGCGTAGCCCTTGTCCATCGCCTCGCCCCACAGCAGCAGAACATTGATCCCGCGATAGGGCGTGCCGTTACCGCGCAGAGGCATGATCGCGGACACCGTTCCTTGCGGTGTGCTCCACGGCTTCAGCCATGGGCGGGTGCCGGCCTCCAGCGTTGCAATGATCCGGTCTGTCACGCGGGCGTAAACATCCAGCTTTGGCTTGTCTGCTTTAACGGTCTTCATGGTCTTCATTCCTTTTCGGGTTTGGGGTCGATGCAAATGCGCATCACCCCTGCCCGTTGGCGAAACCGGGGACGCAATCGGAGAGGCAGACTGGCCGGAGGGGGATCACCCACCCCGAAGGGGCGGCGAAGCCGTGTTGCAGCTTTAGCGAAACATGGGGATACCGGCCAGGCTGGGCGAAGGCTTTACCGCGAAGAGCGCGAGGGGCTGGCCCCTTAGCCATAGGAAGTGAAAATCCTTCCGGGCTGTGCCCGGCACGTCAGGTGCTCAGCGTGGGGCCGTTAGGCCCGACGCTGCTGATTTCGGGATTCGCGAGAGGGATCGTTACCGGATGGCCGGGACCATCAGGCCCGGTGCGCTTCTAGCGCATAGAGCCCGGACCGCTGGCGCATGCGCGAGCGGGCTCGCCCCTCAATGTCTTCTGTGATAGTTGTGCTTGGATCGGAATGTCCGGAGGAATACATGTCAGATGACCTTGCCAGCGATGAACGCCCATTCGGCGTCCCGGAGCTGTCCGGCAGCGTGCTGGAGACCTATGCGCGCCTGTGGCAGTTCGAGACCTGGCTCCGACGCCTTGTCTACGTCCAGCTGCGCGCGCTCGATGGCGATGCCTGGGAAACCAAGATCGAAACCGCGAAGGCCAAGCTCCCCAAGAAGCACGACAAGGACCTTACTCACATGCCCACGTCCGAAGACGATGTGCTGAGCTTCGTGCAACTCTCGGAGCTGAAGCGTGTCGTCGCGGACCACTGGAACCTCTTCGCCTCATACCTGCCGCCACAACCGATCTGGGACGCGAAGCTCACGGAGGTGATGGCGATACGCCACCGCGTGGCGCACTTCCGGTCGCTGCACCGCGACGATCTTGCGCGGGTCACGCAGTTCCTGCGCGATATCGACAACGGCTTCTGGCGTTTCTGCACGTCGTACAACGACCCTTCGCCGGTGCTGCCGCAGAGCAATGACCCGGTCGTCGACCACTTCCTAGTCTTCGACCTGCTCCCCTGGGGCGAAACGGGCGATGGCAAGTGGGCGCGGCTCGGGAGCGTCGATCCGGGCGAGCGCATCACGATGACGATCGAGGTGCTCGCCATGCCATGGGCGAAATGGGCCACGCCCATCGCAGGGAAGCCGGGATTTCTGTACGACGTGATGATCTTCGCCCGCGGCCGGCGGCATCATCACTTCCCACGCCTTCTGGAGGCCACGCGGGCCGATCATCGCCATGTGGCGCATATCTGCCTGGATGGAGGAGGCAAGTCGTTCCGCTTCACGCTGCCCGCCTGCCTCGGTGCCGACAAGGTCAAAGAGATCGTCGCGCGATTTCACGACGCGGCCATGAACACGCTTGCCCCTGGACTCGACGAGATGCCGGACTCAACGGTTCAGGTGCTCGCCGACCGCTATCCCGAATACGTGCTCGGACCGAAAAATCCAATGACCTTCCTCGGCCCCGGTATGCCGTGCTCCTTCTTCGGCGTCTAACGGCACAAGCGACAAGAGAACGCCCTCATGCCTGAGCATGAGGGCGTCTTCTTCAGAACTGCGCGAGCTGATGCATCGCATACTGCCGGACTTTCCATACAGTTGACTGCGCGGCATCATCGAGCCACAACCGAGCCTCCGCGACTCTGGCCGGGGTGGACCGTCACATATGCCTCTTGAAGGGCAATAGTCTGCGATCGAGCGATCCTCGGACGGGGTGACATCGAACGCCTTCGGTCACATTCATATTGACGACTTTCTTCGGAAGTCCGAGGATCGTTTGAATGGATACTTATCTGTCAACGTCCGGGACGACGATCGCCCTGCCGACTCCGCTGGACCAGCTGAAGGTCGAGTTCGCTCTTCAAACTGAGCGTGCCGCATGGCGCGTCATTCCACGCTGGCCATACCTCGCGATTGATGGTGATCTCGTCAACGCGCACGGCCGCGCGCTTCAGCGCTTTGCGGTGTTTTCGAGCGGCCAACTCTGGCAGAACCTTCGCTCCGAAGACCTTGGCCCTCGCCTCATAGGCTTAATCGCAGGGGGAGGCACGAATGCCGGGTTCGGACCTGAATCGCGCGCCTTCGTTGAGGGCAAAGCAAATGCGAAGGCAAAGCTCATGATGAACTGGAATGCCCCGCTGACCATTGGGACGACGCCATGGTGTGCCGAGGGCACTCACTTCATCTTCGTGGATGACGATGACTTGTTCCAGCACACGTTCGCAGAGCTTGTCACAAACGACGGTCCGAGCCATCCGCGCTCTGAGCACTTTGATTTCGCCGCACTTGTCGCGCTTCGCAATCGATACAACACCGAATACCTTCAGCGCAGGGACGGAGATGTCGACCTGGAAGCGCTCTCGACGTTGCTTGACGACACCTTCGTCCAGAATGCGGCGAGCCTAGCCGCCGCAACGACGTACCACGATATGCAGTCGCGCGGAATGACCTCAGTCGACTACAGCGCGCCGGTTCTGACCCGGTACGATCGACCCACGCACAATGCTTCGGGACTTCCGAAGATCGAAGTGTCGTACGCACTGCTGCACTACGAGAAGGCCTTAATTCTTTTCAACGACCTCAAGACTTGCGAGAGCAAAGGCCAGTTGGACGAGAGTTTCAGCAACGGGGTCTACTGCGTCGTGGCGGTTGCTGCCTGCATCGAGGCTATAGCGAACAAGCTGGTCTTCCTGCAAAGCGGCGTACATCCGACCTACAGCGACAAACGTCCGCCTCTCGCCAAACTTAACGACGCTGCTTCGCGACTTTGCGCTAATGGCGGCGTTGTGTATGTGCCGCTGCAAGCCGGAGATCCGACTTTCGATGCACTGGATGCTGTGAGAGTTGCACGGAACGGATTCATGCACGCGAAGGAGCTTGAGACCGATATCGACCCCTTGACGCTCAGTTCAACTGCGACGACGGGGGTAAATGAGGCCAGTTGTCGCAACTATCTGAAGCGACTGCGCGAGGGAGTCGATCGTGTGTTTTCGCAGCTGCCGGACGGCAGAGCGCCAATCGTCACGAAGACGAACTTCACTTGGATGGGTGACTTGGAAGTTCCGTGACTTCAACGCTTCGTGCCGGAGAAAAATTTGACGCCGAAGCTCTATCTGTCGGCCATCGCGCAAAAGTGTACTCCTCCCAATTCGGCTGAGCCCCGGCAGGCCAGATTAGGATCGCTCTATGTTTTACATCCTCAAACAGGACCCGCAGCCAAACGTGTACCAGATGTGGTTCGCGGACCAGCCGAACCCGCTCTGGATCACGCGCACGACTTGGAATGACCTCTGCGCCCGCGTGATCTCCGTTGGCGAAGCCAAGGGGCCGGCTCCCTACTACGGCAACCCGGAGGTGCTCGCCGACATCTACACGGCGCAAGGATTCCTGAAGCAGCGCGGCAGCGTCATCAGCGCTGCCGGAACCTACAAGACCTGGCGACAGATTGCCGAGCCCTTCTGGGCGAAGAAGCAGGGCTAGCCCGGCAAGCTATAGCTGACGTTGGTATCGCTGATAGAGATCAGCGCCTGCGCCTGCAGCTCGTTGATCAACGCGACGAGCTCCGACTCAGCAAGCTGGTTCTGAAACAGCGCATTGATGGTGTTCGACAAGGTCTTGACCTTGCGCGGCCTCGCCGATCCGCGCGACTGCAGATGCGCGACGATGAGGACGACCTTTTCGCCCGGCAGCTTCGCGTTCGAAATTTTCAGCAGCGGGATCTCGCTCACGTCGCGCCAGCGCGCCGCCAGGATCTTCCGGTCCTTCAGATGCTGAAGCAACGGATCGAACCCGGTGTCTTTCGAGATGATGTGAAAGTACGAACTCGAGTCCTGGAGCGACAGCTGCCCGATATAGAACGCGATATGAAAATCAAGCGCGTTCGGCCCGCTCCCGGCGATCTTGATGTACGACGCCCGCTCGCCCATGCGTTGAAGGGCGGCGGCGGTCTCGAACGCGACCTTGGCCTGCGTCGCACCGACGAAAACGATCAATCTGAAATGATCCTCATGCAGAACCGACAGCGCCTCCGGCTGGACGCTCTCGTAGTCGATGAGGACGTAATTGACGCGCAGGCCCATGGCTGTGCAATCAGGCAACAACCGCCGCTTTACGCTGCGAGATCGGACAGGGTTTTGCCCTTTGCCAGCTCCTCGGCAAGCCAGCGCGGCTTGCGCCCGCGCGTGCCGCCGATCCAGGTCTCACCGTTCGGGCCGCGATAGGTCGGGCCTGAGGCTGCGGCGGCGACACGGCGGGCCAGCGATGGCGCAGCCTTGCCGGTCAAGCCGAGCTCCTTCGCAGAGATGCCGTATTCGGCGATCTTCAACCGTAGATCCTGCACGACCGCGCCGATCTCTTCCGCGCGCAGCTCCGCTGCCGTGGCCTTCAGCTGCGCGAGCTGTTCCTCGTGCGCCCTGATCTGCGCCTGGATGTCGGTGAGAGAAGAAGTTGCCATTGCTGATTTTGGTTTTGTGAACCGAAATCATAAGGGCGAGCGCGGCACCGCCGAGGCCGGAAATACCCCCGCGAAATTCGCGGGGGCACCCGCGTTAAAGGAGGCTCAGCTGGCGCGCGCCTTCTTCATGCTTGCGCCACCCGTCGAGCTGCGCCGCCTCGCCGAGCCATTCCCGAACGAACGTGATCGGCCCGCCTTCCGCACGGACGACCGAGCCAACCACGAAGGCTGACCGGTATCCTGTTTCGGTCACCGGCAGTGCCGCCCTCTCGGGCGACACGCTTCGGATTTGCAGATGGGCCAGGGGCTCACCGAAGGCTTCAGAAAGTCCACCGAGCCAGTTCGGCTCGTAGGAAATCTCGACGGCGATCCCGCGCCAGTCGATGCGCTGGACAAACACGCTGCTGATCATGATGCGTCCTCCGTCTCGGCCTTCGGCGGCATCAGCACGATGCGTCCGTTGACCGGAAAGGCGCTCAGCTCGATGCTGAACCCCTCGCCGCTCTTGTGCGGCCAGGCGCTGCCGATGCGGGTCCAGAAGGCTTGTTTCCCGTCACCATTGACGGCGTAGGCGATGAGGCTTGGTTTTTGTTTGGTCGTCATGTCGTTTCTCCTTTGTTGATCGTTGCGACGTGAAAGGGTCGCCACGCGGATCAAGCAAGGACCTCATGGGTCGCACCGGAGCTGCACAAGCCGAAGGCGCGGAAGCGAGGACGATGCGAAGCGCTCGCCCGTTGACGGTCCGCGCGCCCCGGGGCAAAAACCGGAACGCGCAAACGATCAGGACAAGAAGAGGAAGACGACCGCCAAACCCAATCCGGAATCTGGCAAGCTGCGAGGAGACGCGCTAACAAGATTTTCATGAAACCGCATCAGAAGAAGATTGCATGCATCGGCTGGGGATCATTGATCTGGAACCCGGGAACGCTCCCTCGCCAAGGCGATTGGCACCGGGACGGCCCGATGCTTCGTGTCGAGTTTGCAAGGGAGTCGGCTGGTCGCAAGATCACACTGGTGATCTGCGGGGACGTGCCGGAAGTCCAGACACTTTGGACGCTGCTGGATGTCGAAGGCATCGCGACCGCAAGACAGCGCCTCGGTTTGCGCGAATACGACGCAGCCAAGCCAAAATGGATCGAGGCGAATATCGGCTTCTGGGACAAGTCCACCGGCACCTCGCACGGCGAAGGTGCCGACACGATTGCCGCGTGGGCCGAAACGCGGGATCTTGAAGACGTCGTCTGGACGAATTTAGGCTGCGGATTCAAGGCTCGCCCCGGCCTCATGCCAGGCGGCGCAGAGATCGTCGCGCATCTGCGTGGCCTTGAAGGCGAGGAGCGCGCAGCCGCAGAAGAGTACGTCCGCCAAACGCCTCATCAAGTCAATACGGCGTATCGAGAATTGATCGCCGCCGAGCTGGGTTGGAGCTGATCAAACTTCGGATAGATAGGGCGTCGCGTATCCAAGGAATTCGTCGTGTTCGTTCCTGTCCGTATTCCAGCGGGGCGCTCCCTGCGGCCATTCCCGGCTTTCGCACGTGGTCAGAAAAAGGCGACGCTTGGCTCTTGAGATGCCAACAAAATACGCCGAACGCTCTTCGTCCTGTTTGCCCCAGAACGTTTCCTTCTCGACACCCAGGATCACGACAGTATCGAACTCAAGCCCCTTACTTTTATGAATGGTCATGATGCGCACAGCACGGTCACCTGAGAAGCGAGCAAGGGCCTTTGCAGCATCATCGCCTTCGTTGACTAGCTGATGCGCTCGGTCGATGGTTTCGCCTACCAGTTGCTGGAGCCGGTCGCCGTGACCATAGTCATGCGACAAGGCGACGATTGAATCCTTGCCGATGAGGTCTAGGAGCCCGTTCGCAAGGGCAGCAAGATCATCTCGATCAGTGATGTCTACGTCTTCCTCGGTGAGTCTTCGTTTGCAATCGCCAATGAAGCGATCCCATCGGGAACGCACTTGGTATTCGCGCTCTTCGTCGAATCCATGGTTGAAGACCACCAGATCCAAAAGCCGTCGATACGGGTCTGGTTGACGGTTTCCGGCAATCACAAGAAGGAAGTCCACGATGAGCGAAGCGACCGGCTCCGAGGCCAGGTCTTGCACTCCGTCTTCCTCGCGAAATGGGACGCCACGCGCTTCGAGCGCTGCGCAGAGTTTCTGGCAATACAAGTTTTGTTGCTTGCTGACGAGAACCGCGATCTCGGATGGCTCAACACCCTCATCGTCGATCCAGCTGCTTATGACATCGGCAAGATGGTCGGCTTCCTCGTCGTCGTCAGCGAATCGCAGGACTTCAATCTCGCCTTCTTCGCCTTCTAGTTCATTGTCGGGGAGTGCTGCCGGAGGGTCCATGACCCGAACCATTGCGTTCTGCATGCGGCGAAGTCGAGGCTTCGAGCGAAAGTTCTGATACAGGTTCAAAGGTAGAGCATCGAAGTCGCCGGCATACGTCTCGAAGATGCCCTCAAGTGCACCGGCCCAGCCCATGATCCGCTGCTTGGTATCACCGACGGCAGTCAGTTTTGTTTTGGTTTCATGAAAACAGGCCTTAATAAGCCGGTACTGCTCATCGGTGCAGTCCTGAAACTCGTCGAGAAACACATGGCTATAGGTCTGTCTGATGGCGTTCCGTGCGATCAAGCTGGACTCAACAATCGCGACGGCAAGGGGCACCATGTCGCGAAACGTGATCGACTTTCGCTGAACGCGGTGAGGCCCGATTGAATAGTCCGGATCGAGAGCGTCCCGCCCCTTCAGGACCGTTCTAAACCGATCAATGATGCGTTTCGCGAATGCGTGAAACGTGTGGCTATCAAGGCGCGCCGCCAGCTCAGCGCCACAGCGCTTCTTCACGCGCGCCCGCAAATTCTGGCTCGCATCAACCTTGAACGAAATTGCCAAGATGCGTTTGGGATAGCGGCAAGAACCAGTTCGTAGCAGGAAGTCTGCGCGCTGTGCCAGCATCTCCGTCTTCCCAGCACCGGGTCCGGCCGTGAGCGCAAGATTGCGATCAACTTCCTTCGCTGCCGTCATCGCATTCGGCTCCAGGGACAGTCCGTCCGATGGTGCCCATTGATCGGGACGGATCATTCAGGCAAATCCTCAAGCTCGGCCTCGATGCGACCACACATGCGAGCGAGAACCTCGGGCATTTCGGCCACCAGATCCTCGTCGTCCATAGTCGCCATGGCCTCGATGTGCGCAGTCGGCTTGCTGCCTAGTTTGAAAATCCTGTGGTAGGCGTCGAAGTAGGTTTGCTCGTCTTCGGAGTACTGGTTTCCCAGCGCGTCGTGTTTCTTGCCGAGCACGGCGACTATAGTGGCCTTGTCAGGCCTCTCCAGATCTTCATCAGCGATCTTGTATGCGTCTGGATACGCCTGCATCATCATGAAGTCCAGATCGAGCGGGGTCGAGAAGAAGACGCCCAAGTTTTCGAGCCGGGAGATCCAGCCGTCATCGTCCAACATCAGGCCCTGCTCCCCATTCCAAGCTGGGATCTCGGCGATCTCATCTGCGGTCAAGTCGTTCTCGGAGACCTCTGAATATTTCAGCATCTGGCTTGCGGCATATTTGATCCGACCCCAGCCGCCCTGATACCGAGCCAAATCCAGATCGAGCAGCGTGACGTGAGGAATCCCTAGATCGTTGAGCAAGCGCCAAAAGTGGTTGACGTGCCGACCACCCAGCGGAACCACTGAGATCGACGCGTCGTCGGCAAGGATGCCCTTTGCTTCCAGCAGTCTCGGCAGCACGATCTCTTCACTGTCTCCCTCGCCCAACACGACAAGACGCGAAAAGTAGAGTTCCGGGAACGCTTGGACGCCTTCGCGGACGAACTTGTGCGCCGCCTCGTCTTCGGGCAGTTCGATGCGCTTCACGACGGTCGCTCTGCTCTCGTTGAGGCGCAGGTAGCGAATCGATTCCGGTGGAACACGGCGCAGAAGCGAGGGTGAATGTGTCGCGACAAGTGCCTGGGCATCCCGCCCCTCGGCAAATGCCGTCAGAGCTTTGACGACACGCCCCAGATAGTGAGGAGACAGGCTGTTCTCCGGCTCCTCAATCGCGACGAGCGTGAAAACAGCCGGCCGCAACTTATCGACATCGAATGCGTCGCCCAGTTCGCCACTCAGAACCCTGCTGCCGATGTCGTGCATCGCGAGGACGAGCGACACGTACAGCAATGACTGCTGACCATCGCTCAGTCTGGAGAAGTCCACAAGAGATTCGGCGTGGCCGGGCGTGAAGCCGATGCTCAGATGCCTGAGCAAGCCTTCCATCTCGCTACTCAGGAACGAGATGGAGGGATTGGCATAGTACTCGCCCTTATGCAAAGCCTCCCATTGGCCGGTCAAAGCTTCCGCAACGCCTTCTATCGCACCATTCCCCGCCAGTGATTCACTGATCTGCTCGGTCAAAATCTTGACCTGGGCGCGTTCGGCGCTCCAATCTGCTGATCGCAGGGCTCGTCCCAGCAGCGCATTGGCAGAGTAAGAAATATGGTCAGCTGGATCACGACGCGCTGGCAGGTAGTGAACCTGGATCGCGTTGCGATCCTGCTTCGCTACTCGACCTTCCTCAGTCGGCTTGTCGTCTTCATCAACCTTGATGACGTATGTCAGGTTCTCCTCGATTTCATCGTCTTGATCAAGTGTTGCCTTCAGACGGAATCGAACCTGAGTCGGGCCATCCTCGGCGACAAGTTGCATGTGCGCAAAATTCCCCGGAACTGCGGCGAAGTCTTCTGCATCTGCATCCTCCTCGGCCAGCTCCGGAAATTCGAAGTCCGCCTCGACCCACAGTTCACGGGTTTCTGGCGGGTCAGCCGGGTCTTCGTCTGCGGGCACATGAAAGTCTGAGCGCCTGACCTTGCGTTGAGCGGGGTCCAAGCTGAACATCCTGGCGAGCGCCTGAAGAACTGCAGTCTTGCCCGTCCCGTTGGGGCCGAGTAGAAAGGTCATGTCGTCGAGATCGACCTCGGTCGTGTCGGCACCGAACGAACGGAAATTCGACAGGCGCACGCGGACAAGTTTCATTGGTTTCCTCCATTGGATGTGCCCACATGGGCTTGTTATCAACTCTCGTAGCTCAGCAACTCAGCAGTAAATCAAGCGCCTACCGTTACGCCGCCCGCTGGTCGCGATTCATCTTGGAGGGACGAGATAAGACGATTGCATCGGCAACACCGCGAATGCGTATCAAGCCTTGGCGAAGCTCGGCGTGTTCTTCTGTGCGGGCTTCGTCGTCCCAGATGAAGGCGATGATGTGCCTGTATCCACTGTCGGCCTGAAGGTAGGTGCTGGCATCGGCAGCAACTTCTTGTATGACCTTCGAGAAAATGGACTTCCCCCCTTTGCGAATGAATTTGACCTCGATGATCAGTTCAAGCGAAGGAATGGACAGGTCCGCGCGCGGATGGTGATGACCTAGCGATTTCAGCCACTCCTCATCATCTAGGTCAGGAAACACCGGAGCCAGAATGGCCCACAGCATGTCTTGGACGTGATACTCGTTCTCTATTTCCCAACGAGCTGCGACTGAGTTGGGGGTACGAGGGGCGGCGTCCCAACTCCACCGTCTCATCGAGCGGTCGATGCCCGCCAACAGTCGCGCGACATCATCGACCGATGTCGATCCAAGGCGAAGGGTCGAAGCTTCGCGCAAAAGGTACGTCAGGGCCGCGATTTGAGCTGCCGCGCGCGTCATTCCATCCGTGACTCCACCCAGGCCCGAAATTACGCCCCATGCGTTTTCACGAGAGGCCTCAGGAGCAGGCAAAAGCGCTTTCGCGGCTAGCGCTACTCGCAGATCATCTGCGATTAGCTCGACGGGCGCATTGCCATCATCGGAAAGCACTGCGTACGCAGCCCTGATCAGTGATTCGTTCCAATCCAACGGACGGTTCGAGCGAAGTGACTGTCTCAGGAGGTCTTGAAGCCAACTTCGAGCTGAGGCGTTCGCCTTGCCCATGCTCACTACCCCGACTGCGATTCCCATCAGGGCGAGACCGTCAACCTCGAAGGTCAGCGGGCGGCCAGCTCCAAAATATTGCCGCTCCATAAGCCATTTGACAGCGTCAGCAAAAGATTCCTCATGCGAGACATCAAAATTGAACGCATAGCCAAGGACTGCCGCGTGCGCGCTTTGACGCGCAGGCCCGAGTGCGGCTGCAGCCTCAGCGGCGAGCTGCGTGAGCAACGGCCCGTGTACAAGCTTTTCGTTCTGAACCCAAGCTGCAAAAGCCCGGGCATGCGGTGGTTGCCCGGAAGTGTCCGCAGCAGCCTCTGCCAAAGTCTTCCTTAGCGCCCAATGGCTCAACTCAGTCACAGGAACCACCGTGTTCGGCTTATCGGTCCCAGCATCGTGTCTGGGTCCCATGTGGGAACATGCTGTAGCCCGGTCAAAAGACGTGCCATGAGCTCCGAATAGTGGATCGTGATTGGGAGAGGCGCTGGCGTGAACATGCGCCAGCTATGACAGGAAAAGTCGAACGCTTGGCGCGTCAAATACGTCATGTCCCGGAAGGTCGAACGGCGGTGAAGGCGAAGCAGCGTCGGCAATGGCATACCGTCCCGTGCCTGCTTCAGATCACGCGCTCCAGTGAAACAGAGAAGCGTTTCGTCGGAGGCAAGATTCACCGTGAGGCCGCGTTCCGGTGCAAACACCCCTTTGACGCCACCGCTTCGATTCTTTGAACCCGGATTTGCCTCGTCGAAGAGAGCAAAAGGGTGTTGATCGACGACATGCAGGAAGGCGTACCTCACTTCTGTTAGCCCAAGTTTTTCGACAAGCATCCCGACGGCGTCAGCTTCATGATCCGCCACCTGCTTGAAGACATGAAAGATGAGACGAACGGCATCCGAGCTTCGCCAGTTGTCCGCCTTCCTCACAGCCTCGATCGAACGTTCCAGAGACTTAAAGAGTGCTTCTGCGTATTGCTCATAGTCAACGGCAGCTGTCCGGTCATCCAGCAAGTACTTACCATCGCTGCTGAACACCGTCGTAAGACCGACGATCCGCTCGCGCGCGCCGAGCCTGCCTGCTGAAAATGATTGAGAGCCAATACCGACCACAAGTTCGTGCGCGACAGTCGGCTGGGACTTGAGCAGCCAAGGCGTCCCGCCGATTTTCGCGTAGGTCGCCACGCTCATATTGTTCAGAGCGAAAACCAACTGCTGGTCGGCAAAACGCATCGTTTCGAGCGTGATTTCTTGAACCGGCACGCGATGCTTCAGGAAGACCGCTTTCGTCGCAAAGTATGGATTTGCAGCGTCGGGTCTCTCTTTAAAGTCTTGATCAATCTGTACGACGGCGAGATTCCATTCAAATCCTCCACTCGTTGCAGCTTCAACTGCCTCACGACAAGCATTTGCGTAGTCTTGCGCACTGGAGCCTCTCGATGTGAAGGTTTGAACCTTTGGCGTCTCCAGGCCATAGCGGCGGATAAAGCCCTTTCCATATGGCGCACGGGCGAAGTCGCCGTACCCACTCTTCACGTCCGGGAGGCCATCAAGAAACTTCGCCAAGAAGGCGTCCACCTGTCCCTCGTAAGGCGCCTGGCAGACCACAGCGATGCGAAGCTTCTTGGGAGTGAACGTACGCTGGTCGTAAGGGCCGTTTTGGTCGAGGCCCCGTTCGTTCCACCTGTCCGTTCGTGTTCCGCTTGGATCAAAAACGAGTGAGGGCTTTTGGATCGTTTCGGTCCGAAAGGGCCAACTGCCCTTTTCAGATCCTGCGAGTGGACCCAAAATGAGTTGCGCACCGGGTGCAAGTTGGAGGTTTTGACTCCTTAGGTAGTCAAACATCCTGCGGACAAGCCCAAGGCGTTCGGGCCCGACGAGATGTTTGGCGGCGGCGTTGTCGGCGTCGTTTAGAACACGTTCTGCATTTGCACCGAGGAAATGGCGGGCACACCAAACGACGTTCTCCTTGCGCGGCTCAAGATAGGCTTCGGCCGCTTCTAGACTTGCGGGCCCATCGCCATAGTCCTCAAGCTCTAGCCTGGTCCCGACGCATTGCGTGACACGTCCGGCCAGGCGCAGATGACCTTGGACCCGAACGTCATCCGCCGGACGCCTTGTTGCGACATATCTACCGACAAGGGGCACCTGTGCCTCTAACAATATTGCACAGTCAGCGTCGATGAAGTTTCTTGTGCGAACGCCGCATGCGAGGACCACTTCCTTTTGATCATTTCTTGCATGCGTGCTTCGGGTCTCGAAATCCAACACGACCCGTCGCTGGAGCCAAGGGGGAAGCAAGTCATTGGGTGGAAACAAATTGGCCGGGCGTTGCGAAAGGACGCTCAGAGGATGAACCTTCAAGACGGGACGTTGCAGCTCCACAAACGTCCGGAGTAAGGTCTCAAGTGTTAGGGGCGCCAACAGCCACGGCGATTCCGCCAGCACCACTTCTTCTGTGTCGGTGCCGAGCATCGGAAGATCGGCTTTTAATGCGACGGACTGAATCAAGTTTCCCGTCTTCCCTCCGCGCTTGAACAAGTAGTCACCACAGTGCTTTCGCCGCAGCGCTGTCAATGCTTCTTTGTCGTACGGTTGTAGGCCGACAACCACCTTCACGTCAGGCGGTGTGGAAACCGATACGGCATTGAGAAGAAGCTTTGGCATTGTTGGGGTTCCACGAAACGTCAAATACGACTGCCTTGTTGCAGATTGCTACGACTAAGGTGATTTGCGGTCATTGCATGCCGCCTTCTGGACCTGCCGAACCTGCGGCAGCGTACAGATACTTCTGGAAATCAACGAACACACGCCGCACCTGCTCCGGCTTGCCTAGTTCTGCGAAAGCATCGGCAAGGGCGTTCTTGTATTTGAGCTTCAGCAACGGCGAGAGCTTTTCCTGGTCAAGCTCATCGACGCCCTGCGCGACATACTGCGCCAAGACGAAATCGACGAAGGCTGTCTGCTTGTCAGTGAACGCGGCGGCGCTGGCGACCTTGGCGGCCTCAGCGCGTTCGGCACGAGTGACGGGGTCCGCAGCGAAGGCGACAAACGCCAGGACATCAAACAGATCGCTGTTCTCGGCCTCGATGATCTTCTGCATTTCGGCGAGGGGTTCTTTGCTGAACCCCTTCTCCGCCAGACCCGCGAGAAGCGCTTTGCGCGTGTCAGGCGCTGACCAGATTCTCCGAAGCTCGTCTTCGTCCTTGAAGAACTCTGGCAAGGTGCCGTAAAGCACCTCCAGAAACTGCGCCGCCGACATCGGGCGACCGTCAGCGCTCCAGAACGTCGTCGCCGTCATGCTCTGGATACTGCGCGACTTGCCGTCCGCCAGCTTCACCTTGATCTTCTGACGCGGCGGCTCTGGCTCCGGCAGAGGGCCAGGCAGCTCCGGTGGATTTCCGCCTCCGCCCCCGCCACCTTTCGGCGGCTCCGGCTCGATGGGCTCACCATCCCATTCGGGATCGCTAAAGTGATGATGAGCCTTCACGAAATCGTAGATCGTGAAGTAGTCCTTACCGTCATAGAGCCGCGTCCCGCGCCCGATGATCTGCTTGAACTCAATCATCGATTTGACGGGCCGCATCAGGACGACGTTGCGCACGTTGCGGGCATCAACGCCGGTCGAGAGCTTCATCGACGTAGTGAGGATCGTCGGGATCGTCTTCTCGTTGTCCTGGAATTCACGCAGGTGCTGATCACCAAGCGAACCATCGTTGGCCGTGACCCGGACGCAGTAAAGCGGGTCGCTGCTGGTCTTCATCTGGTTGATCAGATCACGCACGGCCAGTGCGTGGGCCTGGTTGGCGCAGAAGACGATGGTCTTCTCGCGCTGGTCAATCATTCCCATCAGGAGCTTGACGCGGTACGCCTCTCGCTCCTTGATCTCGATGATTTTGTTGAAGTCCTTCTCTTCATATCGCTTTCCGACCTCGATCTGTCCTTCAACGACATCGTCGTCAGCTGTGTAGACATATTCATCGAGCGTGGTCGCGATCTGCTTGACCTTGAACGGTGTCAGGAAGCCGTCGTTGATGCCTTCCTTCAGTGAGTAGACATACACCGGCTCCCCGAAATACGCATAGGTATCCGTGTTGTTGGTGCGCTTCGGCGTAGCGGTGAGGCCAAGCTGCACCGCAGGCGAGAAGTAGTTGAGGATCTCGCGCCAGGTGCTTTCATCATTCGCGCCGCCGCGATGGCATTCATCGATCACGATGAAGTCGAAGAAGTCCGGCGGGTACTCCCCGAAATACGGCGCGCCACCGGGGCCGCTCATGAAGGTCTGGAAGATGGTGAAGAAGATGTTGCCGTTCTTCGGCACACGCCCCTTCTTCCGGATGTCGGCAGGATCGATGCGCACGAGCGCATCGTCCGGAAACGCCGAGAAGGCGTTGTACGCCTGGTCGGCCAGTATGTTGCGATCAGCCAGAAAGAGAATGCGCGGACGGCGTGTCGGCTCGCTCCCGCTCTTCCAATCAGCAACATTCCACCGACTCTGGAACAGCTTCCAGGCAAGCTGGAACGCAATGAACGTTTTGCCCGTACCGGTCGCGAGCGTCAGCAGGACGCGATCACGCCCTGAAGCAATGGCTTCGAGGACACGCGTGATGGCGATGTCCTGGTAATACCGGCCCTGCCATGTGCCACCCTTGTCCTCAAACGGGATGGCCGCGAAGCGGTCACGCCAGACGTTATCGACAGCGAAGGTCAGTTCCCACAGCTCGTCCGGACTTGGATACGCGGCAACATCACCCTCAACGCCCGTGTGCATGTCGATGCCATAGATGGCCTGGCCGTTGGTCGCATAGGTGTGACGCACCGCCAGCTTGGCCGCATAGCTCTTAGCCTGGCCGACCCCTTCGGTATACGGCTTGTCCCAAGCCTTGGCCTCGATCACGGCAAGCTTGGTGTTGCGGTAAACAAGAACGTAGTCGGCGATTTCAGCCTTGGCGCGCTTGCCGCCCCCCTGCAAACGGCCTTGTGTGATGCCGTGTTCGCGCAGGACCCGGCTGCCTTCGATGACGCCCCAGCCAGCGGTCTTTAGAGCAGGGTCAATATACTCGGCACGGGTCTCTGCTTCGTTCATGCCACGGCTTCCAAGTGCTTGCCTGCCGCCCTAGCCGTTAACTTGCCGGTGAATGCTTGATGTAAGAGTGACTTCTTAAGTTCATCAAGGGCGGTGAGCTTTTGAGATTGAATCCCAGCCAGTCTTGTACATTCTTGGCGTAGCCGATCGAACCGATGAATGATGTCGGCTTGAATGGGAAGTGGAGGCACCACGACAGGCAAGTCAGCGATGATCCCCATGTTCAGGCCCTCCATGATCGAACCCTTGGCTTGGGAACTGAGATAGCCGCGGGCGCGCGGATCGTGCAAAAAGTACGCATGCAGGAAATCCGGCAAGCACGTCGTTTGATCCAGTGTGATACAGCAAAGGTGTTTGGTATTAATGGCAAGCGGAATGTCGTCAGGCACTACCGCGCATCGACCACACGTTCCCATGATCGTGATTAACACGTCACCGGGCAGCACACGGTAGCGGGATAACTGGCGGTACTTTTCTGCCGTGATGTAGCGTCTTCGGTCCCACCGGAACTCATTGGTAACAGCATTGTCGATGCCGAGAACGGCGACCCCTTCTTCTACGAACTCGCCGTGCAATAGCTGACTGCCAAACGGGCCAGTCCGCATGGCACCTTTGTGAGCAGCCGCGATGGCAGAGACCTTGAGAATTGGCCAGGCCGAACGGTCGTATTTCTCGACGATGCTGCCATATCCAGCGGTTGAAAGGTCGCGGGCACTTTGCCGGTTCTTTTCAGTATTCGCCTTAGCTATGCCCATTGCGTCCAAGGCTTCGTCGAGGATCGCGACGAGCCGGCGCTGTTCATTGATTGGAGGAAATGAGATTTCAAGCTCTTTTAGCTTTGCCTTATTAAGGGTTCTGCCCTTGATCTTGTGATCTCCTTGTGTCGCCAGTTCCCAATTAAACCCGTCAAAGAAATATCTTAAGTATCTGGCGTCTATGAGATTTGGATCGCGCACCGAAATTGCCGCGATTGCCTCGTTCGTAAATAAATCCCGGCCAGCGAATGCAGTTCTTCCAATTGTTAGCTTGAAGCTGAGAAGTAACGTTCCGGTTCGAACAATTTTGCCAGCGGATGCCCCGGCGTACGTCAGATATTCCCTGCTGTCGGTGACAAAGCCGTCCTCCTGGTTTAGCAAATCAGCGATTGAAAGCCATATATTTCCGCTAGTTCTAGAGTTATCCCACATGCGCGGGTCATCTCGCGAAGGAGTCCTCCCAAGTTCAATTGAGCAGAGGTCCTCTAAACGAATTCGATTCCATCCGTCCATCACGCCACGAGCTCCCGGATCGTTGCCAATGCATCGGCGCTCTCCGTATCGAGTGCGGCGATCTCATCTAGGACATCTTGCGGGCTTCGCAATTCGACATCGTCGCTGCCGTTTGGGTTTTTGACCGAAAGGTCGAAGTTGGCCGTGTCAATGGCGGCTGAGTCCAGCGACCAGCTTTTGGGTGAGTCGGCGAAACTGGCTTGGAGCGTGACGAACTCCGCTAAGTCGTCATCGTTGATTGGGGTGGTCTTGCCGAGGCTGCGGCCCGGGGTGAGCTGGTAGTACCAGATCTTGCGCGTGGGCGCGCCCTTCTCGAAGAACAGCACAACAGTCTTGACGCCAGCGCCCTGGAACGTGCCGCCGGGGCAATCTAACACTGTGTGCAAGTTACAGTTCTCTAACAGGAGCTTGCGAATGCTTCCAGAGGCATTGTCGTTGTTAGAAAGGAAGGTGTTCTTAATTACGATAGCCGCACGACCGCCAGCCTTCAGTGACTTGATGAAATGCTGTAGGAACAGGAAGGCCGTTTCACCAGTTTTGATTGGGAAATTCTGCTGAACTTCCTTCCGTTCCTTGCCGCCAAACGGGGGGTTTGCAAGGATCACGTCGTATCGATCCTTCTCCTGAATGTCGGCAATGTTTTCGGCCAACGTGTTGGCATGGATCACGTTCGGGGCCTCGATGCCATGCAGGATCATGTTCATGATCGCGATGACATAGGCGAGACTCTTCTTTTCCTTGCCGTAGAAAGTCTTCGTCTGCAGCGTCTTAAGGTCGTCGGCCTTGGTCGCCTTCGGGCTCAGATAGTCGAAAGCCTCGCACAGGAATCCTGCCGAGCCGCATGCTCCATCGTAGATGCGCTCGCCGATCTTCGGATCGGTCACTTTGATCATGGCGCGGATCAGCGGACGGGGCGTGTAGTACTCGCCGCCGTTGCGCCCGGCGTTGCCCATGTTCTTGATCTTGGCTTCGTACAGGTGCGACAGCTCGTGCTTCTCGGTCTGCGACCGGAAGCGCAACTCGTCCACCAGCTCGATCACGTCGCGCAGGTTGTAGCCGCTCTGGATCTTGTTCTTGATCTCGCCGAAGACCTCGCCGATCTTGTATTCGATGGTGTTCGGGCCGCTGGCGCGCTGCTTGAAGCCGCCGAGGTAGGGGAAAAGCTTCTGATTTACGAAGTCGCGCAAGTCGTCGCCGGTCAGGGCGGCGTTGTGGTCGAGCTTCCCTGTGGCGTTCTTTGGGGCAGCCCATGCTTCCCAGCGAAAAGCTTCATCGAGGATGAAGCTGTACGTCCGTCCCTCAAGCTCTGCTTCCGACGCTTTGTCGTGCTCCAGGGCGTCGAGGTACTTGAGGAACAGGAGCCAGGACGATTGCTCTGTGTAGTCGAGTTCGCTCGTGCAGCCGGAATCCTTGTGCAGGATGTCGTCGATGTTCTTGAAGGTCTGCTCAAACATGCTCTGAAAAGTCTCTCTCTGGTTGTGACACCGCTTCGGGTGCAGCGCCATCCATCTGGTTTATCGGGGTGATGGGGAGGTGTAAAGGCGCTTTCGAGCCCTTCGGTCGCTTGGGAGGGTAACCGGTTGTTGATAGTCGAAAACGCCGGATGGGCCTGGGGCCGATTCCTGCCTATCAAACGCGGCGAAAACGCGACGAAGTTCGCATCTCAGCACCTGCTTTCAGAAGGTCGGAAGGGCGTTCCTGCCCTCCCGCCGTCAGCCCGCCCGAGGGCCTTGTTGTCCTTGGTCTAGCACCAGTCCGTCTTGAGCCAGCAAGCGCGACGCGCTTCTCCACTCCGTTTCGACCCATGGGTGCCCGGCATCCAGCCTGGAGCTCTACCGGCCTTACAAGGCCGCACAGGGCGGCCTCCGACACAGGAGGAAGACATGAACACCCACATCCCAACCATCGAAACGCTGCTGGGCAAGACGACGGACGAACTGAACGCGATTTTCCGCAAGGCAGTCGAAGCGGCTTTTTCAGCGGAAACCAGCACCCAGGAACAGGAATGCGACGCAGCGCGCCAGACGGCGGTCAACTGCCGGGTGGCCCTGAAGTCACTACATAAACCTGAAATCTGAGGTCGCCTGATCGGCATCGAAGCCCTATGCGAAGCGAACTTCTGGCAATGGCCTGCACGACAGATTCGCCACAAACTCGCCACAAGCCCAAAAATGCCACTGGAGAAAACGGCGGATTTCTGCGGATTAAAACGGACTCATTTTTGTGGCAAAAAGTGCTGACTTCTCCATTTTCTTTCCAGAATCATGGGCTAAGCCATTGATTTTAAATGGAGCGGGCGACGAGTCTCGAACTCGCGACCTACAGCTTGGGAAGCCAGATAAGTACTTGAAATTACAGGCTTCTATCCGGGTCTCGCCACAGATTTGCCACAAGAAAATGGGCGACCTTGCCATAACCGGCAATACCGGTCGTGAATTGGGCATCTTCAATTAGCCTACAGATAATTAAACGAGAGAGTCAAGCAACTCGGACGGCGCACGCTTCATGGTGGAGATCATCCCTTGCCTGCGGCTCTTTTTATCCTCGGCGCGACGTATGAGATGGGCATAGACATCGAAGGTCGTGCTGATGTCGGTGTGCCCCATGAGCGTCTTGACCTTGGCAAGGTCGGTTCCCTGTGCAATGAGCACCGACGCGAAGTAGTGCCGTAGGGCGTATGGCGCGTACTTGGACCGCACGACGTCCTTCCCCGCCTCGATGGAGACCTCCACAAGGCCAGCCTTGCGGCAGACTTCATCGAAGCACCGCTTCCGCCAGTTGTCCTGTGACTGCCAATGTCCGGTGGCGGTTGGGAACGCCAGATTATGATTATTTGGTTGGTCTAATGTGGCAACGTACTCACGGACCATTTCGATCGTTACGTCGCTGAGTTCGATGAAGCGCCGTGCCGCAAGCGTCTTGGGGACTGTGAGGTCTCCGCTTTTATCGACTGCGCGTTCGATCGTCACGCCACCGTCGAAGAAGCTGCTCGCGGCTACCGCAACATATTCCTGCGGTCTCATGCCGGAGTCCACGGCGAGGTACAGCATGGGGCGATAACGCTTCCACGTTTTGGCGACGCGTAGGTTCGGTGAGTTGGCAAGATCGTCCGCCGCCTGAAGCAGCGCGGCGATCTCGGCCTCGGTCGGGATAGCAACCGGCTCGTCGTATCGCGTTTCCTTGCGAACACTCACATTGCTTGCCGCGTTGATGTCGACTTCGCCGCGCGTCGCCATCTCGGAAAGAACGCCATGGAAGTAGGTCAGCGTCTTCGCCGCGAGATAGCGACCATGCTCTTTAATGAGCCAGGATCTGAATGCAACAACATGCGGCTTGGTCAGGCCACGAAGATCAGCGGGCCACTCGTAGGCCTTCATGATTTCAGCGACGTAGCGGTAGTACTTGTGCGTGGCTCTTGTGACAGGCGGGCGGCCGTCACGGCCTTCTTTTTCGCACACGTCGAGCCAGAGCAAAACAGCTTGGGGGATGGTGAGCGAGTGCGGTTTGGCCGAGGTTTCTTTCGGAGATTCACGAAACGCGCGCGCTTCCTTGAGCGTCTCGAAGGTCTTGTATGAATAGCCGTTGCTGCTGCCGCTATCGGGATAGCGGACCTGGTACGTGACGCCTTTTCTGCCTGTCTTCTTCCTGATGTCGGACATGATTCTGCATACCTGCCTCAGAGTCCCGGTTCAAGTCCTTTTCGCAAGGTCGCGACACTTATCTTCGCGTTGTTTTCGGCGTTGACCTGCATGCGGATATAGATGTCGAGCAGCGTGTTCTTGTCGATCTTGAGACGCTTGTCGATCGGGTCGACGAAGAAGGGCAGTTTTCGTTTGCCGCTGGGGTCCGGGTCAGCGGCGCGCTTGATCTGCCGGTAGGTGAGATGGATGCCAATGTCTGCGAGCGCGAGCCGCGCTCCTTCAATGCCGATATACGTTGGTGTGCTCATCCGGTCCTCCCTGACTCAGATTTTGTAATCTTCAGCGGCGCTGCGGTACGGCCCGTCGCTAAATAGCTTGCTGAGCTTGCGGCCGTCCTTGGCTTTCAGCTCAACAGGCGAACCACGGCCGTCACTTGGATTCACATAAAGAGTCGCACCCTGCGAGAACGCCAGCGCATGGACGCTTTCCAGCTCTACCAACTGTTCGAAGATGGCCTGCCGAAGTTGGGCCATTGTGAGCTCGCCGCGTATCGTGATCTGCATCTAAGGACATCGCCTCCCAAGCCATTGATCTAATTTGAGTCTGACTGTGGAAAGTTGAGGATTCCTTAATTTCACATATTTCTGGTTGCATGGCACAACAGAAAAGCGAGGTGGTCAGTCCGGGGCAGCCCGCTGCGGTCCGGGCACGCCCGCAGCGCGAGGAACAGGAGAGGAAGGGCGCCGGCAGGCGAACCTAAAGTGCAGACATCGGACCACGACCTTGGAGGCCTCGATGTCAACTTCATATCTTTCGACCCGGGATCTTTGCGAGCGCTTTCGCTGCTCCAGCCGCACGCTCTTTCGGCGAATGCGCAGGCCGCGCAACCCCTTCCCGCTGCCGGCGATCGTGCATGCCGGCAGCTTCAATCTCTGGGATGCCGGCGACATCGCCGCTTGGGAGCTCCGCGAGCGCGAGCGCACCCGCGACGAGGCCCGCAATCTCCCGTCCCTCCTTTCCTTTGGAGGTCAGCCATGAACGCCAGCACCAAATCCCCCCGCGCCTATGCGCTGTACCGCAAGCTCGTAGCCGAAGCCAACGAGCGCACGATCGAGCTTTGCAAGGACACCGATCTGACCGATGCCGAACTCTGGTGGTGCGACCTCTCGCCGCTGGAAGCCTGGGTCTTCGGCATCGAGCCTTCGCTGCTGAACGCGCTCGTGATCGGCTGGGTGCGCTATCAGGACATGGTGGACTGCACCGACCTCGAATTCGCGGACTTCCGCGAGGAAGAGCGCGCCGCTTTCCCGAAGCTGTTTCAGGGCGAGCGCGTCGTGACGTTCGAGGGCGCGGTAGGCTTCCTGATGGAGGCCTGCGAGCTGCCGCAGGTGCAATCGATGATGTGGGTCTGCCGGACCTTCGTGCAGAACGCCAGAAGCGGTTTGTACGAAGCGCCAACCGATGCGCCGCCCTGGGCGCACGGCGATGTGAACCCGGCCGGCCTGTTCAACGATCCTGACTGCTGGACGCTTGAAGGGGCGCGTGGGTATTGGTAGCACTGCATATTTCCGCGTGCGGAAGCTGTGGGGCCGAGCTAATACTTTTCGTGGTTCATCAAGGCGCGCAGGTGGCGCGCCTCGTTCGCATAGCTCCTCGCTCTGTTGACTTCGTCCTCAAGAGCTTCAATCGAGAGCTGGGATTCCTGAGTATCCAGCGACTTTTCGACATGCTGCACCAAGCGGAACAGCGTTTCGGCCGCGATGAGTACCAGGTCTTGAAAGGGTTCGTCGATGTATGCATCACCTACTGGCTTGTTGCGCTTGACTCCGTGCCAGGCTGGGTTCTTCATGAACGAAGGCGTGCTTCCATCGCCGAACGTCACCAGGTATCCATGGACCAGGCTGTTGCGGTACTCGTTCAAATCCTCGGCCGCCTTTGCTGCCACTTTGAGGACCGCGTTGCACTTTGTGCTGAGCTTGGGATTGCCTTCACCGAGACGCTTGAACTGATCTTCGGACTTCATCTTCTCGGTGAACGGTCGCTCCCCGTTCACGTCGGTTTCCGTCAAAGTCCAAAGGGCACGTTCTAAGGTGGTCTCGAACAACCCGTAGGCCACGATGAACGCGCCTATGAGCATCAATCGATCGGGGGGCAGGCCCAGTCTGAGCAGCCACGCCTGTATGCCGAGTGATCTGGCTTGATAGTCGTATATTGGCATCGTTCTTCCGGAAACGTGTTGGTCCTATTTCCACATTACTGCGTTCGCAGCCGTGCGCAACGCAGGAATACGTTCCTGTTTCCAACAGCGTGTGCATATTGCTATGTTCACGGTATGTTCTCATCCCTCGCGAAGCAAAAGGTCGCGCATTTCGGCCTGTGGGCCGACGAATGCCGTGACCACGAGATGGCCAAGGCCGCGCTGACGATCCTGCGCGACGCGTTCATCCGCTGCAGGGACGACGACGTGCGCAGCGCTGAGCTCGACGAGGTCTTGCACTGGATCGAACACCGCTCAATCCGCAAGCACCCGGTTCGGTGCTTTCGCGCGTCGCTCGATATCCAGCATCCATGTGAGAGGCGCGCCGCCATGACGGATGCCTATGTCCGGGTGATGCGGGAGCTCGGTCTCTACAACGGTCGCCTATAGTCGTCGTTGCTGGCGAAAGTTCCTTCAGAAGGAGGGCAGTTTGGCTGATTGCACGACTCAGAAACTTGTCATCGACAAGAGCTTCCTTGACGGCGCGTCAACGACGCAAGTCCGTGACGTTGTCGCGCGGTATCACGCTCTTGTCATTGAGCCGCTTTTCTATGAGTTGATGACGACAGAGAAGCCCGATATGCAGCGCAAGGCGTTTGCAAAGTTTCCTCCGGAGCCCGGATCGTTCAGTCTGATTCCTAACATTGGAACCCTGCTGCGCAACGAGCTTGAAAGACGCGAGCCCTTGCGGCGGCTGGAAGGGTGTGCGATCGAAGGGGTGCACAAGTTCAATGATGGGCTTCGCGACGGGAACTACGTCCCAAACGGACAGGTTCTCGAAGACCTGCAGGCATGGGAAGCTGAGGTCGTGGGTTCGACACAAACTTTTCTGGAAATGTCTCAATCGGTGCATCAGTTTTTCCCGGAACTCAGCGGCATTGAGTTTCGAGATTTTCCTGCTGCGATTGCAACCGCGCGCCAGACAGTTGCGACGAGCCAGGACCGAGTGATGCAGATTTTCGCGCAATTGCGAACTCAGGACGAGACCTCGATGCTGCCGCCTGAAATTGTCGGACCCGATTGGATCTCGTACCGCTTCCTTCAGTGCCACCTTCTTGCGGCACTCCGCCTCTTCGGCAAACATCAAGGAAACATCAATGTCACGCCGGGAGTCCGGCTCAGAGCCGAACATGCGATGCATGATCTGGAGTACGTATTGGCTGGTTCAATGGTCGGCGGTATTGCGACTAACGACAGAGAAGTTGAGGAAGACTTCCGCCTACTCTGTCCCGGCGGGCTGGTCATCAAGCCCATGCGTGGCGAAACCGATTCCTCTGAGATCTGCCAGCCTTGACGATCCTGAGGTATCTCCGTTCCGAGGCCGACTAACCCTGTCGCTCAACTTCCGTTCATCGCGTTGTCAGCACGCGCGCCGGAGCCTGAAAAATCTCCTCGCGATGCCGTTTCAGGAACGGACGGATGTCGCTGTGATCGCGCGATTTCAGCGTCATGCCGGGATGGATGTTGAGAGCGATCTCGTCCGCCTTCCGCATCTTTTCGCTGATCAGGATCCTGAACGCATCGTCGAACGAGATCAGCCCGATATCAAACGCCTTGTCGATGTGAGGCGCAAGCAGGAGACCGTTCGAGACGCCAAGCCTTTCGACACGCGTGGTGCAAAGACGCCAGGGCAGGATGTGCGATGCGATCAGCAAGGCGGGATCGGCGCAGTTCGTCACCGCACAACCGCGCCACCGTTTTACGAGCGCATCCCTGAACCACCCCTGCCCGACGCGGGCCTTGATCAGGGCGTCCTTCTCGGTTTCACTCAGCGGTGCATCGGTCAGGAATTGCTGAAACGCCGGATCTTCCGCAGGGTCCTCAGCGCCGCCAAACGGATCGGGGGGCGGCGCGTGGGCCGAAGGAACGCCGCGCACAAGTTCGTAGTTGCCACTAAAAGGATCGTACGCATGGGCGTACCAGCTGCTCTCGTCCAGAAGCCGCTTCGACGCACGCGCGGATACCTGCGCCGAATCTTCCTCATCGGGGGTCTCGCCATCCAGCACAACCATCCGGATCGGCAGCTGCTTGCTTCTGGCCTCGTAAACGGCGCGATCGAAGGCGTGCGCTTTAACGATTTTGCCCCTGAGGCGCTGCGCCTCGCTCGACGTTCTGTCCGGAGCGGCGAGCGCGTTCCCAAGGTCCCTGGAGTAGCCCTTCGAGCTTCCCTCGTGGACCAGGTGATCGCCCTTTACAGCCAGATCCTTCCACCACACGCAGACGACAATCGGCGCACCGCTTCCGCCAAACGTCCATTGAGAGTTCTTGTAGGTATTCGTGTTCGGGTTGAGAATTTCTTCGCCGTTCTTGTCGACGGCCCAGCCACTCACATCGACACCAGCCTGTTCAACAAGCTGGCGCACGGGCGGAGAGTGCGTCGGCCGCAAGGCCAGCAGGACTTCGTTCGGTAATGTCATGGCTGAAGTATCGGCGGTCAGGATTGCGGCGAGACAGCCGCAACGGGCGGGCTGCTGGTCCAGGACTGAAGCCGCTTGACCCAGGCGTCGAGTGCCATCGCCTGTTCGGCAAGATAGTCATAGTGGTCATACACGCGCCATGTCCCGGGCAGTCGATGCCCGAGCATGATTTCTGCGACGTGTGGCTCCGTCAGCGTCGAGAAGTTGGTCCGCGCCGTCTTGCGCAAGTCGTGGATCGACCAATGCTCCATCTCGTATTTCTCATGCCGTCGCAGCCACTGCATGACGTTGTAGGGCAGCGCCAGCGGTGCGCTTGTGCCCATCGCGTCCTTGCTGCCGCTATTCGTAAACAAGAAAGCGCTGTCCTTGCTGAGCTGCATCGCTTCCTCGATCAGCGCCTGCGTGTGCTGCGTGATCGGGCGGAGCAACGGCTTGCCGGAGCTCTTGCCGAGCTTGTGGTTCTCGGGCGGTATCGTCCAGATCTTCGTCTTGAAGTCGAATTGCGCCTTCTCGGCGGCGCGCAGCTCGCCGTTGCGGCAACCGTAGATCAGGCAGAGCCTGAGGAAGATCTTGTTCTTCAGCGTGATGCGGGAGAGCTCGATCGCGCGCCAGACGCGGATCACTTCCTCCTGCGACAACGACCGCGATCCTGCAACCTTCTTGATCTGAAGATCTTCGCGCGCATTGATTTCAACGAGCGGGTTCGACGGGATCATCTGCCGCTTGACGCCCCATTTGAGCATCTGCTTCGCGTTGGTCAGGATGCGATCGGCGATGCCCGGTCGCATGGCCGCCTGCTTCTCTAAAAGGTCGAGCCATTCATGCAGCGTGACCTTGTCGGCAGGAAGCTTGCCGATGCGTGGAAAGACGTGCAGCTCGAAGGAGCGCAGCACATCGTGATGGCCCTTCTTGTTTTTCTTGCAGTACACCTCGTACCACGTCCGGAACAGAGACTCGACTGAATCTGCCTGCAGCACTGCCTGCTTGGCGAGTGCCCGCACGATGCGCGGGTCGTGCCCCTGCTCCAGCTGCGCGCGCAGACGCTCTGCCTGCACCCGCGCATCCTTGAGGCCAAGGCCCGGATACGAGCCGAGATCGGCGCGGCTGTGCTGGCCGTCATAGCGGTAGCGCAGCTGGAAGACGACCTTGCCTTTCGGGGTGATGCGAACCCCGAGACCGTCGCGGTCGGCGAATTCAGTGAGCTTGTCGCGCGGCTTGCCGGCGTTCGCTTTCAGCCACGTATCGGTGAGACCCATGATGCACCTCGCTTGCGTACATATTCTGAGGCAAGCGGAAGGCGAGCGTTTATGTACGCAGTCATGTACACGAAATGCGTGTCACGACCTGTCATCTCCTGTCTTCGCCTGTCCGTCTGCCTCTGCCGGCTTCCCTCGGAAACCGCCCGCTTCGCAGGCTGGAACGTCCTGGCTTGCGACCCCTTGTCGCTCAGGATGCGCTAGGGGTGGGAGATGATCGCAAAAGTGCGGCGGCGGCGGGTTTCGGAGGCGAATGTCATGGAGTGAACGCGATGCGCGCTCACGGGCGCGGGCGGCAGAAGGCAAAGCCCGCAATTTTACCGAGCGGCCCGCCTGCGCGCCGCTCGGTCTTGCATTTACATCGGTGGCGTAAAGCCGTTTCGGCCTACCAACAGGCTCGAGGCGGTCGGTTGTCCGTCCTTAAGCTGGGCGGTAACGACGACCTTCGCGCCCTGGACCAGCAATGCCGACTGATCATCCTGGGCGGGCTTGAACGTGACGATCGGCGTGCCGGGTGGGACGATCACGGTCTTTTCGCCCTCCGGGTATTTGAGGCTCAGCTTGAGTCCGCCGCGGCCCGATGAGGGTGCGGCGCCCAGCGACGAGACAGTGGCGTTGGTCATGGTTCCATTGGGCATGTAGTCCCAGGGACGGAAACCTTCGCCGGTCCCGCGCATGGATTCGGGGAACACCAGGACTTCAATGGCCCGCTGGGTGCCATCGGGTTGCGGCAGCGAACCCGCTCCGACAAAGCTGTTGGCCTTGATCGCGGCCGGGGTCAAGGGGAGCACTTCCAGGACCCGCAGGTTGGCAGGGCGCACCATGGTGACCACTTCGCCGCTGCGGTCCTTGACGGTCAGCGACTTTGCATCGACATGCACGATGACGCCTCGTACGCGAACTGCCTGATTGGCTGAAGGCGCCGACGTCTGCGCCGAGGAGGCCACCGGCAGCGCGGCAATGGCGGCAGAGGCGGCAATCACGAACGAAGTGGCAAGAGCTCGAGCTTTGGACATGTTGTAGACGCCTGTGGGCGACGTTGATGGTTGCAGGGGCGTGTTGGAGGTATTGGAGTCTAGGACGGATCAAAAAAGGCTGTTGGCGAGGTTTTGCGAGCAAGCGCTAAAATCCGCCGTTCCGAGGAGCGTTGCAGCGCCGCCAGGCGTGAGGCTCGGACCACCATCGCAACCACGCTCACCCGCTGTCTCGCGGTGAGTCCTTTTCCCCGAACGCAGTGGCATCTTTCAAACTCGCTTTGGAGCCAACATGAGCGCCGTTCTCAAGACCCCGTCTTCCTCCGACCAGGCCATTGCCGACATTTCCCTTGCCGCCTGGGGCCGCAAGGAAATCCGCATCGCCGAAACCGAAATGCCCGGCCTGATGGCCATCCGCGAAGAGTTCGCCAAGAGCCAACCGCTGAAGGGCGCCCGCATCACCGGATCGCTGCACATGACGATCCAGACCGCCGTGCTGATCGAAACCCTGCAGGCGCTGGGTGCCGACGTGCGCTGGGCGTCGTGCAACATCTTCTCGACGCAGGACCATGCCGCTGCCGCCATCGCCGCTGCCGGCACGCCAGTGTTCGCGATCAAGGGCGAATCGCTGGAGGACTACTGGGATTACACCCACCGCATCTTCGATTTCGGCGCCAAGGGCTCGGCCGGCGAAGGCCCCAACATGATCCTGGACGACGGCGGCGACGCCACGCTGCTGATGCACCTCGGCCAACGCGCCGAGAAGGACCAGAGCGTCCTGGCCAACCCGACCAGCGACGAAGAGCGCATTCTCTATGCGGCCATCAAGGCGAAGCTGGCGGTGGATGCCACCTGGTACACCCGCAAGTCGGCTGAAATCATCGGCGTGACCGAGGAAACCACCACCGGCGTTCATCGCCTGAACGAGATGAGCGCCAAGGGCACGCTGCTGTTCCGCGCGATCAACGTCAACGATTCGGTCACCAAGAGCAAGTTCGACAATCTCTACGGTTGCCGTGAATCGCTGGTGGACGGTATCAAGCGCGCCACCGACGTGATGATCGCAGGCAAGGTGGCGTGCGTGGCCGGCTACGGCGACGTGGGCAAGGGTTCGGCCCAGGCACTGCGCGCATTGAGCGCCCAGGTGTGGGTCACCGAAATCGACCCCATCAATGCACTGCAGGCCGCCATGGAAGGGTACAAAGTCGTCACCATGGAATACGCCGCTGACAAGGCCGACATTTTCGTGACCACCACGGGCAACCGCGACGTGATCCGCCACGAGCACATGCAGGCGATGAAGGATCAGGCGATCGTCTGCAACATTGGGCACTTCGACAACGAGATCGAAGTGGCGTCGCTGGACAAGTACGAGTGGGAAGAAATCAAGCCGCAGGTCGACCACATCACCTTCCCTGATGGCAAGAAGATCATCCTGCTGGCCAAGGGCCGACTGGTGAACCTGGGCTGCGGCACGGGTCACCCGAGCTTCGTGATGTCTTCGTCTTTCGCGAACCAGACCATCGCGCAGATCGAACTCTTCACCAAGCCGGACGCCTACAAGGCAGGCAAGGTTTATGTGCTGCCCAAGCACCTCGACGAAAAGGTCGCACGCCTTCACCTGAAGAAGGTCGGCGCCATGCTGACCGAGTTGACCGACGCTCAGGCCGCCTACATCGGCGTCGACAAGAACGGCCCTTACAAGCCGGACACCTACCGCTATTGAGCGGGCACGGACGTAGCGGTTTGCGCGCGGATCAGTTGCTCGTCGAACGCGGACTTGCCGCGTCGCGCTCGCAAGCAGTTCGGCTCATCGCGGGCGGGTTGCGGTGGCGCGACGGCACGACCTGGCGCGTGGTCGGCAAGAACCGGGACGAAATCCCCGATACGGCGGAGCTTGAACTGCTCGATCCGGCCGAGGCACGCTACGTTTCCCGAGGCGGGCTCAAGCTCGAAGGAGCGCTGGTCTCGACGGGGATCCAGCCTCGCGGCAAGCGCTGTCTCGATGTCGGGCAATCGACCGGTGGCTTTACGGACTGCCTGTTGCAGCAAGGCGCCGAACACGTGGTCGGAGTCGACGTAGGACACGGTCAGCTTCATCCACGCATTCGTGAGGATGCGCGTGTGACTGCAGTCGAAGGCGTCAACGCTCGCGCGCTTTGTGCCGAAGACTGGGAATCGCCTGAATCAGCTGAATCGTCCGAAGATTCGGCGTTCGACCTGATCGTGGGCGATTTGTCTTTCATTTCGCTCACTCTCGTACTGCCTGCTTTGACGCCATTGCTCAAGGCCGATGGCGACTTGCTGATGTTGGCAAAGCCACAGTTCGAGCTGCAGCCCGGTCAGGTTGGCAAGGGCGGGATCGTGCGCGATCCCTTGCTGTACGGCGTTGTCGAGCAGCGGCTTCGCGATGCTTGCGCAGCGCTCGGCCTGCGAGTGGAGCGCTGGCTCGACAGCCCAATTGCGGGTGGCGACGGCAATCGCGAATTTTTCATCCATGCCGTTCATGCGAATGGCAAACAGGGAGCCGGCCGTGCGCCTTCCGCTGAGTTTTGAATTCTTTCCACCCAAGACGCCCGAAGGCGCGATCAAGCTGAGAGCCGTTCGGCAGCAGCTCTATGCGCGCGAGCCCCAGTTCTGCTCGGTCACCTACGGTGCGGGTGGGTCCACGCACGAGGGCACGTTCGGCACGGTTCGCGAGATCCTGGGCGAAGGCGTCGACGCCGCTTGCCATTTCTCGTGCATCGGGGCGACGAAGTCGACCATTCGCACGCAACTGGCGGAACTGAAGGCGATGGGCGTCAAGCGCCTCGTCGCTCTGAGGGGCGACCTGCCCAGTGGCTACGGCATCGGCGGCGAGTTTCTCTACGCGAGTGATCTCGTCGCCTTCATTCGTGCCGAGACCGGCCGCGATTTCCACATCGAAGTGGCTTGCTATCCCGAAGTGCATCCGCAGGCCCGTTCGCCCGAGGCGGATCTGCAGGCTTTTGCGGCCAAGGTGCATGCTGGTGCGGATTCAGCCATCACGCAGTATTTCTTCAGCGCCGACGCTTACTGGCGCTTCGTCGACGATGCACGTGCCATGGGCCTGGACACGCCGATCGTGCCGGGCATCATGCCGATCACGAGTTCGACGCAACTGATGCGTTTCTCGGACGCTTGCGGCGCCGAAATCCCACGCTGGGTCCGCCTTCGGCTGCAAAGCTACGGCGACGACCTCGCGTCGATCAAATCTTTTGGCCTGGACGTGGTTGCGGCCTTGTGCGAGCGCCTGCGCGTAGGTGGCGCTCCCGCGCTGCACTTCTACACAATGAATCAGTCGGTCGCGACGCTGGGCGTTCTGCAGCGTCTCGGTTGGAGCGAATGAGGGCCAGCGTCCGCTTTGCAAGACAAGCGGCGGCGGTGATCGCGGCAGTGTTGCTTGCAGCCTGCTCGACCCAGAGCGCCGCGCCAGACGTCGATGGCGCCCCGAGCAAGCTACGGCCGCTGGCGAAGCAGCCCGCGCTGCCGGCTGGCGCACCACCTCGGTCGCAGGTGCCGTCCGTGCGCTACGACCTTGCAGTGTCCGGCGCGGGCGAACTGGCACCGGACGATGGCATTCCGGGCGACCGCGAGATCTTCGAGCGAGGCGGGGCATCGTGGTACGGCATTCAGTTTCATCAACGCAAGACTGCGAACGGCGAGCGCTTCGACATGACCGCAATGACGGCAGCGCACAAGACCTTGCCGTTCAATACGCGCGTGTGCGTCCGCAGTCTTGTGAATGGGCGCGAGGTGCTGGTCCGAATCAACGATCGCGGCCCGTATGCGTCCGGACGAATCATCGACCTGAGCCGCGCCGCAGCCGAGTCGATTGGCTTGCTGGGGCTTGGAATCAAGCAGGTCGCCCTGTCGATCATGGACAAGGAAACCGGCAGCTGCGGCGGCGCGGCAGTCGGCGCCAGCGACCCGCCGCCAAGTACATCGGAGAACGCGGCACCCAGGGCAACACGTAAGGTCGCCCCGCGCAAGCGGCGCTAAAGGCGGAAGGGCGGAAGGGGTGGCTCGAGCGCGAGGAAGTCAGCCGCCGCTGTCCAGCGAAGAGCCCGCGTGACGATCTTGCGCAAGGCGCTCCGCCATCTCGGGCAAGGCCGCTGCCAGCAAGGGCTTCAGCGTGTACGGCGGGTTGATGAGGAACATTCCGCTGGCGGGCAGCCCCGGACGATGTTTTGCGCCCGAATCGTCGGTCAAGATCTTGCTCGACTTGACGGTCAAAGTGGCGTGCAGCCACGATTTGCCGGCCTTCGTGGCCAGCGTCTTCAGCCGCCGCGGCAGGTCGTGCGCCTCCGGGCGCGGGATGATCGGATACCAGACGGCATAGGTGCCGGTCGCGAAACGCTTGAGCGCTTCGGCCACGAAATCGAGAACGCGCCCGTAGTCGCTCTTGATTTCATAGCTGGGGTCGCAAAGCACCAGCGCTCGGCGCGACGGCGGCGGCAGGAACTTCGTCGCGCTGCCGAAACCATCGTCGCGCAGAACGGTGATCTGGCGCCCGGCTTCGAGTTGGGCGATGTTGGCGTCGAGCGTGCGTGCGTCCGTCGGATGCAGTTCGAACAGCTTCAGCTTGTCGTAATCGCGCAGCAGATGGTGCGTGATGAACGGAGAACCTGGGTAGATGCGCGCCCCGCCCTTGGGATTGAAATCGCGCACCACTTCAAGATAGCGGGCGAGCGCATCGCTGACGGGAGAGGCGCTCGCAGCGCCTGGTGTTGCTGGCGCGGAAAGCAGTCGAAGGACCCCGTCGACAGCTTCGCCGCTGGTGCCGGCGTAGTCCCCGTCCAGGCGGTAAAGTCCGGCGCCGGCATGAGTGTCGACGACGGTGAGCGCGGCCTCTTTTTCGAGGAGGTGGTCGAGCGTGGCAATCAGCACCGTGTGCTTGAGCACGTCCGCGTGATTACCGGCGTGAAAGGCGTGGCGGTAGCTGAACATCCCCCGATGGTAATGGGCCGGCTCTGAAACTGCGCCAATATTGCTGCTTGACAGCAATATTTCATATAATCGCGGGCTTCGCAGCGTTTTGTGGCCCCGCGGCGAAGGCGAAACTCCCACCTAAGAGATTCCCACCAGAGGAACACCGACCGTGGAAAAGGGCCTGCCAAACCCTCTTCAAAGAGAAACTCATGACCAAAACGTTCAGCGCAAAGCCCGCTGACGTGACGCACGAGTGGTTTGTGATTGACGCGACCGACAAGGTCCTCGGACGAGTAGCCAGCGAAGTTGCTCTCCGTTTGCGCGGCAAACACAAGGCCATTTACACGCCTCACGTCGATACCGGTGACTTCATCGTCATCATCAATGCAGCCCAGCTGCGTGTCACCGGCGCCAAGCCGCTCGACAAGGTGTACTACCGCCACTCGGGCTATCCGGGCGGCATCACGGCCACCAACTTCCGCGACATGCAAGCCAAGCACCCAGGCCGCGCCCTGGAAAAGGCCGTCAAGGGCATGCTGCCCAAGGGCCCCCTCGGCTACGCGATGATCAAGAAACTCAAGGTGTACGGTGGCGCAGAGCACCCGCATACCGCCCAACAGCCCAAAGTGCTGGAACTGTAAGGAGCCTTGAGAATGATTGGTGAATGGAACAATGGCACCGGCCGTCGCAAATCGAGCGTCGCCCGTGTGTTTCTGAAAAAAGGCAGCGGCAAGATCACGGTCAACGGCAAGGACATCCAAGAGTTCTTTGGCCGCGAAACCTCGATCATGATCGCCAAGCAACCCCTCTTCTTGACGAACAATGTCGAAACCTTCGACATCATGGTCAATGTGGCTGGCGGCGGTGAGTCGGGCCAAGCTGGCGCGACGCGCCATGGCATCACCCGCGCCCTGATCGACTACGACGCGTCGCTCAAGCCGGCGCTGAGCCAAGCTGGCTTCGTGACGCGTGACGCGCGCGAAGTGGAACGCAAGAAGGTCGGTCTGCATTCCGCACGCCGCCGCAAGCAGTTCTCCAAGCGTTAAGCCACAGCGCCCTTTGGGCTTGTTGCCCGAACAGTCAAAAAACCGCCTTCGGGCGGTTTTTTATTGGTTGAAGTAGCATCCACCGATCGGCCGCGTGTTCGGCCCCATAGGAGTCCTCTCAAATGAGCGCCGTTGCAGAAAATATTCAAACCCAGATGCCTGAGCCGATCGTCTTCACTGATAGCGCGGCTGCCAAGGTTGCCGACCTGATCGCCGAAGAAGGCAATCCCGATCTCAAGCTGCGCGTGTTCGTGCAAGGCGGGGGTTGTTCCGGCTTCCAGTATGGCTTCACATTCGACGAAATCACGAACGAAGACGACACCACGATGACCAAGAACGGGGTGTCCTTGCTGATCGACGCGATGAGCTACCAGTACCTCGTGGGCGCCGAGATCGACTACAAGGAAGATCTCCAGGGTGCGCAATTCGTCATCAAGAATCCGAATGCCACCAGCACTTGCGGCTGCGGATCGAGCTTCACTGCTTGACCAAGTGACCGGACATGTGACCGGAACTTCAGCAACTTTCTCAAAGCCGCCTTCAGGCGGCTTTTTGCTGCCTGTCCTTCCGTAGGCCAATGACCGCATCGGAATCCCCGCCCAAGAGCCTGCTTTGGCTGGTGGCCATCGGCTTTTTCATGCAGACGCTCGATGCCACCATCATCAACACTGCGCTGCCGGCCATGGCGGCCAGCCTTGGGGAAAGTCCGTTGCGCATGCAGTCCGTGGTAGTGGCCTACGCGCTCACGATGGCCATGTTGATTCCCGCTTCGGGTTGGCTGGCGGATCGCTTTGGAACGCGGCGGATTTTCTTTTTCGCGATCGTGCTGTTCGTCGCGGGCTCGGTGCTATGCGCCTTTTCGCGCGACATTGCGCAATTGGTGGCTTCACGCGTGGTTCAGGGGATGGGGGGTGCGCTCCTGCTGCCTGTGGGGCGATTGGCATTGCTTCGATCCGTGCCCCGCGCGCAATTCCTCGCGGCCATGAGCTTCGTGGCGATCCCTGGCCTCATCGGCCCGCTCCTGGGGCCAACCTTGGGCGGCTGGCTCGTGCAATACGCGTCATGGCACTGGATTTTCCTCATCAACGTTCCTGTGGGCCTGATCGGGTGTTTTGTGACGGTGCGGGTCATGCCGGACCTCCGCGCGGCCGATCGGCGCCGTTTTGACATGGTCGGTTACGCGCTCCTGGCTTTTGGCATGGTCGCGATTTCGCTTGCGATCGATGGAGTGTCCGGCCTCGGATTGCGACAGGTGGGGGTGCTGGTGCTTCTGGTGTTCGGATTCGCGAGCATCACCGCCTATTGGCTGCATGCTGTGCGGCGTCCATATCCGCTGTTCGAGCCGGCTCTGTTCGGCATTCCGACGCTCAGCATCGGTTTGCTGGGCAACCTTTTTTCGCGTCTGGGCAGTGGCTGCATGCCGTTTCTGATCCCGCTGCTGCTCCAGGTGTCGATGGGCTATTCACCCTTGGGGGCCGGGCTCATGATGCTGCCAATCGCGCTTGCCGGCATGGCGATGAAGCGGTTCGCGACGCCGCTGATCACGCGCTATGGCTACCGGACCGTTCTGGTCGTCAACACGTCGCTCGTGGGCCTCACGATGGCGAGCTTCGGCCTTGCGACGCCGAATCAGCCGGTTGCGCTCCACATCCTTCAATTGATTGCGTTCGGAGCAGTCAATTCACTGCAGTTCACGGCCATGAACACCATCACGCTCAAAGATCTGGACGGAAGCATGGCCAGCGCCGGCAACAGTCTCTTGTCCATGGTGCAGATGCTGGCGATGAGCATGGGCGTGGCCGCCGCCAGTGCGGTCCTGTCGGGCTACAGCGGCATGTTCGGCAGTGCGACGCCGCTCGCAACACTGCATGCGTTCGAAGCCACGTTCGCCAGCATGGGACTGGTCACTTTGGCTTCGGCACTGATCTTCTGGAATCTTCCGCCGGAAGCGCGAGCGGTTCAGCCGGCGCAGCCCGAAGTTTCCGGACAGGGCTGAAGTCGTCGCGCGTCACGGTCAGGCCGGGTAGATCGCGCCAAGGACGCGCGCGCCGCGCGCACCAGTCACGCTGGCAAGGTTTCCAGCTTCGCCTCGTAATGTGCTGCGTGCCAGCCATGCAAAGGCCGCCGCTTCAACCTCCTGCGGAGGCAGCCCGCGCTCTGCGGACGACACCACTTCCACCTTCGGCAGCAGCGTCCTGAGCCGGGCGAGCAGATGATGGTTCAGGGCGCCGCCGCCGCAGACGATCAACAACTGGCTGTCGGCCCCGTGGCGTTGCAGATGCTCCACGCATGCGCGTGCGGTCAGTTCCGTCAGCGTCGCCTGGACGTCCGCAGGATTCGCCGTCGACGTGCCAAGTCGGGACGCCAGCCAATCGGGATTGAACAGGTCCCGTCCGGTGCTCTTCGGAGGTGCCTTGGCGAAGTAAGGATCGGCGAAAAGGCGCTCGAGAAGTTCCGGCAGCACCTTCCCGCTCGCCGCCCATTGGCCTGCGGCATCGAACGGCTGCCCGATATGGGTTTGGCACCAGTGATCGATCAGGGCGTTGCCTGGACCGCAGTCGAATCCCAGCACCGTGCCAGCGCCCGGCGGGAGGACACTGAGATTGGAGATCCCCCCGATATTCAGTACAGCGACAGTCAAGTCGCTGCGGGCGAACAGCGCCCGGTGAAAGGCGGGCACCAAGGGGGCGCCTTGCCCGCCGGCAGCAAGGTCCCGGCTGCGGAAGTCCGCGACCACGGAGATGCCCGTCAGCTCAGCCAGCAAAGACGGGTTGTTGATCTGCAAGGTATAGCCGACCTCATCGAACTCCCCGGGCCGGTGCCGAACCGTCTGTCCATGGGCGCCGATGGCCGTCACGGCATCGGAAGAAAGTTCGTCATCCGTCAGCAACTGCCGCACGACGCCTGCGTAGACGCGGGCCAATCCGTTGCCGGCGAGTGCGGCGCGATGAAGCTCGTTGTCTCCGCCGGGCGTATTGAGCGCCATCAGTTCGGCGCGCAAGCCCACGGGAAATGGCGCGGCAGCGTACCCGTGCACCGTGATTCGGCCTTCGGAGAAATCGGCCAGGACACCGTCGACTCCGTCCAGCGAAGTGCCAGACATCAGGCCGATGAAGAGTTCAGCCATTTGATGGGGCGGTCGAGCGGCCGAGCCGTGTTCAGTCGGCGCTGGCCTGGACCACCGAGAAGGCGGCCGAGAGTTCGGCCTGGGTCGCGGTGGCAAGACGCTCGAACGCGCGTCGCGACGAAGCCGCGATGGGCATGCCGCCGCCTTGTTGGGCGATCGTGGATGGGTCCTGGTACTCGCCGTTCACCCGGAATTCGAAGTGAAGATGCGGCCCCGTGGCCCAGCCGGTGGAGCCCACGGCGCCCAGGGTCTGGCTCTGGCTGACGCTTTGCCCGACCTTGACGTCAATGCGGCTCAGGTGCGCGTACGCGGTTTCCTGGTCGCTGCGGTGCTTGAGGATCACGATGTTCCCGTATCCGCTTTGCTGGCCGGCGAATTCGACGGTGCCGTCGCCCACTGCGCGGACAGGCGTGCCGCTGGGCGCGGCGAAGTCGATACCGTGGTGTTGGCGCCAGGAATTCAGGATGGGGTGCAGCCGCATCGCAAAGCCGCTGGACACTCTCGAAAACTCCACAGGCGAGGAAAGATACGCGCGCCGGAGGCTGTCGCCGTTGGGGCGGTAATAGCCACCCTTCTGACCCGGTTCCTGATACCAGAGAGCCTGGTAAAGCTTGCCGTTGCTCTCGAACTCGGCCGAGAGAACTCGACCGTTGCGCAATGTCTGGCCGTCGGCTTCGAAAGTCTCATAGACGATGGCGAAGCGGTCACCCTTGCGCAGCGATCGGAAATCGACGTCGCCGGAGAAGATGTCGGCCAGCTGGCTTGCCACGGAATCGGGGATTCCTGCGTCGTCCGTCGCCGCGAAGAGGGAGGTGCGCACCATGCCGCTTGCGAGCCGCGTTCCGGGGGTCAGGGTGTCGGACTCGGTGCGTGCCGTGAATCCCGCAGGTGTCTTCTCGATGACGAGCTTTTTGAAGCCACCGTCACTGCCCGGAATCCAGCGAGCGCTGAGTTTCTCGAGCGCATTTTCTTGTGTGGCTTCCGCGGTCACCGTGCGGCCCGGGCGGCTCAACAAGGCGGCGCGGGCTTCGGGGTTGGCGCGGACGAATGCTGCAGCCGATGTGTCGGCAATGCCGAGGCGCTGGAGCAGGGCTTCTGCGGTATCGCTCGAGCGGGTGATCTCTGTGCGGAACAGCGTGAAACTATGGCTGTCCAGGGCCTTCGTTTGCTCGGCAAAAGAAAGAGGCGTCACCGCCTCGAATACTTGCTTGACAGGTATCTTGGATGCGTCGGGGCCCAACGAGGCGACAGCATAGGCACCGCCACCCGCGGACAGGAGCAGCGCGGCAATTGCAGCCGTGATCTGCTTTGGATACGTCCGGAATGTGTAAGCCACGCGCGAAGCAATCAGCTCCTCGGCGGCAAGTATGCCGTTGATCAAAACTTCGAAATTCCAGCTCAGGTTCAGCAAATCCGTGCTGCGGAGGCCGTGTCGAACGGGCGGCAGGACGGTGCGGCAAAAAAGCGCCGCTTAGAATTCGGCGCTTGAGAAAGTCGGGCTGAGTATAGCTTCGGCTATAGAAAAAACTGCCCGTTTAGCACATGAACACCCCTGCTGTTACAAGCGTAAATCTCTCTGAAGGCGTAGGACGAGCCCTCGAGATTTCACTTCGCGGAACCGACGAACTGCTCCCCCAGGACGAATGGGTGCGAAAGCTCCAGCGCTCGGAGGCGACGGGCACGCCGTTGCGGATCAAGCTGGGCCTGGACCCTACGGCGCCGGACATACACATCGGCCACACAGTGGTGCTGAACAAGATGCGTCAGCTGCAGGATCTCGGTCATACGGTGATTTTCCTGATCGGCGACTTCACGACCACCATTGGCGATCCGTCGGGCCGCAACAGTACGCGTCCGCCCCTGACGCGCGAGCAGATCGAAGCCAACGCCCAGACCTACTATCGTCAAGCCAGCCTCGTACTCGACCCGGCCAGGACCGAAATTCGCTACAACTCCGAGTGGAGCGATCCGCTGGGCGCACGCGGGATGATCCAGCTGGCCGCCAAATACACCGTGGCGCGAATGATGGAGCGCGACGATTTCAGCAAGCGCTTCAAGGCCGGCCAGTCCATTTCGGTCCATGAGTTCCTCTACCCGCTGATGCAGGGCTATGACTCGGTGGCGCTCAAGTCCGATCTCGAATTGGGGGGCACTGACCAGAAGTTCAACCTCCTGGTCGGCCGGCATCTCCAGCAAGAATATGGTCAGGAGCCGCAGTGCATACTCACTATGCCACTGCTGGAGGGGCTGGACGGCATCGAGAAGATGTCGAAGAGCAAGAACAACTACATCGGGATCAGCGAGGAACCGAACACGATGTTCGCCAAGGTGCTGTCCATTTCCGACACGCTCATGTGGCGCTGGTACACGCTGCTGAGCTTCAGATCATTGGCCGAGATCGCAGCCCTCAAGACCGAAGTCGAGGCAGGCCGCAATCCGAAGGACGCCAAGGTTGCGCTGGCCAAGGAAATTACCGCGCGCTTTCACAGCGCAGCCTTGGCTGAGGCCGCCGAGCAGGACTTCATCAACCGCAGCAAGGGCGGCGTGCCCGATCAAATCCCAGAAGTCGCCTTGAGCGGGGCTCCACTGGGGATCGCGCAGTTGCTGAAGCAGACCGGTCTTGCGTCGTCGACGTCTGAGGGCAACCGCCTGATCGATGGTGGCGGCGTGCGTGTCAATTCAAGTGTCGTCAGCGACAAGGCCTTGAAGCTGAACGCAGGCAGCTACGTCGTGCAAGTCGGCAAGCGCAAGTTCGCGCGCATCAACCTGACCTGATTAGCGGACTTCGATGGTCACGCGGCGGTTGCGTGATTCATCGACCTCGTCCTGGGTCTGGACCGCGAGTTCGCGTTCACCCCGTCCGACGGCTTCGATGCGGGCCGACGGGAATCCGCGCTCCAGGAGGATCTGTCGAATCTGAGCGGCCCGATTGCGAGACAGTTCGTCGTTGCGCGCTACGGTTCCGACCGTGTCGGTGTGGCCCGTCACGACGATCTCGCCTCCGCTTCGCGCCAAGGCGGCAGTGAGCGCCTCGTTCATGACCGCTTGCGACTGTGCGGTAAGTACCGTCTCGCCTGGCTCGAAATAGACCGTATAGCGCTGCATCGGCGGCGGCATGAGATCGAACAGTTCCTTGTTCCTGGACTTGACTTGGGCGGGATCGGCTTCGTCGACCACCGGCGCGCCTCGTGCCCCAGCGGCTGCCGTTGCTCGCTGGTACGGCTTGGAAAGTGTTTCTTCGCCGTCCTCGGTGCTGACGACGACGGCGGAAGGCTTCCCGTCCGCTTGCGGCAGCAGAACGACACGGGTGCCGGGCGTCGAGCAGGCGGCCATCAGCGTTGACAGCGCGATCGCCACGATCGAAGAAAAGCGACTGATCATCACGGTTGAGCGTCCGCTTCGACGATGAAGTCCGTCCCACGGATGCCGATCACGGCAGTGGGCGTCTCGACCCGCACCGCGTCCGGATGCGCCTTCCCAATCAGGCCTGTGATCATGCGCAGCGAACCCCGCAACAGCGAGACCAGCATGCCGCCCTCCTGCGTGGTTGCATCAAAATGGAACTCCTTGACGTCCAGGCGAGAAGAGGGCCCGACAACCATCTTGGTGCCGTCGCGCAAAACCACGCTCGCGCCGGAATCGACTCCGGTGACCACTCGATCGATGGGGGCCAGGAGGTCGCCCGCGCTTGCGGTCCGCGACGATCCATTGGCGCTCAGCAAGTGGACGTCGCCGCGCACCGTCTTCATGATGCCCGCGTGCGCATCGATCGCGGCCGGGCTCGGCGTGGTCATGGCGGAAGATTGGGTCGGGGAAGACTGCGCGTGTACGCCAACGCCCGCACAGGAAAAAGTGAGGCCGCACAGGCCCATGGCGAGACTTTTGATCACGTATGATTTCGCTTTGATTCGTGTACGCGCGCAGATACTACGCGAGTATTTGCCCGAGCAGGATTGCAAGGGCGCCCCAAGATCGGCCGCGGTTTTCAGCCTCTTCAGCCTCTTCCCGGCACTCGTTCTTGTCATCGAACCCGCATCTCCTGAAGCTTGCCGCATTGAGCCCGCGGACCCTCCTCGGCGTCTCGGTCGCCGTGGCGGTCGTCACCATTCTCCTGAAAGGTTGGGCGGCGTACATCACCAATTCCATGGGGCTCATCTCGGACGCCATGGAGTCCTTCGTGAATCTTGCGAGCGCGACCTTTGCGCTGGCCATGGTCACGATCGCGGCACGGCCCGCCGATGAAGATCACCCGTACGGGCATCACAAGGCGGAGTATTTTTCGTCTGGCTTCGAAGGCATTCTGATCATCGGCGCGGCCGTCGCCATCATCTGGGCGGCCCTCGTGCGGCTGCTTTCGCCACAGCCGCTCGAACAGGTCGGCTGGGGCTTGGCGCTCTCGGTCCTGAGTTCGGTATTCAACGGCGCTTTGGCATGGGTGCTGTTCAAGGCCGCGCAAACGCACCGTTCGATCGCACTGGAAGCGGATGCAAGGCATCTGCTGAGCGACGTGTGGACCTCCGGCGCGGTGCTGGTGGGCGTCGCAGCGGTCGCGCTGACCGGATGGTTGTGGCTGGACCCCCTGCTTGCCATCGGCGTGGCACTCAACATCGCGCGAGAAGGTGTGAAGCTCGTCTGGCGATCGTCGCAGGGTCTGATGGACGAGGCGCTCGATCCCGGGGACCAGGCGCAATTGAAGGCCACGCTCGAACACTTCGCGGCAACTGTGCCCGAAGGCGCACAGCTTCGCTTCGACGACATCGTCACCCGACGAGCGGGCCAGAGGCGCTTCGCCGACTTGCACATGCATGTGCCTGGGGCATGGCCGCTCCAACGCGCCGCAGCCCTGCGCGACGGACTCGAGCAGGCACTCATGGATGCCATACCCGGTTTGAGGGTGACCATCCAATTGCTCCCGCTGGGGATGGAAGCGCGCGCAACGCGAAAGGAACAGGCGCCATGAAGGCGCTCCTGCAACGCGTGGCTTCTGCCCGCGTCGAAATCGACGGCCGCATTGCGGGCTCGATCGATGCGGGTCTGCTTGTCCTGCTGTGCGCCGAACGTGGGGATGGCGACGCACAGGCCGATCGCATGCTGGCGAAGATTCTCAAGCTGCGCATTTTCTCGGACCCCGCCGGCAGGATGAATCTCAGCGTCCAGAACATCGGCGGAGGATTGCTCGTGGTGAGCCAGTTCACGCTTGCGGCCGACGTCAGCGGCGGAAATCGCCCGAGCTTCACTCAAGCGGCAGCACCGGACGAAGGCCGGCGTCTCTACGACTACTTCGTGGCCCAGGCGCGCGCTGCACATCCGGTCGTCCAAACGGGTGAATTCGGCGCCGACATGAAGGTACACCTTCTGAACGATGGCCCGGTGACCATTCCGCTGCAGATGTCCCCTTGACCTTGAGGGAACCTGGGGCGCCGGTCAGTAGGGATTCCTGATGCCAAGCCCAGCGAGGATCTCGATTTCGCGGGCCTCCATCGCTTCGGCGTCTTCGTCGCTCGTTTCGTGATCCCAACCTTGCGCGTGCAAGGTGCCGTGTACCAGCAGGTGCGCATAGTGCGCTGCCAAGGTCTTGCGCTGCTCCTTGGCTTCGCGTGCGACCACGGGTGCACACAACACCAGGTCGGCCATCACGACCGGCGTCTGCGTGTAATCGAAGGTGAGCACGTTCGTGGCGTAGTCCTTGCCCCGAAACTCGCGGTTGAGTCGCTGGCCTTCGTCCGCGTCGACGATCCGGATGGTGATCTCGCCGTCCACGTCCAGCGCGTGGCGGATCCAGCGCGCTACGCTGTGGCGGGGAAGGGCGGTGCGATGTCGATCCACGCCCTTGAATTTCCCGAATTGCAAGGACAGCGACAAGCTGGCGAGCGCCACGTCAGCTCGCAGCGCGCGTCTTGCGCGACTTGTCATAGGCATCGACGATGCGCGCCACCAACGGATGCCGAACGACGTCGGCGCTCGTGAAGTGCGTGATGGCGATGCCATTGACCCGCTTGAGCACGCGCTCTGCGTCGATCAGCCCGCTCAGTTGCGCCTTCGGAAGGTCGATCTGGCTGACATCGCCAGTCACCACCGCCTTGGCGCCAAATCCGATGCGCGTGAGGAACATCTTCATCTGCTCGGGCGTGGTGTTCTGCGCTTCATCGAGGATCACGAAGGCATTGTTGAGCGTGCGGCCCCGCATGAAGGCCAGCGGCGCAATTTCCAGCGCATTGCGCTCGAAGGCTTTCTGGACGCGATCGAACCCCATCAGCTCATAGAGCGCGTCGTACAGAGGGCGCAGGTACGGGTCGACCTTCTGCGTCAGGTCGCCCGGCAGGAAGCCGAGCCGCTCGCCGGCCTCCACCGCAGGCCGCGTCAGGACGATACGCTGCACGGCGCTGCGTTCCAGCGCGTCGACGGCGCTGGCCACCGCCAAGTAGGTTTTGCCGGTTCCGGCCGGACCGATGCCGAGCGTGATGTCGTGGTCCGCGATGTTCTGAAGATAGACGCTCTGGTTGGGCGTGCGTGCGCGCAGGTCCGCGCGCCGCGTGGCGAGGAGCAGGGCGCCGTCTTCGGCTTCCGTCATCGAGCCGTCGCCGGCGAGGGTCAATTGCACGACGGCCGCATCGATCGGACGCTGCGCGATTTCGTAAAGCGCCTGAAGCACGTCCATCGCCCGCTCCGCGTTGGCCTTTGGGCCGTCGATCTTGAACTGCTCGTGCCGGTGAGCGATCTTGACGTTGAGGGCCTCTTCCATGCGCCGCAGGTTCGCGTCCAGCGGGCCACAGAGGTGTCCCAGGCGCGTGTTGTTGGGCGGGGCGAAGGTGTGTCGCAGAATCACGCGGATTTCATTTCAAAAGCGTAAAGGGCATCCATGATAGGCAAACTCACCGGCATCCTGGCCGAACGCAATCCCCCCCAAGTGGTGGTGGACTGCAACGGCGTCGGCTATGAAGTCGATGTGCCCATGAGCACCTTCTACAACCTGCCGACGGCCGGCGAGCGCGTGTCGTTGCTCACGCACTTCGTGGTGCGGGAGGATGCGCAGGTCCTGTACGGCTTCGGCACCGCGCCCGAACGCGCGGCGTTTCGCCAGCTCATCAAGATTTCCGGTGTGGGGCCGCGGACCGCGTTGGGTGTGCTGAGCGGCATGAGCGTGAGCGAGCTGGCGCAGGCCATCACGCTGCAGGAAGCCGGTCGTCTGGTCAAGATTCCCGGCATCGGCAAGAAGACCGCGGAACGTCTTTTGCTCGAGTTGAAAGGCAAGCTCGGCGCAGACATTGCACTGCCTGCGCACGCGGCCACGGATTCGCAGGCCGACATCCTCCAGGCGCTGATTGCGCTTGGCTACAGCGACAAGGAAGCCGCAGCGTCGCTCAAGGCATTGCCGAAAGACGTGGCGGTCGGCGAAGGGATCAAGCTGGCGTTGAGGGCCCTGGCGAAGTAGCTTCGGACAGGCTCAGCGCCAGTCCTGCAAAGCCAGGCCCATCGCAAAGGCCACTGTCTGCACAGTCACCGCAATGCCGTGCCGCTGCATCAGTTGGCGGGCCAGCACGATGCGCTCTGCCAGCGGTCTCGACACGTCGGCCGCGCGCCGGAGCCCGAGTTTTTCGAGGCCGCCGTCGAGATTGGCCAGCGAATTGATTGCGCCTCGTGCAAGGCTCGCAAACACCTCGGCGTCCAGTCGAAGGCGAAGCGCCATGTAGCGCTCAGGGATTCCGATCAGCGCGACCACCGCGTACGCGGCCCACGCCACCGACGGCAGCGAGCGGCCGGTCAGCGCGAGCACCAGGCCAGCAATGAACGAAAGCGCCAGTCCCCACATGGCAAGCGATCCGCTCGCGCGCAAAAGTCCGGCAGTGGTGGCGCACAGCGCGCGATCGTTGTCGTTCATGATCTGCACATGACAGGCTCATCGCCCCTTTCCCGGTGGCGCATTCTGCCGCAGGGCCGACTAAACTGCGCCCTCAGCCTATCGCCCGATGACCATCCAGACCGACGACTTCGCCCCGGCCCCACAGCGCGTGGTGTCCGCCGCACCCGCCTCACCCAATGAAGAGGCGATCGAGCGGGCGCTGCGACCCAAGCTGCTCGACGAATACGTCGGGCAAGCCAAAGTCCGCGAACAGCTTGAAATCTTCATCGGGGCAGCGCGCCATCGCGCCGAAGCACTCGACCACGTGCTGCTGTTCGGCCCTCCAGGGCTGGGCAAGACAACGCTGTCGCACATCATCGCGGCCGAGCTTGGCGTCAACCTGCGCCAGACTTCCGGCCCGGTGCTTGAAAAGCCCAAGGACCTCGCCGCGCTGCTGACGAACCTCGAGCGCAACGACGTGCTGTTCATCGACGAGATCCATCGGCTCTCGCCTGTCGTTGAGGAGATCCTCTACCCGGCGCTGGAGGACTACCAGATCGACATCATGATCGGCGAGGGCCCGGCGGCGCGAAGCATCAAACTCGACCTGCAGCCCTTCACGCTCGTCGGTGCGACCACACGTGCGGGCATGCTGACCAACCCGCTGCGCGATCGCTTCGGCATCGTCGCACGGCTGGAGTTCTATACCGCCGACGAACTGGCGCTCATCGTGCGGCGAAGCGCGGGGCTCCTGGCGGTGCCGATGGACGATGCCGGCGGGCTCGAGATCGCCCGCCGATCGCGCGGCACGCCGCGCATTGCCAATCGGCTGCTGCGCCGCGTGCGTGACTACGCGCAGGTCAAGAGCGATGGCCGCATCACTTCAGACGTGGCGCACAAGGCGCTCGCCATGCTGGACGTCGATCCACAGGGCTTCGACCTGATGGACCGCAAGCTGCTCGAGGCAGTGATCCATCGCTTCGATGGCGGCCCGGTCGGGCTCGACAACATCGCCGCGAGCATCGGCGAGGAGTCCGGCACGATCGAGGACGTGATCGAGCCCTACCTGATCCAGCAAGGCTATCTGCAGCGCACGCCGCGCGGGCGCATTGCCACGTTGGCAGCCTATCGGCACCTGGGGGTCGCTCCGCCACAGCGCGACGGCGACATGTTCGGCAATTGAGCCGAGCGGCGGCTCAGCGCGTTGCTGCGGTGCGCATCGGGCGGACCTTGGCGGCAATCAACCACTGCGCCGCGTAGTAGCTGGCCAGCACCCACAGCGATGCGATGGGCAACGGATGCACGAAGCGGTTGGTCGCCAGCAGTGCGTCGCTCAGCATGAAGAGACAAGCCCCCAGCGCAACCTGCCGGGCGGGCGTATCGCCCAGCACGGCCGCACGCCCCAGAGCCTGGGCCGCCATGCAGGCGATCACCAGCACATACATTCCAACCGGTATGCGCAGGGCCGCCGGCAGCCCGCCCCACCACAGGAACGCGTACATGAGCCCGCCGACCGAAAGCGTCGCCCCGAGGGCGCCGCGCCGCGGAAACGTGCCCACGCCCACTGCAAAGAGCGCGATGTATGCAAGGTGTGCCAGCAAGAAGCAGACGAGCCCTGGCACGAACAACTGCGGCCACATCAGCAACACGTCGCCCGCCAAAGAGGCCACGAGCCCGGCCAGCAGCAGCAAGAAGCCGCGAGGAGCGGTCATTGCGCGCACACGCGTCCAGGCAAAGGCGACGAGGATCATCAACGCCAGCGGCTTGAAGACGACATGCAGGCTTGCAATCGACAGCGCGCCGCTTGCGGTGGCCAGCGCGGCGGCATCGACGAAGAGAACCTCCATCACGGTCAGGCGGCCTTGGAGCACCGCGCCGGTTGCCCAAAGGCCGGCAGTCAGCGCCGCGAGCCATACCACTGCCGAGCCAAACGAAAGCCCATCCGAATACCAAAGGAAAACGGTTGTGCCCGCCAGCAGCGCAACGAACTGCGCAGTGGCGAAAGCCTGCACGCCACGCGACGCCGGCGGCTCGTAGCGATGTACCCGGGTGATCTCGAAAGCAGGTTTGGGATCGAGCACCGCAAGGTCCGCCGGCCGCCAACCCGGTGGCTTGAGCCAGAGCCGCACCTTGTCGCTCCAGCGACCCGTGCGCCAGGTGTCGCGGGCCAGCGCCCAATACACCTCGGCATTGGCCCAGATCGGGTCCCAGCTTTGAAGCGGGCTGCGAGTGCCATAGACGCAGCGTTCGTCTTCCTCCTGAAAGGTCCCGAACAGGCGATCCCAGATGATCAGCACTCCACCGTAGTTGCGATCCACGTAGCGGTCATTCACCGCATGGTGCACCCGATGGTTCGATGGGGAGCAGAACCATCGATCGAACCACCCCAACTTCCCGACCTGCTCCGTGTGGACCCAGAACTGATAAAGCAGGTCAATCAGTGCGACCACGCCGAAAACCAGCGGCGGCACGCCGGCGACAGCCATCGGCAGATAGAAGATCCAACCCAGCAGCGCTCCGCTGGAAGTCTGGCGCAGGGCGGTCGACAGGTTGTAGTGCTGGCTTTGGTGATGCACCACGTGCGCCGCCCACAGCACTGCGCTTCGATGGCCGAAGCGATGCAGCCAGTAATAGCAGAAGTCGTAGAAGACCAGTGCCAGCAGCCACCCGTACCACTGCATCCAGAAGTCTTCCTTCGGAAATAGCGCGAAGGCGGACCAGCACGCCGTATAGATGCCGATGCGCAGCAGTCCGGTCAGCACGGCAGTGATCTGGCTCAGCATGCCTAGACCGATGCTGTTGATCGTGTCCGAAAGGCGGTAGGCGTCCGGGCCGGTGCCGCGGCTGGCGCGCCTTCTGGCGACGAAGAACTCGATCCCGATCAGCAGGAAGAAGATCGGGGTTGCAAGAACGATGATCTGGCCAGGACGCATGACGCCGATTGTCTGGCGCACCTCGCCGTCCATTGCGCGCGACCTGTCATGGTTTGCCCGGAGATCGATCGGCGCGAAAGGAGCGTGAGCTTGTTGGCGCGATCGATGCGCCGATCAAACCCGCGCCGGGGAGGTCTCGTGCGTCCGGTCGAATTCGGCGAGCAGTTCGGGCGTTGTCATGAGACGTAAAGCGTCTGTCGAGAAATGATGCTCGCTGGCGAGGAACCGCAGCTTGAAAGAGCCGATCGAGATTTCATCGCCGGCAGCCAAGGCGTGGGATGCCACACGAATGCCGTTGACGAACAGGCCGTTGCGGCTTCCGAGATCGTTGATCGTGACCACCGAGCCGGAAATCGTCACGATGGCGTGTCTGCGGCTGACGTGCATGGAATCGAGCACAACGTCGTTGGTTGATCCTCGGCCAATGGTGGTTTCGGTCGGGTGCAAGGCGACCTGTTTGGTCGCGGCGGAACCCTTCATCAGGATCAGATTTGGCATGCGTCCTCCGGCGCTCGATTTGTAACACGTAATTGTTACATTGAGTACGACGCGTGCCTGAGCGGAAACTGAACGAATCGGGCGTTGAACCGCGTGCAGACCTGAAAAAAGCCGGTAAGCGGACCCTGGAAGGGGCGCTTACCGGCTTGATCTCGGTTTGACTGGTGGCTCTTCACGGACTCGAACCGCGGACCTGTGGATTATGATTCCATCGCTCTAACCGACTGAGCTAAAGAGCCGAGCCCAAAATTATAGCTGTTTCCGAGCTGTCCTATAGCGCTCGATGGGGATGCGGACTCTTTCGGCGAGCGCACGACAGCCTCGCGAGTTCAACGTGAGGTAAAAATCAGCGGATGCTTGCGCCCGACGCGATTTCCGTTTCCCTTGAAGCCCTGCCAGACGATCAACTGACGCTTGCCTATGTGGGCGGCGACACGTCGGCCTTCGACTTGCTTTACGCACGACATGAAAGCGCGTTGTATCGGTTCGTCCGGCGCCTGTTGGGCATTCGGCTCGCGCCTGAGGCGGACGAGGTGTTCCAGGAGACCTGGACGCGCATCATCTCCGAGCGCGAGAGTTTTTCGCCGCAAGGCATCGCTTGGCGCACCTGGGCCTTCACCGTCGCGCACACCCTTGCCATCGAGCGGCTGCGGATCAGTGGTCACGAGGTCGCCTTCTATGCGCACGACGAAGACGGCGACGGACTGGAGGCGGCTCGGCTGTTCAGCCGTGGACTGCTGCAAGGCGGCAGCGAGTCTGCCGATGCCTCTTCCCCTTCAATGGAAGAGCTTGCGTTCTGGCGCGCGGCAGGCCGCCGGCTGCTGGCCTGCCTGAACGAACTGCCCGAGGACCAGCGTGCCGCCTTCCTGTTGCGCCATGAGGCCGGCTTTACGTTGGAAGTGCTGGAGACCACGCTCGACGTCGACATCGAAACGGTCAGAAGCCGGCTGCGCTTCGGCCTGAAGAAGCTTCGTGCTTGCATGGAACGGTACCTCTCGGTTGTCGACGCTGATGCCGACGAGGGAGCAGACGATCTGCACGATCGTCAGGTGTGGCGGGCGCTTGAACACGCGCCGGACCACAGCGTCGTGCCCGACTGGCGGCTGCGCAAGGGCATCCTGAGGAGGGCCTACGATGCCGTGGGTGCGCTGGATCCTGAAGAGGCCGAGGCTGAGCTCGAACGTGCGGCGCATTCCGGATGGGGAAGTGTGTTCGTCCAAAGGGGCAGAGGCAAAGGCTCACGCCTGCTTCGAAGCGCGGCTGTCGTTGCGGTGCTGCTTGCCGTCGTCGCATTGTTCTTCTTGCAGCGCGACCCCGTTCCGATTCCGCGTCCTGTCAATGAAGCACGGGTGGTTGCACCGACGCCGCAGGCCGAGCAGCAGTCAAACACGCTTCCCCTTTCAGGTGACATCGGATCAGTCAACCACTCCGCGCCGCTTGCTGAACTCGCCCAGCCGGCGGAGCCAGCGTCAGCGCCAGTAAGCATCGCCCCTCAGCCGACGCCTCGACCAGAGCCGCCGCGCCCAGCCACCGCGGAAAATCAGCGAGCCGGAAGCCCGCTCCCTCCGACCAAGCCTGCGCCGGTGCCGCCGTCGAACACCGTCGCGCGGCTGGTTTTGCCAGATTCGCCACCCGGCACGCCCCCGAAGGGAGCTGAAACATCCGCGCCAAGGCCCGCCGATGCCCCACCGCCGCCCGCAGCCCCTGCGGCGAGCCGCCCGTCGTCTTCATCGGTCCGAACCGAGGCGACCGATCCTCCTACCTTCGCGGCCCTCTCACAATGGAGTCGGATCACGATCAGCCGGCGCGGCGGAGAGTCTCACAGTTTCTCGCGTGAAGAGGCACGCGACCTGAATGCCCTGCTTGGATCCGCCGCCATATCGGCGGTCGGCGCTCAGACACTGAAAGCAGCGCCCGAGTGGCGGGTGTCGCTGGAGCGCAAGGGCGAAGTGCTCGCCGTCTTCGAAATCGCGGGCTCGCAGGTGCGTTGGCGCGAGGGGAAGACGCCGCCGGCGACGGGAATGCCTTCCAGTCCGTCGCTGTCCGCGTTGCGGGACGCGCTCAGCCATGCCGTTCAGCAGCCAGAGGCATCGGCAGCGCCTGAGTCGCCGCAGACGCCCTGAGTGCGCACACCGATGCTTGATGCTACTGATGCTTGAAATCAGGAGCGCGCTTGTTCAGGAACGCATCCATGCCTTCCTTCTGATCCGCCGTTGCGAACAGCGCATGGAACAACCGCCGTTCAAACATCACACCATCTGACAAGCCGCTTTCGAAAGCGCGGTTGACCGACTCCTTGGCGGCCATCACGGCAATCTGCGAATAGCCTGCGATCACCAGGGCAGCACCAAGGGCTTCCTCGGCGAGTTTGTCGACGGGAACGACGCGGCTCACCAGCCCGGCGCGCTCCGCTTCGGCCGCATCCATCATTCGGGCCGTGAGCGCCATGTCCATGGCCTTGGATTTGCCGACCGCGCGTGGCAGCCGCTGCGTGCCGCCCGCGCCGGGGATCACGCCGATCTTGATTTCGGGTTGCCCGAACTTCGCGTTATCGGCCGCGATGATGAAGTCGCACATCATTGCCAGTTCGCAACCGCCGCCAAGCGCAAAACCCGCGACCGCAGCGATCACCGGCTTGCGAATCTGCCGGATGATTTCCCAGTTGCGTGTGATGAAGTCGCCTTTGTAGGCATCCAGGAAGGTGTACTTGGCCATGGCGGAGATGTCCGCACCGGCCGCGAATGCGCGCTCACTGCCGGTGACGATGATGCAGCCTATGGCGGAATTCGCGTCGAAGTCCTTCAGTGCCTGACCCAGCTCGGTCATCAACGCGTCGTTGAGCGCGTTCAGTGCCTTGGGGCGGTTGAGCGTGATGATGCCGACCTTTTCGGCTTCGACCCGCACTTCGATGTTCTCGTAGTTCATGCGTATCTCCTTTGTTTGAACAGTCCGCAGGCGGCGACAGGCCGTAAGCCTAGGCGCGACTCAGCCAGCCGGAAAGCTTGACGGAATCCTGCGCGAAAAGGCGCCACGTCGTCACGCCCGTGGGCATTGTGAGCGGCAGGCGCAGCAAGCGGCGATCACGTGCCACGAGCGCTGTCAGCTTCCTGGCCGTGCCCAGGTACAGGGCAAGATCGTCGAGGCGAGCGAGCCGCCATGCCTGAGCCGGCCGCCCCTTGCTCGCCGGCAATTCGATCCCGATCCATTCGTCGTTGGCCGAAAAGCCCGCTTGCTCGGCCGCGCCGCCGCGCAGCACGGTCTTGACTTGCACGCTGCCGTTCGACTCGGCCACTCTCAGGCCGAGTTCCTGCGCGCGTTGGGCCGGGTCGTCGAGCGTGGCCACGCCGTGCGCCCGCAGCAAATCGGACAAGGGCAATTCGTCCGTCGAATGGACCCAGCTTGCGATTTCCGTAGCAAATGATCGGCCGCCGACCGCTTCGAGCGCGGCGGCGAAGTCGTCTTCATCGATGGGGCCGCCATCGCTGTTCTTCCACAGCAGACGCATGGCCTGGTCGAGCGTGCCCTTGCCTTCGGAGCGAAGCGTGAGGTCGAAGCACAGCGCGACCAGCGCGCCCTTCGTGTAGTAGCTCACGGTGGTGTTGGCTGTCTGCTCGTCCTGTCGGTAGTACTTGACCCACGCATCGAAGCTCGCCTCCGCCACCGACTGAACGACCCGCCCCGGCGTCTGGAGCACCTGGTTGATCGTCTTGTTGAGCAGCTTGAGATAGCTCGCGTCGTCGATGCGACCGGCGCGGCGCAGCAGCAGGTCGTCGTAGTAGCTGGTGAAACCTTCGAAGAGCCACAGCAGGCGCGTGTAGTTTTCGTGCGCGTAGTCATAGCGCGAGAACTCGGCCGGCCGCATGCGCTTCACGTTCCAGGTGTGGAAGTACTCATGGCTGATCAGGCCGAGCAGCGTGGTGTAGCCATCGGGCTGCTTGCGGGCCCCGACTTGCGGCAAGTCGCGGCGCGTGCAGATGAGGGCTGTCGAGTGTCGGTGCTCAAGGCCTCCATAGCCGTCGTCCACCGCGTTGAGCATGAATACGTAGCGGTTATGCGGCGGCTTCGGTCCGTTTCGTTTGCCGACCTTGTCGCCATGCCAGAAGCGCATCTGCGTCTCGCAGATCGCCTGGGCGTCGGCCAGCAGCCGCTCGCCGTCGAAGGAAGCCGGCGCGCCAGCGACGACGAAGCGATGCGGTACGCCGCAGGCTTCGAATTCGGCACTCCAGAACGCGCCCATTTCGACCGGGCTGTCGGCCAGTTCGTCGTAGCCGGATGCGAGATAGTTGCCGAAGCCATGGCGATCGATCCGCTGGGGCTTCAGCGCCGTGGCGCACGACCAGCGAGCGCCGTCCTTCGGCGTCGCGGGCGCAACCAAGTCGATCCCGTGTGGCACCTCGGTCAGGCCCTCGACCCTCAGGCAGAGGCTGGTGCCGTTGAAGAACCCGCGATCGGCATCGAGCCATGCCGTGCGCACGGAGTTGTCGTAGGCGCAGACCTCATAGCGCAGCTCCAGAGCCTTTTCGGGCACGCATTCAATCTGCCAGCTGCATTTGTCGATCTGGTGCGTCGCAAGCTTGCGCCGCCCCTGCGTGGCCCGCAGGTTCTGCAGGTTCTTCGAGAATTCGCGCACCAGGTAGCTGCCCGGAATCCAGACCGGCAAGTCGACGCGCTGCAGCGCGGCCGGCTTGTCGATCGTCAATGTGACGCTGAACAGATGCGCGTTCCGATCCGCGCACTCCACGCGGTAGTGGATGGCCGGCGAAGCCATCAATTGAGAGCGGCAAGTTGCTTTTCGACCTGCGCGGCCGGGATGGCACCCGGTGCACGCGTGCCGTCGCTGAAGATGAGCGTCGGCGTGCCGGTGATGTTGTATTTCTGGCCGAACTCGCGATTGCGCGTGAGTGCCGCGGTGTCGCATTCGCCGGCGTCAGGTGTCACGCCGCGTTGCATCCAGTCGTTCCAGGCCTTGGCCTTGTCCTTGGCGCACCAGATGTTGCGTGCCTTGACGACCGAATCCGGACCCAGCACCGGGTACAGGAAGAGTTGGATGGTGACGTTGTCGACCTTGGTCATGTCGCGCTCGAACTGCTTGCAATAGCCGCAATTCGGGTCCGCGAACACGGCCAGCCTGCGCTTTCCGTTGCCGCGCACGATCTTGATGGCGTCCTTCATCGGCAGCTTGTCGAAAGCGACTTCGCTGAGCTTTTCGACCCGCTCTTCGGTGAGGTTCCTGCGTTGCTTCACATCGATGAGATTGCCCTGCAGCAGGTAATTGCCCTGCTCGTCGGTATAGAAGATCTCGAAGCCGTTGACGCGCACTTCATAGAGGCCCGGAACCGGCGACTTGGTGACTTCGTCGATCTTGGCGAACTGCGGAATGCGCTCTGCCAGGTTCTTGCGGATTTCGGCTTCCCCGGCGGAGGCCGTCAACGCGTGGCCCAAGGCAAGGAAGGCCATTGCCGAGAGGAGAGGACGAAGAAGAGGGCGCGCGAGTGGTTTCATGAGGGTGTTCCGACGTTCATTGCAGGCCCATGGCCTGACGTGCGATCCAGTTCTTGACGAGCCGTGTGCGGTCGAACCCGCGCATGCCCCAGTTACGCAGCGCCGGTAAGGGATCGGCGCTGTGGGCGAAGAGTTGTTGAAGTCCGTCCGTGGCGAGGCTCATCGACAGCACGTCGGTGCGGCGCGAACGTTCGTAGCGGCGCAACAGCCGTGCGTCTCCGACGCCGCGCCAATAGTCGCGCGTCTTGATCACTTCCGCCAGCGCGGCCACGTCGGCAAGGCCGAGATTCAGGCCCTGGCCCGCGAGCGGATGCACGGTGTGCGCTGCATCGCCGGCAAGCGCCCAGGCCGACCCATCGCCGAGCCGCCCCGTCCATCGGTCGGCGATGGCGCGTTGCAAGGGCCAAGCGGCGCGTTGGCTGGTGAGTGTGAGCGCACCGAGCGAGTCATGAGTGGCTTCGCGCAGGGCCGCGCTGAATTCGTCCTCTCCCTGGGCGAGTAGAGTGGGCGCTCTCAGTTGGTCGACCGACCATACCAGCGCCAGCGAGCGGTCAAAGGCGTGCGCGTCTGCGGCGCGGTTCGCATCCGCGAGCGGCAGCAGCGCCAGCACTTCGCCCTTGTCGTTGAACCACTGGCGTGCAATGCCGTCGTGCGGCCTGTCGGCTTCGAGCCGTGCTGCGATCGCGTGTTGGGGATAGCGCGTGACTTCGTAGCTCACCCCGAGCGTTTCGCGAGTGGCGCTTGCGCGCCCTTCGCATACCACGGTGAGGGACGCCGGCACCGGCTCCGTCACGACTTCGATGCGGGGCTGAAAGCGCACTGCATCGCTCAATTGCTGTTCGAGCGCCGGGACGTCGACGATCCATGCCAGGGCGTCGACCTTCTGGCGCGCCGCGCTGAACTGAACGCGGCCGCCTTCGTCACCGTAGACGAGCATCTCGCGTACCGGCATGGAATGCGCCGCGTCGGGCCAGGCCCGCAGGGACTCGAGCAGGGTCTTCGAAGCCGTGTTGAGCGCATAGGCGCGCACGTCTTCCGTGGCTGGCGCAGCGGCAGGCGCTACCAGCGCCACGCGCACGCGCTCGCGGGCCAGCAGCAACGCCAGTGTGCGGCCGACGATGCCGGCGCCGCGAATGCAAACTTCGGGAGGAAGAGCCATCGCGGCATTGTAGGAGGAGCCTTTGCCAGTGCCGCTGTGCGGGAGAATCGCGGCTCTTGACCATGGACCCAAGGAACCGCCCGTGAATATCTCCGACTTTGATCTCCAGGCCAGAATCGCGCGCCTCTTCGTCTATCCGGTGAAATCGTGCGCTGGCGTGGAGGTCACGGAAGCGCTCGTCATCGAAACAGGGCTTGAGTTCGATCGCGCCTGGATGGTTGTCGACGAGGCAGGCGAATTCGTGACGCAGCGCGAATTGCCGCGCATGGCGCTGATCAGGCCGCAACTCAGGCACACCGAAATGGTGCTGCGGGCGCCTGGCATGCTGGCCTTGCACATTGCCTTCGATCGCGTCGAAGCGCCGACGCGCGTGCGTGTCTGGAAGGACAAGATCGCCGCCTACGACATGGGCGATCTCGCTGCGCAATGGTTCAGCGACTTCCTCTCGGAACCAGGCCAACCGCGAAAGCTGCGCATGGTCCGTTTCGATCCGGAGCAACGGAGGCTGTCGAGCCTCGACTGGACGGACGGTATCGAGGCCCTCAACCAGTTCGCCGACGGTTATCCCTTGCTCGTGATCAGCGAAGGATCGCTTGCCGAACTGAACGCAAGACTCGCGGCCGCGGGCCATGCCCCGGTGGGCATCGAGCGCTTCCGGCCCAATCTGGTGCTCGCGGGTACCGAGGCGCATGACGAAGACCGCGTCGATGCAATGCATGTCATCACGGGCGAAGGCGAGGTCAACCTCCGGCCTGTCAAGCCGTGCACACGCTGCTCGATTCCCGACATCGATACCGAAACAGGCGTGAGCAGCCCCGAGGTGAGCGACGCGCTGCGGACGTATCGCGCCGACGCGCGCGTGAACGGCGCCATCACCTTTGGCATGAACGCAATCGTGTTGCAGGGCGTTGAGCACACCTTGCGGGTCGGGCAGCCCGTGGGCGCCAATCTCCGCTTCGAATGAGGACGGGCGCGGGCGTTCGGCTCGCTAAAGGCGGCGCGCCTAAAATCGCCGATTCCCCCAAAGATTTCTGAAAGCCCCCGCCATGAGTCTCCAGTGCGGCATCGTCGGCCTGCCCAACGTCGGCAAGTCCACCCTCTTCAACGCGTTGACCAAGGCAGGCATCGCGGCTGAAAACTATCCCTTCTGCACGATCGAGCCGAACGTCGGCGTGGTCGAGGTACCAGACCCGCGGCTCGCCGAATTGGCGGAGATCGTGAAGCCCGAGCGCATCGTGCCGGCCATCGTCGAGTTCGTCGACATTGCGGGGCTTGTCGCKGGCGCAAGCCAGGGCGAAGGACTTGGCAACCAGTTCCTCGCCCACATCCGCGAAACCGACGCGATCGTGAACGTCGTGCGCTGCTTTGAAGACGACAACGTGATTCACGTCGCCGGCAAGGTCGACCCCATCTCCGATATCGAGGTGATCCAGACCGAACTGTGCCTGGCGGACCTGTCGACCGTCGAGAAAGCCTTGCACCGCCACACCAAGACCGCGCGCTCGGGCGACAAGGAGGCGATCAAGCTCGTCGCGCTGCTCGAAAAATGCCAGGCCGCGCTGAACGAGAACAAGCCGGTTCGTGCCGTCGAATTCAGCAAGGAAGACAAGCCGCTGATCAAGCAGTTCTCGCTGATCACGGCCAAGCCTGCGATGTTTGTCGGCAACGTCGCCGAAGATGGCTTCGAGAACAACCCGTTCCTGGATCGCCTGCGCGAATATGCGGCAGCGCAGAATGCGCCGGTCGTTGCCATCTGCGCCAAGATCGAGGCCGAACTCGCGGACATGGACGATGAAGATCGCAAGATGTTCCTTGCCGAGATCGGCCAAGAAGAGCCGGGCCTGAATCGCCTCATCCGCGCGGCTTATACGTTGCTCGGATTGCAGACTTACTTCACCGCTGGCGTGAAGGAAGTGCGAGCCTGGACCATCCACATCGGCGACACGGGCCCACAGGCGGCCGGCGTGATCCACACCGATTTCGAGAAGGGATACATCCGGGCCCAGACGATTTCCTTCAACGACTTTATTGCGTGCAAGGGTGAACAGGGCGCCAAGGACGCGGGCAAGATGCGCGCGGAAGGCAAGGAATACGTGGTCAAGGATGGCGACGTGATGAATTTCCTGTTCAGTTCCTGAAGCCTGCGCAGCATCAAGGCATTCATGATCACGGTCCATCACCTCAACAACTCGCGCTCGCAGCGCGTCCTCTGGTTGCTGGAAGAGCTGGCGCTTCCTTACGACATCGTGCATTACCAGCGCGACACTGAGACGATGCTCGCACCGCCGTCGCTGCGCGCAGTGCATCCGTTGGGGAAGTCGCCGGTGGTGACGACCGACGATGGGTTGACGCTCGCTGAATCGGGAGCCATCGTCGAAACCTTGATCGAGCGCTATGGCAACGGCAAGCTCGCTCCGGCCGCTGGCTCGCCTGAAGCCGTGCGCTATCGCTATTGGCTTCACTATGCAGAAGGTTCGGCCATGCCGCCGCTTCTGCTCAAGCTGATGTTCGACAGGGTCGAGAAATCCAGGATGCCCTTCTTCGCGAAGCCGATCGCAAAGGCCATCGCCCAAAAGGCCAAGACGGCGTTCATCATGCCGAACATCAAGAGCCATCTGGACTTCATGGAAGGTGAGCTCGGCAGGAGCGAATGGTTTGCAGGCGACGCGTTCACTGGAGCCGATATCCAGATGAGTTTTCCGGCGGAAGCCGCCGCCGTGCGCGGCGGGCTCAATGGCTCGCGACCCAGGCTGATGTCCTATCTCGAGCGCATTCATGCGCGGCCGGCCTATCAACGCGCGCTGGAGCGCGGTGGTCCGTACGGGCTCTTGAGCTGATCACGGCCTCAGCTCGGCCACATGTGCAGCAGCGCGACGGTCATTGTGATGTAGCGCGCGAACTTGCCAATGGCCATGTAGCCGAGGCAAGGCCAGAAGGGCAGCTTGAGCCAGCCGGCGACTGCGCAAAGGGGATCGCCGACGATCGGTAGCCAGCTCAGCAGGCACGCTTTCGGCCCGAGGCGTTCCAGCCAACCGAGCACGCGCAGATGGTGTTTCGAGTGCGAATATTTGTCGGCAACCTTGTGCGCGCCATAGCCCATCCACCAGTCGACGCCGCCGCCCAAGGTATTGCCGAGCGTCGCAATGAAGATCGCCGGCCAGAACAGTTCGGGGTTGAGCTTGAGTAGCCCGAACAGCACCGGTTCCGACCCGACGGGCAGCAATGTCGCTGATACGAAAGCGGCGATGAATACCGTGCTCAACCCATATTGAGGAAGCGCCAGGAGCGCCATGAGTGAGTCGAGCCAGTCTTGCATGTGCGCTGCAGTATAGAAAGCCGCAGACACAACGGCGTGTAGGTGCAAGTATGGATGCCAGGTGTTGCAGACACGCCATCTGGCCCCGGTCAAGGTGCAAATCGTTTCAGCCGGCACACCGCGCGGCCGCTACAATCGTGCCTCATTTTTCAGCAGCCCAGCGCGCGCGACTTCTCCCAATGACCTTGCACATCGGCAACATCGCGCTGGAAAACCGCCTGTTCGTCGCGCCCATGGCGGGCGTCACCGATCGGCCGTTTCGCATGCTGTGCCGCGAGCTCGGCGCAGGCTATGCAGTCAGCGAGATGGTCACGTCGCGCAAGGAACTGTGGGGCACTCTCAAGACCTCGCGCCGTGCAAATCACGATGGCGAGCCCGGCCCGATCTCGGTGCAGATCGCCGGCACCGACGCGGACATGATGTTCGAGGCCGCGCAATACAACATTGACCGTGGCGCACAGATCATCGACATCAACATGGGTTGCCCTGCCAAGAAGGTGTGCAACAAGTGGGCCGGTTCGGCGTTGATGCGCGACGAGCCGCTGGCGCTCGAGATTGCCGAAGCCGTGGTCAAGGCTGCTGCACCGCACAACGTCCCTGTCACGCTCAAGATGCGCACCGGATGGAGCGACGATCGTCGCAACGCGGTGACGCTGGCGCGGCGATTCGAGCAGGCCGGCGTGAAGATGCTCACCGTTCATGGGCGCACGCGCGAGCAGGGTTACAAGGGACATGCGGAGTACGACACGATCGCGGCGGTCAAGGCAGCGGTGTGCATTCCGGTCGTTGCCAACGGCGACATCACCTCACCGGAGAAGGCACGCGACGTGCTTGCCGCCACCGGCGCCGATGCGGTGATGGTCGGCAGGGCCGCGCAAGGTCGGCCCTGGATCTTTCGCGAGATCGCGCATTTTCTGGAAACGGGAACGCACCTTGCGCCGCCGCTGATCGCGGAGGTAAGGCGCCTGATGCTCGAGCATCTCCAACAGCACTACGCCCTCTACGGCGACTACAGCGGCGTTCGCACGGCGCGCAAGCACATCGGCTGGTATGTGCGTGCGCTTCCGGGCGGCGAGGAATTCCGCGGTGCGATGAACGCCATCGAAGATTGCGACGCGCAGCTGCGCGCGGTGGCCGGATTCTTCGACACGTTGGCAACCCGAATGGATCGCATCCCGCTTGCCGCGCTCGAGCCCTCGGACGAGCAGGTGGTCGACGCGCTGGCGTGAAGCAGGCAAGAACAAGAGGAGAAGAAGAGAAGGCCATGAGCAAGAAACACATTGAAGACTGTGTACGAACCAGTCTGGACAGCTATTTCCGAGATCTGCGAGGCACCGAGCCCGACGGCATGTACGACATGCTGGTTCGTGTCGTCGAAAAGCCGTTGCTCGATGTCGTGATGACACGCGCAGAGGGCAATCAATCAAAGGCCGCGCAATGGCTCGGCCTGAACCGCAACACGCTGCGCAAGAAGCTGGTCGAACACAAACTGCTGAAGTAACTCCTGATGAACGCACTGATTTCCGTTTCCGACAAGACCGGCATCCTCGAATTCGCCCAGGCGCTGCACGCGCTTGGCATCAAGCTGCTGTCGACCGGCGGCACCGCCAAGCTTCTGGCCGATGCCGGCCTTCCGGTCACGGAAGTGGCCGAGCTGACGGGCTTTCCCGAGATGCTCGACGGTCGCGTGAAGACCCTGCACCCGAAGGTGCATGGCGGCCTGCTCGCGCGTCGCGACCTGCCCGCGCACATGGCGGCCCTGAAGGAACACGGCATCGACACCATCGACCTGCTGGTGGTCAATCTATATCCGTTCGAAGCCACGGTAGCCAAGCCGGGTTGCACGCTGGAAGACGCGATCGAGAACATCGACATCGGCGGCCCGGCAATGGTGCGCAGCGCTGCCAAGAATTGGAAGGACGTCGGTGTGTTGACCGATGCATCGCAGTATCCGCGCGCACTGGCGGAGCTCAAGGCCGACGGCAAGCTCAGCGACAAGACCAAGTTCGCGTTTTCGGTCGCGGCCTTCAATCGCATCAGCCAATACGACGGGGCGATCAGCGACTATCTTTCGCGGATCCAGGAAGACGGCAATCACGCGTTGTTTCCGGCGCAAAGCAATGGCCGCTTCGTCAAGCTGCAGGATCTGCGCTATGGAGAGAATCCTCACCAGCAGGCCGCGTTCTACCGTGACCTGTATCCGGCACCGGGTTCGCTGGTCACGGCCACGCAGTTGCGAGGCAAGGAGCTCAGCTACAACAACATCGCCGACGCCGATGCCGCCTGGGAATGCGTGAAGAGTTTCGACACGCCCGCGTGCGTGATCGTCAAGCACGCCAATCCTTGCGGGGTCGCAACGGGCAACGATGTCCTGGAGGCCTACAGCAAGGCCTTCAAGACCGATCCCACGTCGGCCTTCGGCGGCATCATCGCCTTCAATCGCCCCTTGGACAGAGCGACCGCCGAGGCTGTCAGCAAGCAGTTCGTCGAAGTGTTGATGGCGCCGGGCTACGCGCCCGAAGCACTCGAAGTGTTCAAGAGCAAGGTCAATGTGCGCATCCTGCAGATCGCGCTGCCGCCTGGTGGCAAGACGGACTGGGACAACGGCCGCAACGCAGTGGACGTGAAGCGCATCGGCTCGGGGCTCTTGATGCAGACCGCCGACAACCGCGAACTGTCCATTGACGAACTCAAGATCGTGAGCAAGAAGCAGCCTACGCCGGAGCAGATGCAGGATCTCTTGTTCGCATGGAAGGTCGCAAAGTTCGTGAAGAGCAATGCGATCGTGTTCTGTGCACAGGGCATGACCATGGGTGTCGGGGCGGGGCAGATGAGCCGGCTCGACTCCGCGCGCATCGCGAGCATCAAGGCGCAGCATGCGGGTCTTTCGCTGTCGGGCACCGCGGTTGCAAGCGACGCCTTCTTCCCGTTCCGCGACGGACTCGACGTGGTCGTCGATGCGGGCGCCACCTCGGTCATCCAGCCCGGTGGCTCGATGCGCGATCAGGAAGTGATCGATGCCGCCAATGAGCGCGGCGTCGTGATGGTGCTCTCAGGCGTGCGTCACTTCAGGCACTGAGCTAGTCCTGGGCGGCGCCGAAGCGGTATTTCAGCTGAAAGCTGATTCCGCCGTAGAGCCGGTCCTTGATGCTGGGGATGATCGCCACGTTCAGACCCCAGTTTCGACCTTCGATCGCGGCAGTGGGAATCACCGCCGCGAACCACCCGCCGTTATTGGTCTTCGGGTAGCCATCAAAGCCGCCCACCACGGCACCGAGCTTCACGCCGTGGAATTCGAACGGCATGATGTACAGCCCCGCGTAGTGCGAGCGCTCGCGGTCGCTGTTGCGGAACAAGCCCGCGGTCAACGAATACGTTTCGTTGATCGGCCATTCGATTCCGACGCCTGGGTTTGCATCCTCCAGATCCTTGTTGCGATCGAAGTGCAGTGTGTAGAAGCCCGGATTGATCCAGACTTTGCCAAGATCCAACTCGGCACAGGCCAGGCCGGGCATGAGCAAGCTCGCGCCTGCAATCAGCGACAGCAGCTTCATGCGGCTACAGCGCCGCAAAAATCTGGCGTGCGGACTCGATGGTCTGCGCGATATCGGCGTCGCTGTGCGCAGCGCTCACGAAGCCTGCCTCGTAGAGCGCTGGCGCGATGTACACGCCGCGGTCGAGCAAGCCGTGGAACAGGCTGTTGAACCTGGCGCCATCGCTCTTCATCACGGCGGTGTAGTTCTGCGGGAGCGCATCGAGCAGGAAGAAGCCGAACATCCCGCCTTCGCTGTCGGCGCTGAACGGAACTCCTTCAGCGGCCGCCGCAGCCTTCAGTCCGTCGACAAGCGTGCGCGTCTTCTGCGACAACGCATCGAAGAAACCGGGCTTGGCCACTTCTCTCAACGTCGCGAGCCCGCAGGCCGTTGCCACAGGGTTGCCCGATAGCGTGCCGGCCTGGTACACCGGCCCGAGCGGCGCGAGCTGTTCCATGATCGCGCGAGGTCCGCCGAATGCAGCCAGCGGCATGCCGCCGCCGATGACCTTGCCCAGCACCGTGAGGTCGGGCGTGATCCCCAGCACGCCTTGCGCGCCGCGAGGGCCGACGCGAAAGCCCGTCATGACCTCGTCGAAGACCAGCAGGGCGCCGTTCTGAGTGCAAAGCTCACGGCATCGTTTCGCGAAAGCGGCGCTTGCGCGAACAAAGTTCATGTTGCCTGCGATGGCTTCGATCATCAGGCAGGCGATCTCGTGGCCGTGCAGCGCAAAGGCTTCCTCGAGCTGAGCGAGATTGTTGTATTCGAGCACCAGCGTGTGTTGCACGACTTCGGGCGGCACGCCGGCAGAAGTCGGATTGCCGAAAGTCGCCAGCCCCGAACCCGCCTTGACCAGCAGCGCGTCAGCATGGCCGTGATAGCAGCCTTCGAACTTGATGATGTATTTGCGGCCCGTGGCTCCGCGTGCGAGACGAAGCGCGCTCATCGCCGCTTCGGTCCCCGAGCTCACGAGGCGCACCATTTCCATGGACGGCACCAGCGCAAGGATGGCTTCGGCAAGTTCGATCTCGCGCTCCGTCGGCGCACCGAACGAAAAACCTTCGGTCACCGCGCGCTGTACAGCGTCGACCACGGTCGGATGCCCGTGCCCCAGAATCATCGGCCCCCAAGAGCCGATGTAGTCGATATAGCGCTTGTCGTCCGCATCCCAAAAATAAGCGCCCTGTGCTCGCTTGACGAAGCGCGGCGTCCCCCCGACTGCCCTGAACGCCCGCACCGGCGAATTCACGCCCCCCGGAATGACCGCGCGAGCGCGCTCAAAAAGAATCTCGTTCTGATCAGAATGTGCCATCCCCCAAGTATCTTCCAAGCGAACCAGCGAGCACCAGAAACACCGCGGAACCGGCTCCGCCGGGCCGCTGGTGTTGCCCCCGGTCAGGGGGAAGGCGAAGCGACACGCAGTGCGCGCAGCCTGGGGGCGAGCAACAGCTAGTGCCGAGTGTCGTGCGGCGGCAGCGCAAAGTCCGACGGAGAGGCTGGGTCGGCGTCCTCTTCTTCATCTTCAGGCTGCGCCCAGAAGAGGCGATCCGGAAGCACGTGGCCCATTCCCGGACGAAAGCCGGCGTCCAGACAGCGATCCATGTAGCTCAGCGCCTCGCTTGCGGCGGCGACGAGGTCCGTCCCGCTGGCGAGCAGTGCCGAGAGAGCGGCCGACAGCGTATCGCCCGCGCCTGCGAACACGGCATCGAGTCGCTCGTACTTCTCGCTCGCCAGAACCGATTGCGGCGACGCCAGCACGTTGTCGATGAACTGTTCGGGCAGGACCAGTCCGGTGACCAAGGTGTACGGAACCCCGAATTCACCCGCCGCCTTTGCCACGTCGCGGGCCGTGGGCGGCCGCTCCCCGCTCCACTCGGGCAGCAGCCAGCGCCAAAGAGTGCTGTGATTGCCGACGAGGACCGTCGTCTGCGGCAGCACCAGTTCGCGGAACGCATCGAGGTAGGCGTCGATCTGGTCGTCTTGCCACCACGAAAGGTTCGGCATGTAGGCGACGACAGGAACCTCCGGATAGTCCGTCGCCGTCTCGGCGACTGTGCTCAGGTTTTCCGGAGAGCCCACGAAGCCGATCTTGATCAGTTGCACTTCCACGTCTTCGAGGATCGATCGCGCCTGTTCGGCCACGGCTTCCTCGTCGAAAGCGAAGTGATCGAATATTTCGGCTGTGTCGCGCGCGTAGGCTCCGGTCACGACCGGCAGCATGTGGGCGCCGACGGAAGCCATCGCCACCGCGTCCGCGCCAAGGCCGCCGGCACCGCTTGGGTCGCTGGCATTGAAAACCAGCACGCAAGGCGGATTCAAATCGCTCTCTTCCGCGGCTTCATCGTTCGAGGGGTCGGTAAGATCGCTCACTTTGATCGTGCTCTGTTGGTAATGGGGAAGTCTTCATACTCAGGCAGGGCTCACCGGGATGGTGGCATATCTGAGACGCTTGTCACGAGTTTCTCGATACGTTTGGATACGATCGTTGCATTTGATGAACAGGGACCTTAAGCTGCGATGAATACGAAAACCTGGATGTGCCTGATTTGTGGGTGGATCTACGACGAAGCGGTCGGAGTACCAGAAGATGGTATTGCGGCCGGTACGGCGTGGGCAGATGTCCCGATGAACTGGACCTGCCCCGAGTGTGGGGCCCGCAAGGAAGACTTTGAAATGGTTGAGATCTAGAAGCATGGCATAGGGCCGCGCTTCCTGTGTTCCTTGTGGGAGCGCAGCGGTCTTCAAAGGTGTCAAAGAGGAGCGGTGCCAACAATGAGCGCGACTGGATCTGGTTACAAGGTGCTTGTCATCGACGACAGCAACACCATTCGGCGCAGCGCCGAGATCTTCCTCAAACAAGGCGGCCACGAAGTCCTCCTCGCGGAGGACGGCTTCGACGCTCTCTCCAAGGTGAATGACCACAAACCCCACCTGATCTTTTGCGACATCCTGATGCCACGCCTGGACGGCTATCAGACTTGCGCCATCATCAAGCGCAACTCGCATTTCTCGAATGTCCCTGTCGTGATGCTGTCTTCCAAGGATGGCGTCTTTGACAAGGCGCGTGGTCGGATGGTCGGCTCACAGGACTATCTCACCAAACCCTTCACAAAAGACCAACTGCTTCACGCCGTGCAGCAGTTCGGTATCGTTCAGGAAGCGCAGTAAATGCCCATTCGCAAAGTGCTCGTCGTCGACGATTCGAAGACCGAGCTGGTATTTCTTTCAGACCTTCTTCAGAAGAATGGCTTCTCGGTGAAGACGGCCGAAAACGCGGACGATGCCATGCGTCGCCTCGAAGAGGAGCAACCGGATCTGATCCTGATGGACGTTGTCATGCCGGGCCAGAACGGCTTCCAGCTCACCCGCGCGATTGCTCGCAACCCGCAATACGCGTCGGTTCCGATCATCATGTGCACCAGCAAGAACCAGGAAACCGACCGTCTCTGGGGCATGCGCCAAGGTGCAAGGGACTACATCGTCAAACCGGTCAATCCGGCTGAGTTGATCGCGAAGATCAGCGCGCTGGCCTGATTCCCGCAAGCGTTTCAACCATTCCATGGCCAACCGCGACGCTCTTCGCGCATTTCAGTCCCGGCTCGCCGGCCGTCTCCAGGCGGCGCGTACGTCAGGCGTCTCCGCATCGTGGCTTGCGGTCGAAGCGGGCGACGCAAATTACCTGTTTCCGCTCGGGCATGCGGGCGAGATTTTTCCGTGGACGTCTCCCGAGCCGGTGCCCTATACCGAGCCCTGGTTCCTCGGCGTGGCCAACCTCCGTGGTGGGCTGTTCGGTGTCATCCAGCTTTCTGCCTTCGTTTCGGGCGCAAACGCTGCCCCGGTCGCTGCCCCCGTCGCCAACGATGGCGCGCGCCCCCAGTCGCGGCTCGTCGCACTCAATGAAATGCTTGAAGTCAACTGCGCGTTGCTTATCGATCGGCTGGTTGGCTTGCGCGGTGTCGATGCTTTTGTTGCATCGCAAGCGCCGGAGGCGGACGGCCCGGCTTGGCTGGGCCATTCATATACAGACGCCGCTGGAGCGCGCTGGCAGGAAATCAACCTGCAAGCGCTCTCCCAGCAACCTCAATTTTTGAGCATAGGCGCCTGAGCGCTGCGCCCAGTACCGAATACAACCTGAAGGAACGACCGTGAGCTCGATCGCCGACAAGTTCAAGAAATTCCTGCCTGTCGCCGGCGGCGACGTCCGCATGGGGGCCGACAACGGCGCCACCCTGGCGCTCGACGGCATTGACACGATGCAGCCCCAGGACGAAAAAACGATGCTGATCCACAGGGACACGCCAGCGCCCGAAATGACCACGCACTCATCCGACGCCGAAACCACCGCGACACCCGCTGAAGATCCGGCGCCGCCGGTCGAAGCGACGCCGGACGTTGCCGCTGCGAGCCCCACGCGAACCGAGCGCTCGAGGCGCACCCAGCGTTCGAATCCCGCCCGGCAGCAGCGGATTCTCGCGTTGGCACTGGCCGCCGTGGTGCTGTTGCTGCTGCTGGTTGCCGGCTCCGCCATCCTGCGCGCCGAACGGCTTGCGCAACAGGTGGCCGCCACCGGCCAATCGCTCATGCAATCGCAGCGGCTGGCCAAATCCGTCTCCCAGGCCCTCGTGGGCAACGTGGCTGCCTTCGCCGAAGTGAAGGACAGCTCGGATGACCTGACGCGCCGCGTACAAGGTCTCGCAAACGGCGACGACGCGATCAAGCTCGAGCGCGTCGGCAGTCAGTACGACGCCGAACTGGGCAAGATCACGCCGCTGGTCGAGCGGGCGGACAAGAGCGCCAAGGCCGTGTTGGCTCAGCAGCAGATCCTGACGCAGGTCGGCAACGCCTTGCGTGACATCAATCGCCAGTCTTCGGATCTTCTGGAAATGGCTGAAACCGTGGCCTCGCTCAAGATGCAGCAGAACGCCACGTTGCCCGAGATTTCCGCTGCAGGCCAGCTTGTGATGCTGACGCAGCGCATCGGCAAGTCGGCCAACGAATTCCTCACTGTCGAAGGCGTGAGCCCCGATGCCGTGTTCCTGCTCGGCAAGGACCTGAACTCCTTCCAGGAAATCTCGCGGGGCTTGCTTGACGGAAGCGCGCAGCAACGCCTGCCTGGTACGCGCGACCCGCAGACGCGTCAGCAGCTCGAAGCCATCTTGAAAACGTACGAACAGACTCGCACGCAAGCCAGCGCGATTCTGGGCAATCTGCAAGGCCTGGTCGCCGCTCGCGAAGCGCAAGCGGCCATCCTTGCAGACAGCGAACCCCTTCGCACTTCGCTTGGCGACCTGCAGGACAAGCTCTCGGCACGCACCGGCCTTGGCGCGGGTACCGTCGTCATGCTGTTCGTGCTGTCGCTGGCCGCACTGGCCCTCGCGGGCGCAATCGGTTTCGTGCAGGTTCGCGAAGGCCGCGAACGTGCCGCCGCAGCCGAGCGCGACCGGCTCGAAGCCGAACGTGCGAGCGAAGATGCCACCCGCGTCAATGCGGCGAACCAGGCGGCGATCTTGCGTCTCATGAACGAACTGCAGACGGTTGCCGAGGGCGACCTCACGCAGGAAGCCACGGTGACCGAGGACATCACCGGCGCCATCGCCGATTCGGTGAACTACACGGTGGAAGAACTTCGCTTGCTCGTTGGCAACGTTCAGAACACGGCCACACGCGTGGCGCAAACGACCTCGCAGGTTGAAAGCACGTCGACCGAACTGCTTGCCGCCTCAACAGAACAGCTGCGCGAGATTCGCGAAACGGGCCAGTCGGTGCTCACGATGGCCGAGCGGATCAACGGAGTGTCTTCACAAGCGCAGGAATCGGCCACGGTGGCGCGCCAGTCGCTGCAAGCCGCTTCGTCGGGCTTGCAGGCCGTGCAGAACGCAATTGGCGGCATGAACTCGATTCGCGACCAGATCCAGGAAACCTCCAAGCGGATCAAGCGCCTGGGCGAATCGTCGCAAGAGATCGGCGAAATCACCGAGCTGATCTCAGACATTACTGAGCAGACGAACGTGCTGGCGCTCAACGCAGCCATCCAGGCGGCTTCCGCCGGCGAAGCGGGCCGCGGCTTCTCGGTGGTTGCCGAAGAAGTGCAGCGACTGGCTGAACGTTCCGCTGACGCCACGCGCCAGATCTCGGCGCTCGTGAAGGCGATTCAGACCGACACACAGGATGCGGTCGGCGCCATGGAGCGCTCCACGCAGGGTGTGGTCGAAGGGGCCAAGCTTTCCGACAATGCGGGTACCGCGTTGTCCGAGATCGACCGTGTGTCGCGCCGCCTTGCGGATCTGATCGAGCAGATTTCGCAATCGGCCTCGCGCGAAGCTGATTCCGCCAATGTCGTGGCTGCCAACATCCAGCACATCTTTGCCGTGACCGAGCAGACCGGTGAAGGCACTCGCACCACTGCACAGCAGGTCCGCGAGCTTTCGCACATGGCTGAGGAGTTGCGCCAGTCCGTGTCTCGTTTCAAGATTTCGTAAAAACGCAGAGCCCCCAACGTGTCGATTCAAAGCCCTGCAACCGCCCACACCGCCGGCAACGCACCGGCGACAGAGGATCTTGGGCCGTTGGCCTGGGTCCTTGGAGAAATCCAGAAATCGCTCGACGGTGTAGGCAAGTCTCTGCGGCGCTTCGCCCGAGACGCCGCGGCTGCCGCGCCTGGAACCGAGATCGACACGATGCCCGTGCGGCTGGCACGCCAGCAACTGCATCAGGCCGTCGGCGCATTGCAGATGGTGGGCCACACCGCGCCTGCACTCGTGCTGGGTGCGATGGAGTTCGCAGTCCAGAGCTTTGTGACCGAGCCTTTGCGCTGCACCGAAGCGGCAGTGGTCAAGATCGATCGCGCGGGCTTCGCGGTCGCGGACTTCCTGAACGCGGTGATTGCAGGCAAGGTCGTCTCTTCGGTCGCTCTTTTCCCGCAATACCGCGAAGTGCTGGAACTGGTCGGCAACGAGCGCGTGCATCCGGCCGATCTCTGGAGCATGAGCTGGCGCTGGGTCGAGATCAAGCCGGCACCGACGCAGACTGCATTGGTGTATGACCCCGCCGTCCGGTCGAAGCTCGACCGCGAAGTGCTGCAGGTGGTCAAGAGCGGCGACGACCATGCCGCGCGCCGACTTCAGGCCTTGTGCCTCGGACTCGGCCGAGGCGCTTCGATGCCGAGGGTCGCCAGTTTCTGGACGCTTGCCGCAGGCTTCTTCGAGGCACTCGCGCTGGCACTCATTCCGGCGGACAGTCACGTCAAGCGCGCAGCATCGCGCGTGCTTCTGCAATACGCCACTCTTGCTCGCGGGGACAACACTGTCTCGGATCGCCTCGGACAGGACCTGTTGTTCTTCTGCGCCCAGGCGGTTCCTGGGCCGAAGGACGAAGCCGCCACCCTGCGCGCCGTTCGCGCTGCCTGGGGTGTCGCCAACGAACAGACGGTCGACTACACGATCGAGCAATTCGGCCGCTTCGATCCGCTGATGTTGGCGCAAGCGCGCAAGCGCATCGAAGCCGCCAAGGAAATGTGGTCGGCTCTGTCGGGCGGCGACGTGACCCGGACGCGGCAGGTGGTCGACACTTTCGCGCAACTCGGCGAATCGCTGCAGAAGCTGCATCCACCGAGCATGCCGATGGTGCAGGCGCTCAACAACGCTGTCGACGCATCCATGAGAAGCGGCCAGGCACCCAGCACCGAACTCGCGATGGAAGTCGCCACGTCCGTTCTGTACCTGGAAGCAGCTTTCGAGGATCTCGATCCGCAGGATCGGCAGCTGACCGCACGCACCGTGCAACTCGCCGGACGGATCGAACGCGCGCGCGATGGCGGCCGTTCGGAACCGCTCGAGCCATGGATGGAGGAGCTGTATCGCCGCGTGAGCGACCGCCAGACGATGGGCACCGTCGTCAGCGAGCTTCGCAGCCACCTGAGCGAACTTGAAAAATCGCTCGACCAGTTTTTCCGCCGCCCCACCGAAAAGGGCCTGCTCCGCACAGTGCCCGGGCAGCTCCTGCAAATGCGCGGGGTGTTTTCGGTCCTCGGTCTGGATCAAGCGGCGCAAACGGTGCAGCGCATGCGCGAGAACGTCGATCAGCTTCTTGCTGAAGAGTCGCCAGTCGACGAGATCCGCGCCTTCGATTCGCTCGGCAACAACCTGGGCGCCCTAGGTTTCCTGATCGACATGCTGAGCTACCAGCCCGCGCTGGCCAAGCGGCTGTTCGTGTTCGACTCTGAAATCGGCGAGCTCAAGCCGCTCATGGGGCGGCAGGGCGCCGAAGGCGGCGCAACGGAAGCGGCGGCACCGGTGTCGTTCGCGTCCGCGTCGGGCACAGTCGCTCCCACCGAGGCTGTCTTGAGTGTCGAGGAAGTCGACGCCCAGATCGCGGCCAAGCTCGCCGCGCTTGCCTCACCCGGCACGCGCAAGCCGCCGCCTTCGCCCATCGAGGAATTCAGCCGGGCAACCACCAGCTGGACCTCCAAGATTACCGGCCCCGCGCCACTGGAAGCGCTGCCCGATACCGAAGTCACGGAGCTGGAGGAAGACGATCTCCAGAACATCTTCCTCGACGAAGCGCGGGAAGTGCTCCACAACGGATTGGCGGCAGTCTCGGCGCTTGGCGCACGGCCGACCGACGAAGGCGAACTGACCGTCCTGCGGCGTGCATTCCACACCCTCAAGGGCAGCTCGCGCATGGTCGGGCTGATGGACTTCGGCGAAGCCGCCTGGTCGCTGGAGCAGGTGCTGAATACCTGGCTGGCCGACGAGCGCCCGGCGACGTCCGAATTGCTCGAGGGCACCCGTACCGTGCTGCGCGATTTCGCGACGTGGGTCGAGGCTATTGCCTCGGGCGAAGCTCACGAATGGCATTCGGCGCCCTTCATCGCCATCGCCGAGGCGCTGCGCACAGGCGAGCCGCTCGCTCCGCCGGCTCGCGTCGCGGACGTGGACGCATTGGTCGCGGCCGCGCGCCACATCGCTGCTGAATCCGAGCCGGTTCCGGCGCCGGCGGCCGAACCGCTGCCGCTGCCCGCAATGCCGGTGATGCCCGATCTGCCGGACCTCAGTCTCGACTTCGGTGCGCCCGAGGAGCTTGGCGAACCGCCGGCTGCAGAGGGCGCCGAACACGCGGAACGCATTGAAGAGCCGAATTCCGACAACGGCTTTGCTTCGACTGATTTTCTCGACTTCGATGCGAAGCCAGAGCCGCCGTCCGAAGAAGCGACCCCGCTGGGAGACATCGAAGACGTCGACTTTCTCGAGACCATGCACACATCGATCGAGCCTTCGCTCGCCGGTGTGGCTCGCTCGGAGAGTGCAGCACCTGAGCCCGAAGCCGAAGCCGAACCCGAGCTCCAACCCGAATGGCTGGCTGTGCCCGAGACGGCACAAGCCCCGGCGATGGAACTTGCCGCGGAAACTCCGAAGCCCGACTCTGCGGCGGAGCTGTCTTTCGAGCTGACCCTGGAGCCGGAGGCCGAGGCGCTGCCGGAGCTGGCGTCCACGCCGGTGCCCGAACCGGAGCCGGAAGCATCGATAGAACCCGCCGTCGAGACGTTGCCTGCAGAGGTCGAGACTGTTTCGACGGACGCCCAGGCGCCGATCGAGGCTCCGCCGGAGGCACCTTCGATTGCCGCCGCGCCGAGCGCGGAGGAGCAGGTCAAGGTCATTGGACCTTTGCGCATCGGCATCGCGCTCTACAACGTCTACCTGAACGAGGCCGACGAGTGGTCTCGCCAACTCGCAACCGAAGTCGGCGAATGGGCGCTCGAGTCCCATCAGCGCGTGTCCGACTCGACCATCGGTCTTGCGCATTCGCTGGCCGGGAGTTCCGCAACGGTCGGCTTCCATAGCCTGTCTGGCATGGCGCGTTCCTTCGAGGCCGCGCTGCAGCATCTGCAGATGCAAGGCAGGGGAACGCCGGCACAGGGTGCTGTGCTTGTGGCTGCGGCCGAAGAACTCCGGCGCCTGCTCCACCAATTTGCGGCAGGTTTCCTCAAGGATCCAGCCGAAGCAACGCTGCTGGCCTTGCGCGACGTCGCGGCCTCGCAACTCGCCGCAGAGCCGCCAGAAGTCAAGGCTGTGCCGCCGCTGCACATCGTGCGCGAGGCTGCAGCCGATGTAGCGCTGGATGATTCCGACGAAGGCCTGGACGTCGCGGACGCAGTCGACACTGACTTGTTCCCGATCTTCGAGGAAGAGGCTGCCGAATTGCTGCCTCAACTGGGCGGCGCGCTGCGCGAGTGGTCTCAGCGTCCTGACGATGCGGCGTCGCGCTCCTCGGCGTTGCGCACGCTCCACACGCTCAAGGGCAGCGCACGCCTCGCTGGTGCAATGCGCCTGGGCGAACGGGCCCACCGCATGGAGTCCGAGATCGAGGCGATCGCCCTCGACGGGGCCGACCAGCGGTCGATCGAGCAACTGTTGACTCGCTTCGATGCTTTGCAAGCAACCTTCGACAGCCTGCGGGCTGAGGACGATGCCATCCAGACGGACCTGGTCCGGCGCGCCATCGTCGCGACGCCCGAGCACAAGGTCGACGAACACGAGCGGGAGCATGCCGCCGAGGCCCAGCCGTCTGTCGCAAAGACAGAAGCAGGGACTGAAGCGGAAAGCGCGGCGATCGCCGTACCCGCAGACCGCTCGGGCGTTGCCATACCTTCGCCTTCGGCGCTCACGCCGTTGCGCGCAGTGTCCAGCCAGGCGGTGCGCATCCGCACCCACCTGCTCGACCGCTTGGTCGCACAGGCCGGCGAAGTCATCATCACGCGTTCGCGGCTGGAAGCCGAACTGGGACAGTTGCGCAGTTCGCTGAGCGACCTGACCGGCAACCTGGACCGCCTGCGGCAGCAGTTGCGCGACATCGAGGTCCAGGCGGAAAGCCAGATGCAATCGCGTCTGGCCCAGGCGAAGGATTCACAGCAGGGCTTCGATCCACTCGAATTCGACCGGTTCACGCGCGTGCAAGAACTGACTCGCATGATGGCCGAGTCGGTCAACGACGTGGCGACGGTTCAGCGCACGCTCCAGAAGACGGTTCAAGCAACCGAAGACGACTTGAGCGCACAGGCGCGCCAGACGCGCGAACTGCAGCGTGGCCTGCTGCGCACGCGCATGGTGGAGTTCGAAGGCATCTCGGAGCGCCTCTACCGCGTGGTGCGCCAAGCGTCCAAGGACACCGGCAAGCAAGTGCGGCTGGACATCACCGGCGGCTCGATCGAAATGGATCGCGGCGTTCTCGACCGCATGACGCCGGCCTTCGAACACCTCCTGCGCAATTGCGTCGCGCACGGTATCGAGGATGCCGCGGCTCGCGAAAGCGCCGGCAAGGATGCAAGCGGGCTGATCACCATCGAACTGCATCACGAGGGCAACGACGTCTCCGTGAGCTTCCGGGATGACGGCGCCGGACTCAACTACGAGCGCATCGCTATTCGGGCTCGCGCCTTGGGGCTCATTGCGGACGGTCAGCAGCTCAGCCATGACGAAGCGGCTGAGTTGATTTTCCAGCCCGGCTTCTCCACGGCCGCCCAGGTGTCGGAACTGGCCGGCCGCGGAATCGGCATGGATGTCGTGCGGGCGCAGGTGGCAGCGCTTGGCGGACGGATCGAAACTCACAGCAAGTCGGGCGAGGGCACCACCTTCAAGCTGGTGCTGCCGCTGACTACCGCCGTGACGCACGTGGTCATGATGCGTGCCGGCACCGTCACGATCGGTGTGCCTTCCAACTTGATCGAACTGGTGCTGCGCGCGAACGCATCCGATCTCGAAAAGGCGTATCTGGATCAGCGCTATGCCTTCGGTGGCGAGCAGGTGCCGTTCTTCTGGGCGGGCGCGCTGTTGCAGTCCTCGGCGGGCAGCGACCGCGCTGCGGGCAAGGCCAACACCATCGTCATCGCCCGAAGCGCCGCACAACGCGTCGCGCTCCACGTGGACGAAGTTCTGGGCAACCAGGAAGTGGTCGTCAAGAATCTCGGGCCGCAGCTTTCTCGCCTGCCAGGGATGGCCGCGATTTCGGTGCTGACCTCGGGTGCCGTCGCGTTGATCTACAACCCGGTCGCACTCGCCGCGATCCACGGTGAAAGAGCCCGCGCGCTGCAGGCGACCGCCGGCCGCCATGGGGCGTCCCAGGACGGACGCGGGGCGGAACCCGCTGCACCTGCAGCCAAGGCTCCATCGCAAGTCCCGCTGGTGCTGGTAGTGGACGATTCCATCACGGTGCGGCGCGTCACCCAGCGTTTGCTGCAGCGCGAGGGATATCGCGTGTCGCTCGCGGCCGACGGTCTGCAGGCGCTCGAACGCCTGCAGCAGGAGCGGCCTGCCGTCGTGCTGTCGGACATCGAGATGCCGCGCATGGATGGCTTCGACCTGGCGCGCAACATCCGTGCGGACGCTTCGCTGGCCGATCTGCCGATCATCATGATCACTTCGCGCATCGCTGAAAAGCATCACGACCATGCGCGCGCGCTGGGCGTCAACCACTATCTGGGCAAGCCGTACTCCGAAGAGGAGCTGTTGCGTCTGGTGCGCAGCTACACCGGCGTCGACTTGCCGGTCGCGTTGGCCGCCTGACGCGTCAGCGCGTCTCGTGCGGCGTCTGCCGCACGACGGCGTAGCGCTGCAGCGTTCGCTCACGCGCTTCAGCGTGGTCGACGATGGGCTTGGGGTAGTCAACCCCAAGCTTCAACCCTGCGGCCTCCAGTTCGAGCGGCTTCGCTTCCCATGGCGCATGGATTGAGGCGTTGGACAGCTTTGCGAGTTTCGGCAGGTACCGGCGGATGAACTTGCCTTCAGGGTCGAAGCGCTCGCTCTGGGTGACCGGGTTGAAGATCCTGAAATAGGGTTGCGCGTCGCACCCGCTCGAACTCGCCCACTGCCACCCGCCATTGTTCGATGACAGCTCGAAGTCATTGAGATGCACCGCGAAGTAGTGTTCGCCGCGCCGCCAGTCGATACCGAGGTCCTTGCAGAGAAAGCTGGCAACCACCATTCGCAGCCGGTTGTGCATGTAGCCGGTCTGGTTGATCTGAGCCATTGCCGCGTCGATCAGCGGATAGCCGGTTTGTCCGTTGCACCATGCGTCGAACTGGGCGTCGGCGTGCTTGCCGTGGTGCCACTGGATCTTGTCGTATTCGGGCCTGAAGCTGCGTGATTCTCCATTGCTCGCCACATGCGGGTTGTGCGCCAGGATCTGAAAATAAAAATCGCGCCAGATGAGTTCGCCGAGCCATGTCGCGGCGCCCTCGTTGCCTTGGAGCGAAAGCTGGTGCGCAACGCCTGCAAGCTGGCGGATCGAGACCGTGCCGAAGCGCAGGTGCACGCCCAGGTAGCTCGGGCCGCGCACGGCGGGGTAGTCGCGCGCCGCGCGGTAGCGATCCATGCGCTGAACGAAATCATTGAACAGCGCAGCGCCGCCCTGGCTGCCGGTCGGAATGTCGATGTCCGCGAGATTGCTTTTCTCGAAGCCGAGCTCAGTCAGCGTCGGCACCGGCGACTGAAACCTTTCCGGCGCGACAGTCAGCGCGTCAGCGTGGCTGCGGGTCGGATACGGCTTCAGATAGAAGTCGTCGAGCTTGGCGAGCCATGCACGCTTGTAAGGCGTGAAGACCGTGTACGGCTGCCCGGCATGCGTCAGCACCTCGTCACGGTCGAAGATGGCCTGGTCCTTGTAGCTATGAAAGGCGATTCCGGCGTTGGCCAACCCGCCCAGCACCTTGGCGTCGCGTGCAAGCGCCGCCGGCTCATCATCGCGATTCGCGAAGACGGCCTGGACTTCGAGCGAACGCGCCAGCTCCGGGATCTCGTCCTCTGCTGTTGCATGGCGAACGATCAGCGATCCGCCCTGGGCGCGAAGCTCCGTTTCGAGCTCGACCAGCGATTCGCGGATGAACTCGACGCGGCGATCCACGCGCGGGAGCGGATCGAGGATCGGGCGGTCGAAAACGAACACGCAGACGACCTGCCGGCACGTTCGCAGCGCCTGGTAGAGCGCGGCGTTGTCGTCCAGACGCAAATCGCGGCGAAACCACATCAACCCCTTCGGATAGATCTTGTCGACGGCCAGTAAAATCGGTGGCATGGCTTTCGATTCTGCCCCGATGAACCTTACGCATCATTTCCTGATTGCGATGCCGGGTCTGGAAGACAAGGCCTTCAATCGCAGCGTTGTCTATCTCTGCGAACACAGCGAGCGCGGCGCGCTCGGCCTCGTGATCAACAAGCCCAGCGACATCAATCTCGGCGTGCTGTTCGAGAAGATCGAACTGCATCTCTCCAGCCCGGAACTGGGTAACGCACCCGTGTTCCAGGGTGGCCCCGTGCAGACTGAGCGCGGCTTCGTCCTTCATGAACCTGTCTTTGCCCACGAGGACAAACCGAACGAGTCCGTCTATGCATCGACCATGACCATCCCTGGCGGCCTGGAAATGACGACGTCCAAGGATGTACTGGAGGCGCTCGCCACCGGCGCGGGGCCGCGCAAGGTGCTGGTGTCGCTCGGCTATGCCGCCTGGGGCGAGGGCCAGCTCGAATCCGAACTGGCTGAGAACAGCTGGCTGACGGTCGGCGCCGATCCGGCCGTGATCTTTGATACGCCCATCGAGCAGCGCTACGACAAGGCCCTGTCGCTTCTGGGCCTGCAGGCTTGGACCCTGTCGCCCGACGCGGGGCATGCATGAGCGTTTCGGCGATGCCTGACGCTGCCCCTTCGGTCCCTTCCCATTTCCAAACCTTCCTGGCTTTCGATTTCGGCCAGAAGCGCACCGGCGTCGCCAGCGGCAATCGTTTGCTGAAGACCGCGACGCCGCAGCCGACCATCAAGGCCGAAGGCGACGCGCGCTTTGCACAGGTGCAGGCGCGCATCGGCGAATGGCAGCCCGACGCGCTGGTGGTTGGTGTTCCCTATCATCCCGACGGGGCGCCGCATGAAAACACCCGTGCCGCCCAGCGCTTCGCGCGTCAACTGCACGGCCGCTTCAAGCTGCCGGTGTACGAGGTCGACGAACGCTACAGCACCACGGAGGCGCTCGCCTCGGGTGCGCGCGATGCCGACGCCGCGTCGGCCTGCATCATTCTTGAACAGTTCCTGAGGAGCCTTCCGTGAACTCCATCCCTGACGCCGAAGCGCTCTACCTCGGGTTGCTGCGCGGCGTGAAATCCCTGATGCGCGAGGACACTCGCCTCGTCGGCATCACATCGGGCGGCGCCTGGCTCGTGGAGCGCCTGCAAAAAGACCTGGGCCTGCCCGGCGCGCCGGGTGTGATTTCGTCGGCCATGCACCGCGACGATTTCGCCCGGCGCGGCTTGTCCGCAAGCGCGCAGACGTCGCTCCCTTTCGATGTCAACGGCGCCGATGTGCTGCTGCTCGATGACGTGCTCTACACCGGACGGACGATTCGGGCCGTGCTCAATGAATTGTTCGACTTCGGCAGGCCGGCGCGCGTACGGCTGGCGGTGCTGATCGATCGCGGCGGCCGTGAGCTACCTGTGGCCGCTGATTTCGCCGCCCAGAAACTCGAACTGCCTGCCACGCAGTTGCTTGCACTGGCCCGCGGCAACACCGGTGCCTTCAGTTTCAAGGTGGAGGAGAACGCTTGATGCTCTACAAACGAAATCCCCAACTCAACAAGAACGGCGAACTGATTCACCTGCTCTCGATCGAGGGTTTGCCCAAGGACATCGTCACCCATATCCTCGACACCGCCGCGAACTTCACCAGCGTGAGCGACCGGGAGGTCAAGAAGGTGCCATTGCTGCGCGGCAAGAGCGTGTTCAACCTGTTCTTCGAGAACTCGACCCGCACGCGGACCACTTTCGAGATCGCGGCCAAGCGCTTGTCTGCGGACGTCATCAATCTCGACATTGCCCGCTCCTCGGCGACCAAGGGTGAATCGCTACTCGACACCATCGCCAACCTGAGCGCAATGGCGGCCGACCTGTTCGTCGTTCGCCACAGCGAGTCCGGCGCGCCTTACCTGATCGCGCAGCATGTGGCGCCGCATGTGCACGTCGTGAATGCCGGCGATGGTCGTCATGCGCACCCGACGCAGGGGCTGCTCGACATGTACACGATCCGCCACTACAAGAAGGACTTCACGAACCTCACGGTAGCGATCGTCGGCGACGTCCTGCATTCGCGTGTGGCGCGCTCCGATATCCATGCGCTCACCACGCTGGGCTGCGCTGAAGTTCGGGTGGTCGGCCCAAAGACGCTGGTGCCCGGCGATCTTGCGCAGATGGGTGTCCGCGTCTGCCACACGCTCCAAGAAGGCATCAAGGACTGCGACGTCGTCATCATGCTGCGGCTGCAGAACGAGCGCATGAGCGGTGCGCTGCTGCCTTCGTCGCAGGAATTCTTCAAGACCTACGGCCTCACCCCCGAGAAATTGCAGTTGGCAAAGCCTGATGCGATCGTGATGCATCCGGGGCCCATCAACCGCGGCGTGGAGATCGACTCCGCGGTGGTCGATGGCCGGCAAAGCGTGATCCTGCCGCAGGTCACTTTCGGCATCGCGGTCCGGATGGCCGTGATGAGCATCGTTGCAGGGAACGAAGCATGAGCAATCTTCTGATCACCAACGGTCGCGTCATCGACCCTGCCTCCAAGCTTGATCGCATGGCTGACGTCGCAATTGCCGACGGAAAGATTCTCGCCATCGGCAACGTCTCCAGCGAGTTTCGCGCCGACCGCACGCTCGATGCCCAAGGGTGTTGGGTGGTGCCGGGTCTGGTCGACTTGGCTGCGAGGTTGCGCGAACCCGGCTACGAGCACGAGGGCATGCTCGAAAGCGAAATGGCCGCCGCAGTCGCTGGCGGCGTCACGAGCCTGGTCTGTCCGCCCGACACAGACCCGGTGCTCGACGAGCCGGGCTTGGTCGAGATGCTCAAGTTCCGCGCCGAGAAACTGCAGAGAGCTCGCCTCTTCCCGCAGGGAGCGCTGACGCGCGGGCTGGCCGGCGAAGTGTTGACCGAAATGGCCGAGCTGACCGAGGCCGGCTGCATCGGCTTCGGCCAAGCCGAAGTCCCTTTTGGCAACACACAGGTGCTTCAGCGCGCGCTGCAGTACGCCAGCACCTTCGGATACACGGTCTGGCTGCGCCCCCAGGAGCGCGATCTGGGCAGGGGCGTTGCTGCCAGCGGTCCGCTGGCGACCCGCCTGGGCTTGGCGGGAGTGCCCGTGGCAGCCGAGACGATCGCCATCTTCACCATCATCGAACTCATGCGTAGCACGGGAGCGCGCGTGCACCTGTGTCGCCTGTCGAGCGCCGCCGGCGTGGAGCAGGTGCGCGCGGCCAAAGCCGAAGGCCTGGCGCTGACCTGCGATGTGAGCATCAATTCGCTGCATCTGGTCGATACCGACATCGGCTATTTCGACAGCCGGGCGCGCCTCAATCCGCCATTGCGCCAGCAGCGGGACCGCGACGGGCTGTCGGCCGGGTTGGCCGACGGAACCATCGACGCGCTGGTGTCCGATCACACGCCCGTCGAAGCGGACGCCAAGACCCTTCCCTACGCCGAGAGCGAGGCTGGTGCGACGGGCCTTGAATTGCTGCTGCCGCTCGCGCTGCAGTGGGGCGAGCAAAGCGGTGCGGGGCTGTCGCGTGCGATCGAGGTCGTCAGCGCCGCGCCCGCGCGCCTGATCGGCTTCGCAGGTGCGGGTCGCCTGGCCGAGGGTGGTGCCGCTGATTTGTGCGTGGTCGACCCCGCTTACGAATGGCAAGTCACGCCCGACGCGCTCAGGAGCCAAGGCAAGCACACGCCCTTCGGCGGCTATGCCATGCACGCACGTGCCCGCTACACGCTGGTGGACGGACGCGTCGTTCACGGCTGACCCGCACGATGCAGGCCCTTTCCGCGAGCCTCAGGCTGCTGCGAGCCCTCGCGCATGTGTTCGGAGGCTGGTGGACCATCCGGACCCGGTTTCCGCATCTATCGGCGGCCGAGCGCGAAGCCCGCGTGCAGCAATGGGCAGAGCAAATGCTGAACCTGATGGGGATCAGCTTGACGGTGCAAGGTACGCCGCCGACGCACGGGCCGGTGCTGGTGGTCTGCAATCACCTCTCGTGGCTCGACATCCTGACGATTCATGCGGCGAGGCATGTGCGCTTCGTTTCCAAGTCGGTCGTGCGGCACTGGCCGGTCATCGGCACGTTGTCGACTGGGGCCGGATCGCTCTACATCGAGCGTGAGCGGCGACGCGACGCCATGCGCGTGGTGCATCACATGACGGAGGCGTTGCGCAAGGGGGACGTGATCGCCGTCTTCCCGGAGGGAACGACCAGCGACGGCCATGGCTTGCTTCCTTTTCATGCGAATCTTCTACAAGCAGCCATCTCCTCCGGTGCGCCGGTGCAACCCGCCGCCCTGCGGTTTGCCGATGCGGCTTCGGGGGAGACCAGCTATGCGCCGCGATACATCGACGACGACAACCTGCTCACGTCCGTCTGGAATACGCTGAAAGCACCGCCGCTGCTTGCAATTGTCCGATTCGGAGAGCCCCAGCCGTCGCATGGACGCGAGCGGCGTGAGTGGGCGCGAAGCCTTCACGCTGACGTCCAGACGCTTCGCCGTGATCTGAAATAGCGTTCTTTGCTTCCGGGCCTGATGGCGGGCCCGTCCAAAAAACAGCGCCCGGGAGGGCGCTGTGCAACGGCGCCATGAGCGCCGGGAGGAGGAAATCGTCGTCGGGGGCGTGCCTGACCGGCCAACGCGTCTCGGAGGTTTCGCGAAGGGCTCTTTTTAATGCCTAGGTATTCACCTTAGGCCGCGCTTGGGCGTTTCGCTGCCGGAAAAGGCTGCGGGCGGACGTCGTCCGCTGCCTACAGCGATCCCTGGCGCGGCAAAAGGGGCAACAGGCCGAGGTAGTKGTCGAGCATCTGGAAGTGATCATCCAGAAAACGATCTTCCCGCTCCAGCAGGTGCGCGATCGGCACCCAGTCGGCGGCGGCCGCATCGTCGTCCGCCTGCAAGGATGGGAGCTCGCGCTCTCCGAGATCGAAGAAATGCCCGTGGGTGATGGTGCGTCCGCGCTGGCTCCGGTCGGGCCGGTCGAACACGTCGTTGGCCCTCAGGGCCGCGCGCAGCGTGGCAGGCGGGAGCGCGAGGTGCGTTTCTTCGTCCAACTCGCGCAAGGCGGCCTGCAGCGTCGTTTCGCGCTGTTCCAGGAATCCTCCCGGCACGGCGAGCAGTCCTTTGCCAGGCGCGTGCCCACGTTCGATGAGCAAGACCTTGTCCTGACACTTCACCACACAGTCGACGGTCACCAGCACCGGCGGATAGGGTGCCGATGCCCACGATGCGTCGTATTCGCGAAGCACCGCAGCCTCTTGCTGAAGTGCCTCGAAGAGGCGTTGTGCGCTCCAATCCCTGAGGAAGTCCGCAGTGCTTGCGGGAACCTCCTTTGCCAACTCGACGAGGGCCTTGGAGGGCGTGGCGAACAGGGCATCGCGCATAGCGCTCGCGGGGCGAATGGGCAGGCTTTCTCCAAGCTGAAGCGACCATTCTGGAAATTCGCGGAGGTATTCGCGCGTCGCGTCCCGAATGTGTCCGACCAGCACGGTCGAAGACGGTTTTTCAACGCTGTGCTCAGCCAGGGCCTGCGCTACGCCTCGTCGGACTGCCGCCAACCATCGCGCCTCGTTGAAATAGTCCCGCACCGGCACGAACATGACGCGCTGCTGTTCCAGTGCAGGCAGGGCCCGGCGCACCATCTCCGCTCGCTCTTCCCAGGTGAATGGGTGCTTTGGCGAGCGGGCCTGAAATGCCGAGCCGATCACCACGACCACATGGGTGGCCGCGTCGAGCGCCTGCCTCAGAAGGGAAAGATGGCCCTCATGAAATGGCTGGAAGCGGCCGATGAGAACAGCGAGATCGCGCGTCGAAGAATGCGAGGAAGTCATATTGAATGCGAGAGCATAGGGCGTTCTACTTTGCGAACGCCCCGCTCGCGCAATTTGATTCCTGCGACGCGCTCAAGTCCACATCAAGAGCGCTTTGCCAGCATGCTTCCCAGCGCGAAAACCGAGTTCGGCGCGTTGATGGGCGCCGGCTTCACGCGCGCGGCGGGCACGACAACGCGGCGACCCGGTCTTTCGACTTCCACACCGCGCGCGATCTGTTCGTCGACCAGGCTCTGCAGCGTGATCGAGTCGAGAAATTCCACCGCGCGATGGCGGACGGAGGCCCAGAGTTCGTCTGTCGCGTGGCGATCCACCGCGCCTGGCACATCACCCGACAGGGGCCTTGCCGTGTCGTCCGCGATGCCGTCGATCGCCATGATGATGCTCGCGACGGTGATCTCCGCTGGCTTCTTGCCGAGCGAATATCCCCCGCCGGGGCCGCGGGTGGACTCGACCAGGTTGTGGCGGCGCAACTTGGCAAAGAGTTGTTCGAGGTGCGACAGCGAAATCCGCTGTCGGCGGCTGATGGAGCCCAGGTTGACGGGGCCCGCGGCGCCTTGCAGTGCCACATCGATCATGGCGGTGACTGCAAATCGGCCCTTGGTGGTGAGACGCATGGTGATTCTTCCTGTACGGGGAGCGGCTGTCGCCGCCGGATAAGCACATCGGGCGCACGGATGCGCGATGCAGGCGCTCGCATCGAGAGAAAAGCGGAGCCAAAGGCTCTCGAGGCGGCGAGGCTTAGACGGGGAGGGCGGTGCTGCGAGGTGGCCGCTTGGGCCGCTCGAGCCAGGGAGAAGGCGAGCTGTTCGCGGCCGATCGGGGCGGCCATGCGGACGCGATTGCCTCGACCACCAGCGGTTGTCCGCCGGTCAGGCATTCGGTGAAGTCGGGGCTTGCCTCATCCAGGCCCGCCGTCTCATCGTTCGCGTCAGGGTTGAGCGGATCGCCCATGGAAGAGGCGTCTTGCACTACGGTCACGAGCTTGCTGGTGCCGTCGTGCGGCTCGCTCCCTCCGGCTTGCGCGATGGTCGCGAAGCCGTAGCAAGACAGCAGAAACGCAAAGAAGGAGGCAATGAGCCAGCGTGGCATGGGCGATGGATTTTAACTTTGCGCCGAAGGGCGGTTTATTCCCACCTCGGGAGGTCTTGCAACGCGGTGTTGGGCCGGTCGGTCAGGTCGACGCTGGTGATTTCCTTTCCGCTCGGCCCAAGCTCAACGTCCCAGGTGATCTCCCAGGTGTGATCTTCGGTGCGGCGAACCAGGCAAATTTCTTCGCCGGCCGCAAGAAGTTGGAGGCACTCGTCGAGGCTGATGCGCTGCGCAGAGCCGAGAGCCAATCCGCTCGAGCCCAACTCTTTGTGGACCACCGGGTGGATGGCGACGAGATCGATTTTCCCGTCCTTGTAGTGGACAGCAGAAATTGCGTGCTGGGCCATGAGGTGACCTCCTTCCTGGGGCGGATGCAGTATGGCGCCAGCGTCGGTCTGCCTGTCGCGCAAATGGGTATGCGGTGACGGGCAGCGGCGCCGGCCGGGTCGATTCTGGCTCGAAAAACTGAAAACTAAAGTGTGCGATTTTTCCTTGGGCGTCGGCGTAGGCCATCAAGACAATCGATCCATGGCGAAATCATCAACCGACATGCAGAATTTCAGTACCTTTGCGGCCCTGCACCGTGCAGACTTGACGCACGAGCCCCTGAAGGCCATCGGATTGGGGGTGCCTTGGGGACGAATTGCACTGATCGCGATCGCGAGTGTTGTCGCCGCGGTGGTGCTGCGTGTGCTGGCGGCTTGGTAAGCGGCGGTTCTCCGCGGTGGACGCGGACACGTGAGGAGGCACATGGTGCCCTCGACAGGAATCGAACCTGTATCTGAGTCTTAGGAGGACCCCGTTCTATCCATTGAACTACGAGGACGAGAGCGGCCGCAACTTTACCAGTTCAGTCGAACCGCACCGTGTAGATCAGGTCGAGCCCGCTCGGTTGCCCCGCTTGCCCGCGCAGCGTAAGGCGCTGGGTAAGGTCATAGAAGATGAAGAGCGTGCCCAACGTGCCGGCAAGGCTGCGTTCATAGGTGATGTAGAAATCGCGCGCAAAGCGTTTGCCGACGGTAACTGCCGATTCGCGCACGTCGCCGCCATTGCCCGGGCCCTTGAAGCCGATCTCGTCCAGGCCGAAGCGGCTGGCGAGTCCGCCGCCTGTTCCGCCGCTGCCCAAACCCCCGAGAAGGGCCAGCGCAGCCTGTTGCAACAGGACGGATTCGCCGCCACTGGTGGCTGACGCGCGTCCGAGCATGAGCCATGAGAGCGTCTCCTGGTCCGACAGCTGCGGTTCGGAATACAGCCGCACGCGGGGTGATTGCGCTGTACCCGTGATGGCAACGCCGGCGCGCTGCTGGATATTCGGCCGGATGGCGAGAATGTCCAGTTGCGGATTGTCGACCGGGCCATTGAAGCGCGCGATGCCGGTCTCGACGGTGAGTTGCTGGCCGTAGGCTCGGAATTGACCGCTGACGGTCCTGACCTCGCCCGTGACACGCGGCAGCGCTTCCAGTGCGGTGCTGTGAATGTCGAGCTTGCCCGCCAGCCGCGTGGTGAGGCCATGCCCCTGCACGGCGAAATCGTTGCCGAGGTCGAAGCTCACCCTGATGTCCGGCGGCTTGGCGGTCCGTGCAGTGGCAACTTGGCCCCCGTTGGCTTCGGCCTGCCGCTTGGCTTCCTCCTGTGCTTCGCGGTCGCGCGCCGCCGAGCGGATCACCACATCGCTGCCCAGGTTCGGCGCGGTCTGCTCGGGCAGGATGATGACGGCGCGGTCGGTTTTGAGGTCGCCGCGGACGGTGAACTGGCCGTTGTCGAGCTTGGCCTGCAGATCGCCCGAAAGCGTCACTTGCCGATCCGAGCGCACCAGCACGCGCAGCGACCGAACTTGCGCCTGCATAGCCATGCGGATTCCCGTCCCTGCTCCAGCCGTTGGCGCGGAGCCCCATGCGATCTGGCCGCTTGCCGAAAGGGTGCCGCCGTCGCGCGACGCTTCGCTTGCTGCGGTGCTGATGTTGCCGCTCTGGCCGGGAATGCGAGTCTGGCTGCCCAGGCCGCCCTTCAGGGTGAACTCGGTGACGTCGACGTGGTTGCCTGCCAGCGTGGCTCGCAGGCGTCCGGCGCGCAGGTCGAGCCCTTCGACGAGTGCGCGCAACGCAAGCTCGTCGGCGCCGAGCGTGCCGTTCCACAGTGGCTCTGCCCGGTTGCCGGAAAGGGTGGCGTCGGCCTGGAGCGTGCCGGCAATACGCCATCCCGGCGGCGCCAGCATCGACCAGACGCCCAAGTTGGGCATTCGCGCGGTGACGCGACCGGCGAGCGGCGCGTCCGACGCCCACTGCCAGCCGCCCGGGCGCTTCTGCAGCCGCGTGCTGGCCTCGACGCGGATCTCGCCGGCGCGCTGGCTGTCCCACGCCAGGCTGCCACGCACTGTGTCGCCTTCGGCGTCGAGCTTGAGTTCGGCTTGCCGCAGCCCTGCGGGCGTGCTGACGCCGGGGCCGGCGGCATCCATCGTGATTTCGCTTGCTGCGCCGGTTCCATGGCTGGTGATTCGAGTGACCAGGGCCGCTTCACCTGCCTGTACGCGAATGTCCCCACTCTCGCGCGTGACGCGGGCGTGCGCGCGCAGGGTGTCGCCGGCGTCGACGTCCCATTCGCCGTTGAAAAGCAAGTCGCCGCTGAATCCGATCCGGGCGAGTGCATCCGTTTCGCCAGCCGCCTCGAGCCAGGCCATGGGCAGGCCTTTCAGCGTCCCCTTCGATTGAAGGCGGATGGCGCGCGCATCGCCCGATCCGCTGCTGCTGAAGCGCAACGGCTGCCAATCGACCGTCACCGTGCCGGGCAGCGGGCCGTGCAGTTCCGCCGTAGCGCCCGACGCTTCGATTTCAACGCGCGAAGGGTTGGCATCAACTGTGCGAACGGTGGCGCTGACGGCGCGGCGAAGTTCCACCGTCCAAGGGCCGGGACGCTCGCTGTCGTTGATCTGTGCGCGCAATGTGGCGATGGCGGCGTGCCACTGGTTGGCACGCTCGATGCCGCCGCTCGCGCGCGTGTCGAGAGTGATCTTGCGAGTACCGCTGGTGGCCTCGCCGTTGAGCGTCAGCGTGGCCTGTGCGAGGCTGCCGGACAAGTCGGCGCGCAGCCCGTTGAGCGCGACTGAAGTCGCGTCCCCGGTCTGCGGTGGCGGAAGCCGGAGGTCGAGCTTGGGAACCGTCAACGTGGCCTGCACCGTCGGCTCCACGCTGCCTCGCGGTGCGGGCTCGCTCGCGTTCTGCAACCGGCGCTGCACCGCCTGCCATCCGCCTTTCCAACTGGCATCGAGCCGCGCATTGCCCTGCATGGCCGCGCCGGCAAACACGCTTTCCAATTCGGGCAGCCCTTCAATCCAGTGCTGCAGGCTGGCTGCGTCGTTGATCTGCGCGCTAACCTGGCCGTCGCCGGTGGTGCGCGCAATGCGCCCTCGCAACTGCGCAGTGCCGCCAGGAACGATGAGATTCAGGTTGCCGCTGCCGGCTTGCTCCGCGACCCGCACTTGCAAGCGGCCATCGATGCTGGCGTGTTGCGCTTCGATGCGCATCGACTTCAGATCGAGCACCTCGTTCCGCCACTGTCCTTGTGCGATCGCGCGTTGCAGGCGCAAGCCCTGCAGGCCGGCACCGCCCGCGGCGCGCAGCGCGACGTCGAAGCGGATCGCGTCGCCTTGCTGATCGGCCGTGACCGTGCCATTCAAGGGCGCGCCGGCAAGCTCGGTATGCAATTCGCCGAGCTGCACTCCGATCACGCTGGCATGCGCCTTCCAGGGCTCCGGCGCGGGGCTCCAACTGCCTTTGAGCTGAATACGACCGCTGCCCAGATGCACCGTTGCGTCGGGAAAAGTCCAGCTCTTGCCGTCGAAGCCGGCTTGCGCCTCGATCTGCTCGACGGGCAACTTGCCGGTGTCCCAGGGTCCGGCAATTGCATTGCGAATGTTGGCATGGGCTTTCCAGTTTTTCTCGCCGGCGGCCGCATCGGGTCCGGCCTCGACCTCACCCGTCAGCAAGCTCGCGGGCGCTTGCGGCCATAGGGTGGAAAGGTCGATGTTCTCGAACTCCGCGTGAGCGTCGATCACGGGCTGCGGCTGCCACGGCGCGATGTTCGCCTGCAACTGCGCGCGCATCGGCGACTCCGCGCTTTCCTCCACGGGCTGGAGCTGCGCATCGACAGCCAGACGGGCATCGGCTCCGGCCAATGTCCCTTTGACGGACGCTTCGGCCAGGATGTCGATGGACCGATCTTCGGGCAGGAGCGCGCGCACGCGTCCCTTCAAACTGGCATCGAGCGCCATGGGCGCTGGTCCCTGAAGATCGACGTGCGCACCGTAATGGCCATCAGCCACGTCGACGCCGGCGACTTCGAGCACGTGATGCTCGTTGACGTAGCGATAGCTACCCTCGAGCTTCGTGGCTTGCAGAGCCGGCGGACCGGCCCATTGCAACAAGTCGACGGAAAAAGGCACCTCGATTTCGACCGGCAGCACGATCTGCTGAAGCGGCTCAACAGGTTGGTCCGTGGTCGGCCCGCGCTTTTCGATCAGCAAGCGGTCGGCATGCACTTCGCCCAATTGCACCCTGCGCTTCAGCAGCGGCGCGAGCCGCCAGGAGATTCGCGCTCCGTTCACTTCCACCGCGAGCGTCTCGCTTTGCCAGCGCAACCATCCGATGCGTCCTCCGGCTCGCAAGGAGCCCGACACGTCGCGGCTCTCAAGACTCTGACCGGCAGGCAGGTAGCGCGCGGTTCGCGCCAGTGCAAACGCAAGCGATTCGTCAGTTCCGAGCCACCACCAGGCACCGGCGGCGAGCGCCAGCACCAGCGTCACCAGCCCCGTCACCGCCCACGCAATGACGCGCAGCACGCGCCGCCCACGCGGGCGCCCGTCAGGCGAGGCCGGCGCTTCTTGCATCTCGGATGGTTCAGTCGGCATAGGCTCTGAGGACCTCAGAAGGTGAAACCCAGGCGCAGATGCAGCCTGAAGGACTTCACCTGCACGCCGTACGCCACATCGATCTGGACCGGCCCGATGGGGCTTCGCCATCGAGCCCCGACGCCCACCCCCACCTTGGCCTGCATTTCGCTGGGCTGGTCGGCCACTGCACCCACGTCGACGAAGGCCGCGCTTTCCCAATCGGTGAATTTGCCGTCATAGACGAAAGGGCGCTGGTACTCGATGCTGCCTACGCCGAGATAGCGTCCGGCGATGATCTGGCCATCCGGCTTGACTGCGCCGATGGATCGGAACCCATAGCCGCGCACGGTGGTGTCACCACCGGTCAGGAAGCCCAGTGTCGATGGAATTTGCGCGGTGTCCTTTGCGACGACTGCCCCAGCCTCGGCACGCAATTGAATGCGCGCCTGGCGTGCCGGCGTGCCGCTGTCGCCAGCCTGTACGCTGCCCGCGGGCAGGAAGCCGACCCACCGCGCGTAAGTCCGCGTGAAGGGATCGCGTTCGCCACTGAGCGTGTAGCCCGCGCCCAGCTCCAACGAGATTCCGTAGCCTCGAGTCGGCGCGGCGGCGTTGTCGAAGTAGCGGCCGGTCCAGCCCCAGTTCAGACTCAGTGCGGACGCCGATGGCGGTGGATTGAAGCCGTGATTCACCGCGTAGTCGTATTGCAGGAAGTAGCTGCGGTCGATGTGGTCGCTGTTCTGGTTGCGCCCGCCGCGCAGGCGCCCGCTGTCGACCGTGTAGCTGCCCGAGACTTCGCTCTTCAGTCCGGCCGACGTGAACGAGCGCCAGCCATCGTCGCCCGGAATGGCGCTCCATTCGGTTCCGAGCGATTTCTCGTCCTTGTCGAGCGAAAGCTTGGAGACTGCTCTCCAGCCGAGCAGCGGCATGCTGTTGTGGATGTGGTCGAGCGACAGCCGCAATCCGCTGTCGGTCGTGAAACCCACGCCTGCGACCACTCTTTGAAAGGGTGCCTCACGCAGCTGCGCAATGACCGGTGCGAGCAGAGGGTCGGATTCGTGCGTGTCGAGCGTGAGGAACACCGATTCGAAGAACCCGCTGCTCGCCAGGCGCTGCTGCGCATCGAGCAACTGCTGCTGGTCGTAGTCCGAGCCTGTCGGGACGCGCGCGATCCTCCGGATACTGTCCGCGTCGTAGCGCTTGTTGCCCTGGAGCACGAGCGGGCCGAAGCGATAGGCTGGCCCCGACGCATACGCCGCGCTGAGCTTGGCTTCACCGCGATCGGCGTCGATTTCGGCCCGGCTCGAGACGATGCTGCCAGTGGGATAGCGCCGGGCGGTCAGGCTGCGGAGCGCGGCGGCCTTGGCGTTGTCCCAGGCTTGTTGATTGAAAGGCTGGCCCTGGCGCAGCGACCAGCCGGAGCGGATTGCTTCACGGCGCGCTTCGGACTTCGGGTCTTCAGCGATCGGCCCGCTGAAATCGATGCGGACATCGCTGACGCGCGTGAGTTCACCCGGCTCGACGGTGATCTTGACGTTGCGCGGCGTCTTGGCGCCGGGCGTTTCCTGCATTTCGAGCGTGAGACGTGGCGTGAAGTAGCCCAGTGTGTTGAGCAGCTCACGCGCGTTGCCCTCTGCGGCGACCATCAGCCGCGAGAGTTCGACAGCGCCCAAGTCGTCGAGCTTCTTGTAGCGCTGGATCTCGAGGTTGCGCACGAGGAAGTCGCGGACTGAATCAGGCGCCTGCACTTCGACGGAGAAAGAGCCGCTGCCCGATTCGCTGGAAGCGCCCGCGACCGGGAGGGCCGACGTGTCCGTCGCTTCAGTTTGTTTTTGCGGCAGAAGGCTGCATCCCTGAAGAAGAAGGATGCTTGCAAATAACAACGCCGGCATCCAAGCCGGCGTGAGAGATCGGACCGCCCAACGCATGCGGCCATTCTGACAGCATGGGCATGGGCCACCCCGGGGCGATGCCCGTCGTCAGCGACCGAAAAGCTTGCGGCCCAGTGCCCAGACGATCGGCGGGACGATCATTCGCGCGATGGCCTTGGCCTGGTCCATCCGTTCGGTGTGCATGAACTTCGATGCGGATTCATCGCCCAGGCGTTTGCCGGCTGCGGGGCTCGTATAGAAATACGCGGCGACGGAACGCCTTGGACGACTGTCGGGGGTGCGAAGCGGCTTAGTGTGCCCGTGGTAGCTCATGGGGCCGTGCGGCATCACGATCGTCCGGCCAAATTCGGGCTGGATCGAAGTCACGCAGCGGTCGGCCTTCTTGTCCCAGAGCTCCAGTGCCGAGCCCCATTCGGGGTCCCATCCCTTGTTCAGGTAGGTGATGAACACCATTGCATTGCGCAGGCCGATGTCGCGGTGGCGGCTGAAATCGCGGTGCACCGCGAACGTCGCGCCTTCCCTGCTTTCATGGAGCCCGCCTCCCACCAGTTTGGGGTCGGGCAGCAAATAAGAAACGCCGGTGACCGACGACAGCCATTCCGTAAACCAGCCCGAGTTCACGATGTCGAAATACAACTGGGAAGCTGGGTGGAGCGATACGCCGGGGACCGATCGCCGTGTCGACTCGTACTTGGTCCTGACGTCGGTCCATTCCGAACTGGGGAGCTCGTCGAACTCGGCGGCCACAAGTTCGAGCAGTGCCGGATGAAAAAGGCCATCGAGCACGAGGTAGGGGAAAGGTTGGGCGCCGGCGAGTTGATCGCGAAGTTGCTTGCAACGCTCCGGCTCGAAGAACGAGCGGTCGACCAGATTGTCGAGTGGGAGTTGCACTCCGCGAATACAGACGTAGTCCATGGAGGAGCGAAGCATGGCATCCATGCAGTCCGACGACCAGGGTTGCTCGTGAAGCTCGCTATTGAACGCTTGCAAAGGTCGTGCAGACATCGATGACTCCTAGGATTCTGGAGTTGTACGTATTGAATCCTTAAGGCGTCACTTTAGAGCAAAGCGGGTTATCCGTGACAAATTTTTTACGAATTTGTCCAAATGTAAGCACGCGATGTGGTGCCGATGTGGTGCCGATGTGGTGCCGATGTGTGCCGATGTGTGCCGATGTGGCGCGGCTACTTCGAGAGCAGCCGCATCGCGTCTTCAAGCCCCCGCAGCGTGAGCGGATACATGCGGTGCGACACGAGTTGCTGCATCACCGCGATGCTCTGGCGGTACTGCCACACACCGTGCGGCTCCGGGTTGATCCAGGCGAACTTCGGAAAAGCGTGCGTCAGCCGCTGAATCCACTCGGCGCCGGCTTCTTCGTTGTTGTATTCGACACTGCCGCCAGGCTGCAGGATCTCGTAGGGGCTCATGGTCGCGTCGCCGACGAAGATGAGCTTGTAGTCCTTGTTGTACTTGCGAATGATGTCCCAGGTCGCGAACTTCTCGGAGAAGCGGCGCCGGTTGTTCTTCCACATGAAGTCATAGACGCAGTTGTGGAAGTAATAGAACTCCAGGTGCTTGAACTCCGTCTTGACGGCCGAGAACAACTCTTCCACCCGCTGGATGTGCTCGTCCATCGTGCCGCCCACGTCCATGAGCAGGAGCACCTTCACGTTGTTGTGCCGCTCCGGGACCATCTTGATGTCGAGGTAGCCGGCATTCGCTGCCGTCGAGCGGATGGTGTCGTCCAGATCCAACTCTTCCTCATGGCCTTCGCGGGCGAACTTGCGCAGCCGGCGCAATGCGACCTTGATGTTGCGTGTGCCGAGTTCCTGACTGTCGTCGTAATCTTTGTACGCCCGCTGGTCCCATACCTTGACCGCGCTCTTGTTCTTGCCTGCGCCGCCGATCCGCACGCCCTGCGGGTTGTAGCCGCCATGGCCGAAAGGCGAAGTGCCGCCGGTGCCGATCCACTTGTTGCCGCCTTCGTGACGCTCCTTCTGCTCCTCGAAGCGCTTCTTGAGCGTTTCCATGAGCTCGTCCCAGCCCATCTTCTCGATCTTGGCTTTTTCTTCAGCCGTGAACTCGCGTTCGAGCGTCTTGCGCAGCCAATCGAGCGGCACTTCCTTGGTGAAGTCCGCCAGCATCTCGACGCCCTTGAAGTAGGCGGCAAAGGCACGATCAAACTTGTCGTAGTGTTTCTCGTCCTTCACGAGCGAGGTGCGCGACAGGTAGTAGAAATCGTCGAGGCTGAAGGCGCCGTCGGAGTTGGGGCCGACGACGTCGGCCTGCAGCGCCTCGAGCAGCGTCAGGTATTCCTTGACCGAGACCGGCAGCTTCGCCGAACGCAGCGTGTAGAAGAAGTCGATCAGCATGGCGAATCACTCCTGGGGCGGTGGGCTCGAGCGGGGCTTGTCCAGCAGGTAGAGCAATTGGGCGCGCACTTCGGGCCACTCCCCCGAGCGCAGGCTGTACATCACCGTGTCGCGAATGGTGCCGTCGCGGCGCAGCGCATGGCCGCGAATCACGCCGTCTTTCTTTGCACCCAGACGCTCGATGGCGCGCTGCGAGGCGTGGTTGAAGTTGTCGGTGCGCCAGCCCACCACATGACAACCCAGCGCATCGAAAGCATGCGTGAGCATCAGCAGTTTGCAGGTGGTGTTGACGTGCGTGCGCTGGCAGCGGCTGGCGTACCACGTGTAGCCGATTTCGACGCGTTTCACGGCGGGCAGGATGTCATGAAAGCTCGTGGTGCCAAGCACAGTTCCGCTGGCTTCGTCGGTCACAGCAAACGCGAAACGGTTGCCCGCTTCGCGCATTTGCAGTGCGCTTTCGACGTAGGCGCGCGTGTCCTTGGGCTCCGGCACCGAAGTCACTCGAAGGTTCCACAACTCGCCGTCGGCGGCCGCTTCGCGCAGCCCTTCCTCATGGTCGAGCGACAAGGGCACGAGGGCGATGCCGCGCGCCCGGAGCGTGATGGGTTCAACGAAAGCCATCTTCAGGTCCTCAGATCCTCATATCCGCACATCGCGGGAGCGCCTCAGCGGTTGTTCCGCTGCATGAAGACGAGTTTTTCGAACAAGGTGACGTCTTGCTCGTTCTTGAGCAACGCACCGACGAGCGGGGGAACCGCAACCTTGTCGTCCTTGCTCTGCAGTGCTTCGAGCGGAATGTCTTCGGCGACCAATAGCTTCAGCCAGTCGAGCAGTTCGGACGTCGACGGCTTCTTCTTGAGCCCAGGCAAGTTGCGCACGTCGTAGAAAGTCTTCATCGCGGCGGTGAGCAGTTCCTGCTTGAGGCCCGGGAAGTGCACCGCGACGATGCTCTTCATCGTCTCCGAATCTGGGAACTTGATGTAGTGGAAGAAGCAGCGGCGCAGGAATGCGTCCGGCAGCTCTTTTTCGTTGTTGGAGGTGATGAACACCACCGGCCGGTGCTTGGCGCGAATCAGTTCGCGCGTTTCATAGCAATAGAACTCCATGCGGTCGAGTTCGCGCAAGAGATCGTTCGGGAATTCGATATCGGCCTTGTCGATTTCGTCGATCAGCAAAGCAACCGGCTCGTCGGCGGTGAAGGCTTGCCACAGCACACCCTTGACGATGTAGTTGTGAATGTTCTTGACGCGCTCACCGCCGTCGACGTCCGCCAATTGCGAGTCGCGCAGCCGGCTCACCGCGTCGTATTCGTACAGGCCCTGCTGGGCCTTCGTCGTCGATTTGATGTGCCACTGGAGCAGCGGCAGATTGAGCGCCTGCGCGACCTCTTCGGCAAGCATCGTCTTGCCGGTACCGGGCTCGCCCTTGACGAGCAGCGGTCGTTTGAGCGTGATGGCCGCATTGACCGCGAGCATCAGATCCTGCGTGGCGACGTAATTGTCTGAACCCTTGAATTTCATGGATGGCATTGGGAAGGGTGGTTGAAAGAACACAACATCGATCTGTGCTGCGAGCACTTCGACTGCTTCGCTTATGAGGCCTCGCGAAGAGCCCCCATATAATCAAATGTTGATTTGAACCTTGTATCTCCACGAGATTGTGCGCGCAAAATGAACAAGTTGTTGACCACGATGTTTGCCTTCGCTGTCGCTTGCGTGACGGTCTCGGCCCAAGCCCAGAAGATCACGGGCAATGCCGAAAATGGGGCCAAGAAGACCGCGATGTGCATGGGTTGCCACGGCATCATTGGTTACCAGGCGAGCTTCCCCGAGATTCACAAGGTGCCGATGATCGCGGGCCAAAGCGCTACGTACATCGTTTCGGCGCTCACCCAATACAAGGGTGGCGAGCGCAAGCACCCAACCATGCGCGCCATCGCCGACACGCTGAGCGAGCAGGACATGGCTGACCTGGCCGCCTACTACAGCCAGCTCGGACTCAACGAAGGCGTCGCGCCGCCCGCGACGCCCAAGGCGCCGAGCGAACACGTGCAGGCGCTCATTTCACGCGACAAGGACAACGCCTGTACCAAGTGCCATGGCGCCAACTTCAATACACCCAACGACGGTTCGGTTGCCAAGCTCGCGGGCCAGCATGCCGATTACCTCTACGTCGCGCTGAAGTCGTACAAGGTGCCAAATCGTCCGAACGTCGGCCGTTCGCATGCCGTCATGGGCGGCCAGGCCAAGAAGTACAGTAACGACGAACTCAAGGAACTCGCCACCTACATCAGTTCGCTTCCTGGCGATCTGAAGACGGTGCCGGAATCGCGCTTCCATCACGAAGACTGACAGCGTCCACAGCGTCTAAGGCGCATACAGCGCCTCCCGCCCATCAACGACAAAGCCCGCTCGAGCGGGCTTTGTCGTTTGGGGTCGCGTCGTTCGATCAGACGTCGAAGAAGACCGTCTCTGCCGGACCCTGCATGTGGATGTCGAAGCGGTAGGTCACCGCGCCGCCTGTTTCGGTGCGCTTGGCGACGAGCGTATTGCGACGCTCGGCCGGCACGCTGTTGAGCACGGCATCCTTGGCGTTGGCCGCGGATTCGTCGCTGAAGTAGACGCGCGTGAAAGCGTGCAGCAGCATGCCGCGCATCATCACGATCATGTTGATGTGCGGGGCTTCGCCGGGCGATTCCGCGCCGGGCTTGACCGTGTGGAACACGTAGCGGTTCTGCGCGTCGGTCCCCGTGCCGGCGCGGCCGAAGGCGCGAAAGCCGATTTCGGTTGCGTTGTCGACCGACTGCGGATAAGCGCCGGTGCCGTCGGGTTGGCTGATCTCGATCAGGGCGTCGTTGATCGGATTGCCGTCTCCGTCGATGACACGGCCTTCAAGGCGGATGCGCTCGCCGCGCGCGCCATCAAGTGCAACGATCGCGTCGAAGGGTTGGTCGAAGTCATAGCCGTACTGGGTGGCCGCGAGGCCGTAGGCGAAGTAGGGGCCGACCGTCTGCGATGGGGTCTGGCCGAAATTGGTTTCGAGTGCGCTCATCATGATGCGGGTCTCCTCAGCGGGTTTCGAAAGGCGTCTCGTCGGCGCCGCGCAGCACGATGTCGAACACGTAGCCGAGCGCATAGCCGTCCTCGGTAACGTCGAGGCTGAAGTCCGAGACCAGTCGATTGCGCACCTTCTCGGGCGTGCCGGTGATCATCGGGTCGTATTGCATGAGCGGGTCGCCCGGGAAATACATCTGCGTCACCAGCCGGCTGCCGAAGTGCTCGCCGAAGAGCGACACGTGGATGTGCTGCGGCCGCCATGCGTTGGGGTGGTTGCCCCATGGGTAGGCGCCGGGTTTGATCGTCAGGAAACGATAGCGGCCTTCGTTGTCCGTGAGGCATCGACCTGCGCCCAGGAAGTTCGGGTCGAGCGGTGCGTCGTGCTGGTCCACCTTGTGCACGTAGCGGCCCGATGCATTCGCTTGCCAGATTTCGACCAGGGTGTTGCGCACGGGGCGGCGGTGATCGTCGAGCACCTGGCCGGTGAGGATCATTCGTTCGCCGAGCGGCTCGCCGTTCTTGCGCGCGTTGCGCGTCAGGTCGTGGTCGAGTTCGCCGATGCTGCTGTGGCCGTACACGGGCTGGCGCAATTCGCCAAGGGATGCCTTGAGCGGGATCAGCGACTGCGTCGGGCCGCGCTTGACCGTCGAGCGGTAGCCCGGATAGACGTAGGAGGGTTGACTCGGCCAGTCGCGCGGCGTCAGGCCCGCAGCCTTGGTGGCCTTGGACGTCGAAGTGGAATCGGACATTCGGTTTGTCTCCGGTTTTCGAATGGGATGACCGCCACTCTATTCATGCGCATTGCTGATGTAAATTGACGGATCAACGATTTTTCATAACCAGCAGTAATCAGATGCCGAGTTCTTCCGAAGTCTTTCTCCGAGGCGTTCAACTGCGGCATCTGCGCTGTCTGGTGGCCGTCGCCCAAGAGCGACATCTGGCGCGTGCCGCCGAGCGGTTGGCACTGAGCCAGCCCGCGGTTTCGAAGACCTTGGCTGAGCTCGAGGAACTGTCGGGAGCGCGGCTCGTCGAGCGCGGCACCGCCGGCCGGCGCGGCATCCAGGGGTTCACCGCCGCGGGCGAGCATCTGCTGGCGCACGCGCTGCGGGTGCTCGATGCCCTCGATGCAAGCGCCCAGGCCGTGATTCCGGCGTCCGGCGAACGTCCAGAGCGGCTTCGTATAGGCGCGCTGCCCAGCGTCGGGCCCTCACTGCTGCCGCCAGCATTGGCTGCGCTGCGCGAGCGCGTCCCTTCGCTGCAAGTGCAAGTCCAGACGGGCGCCAACGCGTCCTTGCTCGACGCCCTTCGAGCGGGAGACCTGGACCTGGTCGCAGGTCGCATGAGCGACCCGCAGTTGATGACGGGGCTGACCTTCGAATTGCTCTACACCGAGCCGCTGGCTGTGGTCGCCAGAGTCGGGCACCCCTTGGCAGCCGGCACGCCGTCGGTCCAGGATGTGTTGGCCTATCCGCTCGTGATCTACGGCGAGGGGACGATACCGCGCCATCACACCGAGAGCTTTCTTTCGGGGCTCGGGCTGCGCCTGCCGCCCCATACGACCCAGACGCTGGACCTCTCGGTGGCGCGTGCGTTGCTGGTTCGATCGGATGCCCTGTGGTTCACACCGATCGGCGCCGCTTCCGACGACCTGGCTTCGGGACGGCTTGCGCGGCTGGCGATCGACACGGCCGGCACCGAAGAGCCAGTGGGTCTCCTGCTGCGAACCGACGCTGAAGCATCACCCGCGAGGCAGGCATTGATCGCGCTGCTGCGCGAAGCGGGCGCGAATCAGTCGCGCGTGGCGCGCCGCTGAACGCAGGCGACGTAGGCTTCGCCATCAGGCGGGCGGCCGGCGCGCTGGCTTTCCCACATCATTTGGCCGAGGCACTCCATGGCCTCGTGGTGCGCGTCGAGCAGCGAGTCGCGGCGCGCAGCGAGAAGTTCGACAGCCTGCCGGATGCCGCGCGGCTGATCGATCGAGCACTGCTCGCTGATCGACAGATGCATCGACAGATGCAGGAATGGGTTCTCGCGACCGTCCTTGCCGTCGTACACGCGCGCCACGGCGGCGTCGGCGTCGGCAAGATCGGGGTGGTATTCAGGGTGCTCGTCAATCCATCGGCTGGCGATGATTTCGAGCGCTTCCATCGGCTCGCCGCGACGGCTCTTGGCGAAGACGTCGCAAAAAAAACGACGCACTTCCTCTTGGGAGGGATTGAACATCCGCCGAGGTTAGCACCGACCCTCAGAGCGCATTGCCCCGCTCGCCGCTACATTGCCAAGCCATGGATCGCCTGGAAAACATCGAGACCTTCGTCCGCGTTGCGCAGACCCAGAGCTTCGCGGAGGCCGCACGGCAGATGCGGGTCGCGAAGTCGGTGGTGACGAGCCGCGTCAAGCAGCTCGAGGATCACGTCGGCGCGCCGCTCTTTCATCGCAGCACGCGCGTTGTGAGGCTCAGCGACGTKGGGCAGGCTTTCTTGCGCGACTGCACGGAGCTTGTCGGCCGCGCCAACGACATCATGGACCAGATGCGCGGCGCGCGGGTCGGGCCGACGGGCACGCTACGAATTCATGCGCTGACGGGATTCGTGCTCGGTCATTTCGCGACCTTGCTGCGGGCGTTCCAGGTGAGCTTTCCGGATATTCACCTCGAGCTGATCGTCAGCGACGCGGTCGTCGATCCAGTCAAGGCAGGCGTCGACTGCGCGCTGCAGATCTTTCCGGCCGCTTCGACCGAACTGGTGTCGCGGCCGCTCTTTCCGGTGAGGCGCGTGTTCTGCGCCACGCCGGAATACCTGCGCATGCACGGCACGCCGGAGAGTCCGCGCGATCTGCACAAGCACACGCTGGGGCTGTATTCGGGCTATCCGACGCGCGATCGCTGGACGTTTCACCATGAAGGCGAACAGATCACGCTCTACATGAGCGCGGCATTGCTGACGAACAGCGTGCATCTGCTGCGCGAATACGCCATGGAGCACGCCGGGATCGTCTGCCTGCCGACGCTGGTGGCCGGAGATGCGATCCTTCGCGGCGACCTGCAGGTCGTTCTTGCCGAGCACCAGCTGTCGTCGTTCTCCCTGAGCGCGGTTTATGCGGGGACTTCGCGCAATGCCTTCAAGCTCAAGTTGTTCATTGAGCACATCACGGCGGCTTTCACACGGGTGCCGCCATGGGACGCGGCCATGGTTGAACGCGGGCTCCTGCCTGCGGAGTTGATCGCCGACGTGTAGACCGCTTGGCCATGCAGCCCGCGTCGAAAACTCGTCCGATCGGGTAAACCCTGCCGATTGACCGGAATCGGCGAACAATGCGGCCCGGTTTTGATGCCTACCGCAGACGGTCCCTGTTTCCTACAGTGCGTTCACCGCAGCAGAAACGCTGCCTTTGCCACTCAGGAGACAACCCATGACCACTGCCTACCAGACCCGCTTCGGGTCGCTGAAGCATTTCGAGAAGGGCCATGTCGAGCCGATCGACGATGACGTCCGGCACTACGCGATGTCGAACTGCTTCGACATCGCGAACAAGAGCAAGCCGTACGAGAAGGTCGTTTTCGGCCAGAACCAGATCTACGTGCTGGAGGCGCTTCGCGCTGAAGGTACGTCGCCCTGGTACACGAGCGCGCACGACGAGTTCGCGCTGGTGATGGACGGTGAGGTGGAGGTGCATCTGGTCAAGCTGGACGCGAGCCAGACAGTCCTCGACGAAAACAAGAACGGCGCCGTGCTCGTCCAAGGCGAGCCCAAGGGCCAGAAGATGGGCTGGATGAAGCTCACGCGGGGCCATCAGGGGCTGTTGCCGAAGAACACCGCCTATCAATTTCGCGTCGCAGGCGATCCGGGAGTGATGGTCCTGCAAACGTGCAAGGGCGACCTCTCCGTCGAAAAGTGGGCAGACATCTGCCAGACCCATTGAGCCAGACGCATTGATTCAAAAGGAGCACCTCCATGAACGCACCCGCTGAACTCGCCAACGTCATCGCGTCGCAACCCGACGCCACGCTTGGCTACAAGGATTTCTCGCTCGGGAGTTTCGGCTTCCGCCGCGACGAGTATTTCGCCCACGTCACCTGGAAGACCCGCGACGGCCGGCCGATGAGCCACACGATGGACATCGGCAATTACCTGCGCGCGCTCATGCGCGACGTCGCCTGGGGCTTCTTCTATGGTTGGGTCAACTTCGACGACGTAGTCGGCACCGTGAATCACTACCAGTCGGTGGACCTGTATGCAGGCAGCTTCAACGGCACGATGAAGGAAGCCGGCATCGACTTGCTGGAGAACTTCCCGACCGCGCAGATCCGCGCGACCTTCGAAGCCATGCTCGACGACTGGACCAACGAAAGCTTCGACCCGTTCTCGGCACCGCAGGAAACCGGCTCACCCTACGGTCGCAAGAACGGCAACAACACTGCCAAGATCACCCGAGCGCGCGAACTGGCCAAGCGCTGCGTCGGCCTCAAGGGCGATCTCGATCTGCGCAGCGACGAGCGGGGTGCGCCCATCAACCGCGCTTTCGCGGATGTTCCGCAAGCGGAGCCTGAGTTGCATCCTGAGGCGGGCTTCGAGAACGAAGTGCATGCCTTCAATCTCTTCGGCTTCCTAAGTCGCTCGCAAGTGACGTGGAACCCGAGCTTCACTTCTGTCGTGAAGCACAGCTTCATGTGCCCGACGACGGAGGAGCACATCCTGCCGATCATCCATGGCAATGACCGTGTCGAGTGGTTCTTCCAGATGACCGACGAAATCCATTGGGACTGCGGCGACAAGAACACGGGCAAGCCGATGGCGCGCGTGATCATGAAGGCCGGTGACATGGCGGCCATGCCCGCCTACTGCAGGCATCAGGGCTTCAGCCCGAAGCGCTCGATGCTGCTGGTCTGGGAGAACGGGTCGCCCAGTCTCGTGTACGAGATCCAGAAGGGCGAGAGCCCGGAGATTCCCGTCGAGTTCTAGTCGCAAGCGGTCGTCGAAGTGAAAGAAGGAGGCTCACCATGGCACTCACACGTCAAACCATGACTGACGAGCAACGCAAGTCGGTCGCTCTCGAATACCTCAAGGCCTACGACAACGGCGGGGTCACTTCCACCGGTGGCTCGATCCTCGACCTTTTTGCGGAAGACGCGCAGGTCTACTTTCCGAAGTGGGGCCTCGCAAATGGCAAGGCGCAGATCGGCCAACTGTTCGGCGAGGTGGGCAGCCGTGGAAAGTCCATTCGGCATGACTACGCGGGCTTCAATTGGCTCTTCACAGGCACCGACCTCTTCGCCTGCGAGGGCACGAGCTTCGGCGAGCACGCTGATGGTCCCTGGCGGGCCGGTGTACCTGAATGGGGCGCGGGCCGCTGGTGCGACGTTTTCGAGATCCGTGATTGGCTCATCCAACGCTGCTTCATCTATCTCGATCCCGACTACGCAGGCAAGGACACCGCCCGCTATCCATGGCTGGCCGACAAGACTCAATGATCAAAACTTCACGGCAGGAAGCCATGACTCTCGCAGATATCCAAAGGGCGGCGGGGCTGAAGACACCCATTCGGCACCAGCTTTTCATCGACGGGCGGTTCGTTGACGCGGAATCGGGCGAGACCCTGGCGACGCTGAATCCTTTCGACAACTCGACGATTGCTGAGGTCGCGCTGGCCGGGAAGGCCGATGTGGACAAGGCTGTGGTTGCGGCGAAGCGGGCTTTTCCGCTGTGGAGCCGCATGGCGGCGGCGGATCGAGGGCGGATTCTCCTCAAGTTGGCCGATCTGATCGAGGCCAATACGGAGGAATTGGCGCGGCTCGAATCGCTGGATACGGGGCATCCGGTGCGCGATTCGCGGCGGCTCGACGTGCCGCGCACGGCTGCCTGCTTCCGATACTTCGGCGGCATGGCGGACAAGTTCCAGGGCGAGACGATTCCGGTGGAGGCGGGCTTTCTGAATTACACGCTGCGTGAGCCGGTGGGCATCGTCGGACAGGTCGTTCCGTGGAATTTCCCGCTCATGTTCACGAGCTGGAAGATGGGGCCGGCGCTCGCAGCGGGCAATTGCATCGTGATGAAACCGGCGGAGATCACGCCGCTGAGTTCGCTGAAGATCGTCGAGCTGATGGCGGAAGCTGGCATGCCCGATGGCGTGGTCAACATGGTTCCGGGACTGGGACACGTGGTCGGGCAGTACATCGCCGAGCACCCGGACGTCGCGAAGATCGCGTTCACGGGCAGCACCGCCACCGGTCGGCGTGTTGTTCAGGCGAGCGCGGGCAACCTGAAGAAGGTCCAGCTCGAACTGGGCGGCAAGGGACCGAACATCGTGTTCGAGGATGCCTTTCTGCCGGCTGCGATCAATGGCAGTGCATGGGCCATCTTTCACAACCAGGGGCAGGCCTGCATCGCAGGTTCGCGGCTGATGCTGCACGAGAAGATCGCCGATGCGTTTCTCGACAAGTTCATTCCGCTTGCGCAGTCGATCCGTCTGGGCAACCCGCTGGACGAAGAAACCGAGATGGGTCCGCTCACGAGCGCCCAGCATCAGGAGCGCGTCCTGAGCTATGTCGATGTCGCGAAAGGCGAGGGCGGCGAGGTTCTTGCCGGCGGCCGATCACCGGGCGGCGAGCTGGCGGGCGGCTGCTTCGTCGATCCGACAGTGGTGCGCGCGAAGTCCTACCGCGACCGCGTGGCGCAGGAAGAGGTCTTCGGTCCTTTCGTCACGGTGCTCACCTTCAAGTCCGACGAAGAGGCGATGGAGATTGCCAACGGCACCGACTATGGCCTCGGCAGTGGCTTGTGGACCAGCAACCTGCAGCGAGCGCATCGCGTGGCGCGCGACCTGCATGCCGGCATGGTCTGGATCAACAGCTACAAGCGCGTGAACCCCGGTTCGCCTTTCGGCGGTGTGGGCCAGAGCGGCTATGGCCGGGAGATGGGATTCGATGCGATGCGCGAATACACGCAGGTCAAGAGCGTGTGGGTGAACATCGACGCGCAGATTCCTCCCCACTTCGCTCGCTGACTGCCATGCGCGACTTCATCTACACCACCCATCCGCAGCGCGTCGTCTTCGGCGCGGGTTCGCTGCAGCATCTCGCGCGAGAGATCGACGCGCTCGGAGCGCGACGGGCGCTCGTGCTGTCGACGCCCGAGCAGCGCGGCCAGGCTGAGCTTGTGGCGGAGATGCTCGGGCCGCAGGCTGCGGGCATCTTCGACCGCGCGGTGATGCATGTGCCGATCGAAACTGCACGAGAAGCGCGCGAGCTTGCATTGCGGCTCGACGCCGACTGCGCGGTCGCCATCGGCGGGGGCTCGACCACCGGGCTTGGCAAAGCCATCGCGCTGGATTCGGGATTGCCGATCGTCGCGATCCCGACCACCTATGCCGGCAGCGAAATGACGCCGATCTACGGACTGACGGAGGCGGGGCTCAAGAAGACGGGCAAGGACCCGCGGGTGCTGCCGCGTACCGTCATCTATGACCCGGAGCTTTCGCGCACGTTGCCCGTGGGGCTCAGCGTGACCAGTGGCATCAATGCCGTTGCGCATGCTGCCGAAGGGCTCTATGCGCAGGACAGCAATCCCGTCATGGACCTGATGGCGCAGGAAGGCATTGCTGCGATCGCGCGATCGTTGCCGGTCATCCGTCGGGCGCCCCAGGACATCGGAGCGCGCGCCGATGCGCTCTGCGGTGCCTGGCTCTGCGGCAGCGTCCTCGGCAGCGTCGGTATGGCGTTGCATCACAAGCTCTGTCATACGCTCGGCGGCAGCTTCAACCTGCCGCATGCGGAAGTGCACACCGTGGTGCTGCCGCATGCCATTGCGTTCAATGCCGAGGCCGCTCCACGTGCCATGGAACGCATTGCGCAGGCCCTCGGTTCGACATCGGCGCCGCTGGGACTGCAGGCGCTGGCCCGCGACAACGGCGCGCCGGTAGCCCTCAAGGACATCGGCATGCGCGCCGAAGACCTCGACCGCGCGGCCGACCTCGCGGTGGGCAATCCCTACTGGAATCCCAGGCCCTTCGGCCCGGCGCAGCGCGATGAGATCCGTGCGCTGCTGCAGCGCGCCTTCGACGGCGACCCGCCGGGCTGAGCAAGCGAGCGATCACCCAGCGATTTGTGCAGGTAGAGAACGAAAACCGAAAAGAAGGAGACAACCATGTCATTGAATCGCAGACAGTTCACCCAGGCCGCGGCCGCCTTGGCAGCCGGCGGCACAGCGCCGTTGGTGTTTGCCGCCGACACGATCAAGATCGGCTATGTGTCGCCGCAGACGGGTCCGCTCGCACCCTTCGGTGAGGCGGACAAGTGGGTCATCGACCAGATGAAGACGGCCTTCAAGGACGGCATCAGCGTTGGCGGCAGGAAGTACGCGGTGCAGATCGTGCTGAAGGACAGCCAGTCCAACCCCAATCGCGCGGGCGAGGTCGCGAACGACCTGATCCTCAAGGACAAGGTCGCGCTGGTGCTCACCGCCGGAACGCCGGAGACTGCGAATCCGGTCAGCGATGCCTGCGAACTCAACGAGCTGCCCTGCATTTCGACGGTCGTACCTTGGCAGCCCTGGTTCTTTGGACGCAAGGGCGACCCGGCCAAGGGCTTCAACTGGACTTATCACCTCTTCTGGGGCCTGGAGGACGTCATCGCCAACTACACCACCGGCTGGAAATCGCTGCAGACCAACAAGAAGGTGGGCGGGCTGTTTCCGAACGATGGCGACGGCAATGCATGGGGCGACAAGGAACTCGGTTTTCCGAAGCCGCTGTCGCAGATGGGCTTCACGCTCATCGATCCGGGCCGCTTCCAGAATGGCACGCAGGACTTCAGTGCGCAGATCGCGGCCTTCAAGGGTGGCAATGTGGAGATCGTCACGGGCGTGGTGATCCCGCCCGATGCAAAGACTTTCCTCACGCAGGCGAGGCAGCAGGGATTTCGTCCGAAGATCATCACCTTGGGCAAGGCGCTGCTTTTCCCGGGCGCCATCGACGCGCTTGGCGATCTGGGCGACGGCCTGTCGACGGAGGTGTGGTGGAGCCCTTCTCATCCCTTCACGTCGAGCCTCACCAAGCAGAGCGCCAAGGCGCTGGCCGATGCCTACGAGGCCGGCACGAAGAAGCAGTGGACGCAGCCCGTCGGGTTCGCGCATGCGCTGTTCGAGGTCGCTGCCGATGCCCTCAAACGGGCCAAGTCGGACAAGGCATCGGACGTGCGCGACGCTGTCGCGGCGACGACGCTCACGACCGTGATCGGCCCGGTGAAGTGGGGCGGCCAAGGTCCGTTCAAGAACGTCAGCAAGACGCCACTGGTGCTCGGCCAGTGGGGCAAAGGCACGAAGTACAAGCACGAGCTCACCATCGTGAGCAACGAAGGTGCGCCGAACATCCCCGTCGGCGGAACCCTGCGCCCCATGCCGGCATGAAAAAGCCATGACCCTGCTTGCCCTTCATGCCGTCAGCAAGTCGTATGGCGCGCTCAAGGTGACGGACGACATCACGCTCTCCGTGACCGAAGGCGAGACGCTTGGCATCCTTGGGCCAAACGGTGCAGGCAAGACGACGCTGTTCAACCTGATCTCGGGTGATGTTCGTGTGGATGCCGGGCGTGTCGAGTATGAAGGGCACGACGTGACCACGCTCAAGCCGCACCAGCGTTGCCATGCGGGCATCGGCCGGAGCTATCAGGTGCCGCAGCCCTTCGGCAACATGAGCGTGTTCGAGAACCTCGTGACCGCAGCCTGCTTCGGCGCGCAGGAGCGCGAGCAGGATGCCTGGCAGACGGCGCATGAAGTATTGGCGCAGACGGGTCTGATGCCGCACGCGAACAAGCCCGCGGGCGGGCTCATGCTGCTCGACCGCAAGCGCCTCGAACTCGCGCGTGCGTTGGCCACGCGGCCAAAGCTGCTGCTGCTCGATGAGATTGCGGGCGGGCTCACCGAACCCGAGGCGAAGCAACTCGTCGAGGAACTGCAGCAGATCAAGGCGCGCGGCGTGACCATGATCTGGATCGAGCACGTGGTGCACGCGCTTCTGTCGTTGGCCGACCGGCTCTTCGTCATCAACTTCGGGCAGAAGCTGGCGGAGGGTGAGCCGCGCGCGGTGATGAACGACCCAGAGGTTCGGCGCGTGTACATGGGGATGGAGGCATGAAGCCATGACCGCACTGCTCGCAGCCCACGGTCTCAAGGCCTTCTACGGCGATGCCCAGGCGCTGTTCGGCGTCGACTTCACGCTTTCGCAAGGCGAACTGGTGGCGATCATCGGATCGAACGGCGCAGGGAAGTCGACTTTGCTCAAGTGCCTGACGGGGCTCGTGCGTGCGCCGCGTGAGGCGGTGCAATTCAAGGGCGAAGCAATCGGCGGCTTGCCACCGGGCGACGTCGTGAAGCGCGGGTTGGCCATGGTTCCGGAAGGCAGGCGTCTTTTTCCCAGCCTGAGCGTCGAGGAGAACCTGCAAATCGGCGGCCTCACGGGCCGCAAGGGGCCATGGAACCTGCAGCGTCTCTACACGCTGTTTCCGATCCTGGCGGAGAAGCGCCATAACCCGGGCACGGCACTCTCGGGCGGCCAGCAGCAGATGGTGGCGCTCGGCCGCGCGCTGATGAGCAATCCGGAGGTGCTGTTGTGCGACGAGCTGTCGCTGGGCTTGGCACCTATCGTGATTCGCGAGATCTACGCTGCGATGCCCGCCATCACGCGAGAGGGCATGACCGTGGTGATCGTCGAGCAGGACGTGACGATGGCGCAGCGCGTGTCCCAACGCATCTATTGCCTGCAGGAGGGTCGCGTGTCGCTCCAGGGCCGCTCGGATTCGATCACGCGCGAGCAGATTTCGCAGGCCTACTTCGGCATGTGAGCGAGGAGACATCCCGTGCTTGAAACCATTGTCCAGGGCGTGCTGCTCGGCGGCCTCTATACCTTGTTTGCGCTGGGGCAGTCGTTGATGTTCGGCGTCATGCGCCTTACGAATACCGCGCAGGGGGACTTCATCATCCTCGGCGCATTCGCCGTCATCGGCGGCGTCACGCTTTTCGGCGACGCTCCGCTGCTGATCTCGCTGGCGGTGCTGCCGATTGCCTTCGGCTTCGGCTATGCCTTGCAGCGCTATGTGCTCAACGGCACGCTGGGCAAGGACCCATTGCCCTCGCTGGTGGTGACCTTCGGCTTGTCGATCGTGATCCAGAACCTGCTGCTCGAGTTGTTCTCGGCCGATCCGCGCTCGATCGAGACCGGAGGACTCAGCACGCAGGGCTTGCAACTGGGTGAGTCGCTGTCGGTCGGCGTCCTGCCGCTGATCGTACTCGCGGTCGCGCTGGTTGCGACGGGGGCGCTCCAATGGCTCTTCGCCAATACCTCGCTCGGTCGCTCCTTTCGCGCCGTGTCGGACGACAGGGAAATCGCCGAGCTGATGGGCCTGAACGCAAAGAAGGTCTATGCGCTGGCCACGGCCATCGCTTTCGTGCTGATCGCCATCGCTGGCGCTCTGCAAGGCATGCGGACCACAGTGTCGCCATCGGATGGACCACTGCTGCTGCTCTTTGCCTTCGAGGCGGTGATCATCGGCGGCATGGGCTCGTTCTGGGGCACGCTCGCGGGCGCGATGATCTTGGGCATTACGCAGCAGATCGGCTTCAGGCTGGATCCAGGCTGGGGCATCTGGATGGGCCATCTGGTGTTTCTGCTGGTGCTGGTGTTGCGGCCTCAAGGGCTCTTTCCGAAGACGCGCGGCTGAGTACGGACGCCATGGAACCTGTCATGACCAACAATTTCAACGTGGTTCGCAGCACGGCCGTCAGCCGCTCTGCGCTTTGGGCAGCGGTGGCGCTTGTGGTGCTGGCCGCAAGCCTGCCGCTGTGGGGCGAGTCGAGCTGGATGCGCGAATTCGTCGAGATCGCCTGCTACTTCATCTTCGCGATGATGTGGAACCTGCTCGCGGGATACGGAGGCATGGTGAGCATCGGGCAGCAAGCGTTCTTCGGCTTCGGCGGCTACGTGATGCTGATGCTGGGCAACTTCGCGGGGCTCAACCCCTTCATCGCGATTCCGCTGGGCGCGATCGCCGCGGGGTTGATCGCAGTGCCGGTTTCGTTTGTCGCGTTTCGGCTGTCGGGCGGCTACTTTGCCATCGGCACCTGGGTCATCGCCGAAGTGTTCCGGCTCAGCTTCGCGAACGTTTCAGCGGTGGGTGGTGGGTCGGGCACGACGCTGACGGCGCTGCGCGGCATCGAGAAGGCGACGCGCGAGAGTGTCACGTACTGGATGGCGTTGGCGTGCGTGGTGGCAGCGATCGCGCTGGTCTATCTGTTTCTGCGGAGCAAACGCGGCCTTGCCTTGCTCGCCATCCGCGACAACGAGGTGGCGGCGGAATCGCAGGGCATTCCGGTGGCGCGCATGAAGCTCGCGGTATACGTGGTCGCTGCCTTCGGCGCCGGACTGGCGGGCGCGCTCTATTTCGTCGGCAACCTGCGCATCAGCCCTGATGCCGCCTTCAGCGTGAACTGGACTGCCTTCGCGATTTTCATGGTCGTGATCGGCGGGATCGGCCGCATCGAGGGGCCCCTCGTGGGTGCCGTGATTTTCTGGGCGCTCAACAAATTCCTGAGCGACTACGGGACCTGGTATTTGCTGGGCCTCGGCCTTCTCGCGATCGTCGTCACCATCTTCTTCAAACAGGGACTGTGGGGCTTCGCGCAGCAGCGCTGGGGCTGGTCGCTGTTCCCCACCCAGCGGCGCCTCGTGGTGCTCGACCGCATCGGGGCGAAGCGCGTCGAATCGTTGGCCCGTTCCTCTGACCTGGAGTTCCATCCCCATGCGAAACATCAATGAAAACACCATCACCGCCGCGGTGCTCGAACGCATCGCCGGCACCCCGGACGCACGGCTGAAGGAGATCATGTCGGCGTTGGTGCGCCATATGCATGACTTCGCGCGCGAAGTGCGCCTGACGGAAGCCGAGTGGGCAGCCGGCATCGAGTTCCTGACGGCGACCGGGCAGAAGTGCAGCGACAAGCGGCAGGAGTTCATTCTGCTGTCGGACACGCTGGGGCTGTCGATGCTCACGGTGGCGCTCAACCATGCGAAGAGCGCGCAGGCGACCGAGGCGACGGTGTTCGGCCCTTTCCATGTACACGGCGCCCCTCACCTTGAACTCGGCGCCGACATCTCTGGCGGCGCCAAAGGTGAGCCCCTGTTCGTGAACGCCACGGTGTGTGGCCGAGACGGAGAGCCGGTCGCCAATGCCCAGGTGGACGTCTGGGAGGCGGATGCGGAAGGCTTCTACGACGTTCAGCGCGCCGGATTGGACGTTCCGCAGGGACGCGCCGTGTTCCGCACGGACGACAAGGGATTGCTGTGGTTCCGCGGCGTCATGCCGGTGGCGTACCCGATCCCGACGGACGGCCCGGTGGGCGACATGCTGCGCGCCACCAAGCGGCATCCGTGGCGGCCGGCCCACGTTCACTTCATGATCCAGGCGCCGGGCTACGAAACCCTCATCACGCATGTGTTCAGGGACGGCGACGACTATCTCGACAGCGACGCGGTCTTTGGGGTGCGCAGCTCGCTCATCGGCGATTTCGTGTCGCATCCCGCGGGCGCCGCGCCGGATGGGACCGCTCAGGCAACGCCTTTCCATACGTTGAAGTTCGATTTCGTGCTGGAGCCGAACGCGGTGAAGTGACGGGTGCCCGGTCGACCACGGCGCGTCTGGGCGGCGGAATGTCATGGATAACACCAAGGGCGCCGCTGCGCCATCGCCAATAAGGTGTATGTCTGGCGCCGCGCAAAGACGGCAACTGGAGACACACGCTATGAACTTCAAACGACGCGACGTCCTGTCCACCGCGGCAGCGGTGTCACTTTTGGCGATAACTGGCCGCGCCGGTGCGCAGTCGAGCACTCTCAAGATCTCGCATCAGTTTCCCGGTGGGACGCTGACCGAGGGCGACTTCCGTGATCGGCTGTGCCGTCGCTTCGCCGCTGACATCGAAAAGCGCAGCAATGGCGCGCTGAAGGCGGAGATCTACCCCGGCTCTTCGCTGATGAAGACCAACTCTCAGTTTTCCGCGCTCCGAAAGGGCGCGCTCGACATCGGGCTGGTCCCGTTGTCGTATGCCGGCGGCGAAGTGCCCGAAACCAACATCGGCCTGATGCCCGCACTTGTCCCGAGCTATGAAGTCGGCGCGGCATGGAAGACCGCCGAAGTCGGCAAGCTGCTCTCGAAAATGCTCGACGACAAAGGCGTGATCGTGCTGAGCTGGATCTGGCAGGCCGGCGGCGTCGCGAGCCGCACCGCTCCGCTGGTGGCGCCTGAGGATGCCAAGGGCCAGAAGGTGCGTGGCGGCAGCCGCGAGATGGACATGATGCTCAAGGCGGCAGGCGCTTCGGTGATCACGCTGCCATCCAACGAGATCTACGCCGCGATGCAAACGGGCGCGATGGATGCCGCGATGACTTCGTCGACCAGCTTCATCTCTTTCAAGCTCGAGGAGATCGCGAAGAACTTGACGAGCGGCCGCAACAGGGCCTATTGGTTCATGTTCGAGCCGCTCATGATGTCCAAGGATGTCTTTGCCAAGCTGCCGAAACCGCAGCAGGACATCATCATGGCCGCTGGTGCCGAGCAGGAGAAGTTCGCCATCGACTCGGCACGCGCCGACGACAAGCTCGCCGCCGAGGTCTATGCCAAGGCTGGCGCGAAGGTCTTCGACATCGACGATGCGACGATGAAGAAGTGGCAGGTCATCGCACGCGAGACTGCCTGGAAGGACTACGGCGAGCGCAACGCGTCTTGCAAGGCGTTGCTGACGGCCGCGCAGAAGCTTCTGTGAGCGGCGCGCTGCAGCCTGCGCCACTCGGGCTCGGCATACCGATCGATCCGGCCACGCCGCGCGTGCTGCTGCCGCTGGCGCGCGCACTGCAAGCGGTCAATCGCATCGCGATGGCCCTGGGCATGCTTGCGCTCCTGGCCGCTTCGGTGGTGCTTACCTACAGCGTGGTGTCGCGCTACTTCATGAAAGCGTCCACCGACTGGCAGGACGAGGCCGCGGTGTTCTGCCTGGTCGGCATGACGTTCATGTGCGGCGCGTTCGTGCAGTCGATTCGTGGGCATATCGGGATCGAGGCCATCAGCTCCCAGTTGTCGGCGGCCGCGAATCGCGTGCGAATGGTGGTGATCGATTTCGTCAGCCTGGCCTTTTGCGGCTTCTTCGCGTGGAAATCGTGGACCCTGTTGCACGAGGCATGGGTCGATGGCATGACGTCATCGTCTTCTTGGGCGCCGCCCTTGTGGATTCCCTACGGGCTGATGTCTCTCGGCATGAGCCTGCTCACGGTGCAACTGCTGGTGCAGCTTTGCGCCAGCATCAACCGGCTTGTGAACCGGACCGTCAGCGGCGCGGAGGTGCATTGATGTCGATGCTCGCGCTGGGGCTCCTGTTCGGCGTCGCGACGCTGTTGCTGATGTTTTCGGGAACGCCGATCGCGTTTGCCCTCGGCGCGGTTGCCGTGCTGTTCATGGCCTTCTTCATGCCGGGATCGTCGCTTGATACGGTGACGCAGAACGTCTATGAGGAGATGTCGAGCATCACGCTGTTGTCGATTCCGCTTTTCATTCTGAAAGGGGCGGCCATCGGCCGTTCACGAGCGGGACAGGATCTGTACGCGGCGATGCACGTGTGGATGCACAAGGTGCCCGGCGGCCTGGGCATCGCCAACGTATTCGCCTGCGCGCTCTTTGCCGCCATGGCCGGATCGAGCCCGGCGACCTGTTCGGCCATCGGAAGTGCCGGCATTCCGGAGATGCGCAAGCGAGGCTACTCGCCGGGCTTTGCGGCCGGCATCATCGCGGCCGGAGGCACGCTCGGAATCCTGCTGCCGCCGTCGATCACGATGATTCTTTACGCGGTTGCGGCCGAGCAATCACTGGGGCGCCTATTTTTGGCGGGCATCGGGCCGGGCGTGCTGCTGGTGGCGCTCTTCGCGGGCTACGCGATGCTCAACTACCGGAAGGAGTATGGCCGCGCCAGGCGTGCATTCGAGCGCGACGGCAGCACATCGGCGTTGCTCGACGACGAGCACTTCAGCCTGCGGCAGAAGTTCGAGATGCTGCCGCGCGTGGTGCCGTTCGTGGTGCTGCTCATCGGCGTGATGGTGGCGCTGTACGGCGGCTTTGCCACGCCCTCCGAAACCGCCGGCCTTGGCGGGCTTCTGGCGCTGCTGCTCATCGCGGTGATCTATGGCGTGTGGCGCATCAGGGATCTTGCGCCGATCCTCGCGGCCACGATCAAGGAGTCGACCATGTTGATGTTCATCATCGGCATGTCGCTGCTTTTTTCATACGTGATGAGCTACCTGCACATCAGCCAGTCGATGGCGAGCTGGATCGTCGCGCTTCACTTGTCGAAGTGGCTGCTGCTCGCGGCGATCCTGGTGCTGGTGATCGTGCTGGGGTTCTTCCTGCCGCCCGTGAGCATCATCCTGATGACGGCGCCAATCTTCCTGCCGCCTTTGAAGGCTGCGGGGTTCGATCTCATCTGGTTCGGCATCCTGATGACGATCGTGATGGAAGCCGGATTGATTCATCCACCGGTCGGGCTCAACATCTTCGTGATCAAGAACATCGCGCCGGACATTGCGCTGTCGGAGATTATCTGGGGCGTCCTGCCCTTCGTGCTGCTGATGTTCGTGGCGGTGTTCCTGATCTGTGTCTTCCCAGGCATCTCCACTGCGTTGCCCGATCTGGTGATGGGGCCGGTGCCGGGTAAATCTTAGGGTCGATCCCTGCATCAATCCCCGCGTCAATCACTGGGTCACAATCGCCGCCAGGGATTCGAAGGAGGACCCGAAGTCATGGAAACCGCGAACGTGCAATCTGCTGAACACCAGGGTCGTCATGGCGGGCGCAAGGAGGAAGCCGACTTGCCGGCCGAGGTGCTCGCGCCTCACGTCCCGCTGCCTGCCTATTACGGGGACGAAGCCGAGCATCAGCAGTTCCTTCGCCGCATCTTCGATGACACGGCGCCCGACTACGACCGGATCGAGCGTGTGCTGGCGCTGGGCTCGGGCCCTTGGTATCGGCGTTCGGCGCTCCAGCGGGCAGGCCTTTCCAAAGGCGCGGAGGTGCTGGACGTCGGCATCGGCACCGGGCTGGTCGCGCGCGAAGCGCTCACCCTCATTGGTCCCCAAGGCAGGCTGGTCGGTGTCGATCCAAGCCCCGGGATGATGGGAGAAGTGAAGTTGCCAGGCGTGGAACTCGTTCGCGGGCGCGCGGAGGCATTGCCTCGCCCTGATGCGAGCAGCGATTTCATCAGCATGGGGTACGCGCTGCGCCATATTGCGGACGTGAATGCGGCCTTCGCGGAGTTCTTTCGTGTGCTGAGGCCGGGTGGCCGGCTGCTGGTTCTCGAAATCAGCAAGCCCAGCGGTCGCATCGGCACTGCCGTGCTCAAGGCGTACATGCGGGGCGTCGTACCCGTCATCGCCAAGGTCGTGGCGCACCAGCACGATACGGCCGAACTCTGGCGCTATTACTGGGACACGATCGAGGCCTGTATCGCACCGGCATCCGTGATGGACGCACTGCGCATGGCCGGCTTCGTCGACGTGAAGCGCAATGCCGAACTTGGCATCTTCTCGGAATTCACGGCGGTCAAGCCGGGCATTTAAGAAGGGATGACCGTCCTGGGACGGCCTACCGGCGGCAGCCCCGAGAGTTCGTGCCGGTACGGAATGGAAGCCTGGGCGCCGGCTCGGGTCACGCACACGGCCGCCGCCTGGATGCCCAGGGCGATGCCCGCGTCGATCGCGTCGCCTCTCGCGAGTGCGGCGCACAGCGCGCCGATGAAGGTGTCGCCGGCGGCCGTGGTGTCGATGGCATTCACCTCGAGTGCCTCGAAGTGCCGGCAACCTGCAGCGTCGCAAGCGATGACGCCCTCGGCGCCCATCGTGAGGATCACGTGGACGGGCCCTCGCTCAAGCAACACCTTGGCCGCGCGCGCGGCGCTGCCCAGATCCTTCACGGCGATGCCGCTCAGGAGGGTGGCCTCGGTTTCATTCAGCACGAGGATGCCCACTTGCTGAAGCAGCGAATCAGGCAACTGACGGGCCGGTGCAGGGTTCAGCACCACCGTCACACCGGCCCCATGCGCGAGTGCTGCTGCGTCTGAAGCGGCCTCCATGGGGACCTCGAGTTGAAGCAACAGGAGTTTCGCGGGCGCGAAATCCAATGCCCATCGCCGCGCGTCTTCGGCATTCACGCAAGCGTTGGCGCCCGAAATCAGGGAGATGCGGTTCTGAGCGCTGTCGTCCACCATGATCAGCGCCACCCCCGTCGAGGCGGCGGCCGTGGCGACGTGGGTCACGTCGATGCCGTCGCTGGACATGGACGCCTTCAAAGCCATGCCGAAGTCGTCATCGCCCACCCGGCCGATCATGGCGACCTTCGCGCCCTGTCGCGCGCAGGCGACTGCCTGATTGGCGCCCTTGCCGCCAGGTGTGGTCATGAATGAATGCGCGTGCAGGGTTTCTCCTGCCGCCGGAATGCGCGGCACGCGGACGACCAGATCCATATTGAGACTGCCAAAGACTGCGATGTCGGGCATGGCTGTGTTGACTTCAGTGAAAGGTTGAATTCTCAGGGCGACCCTGGCGAAACGAAGCATTTGGGCTGACTTGCATACGGGAGCGAGCTCGCGTAACGTTCTGTAACTCGATTAACCCGCCATTCGATGATCACCAAACGCCGCCTCCTGCAGACCTTTGCAGCATCGCTCTGTACGACCGGCGCATGGGCGGACGACGCTTCCCGCACGCGCACCGCGCCGAGTCTGGCCGCGCCGCCCGTTTGGCCCTCGAAGCCCATCCGCATCCTCGTCGGATTTCCGGCCGGTGCTTCGCCGGACCTTGCAGCGCGCGCGGTGGCGGAACCGCTCTCGAAGCTTCTCGGGCAACCTGTGCTGGTGGAAAACCGGCCGGGTTCGAGCGGCAACCTCGCAGCCGATCAGGTGGCAAAGGCGCGTGACGACCACACCATCGGCGCGCTGATCAACGGCAATCTCACGATCGCAAAGCTCCTGAACCCCAACACCCCGTTCGATCCGGAGAAGGACTTCGCGCCGGTGAGCCTGATCGGCACTGCGCCTCTGGTACTCGCCGTTTCAGGCGACGCTGCCGGCACCAACGCCGAGGAGTTGCTCCTATGGGCGCGCAACCTCAGCAGCGCGGGAAAGTATGGGACTCCCGGGGTCGGGACGGTGGGCCACCTGGGCATGGAACTGCTCAAGAGCCGAACCAACATCACCGCGCAGCACGTGCCCTTCACCGGCAATCCTCAGGTCATCAACGCGATGCTTGCGGGGCAGATTCAACTGGCGCTTCTGCCGCCGGGGCTGGCCAAGCCGCATGTGAAATCAGGCAAGCTGAAGGCCGTGGGCGTGACTTCGTCCGATCGAAGCCCGCTGTTTGCCGAATTGCCGACCTTGCGTGAAGCCAATGTCCGGGGCGCGGATCTCGAGATCTGGACCGCACTCGCTGCGCCTGCGACGCTTCCGCAGACAGCGGTCGCCAAGCTGAACGCGGCGCTGGCGGAGGTCGTTCGGTCGCCGGATGTAAAGGCGCGCTTGCTCGCCGCAGGATGGCAGGCGCAAGGCGGTACCCCGCGGGCGCTGGGCTACCGCATGCGCAGCGACACCGCACAGCTGGGCGGCGTGATTCTGATGCGAGGCATTCGGTCAGACGCCTGACCGGGGCTTCAGAGGGCCTCAGAGAAGCCGCGATATCTCCGCGGCCGAGGCGAGCAGCCCCGGCAGCATGGTGTCCTGCATCACCTTTGCGCTCGTCCGGTTGGCCTGGCCGCTGATGTTGAGCGCCGCGACCGCGCGGCCTGCGCGATCCACGATGGGCGCTGCGATCGAAACCAGTCCTTCTTCGAGCTCCTGGTTGACGAGGCACCATCCCTGCTTCCGCGCCTGAAGTACCTTCGCGAAAAGTGCGTCCACGTCAGTCAGCGTGTGCTTGGTGAAAGCCTCGCGCGTGGAGGCGGCGAGCCTGTCCCGGATTTCCTGGTCTTCGAGGTCTGCGAGCAGGAGGCGGCCCATCGAGGTGCAGTAGGCCGGCAGGCGAGAGCCCACTCCGAGGCTGATGCGCATGATCTTGTGCGTGGGCACGCGCAGAACGTAGACGATATCGGTGGCGTCGAGCACGGCCGCCGAGCAGGACTCCTGCACCTGCTGCACGAGCGCTTCCATCACCGGCTCGGCGCGGTTCCAGATCGGCATCGACGACAGGTAGGCAAAGCCCAGGTCCAGGATGCGCGGCGTGAGTGTGAAATGCTTTCCGTCGCTGTGGACATACCCGAGCGTCTGTAGTGTGAGCAGGATGCGGCGCGCCCCCGCGCGGGTGAGTCCGCTCGCGGCGGCAACTTCGCTGAGCGTCTGACGCGACGTGTTGGCGCTGAACGAACGAATAACCTGGAGACCGCGTGCGAAGGACTGCACGTAGCTGTCGCCGGGTGCGGGTGCAACGGGGTGTTTCCGATGGGTTGCCATGGGTGGTGATCTTCTCTAGAATTCATTATACGAACAACTGTTCGCGTATCGAACAAATTGGCAAAAAATCGCAGCCGGCGCGTTCGACCTTTCATTCGGCTTCTTTTTCTTCCCCGGAGACAGAATTCATGATCAACAAGATCGCGCCTTCGATCGCTGATGCCATGGCCGGCATCCAGGATGGCGCCACAGTGCTGATCGGCGGCTTCGGCACCGCCGGCATTCCCAACGAGCTCATCGACGGCCTGATCGAACAAGGGGCCAAGGACCTCACCGTCGTCAACAACAACGCTGGCAACGCCGAAGCCGGCCTTGCGGCTCTCCTGAAGGCCGGACGCGTTCGCAAGATCATCTGCAGCTTCCCCCGCCAGGCCGACAGCTACGTGTTCGACGAGCTCTATCGCTCCGGCAAGCTCGAACTGGAACTCGTGCCGCAGGGCAATCTGGCCGAGCGCATCCGTGCCGCGGGAGCTGGCGTTGGCGCCTTCTTCTGCCCCACGGGTTATGGCACGCAACTGGCAGGCGACCGCGAAACGCGCGAAATCGACGGCAAGCAGTACGTGCTCGAATACCCCATTCGCGGTGACGTGGCATTGATCAAGGCCGAGAAGGGAGACCGTTGGGGCAACCTCGTGTATCGCAAGGCCGCGCGCAACTTCGGCCCGGTGATGGCCATGGCAGCCGACCGGACGATCGCCACCGTGCACGAGATCGCCGAGCTCGGCGAAATGGACCCCGAGACCATCGTCACGCCGGGCATCTTCGTCAACCGGATCGTCAAGATCGAGCGCGTCGCCACCGAGGCCGGCGGCTTCAAGAAGGCAGCATGACCATGAGCAACTACCAACGCCGCACCAAGGACCAGCTCGCAGCGCGCGTCGCGCAGGACATCTTCGACGGGGCCGTCGTCAATCTGGGCATCGGTCAGCCCACGCTGGTCGCCAATCACCTGCCCGCCGGCCGTGAAGTCATCCTGCACAGCGAAAACGGCATCCTGGGCATGGGCCCGGCGCCTGCTGAAGGCCAGGAAGACTATGACCTGATCAATGCCGGCAAGCAGCCGGTCACGCTGCTGCCCGGCGGCGCGTACTTTCACCATGCCGACAGCTTTGCGATGATGCGCGGCGGCCATCTCGACATCTGCGTGCTGGGCGCATTCCAAGTCTCGTCGACCGGCGATCTCGCGAACTGGAGCACCGGAGAGCAAGGTGCCATCCCGGCGGTCGGCGGGGCAATGGACCTTGCCATCGGCGCCAAGCAGACATGGGTCATGATGGATCTGCTCACCAAGAAGGGCGAGAGCAAGATCGTCGAAAAGTGCACCTACCCGCTGACTGGCATCGGTTGTGTCAAGCGGGTGTATTCCGATCTCGCTACCCTCGAATGCACGCCGACGGGGCTGAAGCTGATCGACAAGGTCGACGGCCTGGAGCATGTCGAACTCGAAAAACTGGTCGGCCTGCCGATCGCCATCTGAATCGACGAAGAGACACATCATCATGACCAACCAAGCCTTCATCTGCGACGCCGTTCGCACCCCCTTTGGCCGCTACGGCGGTTCGCTCGCCAGCGTGCGCGCCGACGATCTCGGCGCCGTGCCGCTCAAGGCGCTCATGGAGCGCAACAAGAACGTCGATTGGCAAGCCGTCACCGACGTGCTCTATGGCTGCGCCAACCAGGCCGGCGAGGACAACCGCAACGTGGCGCGCATGTCGGCGCTGCTGGCGGGCTTGCCGCTCGAACTCGGCGGCGCCACGATCAACCGCCTGTGCGGATCGGGCCTCGATGCGCTCGGCAGCGCGGCGCGCGCCATCAAGGCCGGCGAGGCGGGCCTGATGATCGCCGGCGGCGTCGAAAGCATGAGCCGAGCGCCTTTCGTGATGCCGAAGGCCGAGAGTGCCTTCAGCCGCGCGAACGCGGTGTATGACACCACCATCGGCTGGCGCTTCGTCAACAAGCTGATGAAGGCGCAGTACGGCGTGGATTCCATGCCCGAGACGGCCGAGAACGTCGCAACCGACTACAAGATCGAGCGCGAAGCGCAGGACCGGATGGCGCTCGCCTCGCAGCAGCGTGCCATTGCCGCGCAGAAGTCAGGCTTCTTCGACGCCGAGATCGTGCCGGTCACGGTCGCGCAGAAGAAGGGCGATCCGATCATCGTCTCGAAGGACGAGCATCCGCGCGACACCAGCCTGGAAGCCTTGGCCAAGCTCAAGGGCGTCGTGCGCCCTGACGGCACCGTGACCGCCGGCAACGCCAGCGGCGTGAACGATGGCGCGGCCGCGTTGCTGCTCGCTGACGAAGCCAGTGCTGCCAAGTACGGTCTCAAGCCGCGCGCTCGCGTGGTCGGCATGGCGACGGCCGGCGTGCCGCCGCGCATCATGGGCATCGGCCCGGCGCCTGCGACCGAGAAGGTGCTCAAGCTGACGGGCCTCAAGATCGACCAGATCGACGTGATCGAACTCAACGAAGCTTTCGCCGCACAAGGGCTGGCCGTATTGCGGCTCCTGGGCCTCAAGGACGACGATGCGCGTGTGAATATCAACGGCGGCGCGATCGCGCTGGGCCACCCGCTCGGCGCCAGCGGCGCGCGGCTCGCAACGACGGCTGTGAACCAACTTCACAAGGGCGGCGGTCGCTACGCGCTATGCACGATGTGCATCGGCGTCGGGCAAGGCATCGCGGTCATCCTCGAGCGCGTCTGACGGCGGGGGGAGCGCTTCCCGCCGTCGTGCGGAGCGCGATGAAGTAGGCGGTCCGCCGGGGGTATCGGGCTGCCGATGTAATGCAAACCTCTACGATTGCGGCGCGGCTCGGGCATGTGCAGAATTTCGGCATGTCCGCCCCGTCGCAGTCGCCCGGATCTCTCGAGGATGAAGAGCTTCATAACCTCGCATCGGGATGGCGGCTGCGCGCGATGCAGGGCGACCAGCTCGCCCATCGCATGGCGCAGGCCCTCGAGGCCGAGCAGCGCCGCAGGATCCGCGATACCGGGCTGCAAACTCTGCCGCCCGCACCATCGAGTCGCGCTTCCACGCCCTGGTGGAAATTCTGGTGACAAGCTCCTGCCACCGACTTCCTCTCTGACTGAATGATCACCATCGATTTTGGAATCGGTCTGGCCCTGCTCAGCTTGTTTGCCGCAACGTTTCTGTCCAACGTGCTTGCGCGTCGGCGAGACAGGTATCGAGAGCTTGATCCACTGATGCGCGAGGCGCGCGAACTTCTGCTGCTGGAGCGCACGGCGCCGAATCCGCAAAGCCCTACATTGACGCCCGCGCACTGGTCACGCATTGAATCGCTGCAGCCCAGTTGGCGGCGACAGGCATTTCAATCGGCGCGGACTCGCTATATCCAGGCGCGATCGGCGTTTTCGCGTCATGAGTTCAATGGCGAGCTCTACTACCCGAATCCTTCATTGATCGCTGACGCGGCCTACGACGTGCTGCGCCTGACGGAACGCTTCTAGGCCTGCACGGGCGCTGTGGCTCGCGGCTGCGGCTAGTGGTAGATCTTCTGGAGCAACCGGATCAGCGTTTCGCGCTCGCGGGGGGTGAGCCGTGCGCTGGCGTCAGCTTCGAGTTGCATGACCGTTTGCTCTGCCTCGCGAATCAGGTCTTCGCCGGCCGGCGTGAGGTAAAGGCCGATGGCGCGGCCGTCATGCGGATGCGGCCTGCGCTCGATGAGCCCGCGGCTGTCCATCGCAGCAATGAGGCTCACCAGGTTGGGCGGCAGGATGTCGAGCGTCGAACACAACTGCCTCGAAGTGGCGCCGGGATTGTGCGCGATGAGCGACAGGACCGAAAAGTCGACCTGCTTCAGTCCATAGGCTGCCATGCGCTCCGCGAACACTTGGCTCACGACCAGCCATGCGCGCCGAGCGTTGTAGCCGACGAGTGTCTCTAGCATTCGGATATCCAGTGTGTCAGGCCGCTGAGCGTGGGCACGGGCATGGATGTCGGAAGTGGGCTTCTTTCGGGAAACTGCCATGGCGCAAGCGTAACTGTCTTCGAGCTTCGAGTGGCGATTCTCAGGCGACAACTCGCGCGGTGACCGCTTCGCAGGCGCGCTTGACGATCCCGAGGCGCATCTCGAATTCCGGCAACACCCAGCGACGGAACGCCGCCGCCGAAGCGGACCAGCGAGCGTCGTCGGGCGAAGCGCTTTCGATGCGAGCCCATGCCCATGCCAGCAGGGTGAGCATGACGATCCTCAGATAGTCATCGGCCACCTCGTAGGACAACGTGGTGTCAGCCTGCGCCGCCATGGCGATGGTGGTCGTGAGATAACGAAGCTGCGCCAGCCTTCGCTGCACGTCGGCATCGACTTCGCGGGCCGCTTCCAGCTCGTCACGCAATTCGACCAGCAGCGCCGACATCCCCGCGCCGCCATCGGCGAGCACCTTGCGCACCAGCAGGTCGATAGCCTGGATCTCGTTGGTGCCTTCGTAGATCATGGTCACGCGAGAATCACGCACGATTTGCTCGATACCCCATTCGCGCACATAACCATGCCCGCCGAACACCTGCAGGCATTCGCTTGCGCCGTAGAAGGCCTGCTGCGTGCAGGCAGCCTTGAGGACGGGCGTGATGAGCGCACACCAGCGCTGTGCGCGTTCGCGTGCCTTGGGATCTGCGTCGTGGCGCGCGACGTCGAGTTGCACGGCGGTGCGATAGGCGATCAGGCGCGCCCCGTCGATCCAGGCACGCTGGGTGTCGAGGATGCGGCGAATGGCCGGATGTTCAGCGACCAGGTCCGATGGTTCGTCGCCGCGGCTGACCGGCGCGGGGCCAGGCGCGCGCATTTGCCGCCGCTCGTGTGCATAGGCATCCGCCTTCTGCCAGGCCGCATCAAGCAGGCCGATCCCCTGCAATGCGACATGCAGGCGCGCCGCGTTCATCATGACGAACATCGCGGCGAGACCTCGGTTCGCATTTCCGATCATCCAGCCTATGGCTTCATCGAAGCGCATGACGCAGGTCGAGCTGCCGTGCAGGCCCATCTTTTCCTCGATGCGCTCGCAATGAACGCCATTGCGCGATCCGTCGGGCAGGACCTTTGGCACCAGCACCAGCGACAGGCCCTTCGGCCCTGCCGGCGCGTCGGGCAGGCGGCAGAGCACCAGGTGAACGATGTTGTCCGAGAGATCGTGATCGCCGCCGGAAATGAAAATCTTGCTGCCCGACACCAGGAAGCTACCGTCCAGAACGGGCACTGCGCGCGTGCGCACCTGACCCAGATCGCTGCCTGCATGGGCTTCGGTCAGGCACATCGTGGCCAGCCATTCGCCGGTGGCGATCTTCGAGAGATAGCGTTGCTTCAACTCGTCGCTGCCGTGATGCTTGAGGCACTCGTATGCGCCGTGCAATAGCCCTGGCGCCATCGTGAGGCCGTGGTTCGCGGCACTCAGCCATTCGAAGAGCACCGCTTCGAGCACGGCAGGCAAGCCCTGTCCGCCGTCTTCAGCCGCGGCTGAGAGTGCAGGCCAGCCGGCCTCGACAAAGGCGCGATAGGCGTCGCGGAACCCCGGCGGCGTGACGACCTGACCATCGACCATGCGGCAGCCGATTTCATCGCCACCACGGTTCAGCGGCGCGATGACTTCGGCGACGAACTTGCCGGCTTCGTCGAGCACTTGCGTTTGCAGCGCAAGGTCGAATTCTGCAAAGGGCGGCAGGGCGCCCAACCGCGGAACGGCACCCAGTACGGCGTTCAAAACGAAGCCCACATCGTCGGGGCGTGGCTGGTAGTTCATGGCGATGTCTTCAATGGGCAGGCGCGCGGCATGCAAAGCTGGCGGCGGTTTCGATGTCGCCGCCCGTGTAGGCCGCAACCTGCGGATAGGGGCACAGTGGACGCGTACGGTGCGGCGACCATCCGGCTGGCGCTTCGGGATTAGCCGTCGCGGCGCCAGGGCCGCGCGCGCTCGCAACTACCCGCGCGGGCGCCTGGCCTTGCTCGACCCAGCCCACCAGCGCCGTCAGCATGTCGAACTGGTCGGTGGCCGGACCACCGGCGCAATGGTTCATTCCGGGCACGGGAAAGTAGCGCGCGAAGGCCGAGGCATCTCCGCCGTTCGCCACCTGCAGTCGCTCGTACCACTCGGCCGTGTCGTCGGACGAAAACACCGGGTCGCTCGTGCCGTGATAGACGATCAGTTTGGCGCCGCGCTCGCGCAGTACCGCAAGGTTGTCCGGCTCTGGCGGCGGCATGAAGGACATGGCCGATTCGCTGTAGATGCCGCTGCTCGCGTAGATGGTGGGTGCGTCCGTATCCATGTCGAAGCCGAGCGCGAAGGGCAGTCCGGCCGGGCGATCCGCCATCGGCGGCGACGCGAAGATGAAGGCGACCGCGCCGGCGTCGCGGGTTGCCGGACTGGCAAACTTCCACTCGCGCCAGTTGCTCCCGCTGATTCCGGCATCGAACGGAAAGGTGTTGTAGATCGGTTTTCCGAAACTGTTGTGTGCACCGGCAAACACGCTGGACAACACGGTCTTCTGCGCGCTGGTGAGACATTGCCCGTCTCGGGCGCCGATGCACGTGGGTACGTCGTTTTCGAGGTGAAAGCGCGATTTGCATGACTTCACGTCAGCGACGATTCCATCCGCAAGCCCATCCAGCGCATCGCAGCGCGCCAGTACACGGTCTGCAACCAGCTTCAGTTCCGCAGGCGTGAAAGCGGTCTGCAGATCGGGCTGGCCTGCGGACGTCGCAGCGGCCACCTTTGCGTACTGCTGTGCGCCATAGAGCTGCGCGACAGCGGCCCGAGGCAGGTTGTAGCCCGGGTCACCGGCGATGATGCCGTCGTATTGGCCTGGCGACCGTGCAGCTGCGACCATCGCGTGCCGGCCGCCGTTCGAGCATCCGCCGAAATACGAGCGATCCGGTCCGCGGCCATATGCCTTCGCAATCAGGTTCTTGGCCATGGGGGTGAGCTGTGCGACCGCGTTGTAGCCGTAGTCGAGCCGTGCTTGCAGGTCGATGCCGAAGCGCGGGCCGAGAGAACCTGCATGCCCCGCATCCGAGCTGATGACGGCGAATCCCATCTGTAGCGCAGTGCTCGTGGGCCCACCGCCACCAATGCCGCCGACGGCCGGAATCACGACACCGTCGAGCCCGCCGTTCGCCTGGTAGAAAAAGCGGCCGTTCCATTCGAGCGGGAGGCGCATCTCGAAGCCGATTGCATATCGATTGCCGTCGACCGGACTGACCCGATCGTTCATGCGGCCCTGCACCAGGCAATGAGCGGGCGCGGGTACCGTGGCATTGCCGACAGTGAGCGCGCCGGCTGGGACCGACGTGACTTGCGTATAGACCGTTCCTTGCATTGCAGCCTTGTTCGCCAAGTCGGCGCACGACAACAGCGCGCCGGGCTTTGCGGAGGTGAGCTGCGGCAAGGCACGACCAGGGTGCCCCGGGCTCGCGCAGGCGGCTGCCAATAGGGCGCAAGCGAGTGCGATCGCGCAGATCGACAGGCCTTTTCGTGCATCCATCATGCGTCTCCGGCTATGGCGCTGGTTTGCGCCGCGGTTCTCAGGCGCGCTTGGCGCCAAGATAGGTGTCGATCACACGCGAATCGCCGGCGAGTTGGCGCGCTTCGCCTTCGACGCTCACGCTGCCCATCTCGAGCACGTACCCGTGATCCGCGACTTCGAGGGCTGCGCGTGCGTTCTGCTCGACAAGGAGGATCGTCACGCCCGTCTGGCGCAGCGCGGTCACGGTGCGGAAGATCTCCTGCACCACGAGCGGCGCCAGGCCGAGGCTGGGTTCGTCGAGCATCAGCAGCGCTGGCCGCGACATCAGCGCGCGGCCCACCGCCAGCATCTGCCTTTCGCCGCCCGAGAGCGTGCCCGCGAGTTGAGCGCGACGCTCCTTCAGGCGCGGGAAGATGGTGTAGACCTCGTCGATGCGATCACGCCACTGGCGATTGCCGAGGCGCACCTGACGGAAACCGCCGAGCACGAGGTTGTCTTCCACCGGCATCGTGCCGAAGAGTTCGCGCTTCTCGGGCACCAGCGCGACGCCGAGCATCACGCGTTCCTCGAGCGACAGGCCACCAATGGCCTGGCCACGAAACTCGATGCTTCCCTTGGAAGGCAGCACGCCCATCAGCGCATTGAGCAAGGTGGATTTGCCAGCGCCGTTCGGGCCGATCACGGTCACCACGCTGCCTTCGCCCGCCTGCAGGTCGATGCCGTGCAGCACCTCGGCGCGGCCATAGCCGGCGCGCAGGTCCTTGATTCTCAGAAGGGGCGTCGTCATGTCAGTGTTCCGTTCCGAGATAGGCCGCGCGCACCTTGGGGCTCTGCTGCACTTCCGCCGGCGTGCCTTCCATCAGGTGAGTACCGAATTCCATCACCACGATGTGGTCGCAGATGTCCATCACGAGATCCATGTCGTGCTCGACCAGCAGGATGCTCATGCCCTCGCCACGCAAGGTCCGCAGCACATCGGCGAGCGCCTGCTTCTCCTTGTGGCGCAGGCCGGCAGCGGGTTCGTCCAGCAGCAGCAACGCCGGATCGGCGCACAGCGCGCGGGCGATTTCAAGCAGGCGCTGCTGACCCATCGCGAGATTGCCGGCGAGTTCCTGCAGGTAGTCGCCCATGCCGACGCGCTGCAGTTGCCGTTCGGCTTCACGAAATAGTTGGCGTTCTTCGGCGCGATCGGCATGCAGCATCGCCGCAACCGCGCCCTTGTGGCCGCGCAGATGCCCGCCGAGTGCGACGTTCTCCAGCACCGTCATGTCCGGAACCATCTTGACGTGCTGGAAAGTGCGAGAGACGCCGCGCTGGGCGATGGCCCGCGACGAGAGCCCGCCGATGGCCTCGCCGCGAAATTTCACCGCGCCGCTCGTGAGGCTCAGCACGCCCGTCACCAGGTTGAAAGTCGTGGACTTGCCAGCACCATTGGGGCCGATCAGGCCGACGATCTGGCCCGCGCGCGTCTGGAAGCTGATGTCGTTCACCGCCACCAGGCCGCCGAAGGTCTTGCGGATCGATTGGACATCGAGCACCACGTCGCCAGCGGCCGGCTTCGTTCGTGCCGGCAGATCCGCAGCGCCGTTCCAGTCGATGGGGCGTGGCGCACGCGGCAGGCGCCGGTCGACGAAGTCCCAGAGCCCATCGGGCAGGTACTTGAGGACCAGCACGATCATGATGCCGAACACGATGAGCTCGTAGCTTCCGCTCGTGCCGATGAGCTTGGGTAGCAGCACCTGCAACTGATCTTCGAGCAGCTTGACCACGCCGGCGCCCGCCATCGCGCCCCAGACATGCGCCGCGCCACCGAGCACCACCATGAACAGGTACTCGATGCCCATCTTGATGCCGAAGGGCGACGGGTTGACCGTGCGCTGGAAGTGCGCAAAGAGCCAGCCGGAGATCGAAGCCAGCATCGCGGCCAGCACAAAAATGCCGACCTTGTGCCGCAGCGTGTTCACGCCCATGGCTTCAGCCATTTGCGAACCGCCCGCGAGCGCGCGAATGGCGCGGCCGCTGCGCGAATCAAGCAGGCGGATCACCGCGAAAGTCGCGAGCAGGGCAAAGGTCCAGGTCACTGCATAGAAAACCCGCTGCTGACCAACTTCGATGCCGAAGAGAGTGAGACCCTTGACGCCCAGGATGCCGTCGTACTTGCCGAGGGCCTCAAGATTGCCCATCAGGTAATACAGCGAGAGCGCCCACGCAATGGTCGCCAGCGGCAGGTAATGCCCGGACATCCGCAGCGTGATGCCGCCGATGATCGCGGCGCTTAGTCCCGTGAGCGCAAGCCCGATGAACAGCGTGAGCCAGGGAGACAGCCCGTAGTTCACGCTCAGGTAGGCGGTTGTGTAGGCACCGATGCCGACGAAGGCTGCTTGCCCGAAGGACGTGAGCCCGCCTACACCGGTGAGCAGCACCAGCCCGAGCACCGGCAGGGTGTAGATGCCGATGTAATTGAGCTGGATGATCCAGAAATTCGGCAGCGGCAGCAGCGGCAGCACCGCGAGGAACACGACTAGCGCGAGAGGGCCCCACGTGCGCAGCCCGCTCTTGCGAGGTGCCTCGGTCGCCGGTGGATTGAGCGTAGCTTGCATATCAGTTTTCCACTAAGCGATGACTTGGCCCGCGACGCAAGTGGTGCGCCCGAGGCCAAAAACCCCGCGGAACCGGCTCTGCCGGGCCGCAGGGGTTGCCCCCGGACGGGGGGTGGCGGCCACACGAAGTGGGCAAGCCTGGGGGAGAGCTTTCATCAGTGGTCCTCATCCGAGTGGCCGCTGCGCAGCGAACGCCAGAGCAATACCGGCAGGATGATGGTGAACACGATCACTTCCTTGAACGAGCTGGCCCAGAACGAGCCGAAGGATTCGATGACGCCCACCCCCAATGCGCCGATCAGCGCACCGGGATAGCTCGCGAGCCCGGCGATGACGCCAGCCACGAAGCCCTTGAGCCCGATCAAAAAGCCCGAGTCGTAGAAGATCGTCGTCGTCGGTCCGATCAGCAAGCCAGAGAGCGCACCGATCAATGCGGCCATCGCGAAGGTGAGCTGCCCCGCGGTCTGCGTGGAAATGCCCATCAGGCGCGCGCCGAGGCGGTTCACGGCCGTGGCCCGCAGCGCCTTGCCATACAGGGTGCGCTCGAAGTACAGCCACAGCATCACGATGAGGGCAGCAGACGCGATGAAGATGATCACCGCCTGGCCATTGACATTGAGCGGCCCGATGGCAAAGCGCTCGTCCCAGAACGGCGGATTGCGAAAGCCTTCGGCGCCGAAGAAAAGCAGCCCGAGGCCAGTCATCGCGAAGTGCACGCCGACCGAGACAATGAGCAGCACGAGCGAACTCGCGCCTGCGAGAGACTGGTAGGCGACGCGATAGACCAGCGGGCCATACGCCGTGACGATGCAGATCGTCAGCAGCGCCTGCAATGCAAGCGGAAGCTGGCGCGGCGCGGCCCATGCGGAGATGGCGCAGATGACGGCAGGCACGGCAAACGTGCGCACAGCCGCCACCAGAGCGGGCGCGAGCCGCCCGCGGTGCCGCCAGGTGCTCGCCAGGTCCATGAGCGCGGCGACTCCGGCAAGGATCAGCAGCAGCCAAACCGTGCCAGGCACCTTGCCCGTCTGGAAGATCGCCAGCGTGAGTGCGCCGTAAGCGACGAACTCACCCTGTGGGATGAAGATGACGCGTGTGACGGTGAACACGAGCACGATGCCCATGCCGAGAAGCGCATAGACCGCCCCGTTCGTGAGTCCGTCCAGCGTCAGGATGCTGGCTATTGAGAAATCCATGGCGGGGCTTGCGCTCGAGTTCGTCCGTGATCAGGGTTGCGCGTCGACCTTGAACTGGCCGTTCACCACCTTGAGCATCACGCCGGTTTCGTTCGTGTAGCCCCAGTGGTTGTCGGGCGTCCAGTTGAGCACGCCATGCGCGAGCACGGTGCGACCCATGGTCTCCATGGCATCGCGCAGCGCGGCGCGGAATTCAGGCGTGCCGGGCTTGCCCTTCTTGAGCGCGATCGGAACTGCCTTTTCGAGCACCGTGAGCGCGTCGGCGCCGTGGCCCGCGAACTGGTTGCGCGAGCCCGGGCCATAGGCCTTCTCGTACTGCTGAACGAATGCGACCGCTGCCTGCTTCGACGGATGGTTGTCGGGCAGCTGCTCGGCGACGGTGGCGGGGCCCGAGACAACGAAGGTGCCTTCGGCGTCCTTGCCGGCGGTGCGCATCAGATCCTGCGTGGCGGCGGCGTGCGTCTGGTAGACCTTGCCCTTGTAGCCGCGCTCCATCACTGCCTTCTGCGGCATGCCGGCGCCGCTGCCCGAGGCGACGATCAGGATGGCGTCGGGGTTGGCCGACGTGAGCTTGAGCACCTGGGCGGTGACGCTGGTGTCGGCGCGGCCGAAGCGCTCAGCGGCGACGATCTTCATGCCGTTCTTCTCGGCTTCGGCAGTCAGCGCCTTGAGCCACAGTTCGCCATAGGCGTCGGTGTAGCCCAGGAAGCCGATCGTCTTGATCTTCTGTGCCTTCATGTGCTGCACCACGGCGTAGGCCATGACGTCGTTCGACTGCGGCAGGCGGAAAGTCCACTTGTCCTTGCCGGGGGGCAGGCCTGCTGGCGATGCGGCGAGTTGCACCGTGCCCGATTCCGCAGCCACGTCGGCCATCGGAATCGCCACCGGCGTAGCCGCCGAGCCGATGATGACGTCGACCTTGTCTTCCGTCACCAGGCGCTGGGTGTCCTTGACGCCGGTGGTCGGATCGGTCGCATCGTCGAGCATGACGACCTTGAGGTTTTCGCCCGCAATGGTCTTCGGCCACAGCGCGATCTGGTTCTTCATCGGAATACCCAGGCCCGAAGCCGGGCCGGTGAGCGGCAGCACGACACCGACCGTGAGGTCAGCATGCGCGGCGCCGAAGAGGCCGAGCACGAGCGCGGCAGCGAGGGTTGCTTTCTTGAAGTTCATGAGGACTGTCTCCTTGGGTAGCTAACAAAAACTCGGGACTTGGTCAGCGTGGGGCCATGCGAAGCGCGCCGTCCAGGCGGATTACTTCGCCGTTCAGGTGCCCGTTGGTCACGATATGGCATGCCAGTTCGGCGAACTCCGAGGGTTTGCCCAGGCGCGGCGGGAAGGGGATCGAAGCCGCGAGCGATTGCTGGACCGGTTCCGGCAGTTCCTTGAGCAGCGGGGTCGCGAAAAGCCCCGGTGCGATGGTGCAAACGCGGATGCCGTGCTGCGCAAGATCACGCGCCATCGGCAGCGTCATGCCGACCAATCCACCTTTTGACGCGCTGTAGGCCTGCTGGCCCACCTGGCCGTCGAAGGCCGCCACCGATGCGGTGAACATCATCACGCCACGCTCGCCGCCTTCGACCGGGTCGAGCTTGGCGCAGCGCGCTGCGTAGAGCCGGCTGATGTTGTAGGCGCCGATGAGATTGACGTTGACCACTCGCACGAAGTCTTCGAGCGGTGCGGGATTGCCGTCCTTGCCGACGATGCGCTTGGCGCTGCCGATGCCCGCGACGTTCATGAGGATACGAGCAGGGCCGTGCGCAGCCTCGGCCTTGTCGAGGGCCGCCGTGACGCTGTCGGCTTGCGTGATGTCGCAGACGCAGGCGATGCCGCCGATTTCGGCCGCAACTTTTTCGGCGAGAGCGGCGTTGACGTCGAGCACAGCCACCTTCGCGCCCAGCCGCGCGAGTTCGCGTGCGGTGGCTTCACCGAGGCCGGATGCCCCACCGGTGACGAGTGCTGCTTGTCCTTGGATGTTCATGGCGGTTGTCTCCTTGGGTGGTCCTTGGGTGATTTAGCGGGGTTTGAGCGTGAAGGGCAAGGTGTCGTTGTGCAAGGCCTCGGCCAATGCGGCGCGATGCTTCAGCACGGCGCGCTGGTTGATGGAGCCCTTGTCGGTCACTTCTCCCTTGTCGATCGATGGCGGCTCGGAAACGATGTGCGCGCGCGCGATGCGGTTGGCGCTGCCGGTACTCGCGGCGGCGAGCGTGTCCAGAAGTTCCTGGAACCGCGCCTGCACGGGTGCGCTTTCGACGACATCCTTCATGGAAGCGCCCTCCGGAAGGCCCGAGAGTTGCCGCACCGCCTGCGTCGGAAAGATGAGCGCGCCGACTTCCTTCAGGTTGATGCCGGTCAGCACCACGTCCTGTACGTAGGGCGCCCCGGCCGCGCTGATCCGGGCCCGCAGCGGTCCCACGCTGACGAAGGTGCCGGTGGCGAGCTTGAAGTCTTCCGCGATGCGGCCATCGAAGCGCAAGCCGCGGTGGATGTCTGCATCGTCGATCCACTGAACCGCGTCACCCGTGCACAGGAAACCTTCTTCATCGAAAGCTTCGCGCGTTGCTTCAGGGGCTCGCCAGTAGCCGGGCGTGACGTTCGGTCCGCGATAGCGCACCTCCACCTTGCCGTCGACGTCGACCAGCTTGAGCGTCATGCCCGGCGTCGGCACGCCGACATCGCCTGCGCGCACGTCGGGGCTGTTGATGAACATCGCCGAAGGGCCCGATTCGGTCATGCCGAGGCCGGTTGCCATCACGATGCGCTCGCCGATCTCCGCTTCCTGGATTTCGTGCAGCAGGTCCCAGACGGGCTGCGCCAGCGCGGCGCCGGAATAAAAGAACATGCGCACGCGCGACAGCAGCGTCTTGCGAAGCTGCGCATCTTCTTTCATGGCGTGGGCGATGGCCTCGAAGCCGGTCGGCACGTTGAAATAGACGGTGGGGGCGATCTCGCGCAGGTTGCGCAGCGTTTCTCCCATCAGTGCCGGCGTGGGCTTGCCGTCATCGATGTAGAGCGTGCCCCCGTGATAGATCGTGATGCCGACGTTGTGATTGCTGCCGAAGGTGTGGTTCCACGGCAGCCAGTCGACCAGCACCGGCGGTTCTTCGGCCAGCGAGGGCATGGATTGCGCGATCTGGACCTGATTGGCGCACCACATGCGCTGCGTGTTGATGACGGCCTTGGGCATCTTGGTCGAGCCCGAGGTGAATAGAAACTTCGTGATCGTGTCCGGCCCGGTCGCTTCCATGGCCCTGTCCACCGCGTGCGTGGCCGGTGTGGCCAGCAGGCTGTCGAAAGTGGTGATCTTGCGGCCGGCCAGATCGGGTGAAGCCGCACCGACGTCCGCCGCGCCGCCATGGCCCTGCTGCAGCACGATTTCGACGTCCGCAGGCGCGACTGCGGCGATTGCCCGGCCGAAGCGCGCGGCATCGCTCGCGAAGACGAGTCCTGGGGTGAGCGTCTCGAAAATGTGTCGCAGCTTGTCGTAGTCCTGACTGACGATGGAATAGGCAGGCGATACGGGGCAGTAGGGGATTCCGGCGTAGATGCATGCCAACGACAACTGGGCATGCTCCAGGCTGTTCTCGCTCAGGATCATGACCGGCCGCTCGGCGTTCAGCCCACGGTTCAGCAGAGCCTGCCCGATGCGCCGTGCATCCTGCAGCGCCTGCGCATAGCTGAGGTGCCGCCATTCCCCGGTGCTCCCGTCAGGAAGCTGCGCGCGCCGCGCCACGAAAGTGCGATCGGGCGCCACGTGCGCCCAGTGCATCAGGCGGTCGGTGATGCGCTCAGCGTATTCCTTGAGCGGCTCCGTCGCCTCGATGTAGCGGACGCCCGCGGCGCCTTCGCGCACGCTCACACGACGCACGCCGAAGGTCACGGGACGGTAGCGCGGCGTGATTGCCGCTGAGCGAGGGGCTTGCATGGATGACCTCAGTTTTTCTGCACTTTGCCGGCCTTGCCTTCGAGGAAGGCGCGCACCCGCTCCTTGGCCTCTGGCGCGCTTTGCGCGATGCCTGCCATCAGCGCTTCGGTGAAGAATCCGTGGTCCGCGGGTTGCTCGGAGATTCGCGGCAGCGCGTGCATCAGCGCGTAGTTGGTCAGCGGTGCATTCGAAGCCACGCGCCTGGCGAGTTCGACCGCCTTGTCCAGGGCGGTGCCTTCGGGGACGAGGTATTGAGCGAAGCCGGCGCGCTCGCCCTCTTCGGCGTTGTAGACGCGGCCCGTCATCATCATGTCGGTCATGCGGGCGGTGCCGATCAGCTTGGGAATGCGCACCGAACCTCCTCCGCCGACGAAGATGCCGCGAGAGCCTTCGGGCAGCGCGTAAAAGGTGGTCGCATCGGCAACGCGGATGTGGCAGGCACTGGCGAGTTCGAGTCCGCCGCCAACCACGGCGCCGTGGAGCGCCGCGATCACGGGCACAGGGCCGTGCTGCACGAGTTCGAGCGCCGCATGCCACATGCGCGAATGCACGAGGCCCTGGCCGGCGTCGCGCTCCTGGAGTTCCGACAGGTCGAGCCCGGCGCAGAAGTGCGGCCCTTCGCCGTCGATCACGGCTGCGCGCACGGAACTGGGCAGCTTTTCGAAGGTGTTGCGCAGGGCGAGGATCAATGCGTCGGACAGCGCGTTGCGTTTGCTGGCGCGGGTGAGGCGCACGATGGCGATGTTGTCCTGGATGTCGAGCTGGAGGTCGGTGTGGATCATGATTGCATTCCGGAGTGCGATCGATTATGGTTATAGAAAATAATCAATTCAAGCCGCATGAAGGTGTGCGGCATGAGGACTTACCCTAAGCCCCCAACCCTTGGAGACACTGCCATGGACTATCAGAACCTCATCGCGATCGACACGCATACGCATGCCGAAGTGAGTTGCTGGAATCCCTTTGATAACTACGGCGAGGAATACGATCGCGCCGCGGACAAATATTTCAGGTCGAGCCGCCGCCCGACCATCCAGGAGAGCATCGACTACTACCGCGAGCGCAAGATCGGCCTGGTGATGTTCATGGTCGATGCCGAGTCGAACATGGGTCGGCGCCGCATTCCCAACGAGGAGATCGCCGAAGCGGCCCAGAAGAACTCCGACATCATGATTGCGTTTGCCAGCATCGATCCGCACAAAGGAAAGATGGGCGCACGCGAAGCGCGGCGATTGATCGAGGAGCACGGCGTCAAGGGCTTCAAGTTCCATCCCACAGTGCAGGGTTTCCACCCGTACGACAAGATGGCCTGGCCGATCTACGAAGTGATCAATGAGTACGCGCTGCCGGCGGTCTTTCATACGGGGCACAGCGGCATCGGCTCGGGCATGCGCTGCGGTGGCGGCCTGCGGCTCGAGTACAGCAATCCGATGCACCTGGACGACGTCGCCATCGACTTCCCCGACATGCAGATCGTGATGGCGCATCCGAGCTTCCCATGGCAGGACGAGGCGCTCAGTGTTGCAACGCACAAGCCCAACGTCTGGATCGATCTCTCGGGCTGGAGCCCGAAGTACTTTCCCAAGCAGCTCGTGCAGTACGCCAACACGCTGCTCAAGGATCGCGTGCTGTTTGCGAGCGACTATCCGCTGATCACGCCCGACCGCTGGCTCAAGGATTTCGAGGATGCGGGGTTCAAGCCCGAGGTGGTGCCCGGCATCCTGAAGGACAACGCGGTTCGCTTGCTCAAGCTCGCGAAGTAAGGCGGGCTACGAGGTCTGCTCCTGCTCGTTCTTGTCCCAGTCAAGATGGGCGGTGCGTTGGCGGTGCTCTTCGCGCTCACGTGCGATCTGCTCTTCGAATTGATGGCGCCCTTCCTTTTGGGCGGCGATCAGCTTGGCGCGGTCCTTGTAGTGCGGATAGACCTCGTGCATGAGCTGGATATTGCGAAGCCTGAAATGCATCGCCGTTTCGCGCGCCTCGTGCGCGGGCCAGCCGAGGCCTTCGAGCACCGAGCGGGCGCTCCGTAGCGAAGACTCGAAGAGTTCCCGTTCGACGTGCTCGATCTTGCGGTCGAGCAGTTGATAAACGTGCGCCACATTGCGCGCGCGCGCAACGATCCTGGCGTTCGGGAAATTCTGCCGGACGAGATCGACGATTTTCAGCGACTGCTCCATGTCGTCGACCGCCACCACTACCACCTTCGCCGTGCCCGCGCCTGCGGTGCGCAGCAGGTCGAGCCGCGTTGCATCGCCATAAAAGACACGAAAGCCGAATTCACGCAAGCTTTCGATCGTGTCCGGATCATGGTCGAGCACGGTAATCTTCAAGCCCTGTGCGCTCAGCATGCGCCCAACGATCTGCCCATAGCGACCGAAGCCGCAAATGATCACCTTGGCGTCCTGTTGCTCTGAAATCTCCTCCATGGTCGTCGGCGCTTGGGTGCTGTAGCGCGGCATCACCCATTTGTCGATCGCCACCAGCAGCAGGGGCGAGATCAACATAGAAAGCGCCACTGCACCGATCAGGAACGATGCGACTCCGCGCGGCAGCACATCGGGGCCAGCGGCCTGAAACACCACGAAAGCGAATTCGCCGCCCTGCGCAAGCAGCAGCGTGAACACCGGCCGCTGCTGATGCGGCACGTGCATCAACTTCGCTAGCCCATAGATCACGCCGAACTTCAGCAGCATGAAGCCGATCACGACTGCCGCCATGAGCGCGGGGTGACTGAGCAACACGCCGAAGTCGATGCTCATGCCCACCGCAATGAAGAAGAGGCCCAGCAGGAGGCCCTTGAACGGTTCGATGTCGGTTTCCAGTTCGCGCCGGTATTCGCTTTCGGCGAGCAGCACGCCGGCCAGGAAAGCACCGAGCGCCATCGAGAGGCCGATGAATTGCATCAGCGCCGCGATTGCGACCACCAGCAGCAGCGAGGCGGCGGTGAAGATCTCGGGAGTCTTGCTGCGTGCGATCCACCTCAACAAAGGCCGGAGGGCGAGACGCCCGCCAATCACGATGCCGGCGATCACGCCGATGATCTTCAGCCCCTGCAGTGCCCGCTCAAATCCCGAAATGCCGTCGCTGGCGTCAGGACCGACGGCCAGAAGCGGAAGCAGCGCAAGGATCGGAATGGCAGCCACGTCCTGGAAAAGCAGGATCGAGAAGCCGGCCTGCCCGCTCGGCGTCAGGAGCAGGTTGCGCTCGCCGAACACTTGCAGCGCGATCGCCGTGGACGACAGCGCCAGCCCCAGCGCTGCCACCAGCGCGACGCGCCAGTTTGCGCCCGCGAGGAAGCCGACCAGGAAGAGCACGGCGGCGCAGCCCAGCACCTGTGCCGAGCCCCAGCCGAAGATGGGTCCGCGCAGACTCCAGAGCCGCTTCGGCTCCAGTTCAAGGCCAACGAGGAAAAGCATGAGCACCACGCCGAACTCCGCGAAATGCAGGATGTCCTCGACATTGGTCACCAGCCCCAGTCCCCACGGTCCGATGGCAATGCCGGCGGCGAGATAGCCAATGATCGAACCCAGCCCGAGTGCCTTCGACAGTGGCACCACCAGCACCGCGGCGCCGAGGTAGATCAGTGAATTGATGAGCCAGACAGGGATGTGTGCCATCGTCAAGCCTCTTCCTGGCTCAGGGGGCGGTCGATTTCCGGCACGACGCAACTCGGGCAGGCGGCAATGTCGTCCATCTCCGGCCAGTTCGGATAGGTTCGAAGTCTTTCACTGAAGACTTCCACGTGTGCGGCAATCTCGGATGGCGGCGCGCTGCGGGCTCCATGAAACACCAGCGGCGGCAGGAAGCGCATGCCGCACAGTGCTGCGGTCTGCTCGTAGGGTGGCAGGAAGGCGTCGAAGAAATAGCGGTTGTAGCTTTGCGGGTGATAGCTCTCTTCAGGGCCGCCGGTGGTCGCGACCAGCCAGAAGTCCTTTCCTTCCAGCTTGCTGCCGCCCTTGCCGTAGGCCCAGCCATAGCTGAACACTTCATCGATCCAGAGCTTCTGGAGCGCCGGCATCGAATACCACTGAATAGGGTGCAGCAACACGAGTACGTCGGCGCGGGCCAGGCGCGCCTGCTCGGTCTTCACGTCGATGGAGTAGTCGGGATAGCTGTTGTAGAGATCGTTGACGTCGATGCCGGGTATCTCTCGCGCTGCCTTCAGCAACTGGAGATTGACCCGGGAATCGCGCCAGCGCGGATGCGCGGCGATCACGTAGATATGGGGCGTGCTTTCCGTGCTTGTTGTTGTCGGCATGCCGCGAACATAGCGCACTCCGCGGGCGGCTACCATGGCGCCTGTCTTCAGCCTCGAGGAGCCTCAGATGCCGGTGGTCCTGGTCGCCAATCCCAAGGGCGGGGTCGGCAAATCCACGCTCGCAACCAACGTCGCGGGCTACTTTGCCAGCGGTGGCCATCCGGTGATGCTGGGCGACATCGATCGCCAGCAGTCCTCCAAACTGTGGCTCGGCCTGCGCCCGCCCGTGGCGCGCGGGATCAGGACTTGGGACGCGACAGCGGACGGCGACGTCGTTCGCCCGCCGCGCGGAACCACGCATGCCGTCATCGACACCCCCGCCGGGCTGCACGGCTCGCGCTTCAAGGACGTCGTCGCCTTGGCCGACAAGGTGCTGGTGCCGCTGCAGCCGAGCATCTTCGACATCTACGCGACGCGCGATTTCCTGGACCGTCTGCTGTCGCATCGCCGGGTCGACAAAACGCAGGTCGCGCTGGTCGGCATGCGGGTCGACGCGCGAACCCTGGCGGCCGATCGCCTGCGCGAATTCGTTGCCGGTCTTGAAGTGCCGGTCCTCGGCGAATTGAGGGATACCCAGAACTATGTGCAACTTGCCGCGCGCGGGCTGACGCTGTTCGACATCGCGCCGGGGCGCGTGCAGCGTGACCTGGAGCAATGGGCGCCGATCTGCCGCTGGCTGGACGCTTGAGGCATCGCTCGTGGTTTTCCCTGAACATGCATGTCGCAGCGTCGACACCCGCAACCGAACCAGACCGCTACAGTGATCCGCATGAAACAGACATTCCAGACTCTCGAGGATCTCGCCGCATGCGTCGGCCAGGAAGTCGCCGTGAGCGACTGGATCACCATCACGCAAGAGCAGGTCAACCTGTTTGCGGAGGCCACGGGGGATCACCAGTGGATTCACGTGGATGTCGAGCGGGCCAAAGCCGGGCCGTTCGGCGCGCCCATTGCACATGGGTTCCTCACGCTGTCCTTGCTCCCCCGCATCTATGAGACTTCCTTCAGCGTGGTCGAGTCGCGCATGGGCGTCAATTACGGATTGAACCGGGTTCGATTCATGTCGCCGGTGCCGGTGGGCGGGCGCGTCCGTGGTCGTATGAAGCTCTTGACTTCGGAGCCGATCGCCAATGATGGGCTGCAGATGACTTGGGAGACCACCATCGAACTGGAGGGCTCTCCGAAGCCGGCCTGCGTGGCTGAGTCTGTGGTCCGACGGTATAAGTAGCTCGCCCCCAGGCTGCGCGCACTTCGTGTCGCTTCGCCTTCCCTCTACCGGGGGCACCACCAGCGGCCCGGCGGAGCCGGTTCCGCGGTGGTTCTGGGAGGGGAGCGGGGTGCGGCGCTCTTTTTATGCAAATCCGTTTTGGCGCCAGGCTTCGAAGACTGTGACTGCGACGGCGTTGGAGAGATTGAGGCTGCGCTGGCCTTCTCGCATGGGGAGGCGCAGGCGTTGGGGTTCGGGGAATTGTTCGCGCAGTTCGGGGGCCAGGCCTCGGGTTTCTGAGCCGAAGATCAGCCAGTCGCCGGGGTGGAAGGCTACGTCGTGGACCTGGCGGGTTCCGCGGGTGGTGAGGGCGAACATTCGATCCGATGGGGGGCGCTCGGTTTCGAGCAGCGCCTGCCACGTGGGGTGCCGGCGGACTTCGGCGTATTCGTGATAGTCGAGGCCGGCCCGGCGCAGGAGTTTGTCGTCCATCGAAAAACCCAGAGGCTCCACCAGATGCAAGGTGCAGCCGGTGTTGGCCGCCAAGCGGATGACGTTGCCGGTGTTGGGCGGGATTTCGGGTTCGACGAGAACGATGTGAAACATGGGGCAATTGTCGCGAGGGGCGTGTTCAGGGCGTTGCCTCGGTGCGCGCGAGCACGATGGCGGTGATGTGCGCCGCGCCGCCCAGCCGCAGCACCTGCGCTGCGGCGAAGAGCGAAGCGCCGGTGGTCATGACGTCGTCGACCAGCACCACGCGACGGTTCCGAACAGCCGTTGGCTTGAGCGGCTCCAAGGCAAATGCGCCGCGCAGGTTGCTCAGGCGCTCGACTCGGGTCAAGCCGCTTTGGGCGCTCGTTTCGCGGGTTCGCAGGAGTACGCCGGCATCGGTCTTTCGCGGCGCCAGCCGGCGTGCGAGTTCATGGGCCTGATTGAAGCCTCTTTCGCGCAGACGGGCCGGCGCCAACGGCATCGGCAACAGCAGGTCGGCGTTTTCGATCGCCCGCTCGACCCAGGGTGCACTTCGGAGCAATGTTGCCAGCGGTGCGGCCAGTCCGGCGTCGCCGCGAAACTTGAATTCAGCAATGCACTCCGGCCAGGGCCACACATACGCGCAGGCTGCAAGGCAGGCATCGAGCGGAGGTGGGTCGCGCAGACAGCCGCCGCACCGGTCGATACCCGCCGGGACAGCCAAGGCGCAGGTGACGCATCGCGGCACGGGTGGCGCAAAGCGAGCCACGCACGCATCGCACACCGGCCGGGCGGGCCACGTGCGACACACGAAGCACTGGCTCGGCACGCGAGCCGCAATGGATGAAAAAGTCCTTTCGGACCAGCTTTTGAACATCCCTCAATATACTGAGCGGCTCATGCCTCCCGACTCTCCCCAGCGACCGCCGACCATCGATGCCACGGCGGCTGGCCGCTGGAGCCGCCTCGCGCAAGCCGCCGCTTCTCCTTGGCTGCACGAGGAAATAGGACGGCGCATGGAAGACCGGCTTCAGTGGATCAAGGCGCAGCCGCGCCACTGGGCCGATTGGTCGCCGCTTCGCGGGGGCCTTGAGGCGCACGCATTGGTCGCCCGCCGCTACCGAAACGCCACCGCCTACGTCGTCGAGCCCGAGCCGTCGCTCGTGGCGCCGACCGCGAAGGTGCTCGCCGCGCCCTGGTGGACGGCACGGCGTTGGCAGGAGGCGCAAGCAACCTTCGATGCGCCGCCCGACGAGGGCGTGGACCTGCTGTGGGCGAACATGGCGCTGCACATGGCGGCCGACCCGGGCGCGCTGATCGGCGAATGGCATCGTCGGGTGGCGACAGATGGCTTCCTGATGTTCTCCTGCTTCGGACCCGACACCTTGATGGAGCTGCGCGCGCTTTACCAGCGGCTCGGATGGCCGCCCGCAAGCCATGAGTTCACCGACATGCACGATTGGGGCGACATGCTCGTCGGCGCCGGCTTCGCAGAACCCGTGATGGACATGGAGCGGATCGTCCTGACGTGGGCCGATGCCGATGCCGCCGTGGCTGAGTTGCGCACCCTCGGGCGAAACCTGCACCCGAGTCGATTTGCAGCATTGCGCGGCAGAGGCTGGCGCCAGGCGCTCGGCCGTGCGCTGCCCGAACTCGCGCCGGCAGCAGACGGGGGAGGGCGCATCGCACTGACCTTCGAAATCATCTACGGCCATGCATTCAAACCCGCACCGCGAGTCGCCTTGTCGGCCGAAAGCGCGGTATCTCTTCGAGAGATGCGATCGATGCTTCAGCGCGGTCGCCCAGGCGCATGAGAGGGTGCTGCTTCACCGCTACAATCCGGCGCTGCGTGAACTCCCGGGTATTGTCCCGTGATCGAGGTCTGTCGAATATGGGTTCGACAGAGATCGACGCACCGATTTGCTGAACTCGCCCGTGTCGAATTCCGTGTTTCGTTTTGCCACTGTTTCAGGCCAGAGCATCCACTGGTTCCTGAAGCGCAATTGCTCGGTCACGCCGAGCCAGCTTGGCTGGCTCTACGCGTCGCTCTGCGTGGTATCACTTGGCATCGGAACCGTTTTCTGGCTGAACGGCGCACGGCTCGTGTTGCCGTTCGCCTGGCTTGAACTCGCCGCAGTGGGTTTCGCGTTCGTCCTGTATGCGCGGCATGCGACCGACGGCGAAAAGATCGCCTTGCAGGGCGGCCGGTTGGTGGTCGAACTCGAGAACGGTGGGCACTACGAGCGTACGGAATTCTTGCCGCACCAGGTGCGGGTCGAGCCTCAGGACAGCGATCGTTCGCTGATCGAGGTCTCGGGTCAGGGTCGTTCGGTCAGGGTGGGGCGGTATGTGCGCCCGGAGTTGCGCGCAGCGTTGGCGCGTGAGATTCGCATGGCATTGCGAAGTGCCTGAGCAGGCATTCGCAGTGTTTCACCGTGGGGACCGGTGGGGTTAACTGGAAAATGAAGAAGTGAACACGATGAAGAGCATTTGGCGCAACAAGATCTTGCCGGCGAATTTGCTGCTGGCGGCCGGCGCGGCTTTCAGTGGCGCGGCGCATGCAGTCAATGACCTGCCCGGCGGACCGTCCGTGCGTCAACTGAATCTCCCTGTGGGCGTCACCAAGATCGCCCAGGAGCAGCATTTCCTGCACACGGTGATGCTGGCCTTGTGCACCGTAATCTTCGTGGCGGTGTTCGCCGTCATGTTCTATTCGATCTGGAAGCATCGCAGGTCCGTCGGCCACAAGGCCGCCAACTTCCATGAGTCCGTGGTGGTCGAAGTCATCTGGACCATCGTCCCCTTCGTCATCGTCATCCTGATGGCGCTGCCGGCCACCCGGGTGCTCGTCGCACAGAAGGACACGACCAACTCCGACCTCACCATCAAGGTCACCGGCTACCAGTGGAAGTGGGGCTACGACTACATCAAGGGCGAAGGCGAGGGCCTTTCGTTCATCTCCACGCTGGACGCCTCCCACCGCGCCATGTCCGACGCGGGCGCCCGTGGTGACATTCCGGACAATTACCTTCTCAAGGTCGACAATCCGCTCGTGGTCCCCGTCGACACGAAGATTCGCATCATCACCACCGCCAACGACGTGATCCACGCATTTGCGGTTCCGCAATTCGGCATCAAGCAGGATGCAATCCCCGGTTTCGTCCGGGACACCTGGTTCCGCGCGGAAAAGGTGGGTGACTACTACGGGCAGTGCCAGGAGCTGTGCGGCAAGGAGCACGCCTTCATGCCGATTCACGTCAAGGTGATGGCGGCTGCCGACTACACCGCCTGGGTCGATGGCAAGCGCAAGGAAGCCGCTGCCAAGCAGGACGATCCGAACAAGGTCTGGACGCTGCCTGAATTGCTGGCGCGTGGCGAGAAGGTCTACGCGGCCACGTGCGCCGCCTGCCACCAGGCCAATGGCAAGGGCGCGGGCCCGGTCAAGCCGCTTGACGGCTCGGCGACGGTGCTCAACTCGGACCACAAGCTGCAACTTCACGTGGTGCTCAATGGTCAGAACAACGGGGCGATGCCCTCGTGGAAACAACTTAGCGACACCGACATCGCTGCCGTGGTGACTTTCACGAAGAATGCCTGGTCGAACAAGACGGGCCAACTGGTGCAGCCGGCTGAAGTGCTGGCCGAGCGCGGCAAGTAAGCCGCGAGCTCCACGAAGACGAGTTTGCAAGGAATATCAAGATGAGCGCAGTCCTCGATCCCCACGCCCACGGCCACGGCGACCATTCCCACGACGAGCACCACCACGCGCCGACCGGCTGGCGGCGGTGGGTTTTCGCGACCAATCACAAAGACATCGGAACGCTGTACCTGCTGTTCTCCTTCACGATGCTGATGGTCGGCGGCGTGCTGGCCTTGATGATTCGCGCTGAGCTGTTCCAGCCCGGCCTGCAACTGGTCAATCCCGAACTCTTCAACCAGTTCACGACCATGCACGGCCTGATCATGGTGTTCGGCGCGATCATGCCGGCGTTCGTGGGCTTCGCGAACTGGATGATTCCGATGCAGATCGGCGCATCCGACATGGCGTTCGCGCGCATGAACAACTTCAGCTTTTGGCTCCTGATCCCGGCCGCGCTGATGCTGGTCGGCTCGTTCTTCATGCCTGGCGGCGCACCCGCAGCCGGCTGGACGCTCTACGCGCCGCTGACCCTGCAAATGGGCCCCTCGATGGACGCAGGCATCTTCGCGATGCACATCATGGGTGCTTCGTCGATCATGGGCTCGATCAACATCATCGTGACCATCCTCAACATGCGCGCCCCGGGCATGACGCTGATGAAGATGCCGATGTTCTGCTGGACCTGGCTCATCACTGCCTACCTGTTGATCGCGGTGATGCCTGTGCTCGCAGGTGCGATCACCATGACGCTGACCGACCGGCACTTCGGCACCAGCTTCTTCAATCCCGCCGGTGGCGGCGATCCGGTGATGTACCAGCACATCTTCTGGTTCTTCGGCCACCCCGAGGTCTACATCATGATCTTGCCGGCGTTCGGCATCATCAGCCAGATCGTTCCGGCCTTCGCGCGCAAGCGGCTCTTCGGCTATGCCTCGATGGTGTATGCCACGTCTTCGATTGCCATCCTGTCGTTCATCGTGTGGGCGCACCACATGTTCACGACCGGCATGCCGCTCACGGGCCAGCTGTTCTTCATGTACGCGACGATGCTGATCGCCGTGCCCACGGCCGTGAAGATCTTCAACTGGATTGCGACCATGTGGCAGGGCTCGATGACCTTCGAGACGCCGATGCTGTTTGCCGTCGGCTTCATCTTCGTGTTCACCATGGGCGGGTTCACGGGGCTGATCCTCGCGGTCGCGCCCATCGACACGCAGTTGCAGGACACCTACTACGTTGTCGCCCACTTCCACTACGTTCTGGTGGCAGGTTCGCTTTACGCGATGTTCGCCGGCTTCTACTACTGGTCGCCCAAGTGGACCGGTGTCATGTACAACGAAACGCGCGGCAAGATTCACTTCTGGTGGTCGCTCATCTCGTTCAACCTGGCCTTCTTCCCGATGCACTTTCTGGGCTTGGCCGGCATGCCGCGTCGCTATGCCGACTACCCGATGCAGTTTGCGGACTTCAACGCTGTTGCCAGCGTGGGCGCATTCGCCTTCGGACTGGCCCAGGTCTACTTCTTCTTCTTCATCGTGCTACCCACCATGCTCGGCAAGGGCGAGAAGGCCGGGCAGAAACCTTGGGAAGCCGCCGAAGGGCTCGAATGGGAAGTGCCTTCGCCCGCACCTTTCCACACCTTCGAAACTCCGCCCAAGCTGGACGCAACCGCTACCAAGGTCATCGGCTGAAGGGCCGCGCGCCATGACACCTGAACAAAAGAGGAACAATCGTCGCATGGGGCTCACGCTGGCCTCCATTGCGCTGCTGTTCTTCATCGGCTTCATCATCCGCATGGTCTGGATCGGGCATTAGGCGCACCCATGGCCATCGGTCAACGTATCCGTCGCGAAAACGTCCGCATGGTCGGCAAACTGGCCATTGTGGCGGCCGGCATGTTCGGATTCGGCTATGCGCTGGTACCCGTCTACCGGGCTATTTGCGAAATGACCGGCATCAATATCCTGGCGCTGTCGGAACTCGAGGTTCCAGGCGGGGCGTCGGGTGGCAAGAGCGTTCGCCTGCCTGACAACTCGCAGGTGGACATGAGTCGCACGATCACCGTGGAGTTTGATACGAACGTCCGCGGGCTGTGGGACTTCAAGCCCGCGCAGAACTCGATGCAAGTGCATCCGGGCGAACTCCACACCGTGATGTACGAGTTCCAGAACGTGCAGGACCGCCGGATGTCCGCGCAGGCGATCCCGAGCTATGCCCCGCAGCAGGCAGCGCCGTATTTCAATAAGCTCCAATGCTTCTGTTTCAACCAGTACACGCTGGATCCGGGCGAGAAGAAGGAGTGGCCCGTGGCGTTCGTCATCGACCCGAAGATTTCCAAGGACGTCAAGACGATTACGCTGTCGTACACATTCTTCGAGGTCGGCGGGAAGACGCCTGCAGCGCCCGTGGCCAGCAACGCGGCAGTGGGGCCTCGCTCATGACTGCGCCCGTCGGACAGCAAAAGAAGTCAGGGTCGCTGCTGCGAACGGCCAGGGCGGTTGCCTGGTCGTTCTTTGGCGTGCGCAGGAACAGCGGGTTTCAGGATGACCTCGCGAAACTCAACCCGCTGCACATCATTGCAGTTGCACTCGTTGCGGTGGCGCTCTTTGTCTGCGCCTTGATCCTGCTCGTGCGCTGGGTTGCCGCATCCTGAAGAAAAAGACCTACAGAATCTGAACCGAGAGAGAAGAAAGCCAGACCTGATATGAGTTCAACCACGCACGGCAACACGCCCTATTACTTCGTGCCCGGGCCTTCTGCCTACCCGGTGATGGCCGCGACAGGCCTGCTCTTCGTCATTTTGGGAGCGGCCCAGTGGATCAATGGCCATCAATGGGGCGCCTGGTCGCTGCTGGCTGGGATGATCGGTTGGCTGGGCACGCTCTTCGTGTGGTTCCGCACGGCGATCGGCGAAAGCGAGAGCGGCCAGTACGGCTACAAGGTCGACCTCTCGTTCCGCTGGAGCATGAGCTGGTTCATCTTCTCGGAAGTGATGTTCTTCGGCGCCTTCTTCACCGCGCTGTGGTGGGCTCGGACTCATTCGCTGCCGTCCCTCGGCAGCCTGGACAACGCACTTCTTTGGCCCGACTTCAAGGCCGTCTGGCCGACGATGGCCGCAGGCGCGACCGGCTCACCGGCCGACATCGTCGAGCCCTTCCAGACGGTTGGACCCTTCTGGCTGCCGACCATCAATACGGCGTTGCTCCTGAGTTCGGGTGTGACGCTCACGATCGCCCACCACGCGCTGCGTGCGGGCCATCGTGCGCAGACCGTCCGGTTCATGTGGCTAACCGTGTTGCTGGGCCTGACATTCCTGTTCGTGCAGGGCTACGAATACCATCACCTATATACCGAGCTGAATCTGAAGCTGAGTTCCGGCACGTACGGCTCGACCTTCTTCATGCTGACAGGCTTCCACGGCCTGCACGTGTTCATCGGTATGCTGATGTTGCTCTTCATCACCTTGCGCATTCGTGCGGGGCACTTCACGCCGGAGCGTCACTTCGGCTTTGAGGGGGCGGCGTGGTATTGGCACTTTGTCGACGTCGTGTGGCTCGGTCTGTACATCACGGTCTATTGGCTTTGAGTAAGAACGACGGCACAAGAAAAAAAGCGCCGCAAGGCGCTTTTTTCATGGTTCTCGGGAAACGATCAGCAGCTACTTGCCGACCGGAAGACCCCCTGGCTGGATGTAGCCGAGTTTCCACGCCACCAGAATGCAAAGGAACAAAACGACCGAGAGGGCAATCCGAACGGTCAGCGCGCGCGCCATGCCGCCACTTTTGGCTCGTCCATTGCGCCCGTCCTTCAGCATGAAAAAGAGCGCAAATCCGAGGCTCGCCAGAATGCCCGCAAAGGCGAGGGCGACAAAGTATTTCATGACCCACATTATCGGCCGCAGAGGCCGCATCATGGTTTGAACACAGATCTTTCGGCCACGGGACCGCGCTCCCGTGGCGGTCGTTTCTGGCTGATCACCGCGGTCGCCCTGATCACCATTGCGGGTACCGCGGCGCTGGGTCGCTGGCAGCTCTCGCGCGCTGCGCAGAAGGAAGCCATCCAGGCCGAGATCGATGCGCAGAAGAACCTTCCTCCGCTCGATCAGCAAGCCTTTCTTGCACTCGAAAACCCAGCGTCCACACTCCACAGGCCGGTCCGCTTGCGGGGGCTCTGGCTGACACCCCACACCGTGTATCTGGACAATCGCCAGATGCATGGCGTGCCGGGTTTTTATGTGCTGACGCCGTTCGCGATCGAGGGAACCAACCAGACCGTGATGATCCAGCGTGGCTGGATCCAACGCAATTTCACGGAAAGAGCCCATCTCGAGCCCGTCGCCACTCCTTCCGGCCTGGTGGACGTGACGGCAAGCATCGCTCCGCCGCCAGCGCGCTTGCTCGATCTTGGGAAGGTCGAACAGGCCGCTGCAACGCCAACTGCCGCGGGGTCTTCGCCCATCCGGCAGAATCTCGACCTTGAAGCGTATCGGACCGAGACAGGACTGCCCCTGCGGACCGATATTTCGCTGCAGGAGACCGGTGAGCCATCCGAAGGTCTGCAGCGCGATTGGCCGGCTCCCGCACTCGGTGTCGAAAAGCACTACGGCTATGCGTTCCAGTGGTTCGGCTTGTCGGCTCTTGTCGTAATTCTCTATGTCTGGTTCCAACTCATCGCCCCCCTCCGCCGCCGCGCACGCCTTGCAGGCCGCCGCTGACGAGCCCCTTGGCCTGACCGTGCATTCCATGCCGTCGCCTCGCCAGGCACTCGCAGGTGCCGAAGCGCGCCGGACCGTGCTCGGGCGTTGGAAGATGGTCATCGTGCTGCTCTGCTGCGCTGCGCCAGTGGTCGCCTCCTACTTCACCTATTACGTGATTCGGCCCGAAGGCCGGAGTGTCTATGGCGAGCTGGTCGATCCGCAGCGCCCCGTTCCGAACATCGCGGGTACTTCACCCGACGGTGCGAAGTTTCAGCTTCCGGCGCTCAAGGGACAATGGTTGCTCGTCGCCGTCGCAAATGCTGCCTGCGATTCAGTCTGCGAGCAGCAGCTCTACTTGCAGCGGCAGCTTCGCGAGAGTCTCGGCCGCGAAAAGGATCGCCTGGACCGCGTATGGCTCGTCAGCGATGCGGCGCCGATCCCCGCGCGGCTTGAAGCCGCGCTGCGGGGCGCCACGGTTGTCCGGGTTCCTGCGGACCAGCTTGAACAGTGGCTGGCTCCCAGCGCAAGCCATGCGGTAGGCGAGCACCTCTACGTCGTCGATCCGATGGGCAACTGGATGATGCGTTTCCCTGCTCGCATGGACACCGCAGGCGCCAGCCGCGCCAAGCGAGACCTCGACAGGCTGTTGCGCGCTTCCGCGTCCTGGGACGAGCCGGGGCGCTGATTCGGCCATGGACCCAACCTCCCTCTACGACCTCACTCCCATCGCCTGGTTGATGGCCGTCGGCGTGCTGCTCGCGCTCGGACCGCTGATCTGGGTCTGGCGCCGCAATGCCGGTGCCGGTCCCGCACGTCGGCTGCACGCGCTGACCGTGCTCACGCTTTTCCTGACCTTCGATCTGACTTTGTTCGGTGCCTTCACGCGTCTCACGGACTCTGGCCTTGGCTGTCCCGATTGGCCGGGCTGCTATGGAAACGCCAGTCCGGTCGGAGCGCGCCACGACATCGCAATGGCGCAGGCGGCGCAGCCCACGGGTCCGGTCACGCATAGCAAGGCTTGGGTCGAAATGGTTCATCGCTATCTCGCCACCGGCGTCGGCGCTCTCATCTTGGCGCTGGCAGTGGCGACTTTGGTAGCGCGACGCCGTCAGCACCTTCCCGGCCATGCCGGTGGGCGTCCTTTGAGCGCCTGGTGGCCCGCGGCCACGCTGCTGTGGGTTTGCCTGCAAGGTGCGTTCGGCGCGCTCACCGTCACCTGGAGGCTCTTCCCCGCCATCGTCACGCTTCACCTCCTGGGGGCGATTGTCCTGCTGGCCCTGCTGTGCATCCAGGCCGTACGCTATCAGCAAGACGCCATGCAACGCTTGCCTACACCTCTGCCTGCGATTTTGCGCAATCTGCTGATTGCCACGTCCGCGCTGCTCGCACTGCAGATCGCGCTCGGCGGTTGGGTCAGCACCAACTATGCAGTCTTGGCTTGCACTCAGTTTCCGACTTGCCAGAACAGCTGGTGGCCGCCCATGAATTTTGCGCAAGGCTTTCAGCTGTGGCGACATCTTGGCGAGACCGCTGATGGCGTGCCGATCGACTTCACGGCGTTGACCGCGATCCACTATGCGCATCGCCTGATGGCCTACCTTGTCTTCATCGCGCTGGCTGTGCTTGGCTGGTCATTGCACCAGGTGAAGCCGCTGCGTCCGCAGGCCCGCTGGCTCGCAGGATTGGCGCTGCTCCAGCTCGCCACCGGCCTGGGCAACGTGCTTCTCGGCTGGCCGCTCGTCGCGGCCATCCTGCACACGGGCGGCGCCGCGGCGCTTGCGGTCGTCGTGACGTGGACCCTCTGCGAAAGCAGGCGCGAGCGAACGCTGGTGCCTGCCGGTGCTGGTGCGCGCCGCGAACGAATGGAGGCCGCATGAGTGCGCCAGTTTCCCTGCACGGGCCGACGACGGCGAGCGTGCTGCGCCAGTTCTACGCCCTCACCAAGCCGCGCGTCGTCCAGTTGATCGTCTTCTGCGCGCTGATCGGCATGGTGCTCGCGGTGCCGGGCGTGCCGGGTCTCGCCGAAGTGCAGCAGGGCGCGCTCGCATGCATCGGCATCTGGCTGGTCGCGGGGGCTGCGGCGGCATTCAACTGTCTGGTCGAAAAGGGCATCGACGCAAAGATGAAGCGAACCGCGTGGCGACCTACCGCTCGCGGAGAGCTGAGCGATCGACAGGCATTGATCTTCTCGGCCGTGCTGTGCAGCGCAGGGTCGGCGCTCCTGTGGTTCGCGGTCAATCCGCTCACGATGTGGCTCACATTCGCCACGTTCGTTGGCTATGCGGTCATCTACACGGTCATCCTCAAGCCGCTGACGCCCCAGAACATCGTGATCGGCGGCGCTTCAGGGGCCATGCCGCCGGTATTGGGATGGGCCGCAATGACGGGAGAAGTAAGCCCCGAAGCGTTGATCCTCTTCCTCATCATCTTCCTATGGACGCCACCGCATTTCTGGGCACTGGCGCTCTATCGGGTCGAGGACTATCGCAAGGCCGGCTTGCCGATGCTGCCGGTGACGCACGGAAACGAGTTCACGCGGCTGCACGTGTTGCTCTATACCTTCATCCTCTTTGCCGCCTGCCTCATGCCCTTCATCTATGGCATGAGCGGATGGCTCTATCTGGTCGTTGCGTTGGGCGTCAGCATCGGATTCACCGGCTATGCATTCGCGCTGTGGCGAAATTATTCCGATGCGCTCGCGCGCAAGACCTTTCGCTTTTCACTGATTCACCTGAGCGTGCTGTTTGCAGCGCTGCTCGTCGACCACTATCTTCGATGACTCCATCCATCAACAAGCGTCAGGCTCTCCGCAGAATCGCCCGGGCAACTGCAACGGTCGGTGTTGTCGCCATTGCGAGCCTCAACCTCTCAGGCTGCACTGAAGCAAAGCCGACGTTCAATGCGGTTGACATCACCGGCGCCGACTACGCCAAGGACTTTTCGCTGACCGATGCGAGCGGACGTGCGAGAACGATGGCGGATTTCAAGGGTAAGGTGGTCGTGCTGTTCTTTGGCTACGCCCAGTGTCCGGACGTCTGCCCGACGACCATGAGCGAAATGGCACAGGTGAAGCAGCAGTTGGGAAGCGATGGCGACAAGCTGCAGGTTCTGTTCGTCACGGTCGATCCGGAACGCGATACGCCGGAAGTCATGAAGGCGTACATGGGAGCTTTCGATCCTTCGTTCGTCGCGCTGATCCCCACGCCAGAGCAGCTTCCGGCGCTCGCCAAAGACTACAAGGTCTACTACAAGAAGGTCGACGGCAAGACTCCGACCAGCTACTCGATGGACCACTCAGCCGCTAGCTTCGTCTATGACCCGCAGGGGCGCCTGAGACTCTACATGCGCTATGGCGCGGGCGTTCCCGCGATGGTGGACGACATCAAGGCACTGCTCAAGTCCTGAGCAGCGCCCCCGCGGAAGCTGTAAGGGGGTGCCTGAGCCGCACCGCGCCAAAACGAAAAAACCCGGCCATCGGGCCGGGTTCATGGAGGGCAAAAGACGCGAAGCACGCGTTACGCGTATTCGGCGAGCGCCTTCTTCATCTTCTTCATGGCCGCCACTTCGATCTGGCGAATGCGTTCGGCGCTTACGCCGTAGACCGCGGCGAGATCATGAAGCGTCATGCCGCCCGATCCGTCGTCGTTCACCTTGAGCCAGCGCTCTTCGACAATTCGGCGGCTGCGATCGTCCAGCGACGCCAGTGCGGTCGAAATACCGTCGGTCGACAACCGATCACGTTGACGTGATTCGATCTGCGCAGTCGGCTCCTGGCTTGCGTCCGCCAGGTAGGCAATGGGGCCGAAGCCTTCATCGCCGTCGTCGGAAGGGCTCGGGTCCAGCAGCACGTCTCCGCCGGAGAGGCGCGTTTCCATTTCCAGCACTTCTTCCGGCTTCACGTTCAGGCGCGTGGCCATTTGCGTGACCTCGTCGGCGCTCAGGGTGTCACGGTGCGTGTCGCCGTCCAAGGCGGCGGCATCTGCCTTAAAGCCCTGTTTCATCGATCGCAGATTGAAGAAAAGCTTGCGCTGAGCCTTGGTCGTGGCGACCTTGACCATGCGCCAGTTCTTCAGGATGTACTCGTGAATCTCGGCCTTGATCCAGTGCATGGCATAGCTGACCAGCCGCACGCCCTGGTCCGGGTCGAAGCGCTTCACGGCCTTCATCAGGCCGACATTTCCTTCCTGGATCAGATCTCCGTGCGGCAGACCGTAGCCCAGGTATTGACGGGAAATCGAAATGACGAGGCGCAGGTGCGACAGGATCAACGCGCTGGCGGCTTCCAGGTCGTTGTGATCGCGCAGTTTGCGCGCAAAACCCTGCTCTTCCTCGAGCGTCAGCAAAGGCAGCCGGTTGGCTGCCGAGATATAGGCGTCCAGGTTACCCAGCGAGGGGACCATCGACCAGGGATTGGCGACGGCAAGCTGGTTGGCAGAGGCTCCAGACAGTGATGTCATTCGGGAAACTCCTTTGTTGATGACCATATTAGCACTCGATTAGACGGAGTGCTAAGGTCAGGGTTCCCACCTACTCTCTATGGGGTCGATAGCCAAAAGCCAACCAAAAACCCTCCGTGCTTTGTCAATCAAAGCAAAGGGGCGGCGGCTTACGCTAAATATGGCGGCGGGAAGCGGCAGTTCAAGGCGGCATTGCAAGGCTGCGCAACACTGCGCAAGGCGTGTATGACCGCCAAGAGCAAAGCCGGTTCCCTATCGCTCTTCTATCCAAGCAGCGCCTGGGCGAATTCCCGGGCGTTGAAGGTTTCCAGATCTTCCAGCTTTTCACCGACGCCGATGAAATAGACCGGGACCGGCCTTTCGCGGGCAATGGCGCAGAGCACGCCGCCCTTTGCCGTCCCGTCGAGCTTGGTGACGACCAAGCCGGTCAAGCCGAGTGCTTCGTCGAAGGCTCTTACCTGGGCGAGTGCGTTCTGACCGGTGTTTCCGTCGATAACGAGAAGCACCTCGTGCGGTGCGGTTGCGTCAGCGCGATTGACCACTCTCTTGATCTTCTTCAACTCGTCCATGAGGTGGATTTGAGTCGGCAGCCGCCCCGCCGTGTCGACCAGCACGACATCCTTGCCGCGCGCCTTGCCTGCTTGAACCGCATCGAAACTGACGGCCGCAGGATCCCCACCCTCCTGGCTGACGATCTCGACCGTATTTCGATCGGCCCAGACGAGCAACTGCTCTCGCGCTGCGGCTCGGAAGGTGTCGGCTGCGGCCAGCAGCACTGACGCGCCCTCATTGGCGAGATGCTTCGTCAGCTTTCCGATGGATGTGGTTTTCCCGGCGCCGTTCACACCGGCGACCATGATCACGGTCGGGGTGTATTCGCCGATCACGAGCGATTTTTCAAGCGGGCGCAGAAGATCCGTGATCGCGTCGGCCAAGAGGATCTTTACCTGGCCGGCATCAGTCGCCATATTGCTTTTGACGCGGCGTCGCAGATCGTCCAGCAAATGCTCGGTCGCTTTGACGCCTGTGTCGGCCATGAGCAGCGCTTCTTCGAGTTCCTCATAGAGGGCGTCGTCGATTTGGGCGTTGACGAAGGCCGCCGTGATGGTGTTGCCCGTCTTGCGCAGGCCGCTCTTGAGCTTGCCGAGCCATCCAGTCCGTTCAGGTGCAGGGGGCTCGACTGGCGGTGCAAGCACGATTGACGCTGGCGTCGGCACGGGCGGAGGGGAGGGAGGTAGCGCAAATGTCGGCGCAGGAGCGGGAGAAGGAGCAGGGGCGACGATGGACGCCTCCGATTTCTCCTGCAGTTCCTCCAACTTCGCAGGCGCGGGCAACGGCTCCGCTTCCGGCTTTGGGATCGTTGCAGGAGGGGCCGTCCGACCCCCAAACCAAGTCGAGGGCGAAAAGACCGATTTGGTGGCCGCAGGCTCGGCGGCCGGCTTGACTGGCAAAACCTCGGGCTCGGTCGCCGGGGCTGGCGCCTCGGAGGGCGGTTTTTTCTTGAAGAAACTGAACATTGGCGGGTTTTTACAATCCGAGCCATTCTATGAAACACCCCTCGCCACGCTCCGCAGCGTTTGGTGCGGTGCTGGCCTCGGTGCTCATTGCGCCTTGGGTCCTGCCCGCGTTTGCGCAGACTTCCCCTCCCCAATCCCAATCCGACTCTCCAGGTCCGGTCGCCGCGTCGGCCGCGGCACAGCAGTTCACGCTGTCCAACGGCATGACGCTGATCGTGAAGCCCGACCGGCGCGCGCCCACCGCCGTCCAGATGGTATGGGTCCGCGTCGGGTCCGTGGATGAGGTCGACGGCACATCGGGTGTCGCTCACGTCCTGGAGCACATGATGTTCAAGGGGACCAAGGACCTGAAGCCGGGTGAATTCTCCCGGCGCGTCGCGGCGCTCGGCGGACGCGAGAACGCCTTCACGACCCGCGACTACACCGGCTTCTACCAGCAGATTCCGGTCGAAAAGCTCGAACAGGTCATGAAGCTGGAGTCGGATCGCTTCGCCAACATGCAATGGCCCGACGATGAGTTCAAGCGTGAGATCGAAGTCGTCAAGGAAGAGCGACGCATGCGCACGGATGACCAGCCCCGCGCATTGCTCAGCGAGCAGCAGAACGCGGCGATCTTCACTGCATCTCCGTATCACCGCCCCGTCGTCGGGTGGATGAGCGATCTGGACGCCATGACGCCCGCGGACGCTCGTGCGTTTTTCAAGCAGTGGTACACCCCCGAAAACGCGGCAATCGTGGTCGCCGGCGACGTTGACGTGGAGCAAGTACGCGCCATGGCCGAGAAGTACTACGGTTCGATCCCGTCCCGCGCCCTTCCGGCTCGCAAGCCGCGCGTGGAACCCGCGCAGCGTGGGGTCAGACGCATCGAATACAAGGCGCCTGCGGAGCAGGCCTACGTGTCGCTCGCGTTTCGCGTGCCGCAGATCGATCCTGCAGACAAGTTTGCGGGCGACATCGATCCTTATGCGCTCGTCGTGCTGGCCGCCGTCCTCGACGGCTATCAGGGTTCGCGGCTCGACCGTGCATTGACGCAAGGGCCTGATCGTGTGGCGGACCAGGCGGGGGCTTATTCCGGCTTCGTCGGACGTGGGCCGCAATTGTTCGTGCTCGAAGGTGTACCGGCCGCAGGCAAGACCGCCGAGGCAGTCGAAACCGCCTTGCGCGCAGAAGTCGCGCGGATCGCCCGCGACGGCATCGGGGAGGCCGAACTGGCCCGCGTGAAGACGCAGTGGGTTGCGAGCGAGACCTACAAGCTCGATTCCGTCATGGCGCAGGCGCGTGAACTCGGCAGCAATTGGGTGCAGGGGCTTCCGCTGGAGGCAAGCACGCAGATCATCGAACGGCTGCAGGGAGTCACGGCAGCGCAGGTGCAGGCTGTGGCTGCGAAATATTTTGGTGCCGACCAGATGACCGCAGCAGTTCTGCGGCCCCTACCGCCCGAGAAAAATGCCAAGCCTCGCAGCGTTGCTGCGCCGGCCGGCGATCTGCGTTGAAGGAAGGTTTCATCCCCATGTTCAAGATTCCAAAGATGACCCTGCTTTCCGCTTGTTCCTCCGCTTCCGCCCGTCCGGTTCGCGCCGTTCTCCCCATGCTCGCCGGCGCGGCCTTGCTCGTCGCCTCGAATGCTTTTGCGGCCATACCGATCCAGCACTGGACGCTGCCGAACGGCGCCAACATCTATCTCGCCGCAACGAACGCATTGCCGATCGTGGATGTCCAGGCGGACTTCGATGCCGGTTCCCGCCGGGATCCGCCCGCTCAGGCGGGTCTTGCCGGCGTGACCGCAATGATGGTCGAGAAGGGCGTTCGCGCGGGCGGAAGCGACCCGGCGATGGATCAGAACGCCCTCGGCGAAGCTTGGGCCGACCTGGGCGCCAATTTCGACGTCAGTGGCGGCGGTGAGCGCACCAGCTTCACTCTGCGCACATTGTCCGAACCGGCGCTGCTCGACAAGGCGGTGCGGCTGGCGGCCCGCCAGATCGGCGAACCCGCGTTTCCGGAGGATGTATGGAAGCGCGAGCGCGAGCGGCTCGACGCTTCCATCAAGGAGGCAAACACAAAGCCGGCAACAGTGACTGAACGCGCGTTTTCGCAAGCCGTCTACGGCGCTCATCCGTACGGGCTCGATGTGACTGAGGAGACGCTGGCGCGGATTGACGTCGCCACGATGCGGCGCCGCTACGAGCAACTCATCGTTCCGTGCCGGGCAAAGATCAGCATCGTCGGCGCCGTGACGCGTCCGCAAGCGGAGAGCATCGCGACGACCTTGCTGTCCCGCTTGCCGGCCGCATCGTCGTGCGGCGCGCTCTCGCCCGTTCCGGAAGTGGCGCCGCTCACCGCCGCCAAGGAGGAGCGGATCCCTTTCGATTCGGCGCAGGCACACGTGATCATCGGGCAGCCTGGATATCGGCGCGCCGACCCTGATCACTTCGCGCTCAACCTCGGCAACTATGTCCTGGGTGGAGGCGGATTCGTCTCGCGCCTGACGGAGCAAGTGCGCGAAAAGCGGGGCCTCACCTACAGCATCTACAGCAGCTTCTCTCCGGGCTTGCACGCAGGCGCTTTCCGCATCGCCTTCCAGACGCGGCCCGACCAGGCTGACGAGGCGGTGAAGGTCTCGCGCGAAGTGCTTGCAAAGTTCGTTGCCGACGGGCCGACAGAGGCAGAACTGAAAGCCGCCAAGGACAACGTCATCGGCGGCTTTCCCCTTCTGCTGGACAGCAATCGCAAGCTGCTGGGCAATGTCGCGAACATCGCGTGGAACGACCTGCCGCTCGACTATCTCGACACATGGACCGCTCGGATGAACGCCGTCACTGCGGCCGACGTCAAGGCAGCCTTCGCGCGCAAGCTCCACCCGGACCGCATGGTGACGGTGATCGTCGGTGCCAAGCCCTGATGAACGCCATGGTTCGACGTGGTGCCGTTAAGCTTTGCCCGTGAAGTCAACCTCCCGAACCCCTCTCCCCGCCGCAGCCAAGACCACTGCTTCCGCCAAGCTGGCGAAGGCGCCGCATTTCGTCCGGATCATCGGCGGCGAATGGAAGCGCACGCGCCTCGCTGTCGCCGACAAGCCCGGTTTGCGTCCCACACCCGACAGGGTTCGCGAGACCCTCTTCAACTGGCTCGCGAGCCTTGCGGGAGCAGGCGGCGGCGAACTGCCCGGCTGGAAGTGCGTCGATGCCTTTGCCGGCACCGGTGCTCTGGGGCTGGAAGCCGCTTCGCGCGGCGCGGGCGCCGTGTTGCTTTGCGAGCAGGACCCGGCACTCGTCACCCAGTTGCAGGCGCTGAAGACCAAGCTCTCCGCCGATGCTGTTCGCGTCGAGCGTGGCAACGGCGTCACTGTCCTGGAGCGCACTGCTGCCGGCAGCCTGCATGCCGTGTTCCTCGACCCGCCGTTTGAAAACCCCGCGTTGTACGTGCCCGCCTTGCGAGCCGCAGAGCGCGCGCTGCGGCCGGGCGGCGTGATTTATCTCGAAGCAGCGCGCCGATGGCCGGATGACGAGATCGCCGCGCTCGGCTTGACGCTGTATAGGCATCTGAAGGCCGGCGCAGTGCACGCGCACCTTCTTCAACGCTCGGCGGACGCGGCTGCATAATCCGCGGAACCAGGCCGCGATCGGCTGCATCAGGAGGAAGCCACCATGACCAGCAACGTGATCGCGGTATATCCCGGCACTTTCGACCCCATGACGCTGGGCCACGAAGACGTCGTGCGGCGCGCGACGCAGTTGTTTTCGCGGGTCATCGTGGCAGTCGCCGCGGGGCATCACAAGAAGGCGCTTTTCACTTTGCAGGAGCGCATCGACATGGCGCGAGACGCAGTTACGCCCTACAGCGATCAGGTCACTGTCGAAAGTTTCTCGGGGCTCTTGCGCGACTTTGTGGTCGCGCGCGGTGGCAAGGCCATGGTCCGCGGCCTGCGTGCCGTGACCGATTTCGACTATGAGTTCCAGCTCGCCGGCATGAATCGCTCGCTGATGCCGGAAGTCGAGACCGTGTTTCTCACACCCAGCGACAAATATCAGTTCATCTCCAGTACCTTCGTGCGCGAAATCGCCATGCTCGGCGGCGAGGTCGACAAATTCGTTTCGCCCAAGGTGCAAGAAAGTCTCATGGCCAAGGTGCGCAGCCTCGGCCGCGAATGACGCAGTCGGTGCCGCTTCGCTTGCACTCGATGGGCGAGGCCGCGCTGGTGTGCGAGTTGCCTGCGCCGGCGACGCTCGAACAACAGCAGCGGATCTGGGCGCTTGCCGCTGAAGCCATGCGGTGGCGCGGCGTTCGCGAAGCGCTGCCGGGAATGAACAATTTGAGCCTGCTCTTCGATCCCGACCAGATCGATGGCGCGGAACTCGAGATGCAGGTGCTTTCGGCCTGGCCACAGTTGAACGCCGCATCGATCGAAGGGCGATCCATCGAGATTCCAGTCAATTACGGCGGTGAGTTCGGTCCCGACCTGGCGGACGTGGCTTCGCACACGGGCTTGACGCCGTCGGAGGTCGTCCGGCGGCACAGCGAGGGCGACTACGTGGTGTACCTGCTCGGCTTCCTGCCGGGATTTGCCTTCATGGGCGGACTCGCGCCGGAGCTCGCCACGCCTCGGCGTACGGCGCCCCGGTTGGAAGTCCCTGCCGGAGCGATCGGCATTGGCGGCGAGCAAACAGGCATTTATCCGATGGTCTCGCCCGGTGGATGGCAGTTAATCGGCAGGACACCGCTCAAGTTATTTGATCCGACTGCGGCCGAGCCCACCCTGCTTCGGCCCGGTGATCACGTGCGCTTCGTCGTTGAAAGCCTGGAGACCTGATGGCCGTCGGCATCACAGTGCTGCGGCCGGGAATGCTGGCTTCGGTTCAGGATCTGGGCCGGCACGGCCATCGCCAGTTGGGCATCTGCCCCGGCGGCGCGCTGGACGCCCTCGCGTTGATGCTCGCCAACCGTCTCGTGGGCAATCCCGACGGTGCTGCCGGGGTGGAACTCACCATGGGGGGCTGCGAGTTCCGCTTCGATGCGCCGACGCGCATTGCGATCACCGGTGACGACTTCGACGCCCGCTTGGACGGCACTCCTATCTGGCCCGGGTGGAGCATGCCTGTGAGTGCAGGGCAGACGCTCAAGCTCGGGCGCGCCAATCGATCGAGCCGCAAAAAGGGATTGCGCACCTGGTTGGCCGTCGCAGGCGCTTTTGACGTGCCGGTCATCCTCGGGTCACGCAGTACGGACTTGAAGGCCGGATTCGGCGGCCATGAAGGACGGCCCCTGAAAGCCGGCGACAGCTTGTTTTCAGGCAAGTCGACCTTGACTGCCGAACAGTTGTCGAGGCGGGCTTTCGGCGTGCGCATGCCTGCTTGGGATTTGAACGCGGAAGACGGCGCCATCGTCTTGCGCACCATGCCGGGTCCTGAGCATGAGCAATTCACGGTCGCGTCGCGCGAGCTGCTGTGGCGCGAGCCATGGCGCATCACGCCCCGAAGCAACCGCATGGGCAACCGGCTGGAGGGAGCGGAACTCAAGCGCAAGCGCCCAATTGACATTCTTTCTTCAGGCGTGATTCCCGGAACGATTCAGGTGCCTCCTTCGGGTCAGCCCATCCTGCTGATGGGCGATGCGCAAACGACGGGCGGCTATCCGCGGATCGGTGTGATCATCCGGGCCGATCTGTGGAAGCTGGCGCAGGCACCGCTCGACGGCCGTCTTCGGTTCCTGCAGGTCGATGCCGCGGAAGCGCTGGCGGCCTGGGCGGGGCAGCGGCGCTATCTTGCGCATCTTGCGCAAGGCCTTGTCTCGATGGGCTGGATCGCGCCCTCCTAGAAGGCGTCTCCCTGGGGCGTGGGCTTCAATTGCCCGCGCTCAGCGGTACCAGCCATCGGCCCAGCGTGCCGTTGACGAACTCCGGCTTTTCCATCGTCAGCATGTGGCCGCACTGCGGAATCCACGCGACTTCAGCGTGGGGCATCAGCGCCGCGATTTCCCGTGAACATTCGGGTGGCGTGAGACGGTCGCCGTCGCCACACATCACCAGCGTCGGACATTGCAGCCGCGCCAGATGTGGGCGCTGGTCGGGACGCTCCATCAGCGCGCGGTTCTGCCGAATCAACTGCGCTGTACCTGCGTCAAGGATCAGGTCGATATAGCGCTGCACGAGTGCCGCATCGCGTGCCTGGATCGGGTGAAAGGCAAAGCCTGCGTTGAGCTCGATCACGTCGCGCGCCTCGCCGCGTTCGAACAACTCGATCGCCGATTTGCGAAGTTCATACATGTCCGGCGTCTCCGGACGCGCATTGGTGCCAAGCAGCGCCAGGCCGGCGATGCGTTCGGGAGCCTGCCGGGCGGCTTCCATGGCAATCATCCCGCCCATCGATGCGCCGCAGAGGATCAGCGAGCCTGAATGTTCCGAGAGCAGCGCCGCAGCCATGGTTTCGATGCGATCGTGCCGCATGTGCACGTCCGTCACCTCGACGCCGAGCGATCGGGGCAGGGAAGGGATCTGGGCTTCCCAGAGGCGTGCGTCGCAGGCGAGACCGGGCAGCAGGATAAGAGTTGGCATCGGCGAATTCTCCGCGATGAACACGGACACATCGCCGTCGCTCTCTGCAGGGACAATATGCCCCTGCCTATGCCCACTACCGAACTCATTCTGATCCGCCACGGTGAAACCGACTGGAACCGCGAACTCCGCTTTCAGGGCCACATCGACGTTCCCCTCAATGACATGGGCCATGAGCAGGCCCGCCGGCTCGGCCTGCGGTTGGCTGACGAGCCGATCGATCACCTGGTCAGCAGCGACCTGATGCGTGCGCAACAGACCGCTGCGCCGGCCGCGCAATTACTCGGGCTGGAGATCGTGACCACCGTTGCATTGCGCGAGCAGAACTTCGGCGTGGTCGAAGGCATGCGGGCTGACGAAATCCAGAGCCTGCACCCTCGCGCCTGGGAGGACTGGCTGAAGTTTCGCGAAGATCACGCAATGCCCGAAGGCGAGTCGCCGCGGCAGTTCCACAGCCGGATCATGCAGGCGCTCGGAAACATCGCCGAGGTCCATTCGGGTCAGCGCGTGCTCGTGGTGACGCACGGGGGCGTGCTCGACATGGTCTGGCGCACCGCCCGCGCGCTTGGGCTGAACGGACCGCGCCAAAGCGAGATCCCTAACGCCGGCTTCAACCGGATCCGCATCGCCGATGCCTCTGCGCCGGAAGACCTCGAGATCGTCGATTGGGCCGACACCCGCCATCTGGCCGATCTGCCGGCGCAACCCACCTATGACCAGCGCCGCCATCTGAAGAGCGTCGAGAAATAAGCCGCTGCGAGCGCGAATCGCTCTCGGTTTGCGCTGTTTCCCCATAATGTGCGTCTCTCAGGAGATGCATCGATGGCCCGAATGTCCGCGCAAGAAATCGACCACTACAAGGCTGAGGGCTGGGTCATACCGCAGTTTCGGCTTTCTCCGGAGCGCACCGCGGTCATGCGTGAGGCGCTCGATGCGTTGATCCGCGACAACCCGGGCGTGCGCCCGGAGAAGCTCGTCTCGGCGCACATCGAGGGCGACAACGGCGAAGGCGTGCGCGGCAGCCGTCACTTCCTCGATTTGGCCATGGACCCGGAGATCGTCGAACTCGTGTCCGGTGCCATCGGCGACGACGTGATCCTCTGGGGCTGCCACGTCTTCTGCAAGCCACCGGCCGAAGGCTATGAAACGCCGTGGCATCAGGACGGCCACTATTGGCCGATACGGCCGCTGGCCACTTGCACGGTCTGGGTCGCGCTCGAGGAATCGACGACCGAAAACGGGTGCCTGCGGGTCATCCCGCGCTCACATCGAGGGCAGGTTCTTCACGATCATCTGCACGAAGACCGGTCGGACCTGACCCTCAACCAGCGCATGGCGGCCGGCAGCTTCGACGAAGCGGCGGCGGTCGACCTGGAACTGCAGCCGGGCCAGATGTCCATGCACGATGTTTTCATGATCCATGGCGCCCAGGCGAATACGTCCGCCAAGAGACGGACGGGCGTGGCGCTGCGGTACATGCCTTCGACATCGGTGTTCGAACGTGACTTGCGGCCGTCGGACGGGAAGACCGGCTTGGCCGTCAACTTTGCCGAGCGGCCGCTCTGGCTCCTCAAGGGTGCCGACCGCAGCGGCCGCAACGATTTTCAGGTGGGACACAAGCGCTGGTAGCGCTATCGTGGCGCCTAGAATGCGCCGATGAGCAAAGACGACGTTCCCACCAGACGCGCCCGCCGAGGCAGCGGCGCTGTAACGTTGCACGACGTGGCAAAGCTCGCCGGCGTCGCACCCATAACCGCATCGCGCGCCTTGAGTTCCCCGTCGCAGGTGTCGGCGGAGGCTCTGCAAAAAGTCACCGACGCCGTGCGACGGACCGGTTACGTGCGCAATGTGCTCGCTGGTGGGCTCGCCTCGACGCGCAGCCGGCTTGTTGCTGCCGTGGTGCCGACCATGTCCGGGCCTGTTTTCCTGCAGACGGTGCAATCGCTGACCGAGGCGCTGGCGGAGCGCGGCTACCAGCTGATGCTCGGGCAAACCGGGTATGTGGATTCCCGTGAGGATGCGTTGCTCGAAGCCATCATCGGCCGGCGGCCCGACGGCATCGTGCTCACCGGCATCATGCATTCGCCCGAAGGCCGCAGGCGCCTGCTGGCCGCCGGAATTCCGGTGGTCGAAACATGGGACCTCACGCCGACGCCGCTTGACATGCTGGTGGGTTTTTCGCACGTGGAAGTTGGCCGGACTGTGGTCGACTTCCTGCGAGGCAGGGGGCGCCGTAACTTGGCGGTGGTAGCGGGCGACGATGAGCGCTCCCGGCGGCGCCACGAGGCTTTTTGCACAGCGGCACGCTCACTGGGCTTGCGTGATGTGCCGGTTTTTCCGGTGCCGGCGCCCACCACACTGAAGAGCGGCCGGGCGGCGCTCGCGGAATTGCTCCGCGAGTTTCCCGACACTGACGCGGTGTTCTGCAGCTCAGATCTTCTCGCGTTGGGTGTCTTGGTCGAGGCGCGGGCACAAGGGATCTCCGTACCGGCGCAACTTGCGGTCGTGGGCTTCGGAGACCTGGAGTTCGCCGCTGACTTTGAACCGGCACTGACCACGGTGCGGATCGATGGCGCGGCCATTGGTCGTCAGGCGGCGCAGTTCATCATCGACCGCGCCGAAGGGCGGGAGGTCGAACAGCGGGTCGTCGACGTCGGCTTTTCGATCGTCGACCGGGAAAGCGCCTGAGGGCAAACCCTGAGAGAGAGCGTCTGTTTTGTTTACGACGGTAGCGCTATCATTGCGGCACGATAGCGCTACCATTTGGAATCGTTTCGAACAGACGAACATCATGAAAAAACTACTGGTTTCCCTCGGCGTCGCGTTGGCCGCCGTCAGCATCGCGCATGCACAAGAGTGGCCGCAAAAGCCGGTCACTTTCGTCGTTCCGTTTCCTCCCGGCGGATCGACTGACATGGTCGCTCGAGCCATCACGCCGAAGCTCGCCGACAAATTGGGGCAGACCTTCCTGGTCGACAACAAGGCCGGGGCCACGGGCACCATCGGGGCGACCCAGGTCAAGCGTTCGGCGCCGGACGGTTCCACTTTCCTGGTCACCTCGCTCGGTCCCTTGGTCATCGCGCCCCACCTCATCAAGGGGATGCAGTACGACGCCTCCAAGGACTTCGACCTGATCACGGTCGCTGTGCAGGCGCCGAATGTCCTCGTCGTGCCCGCGAATTCGCCGCACAAGTCCGTCGCCGATGTCATTGGCTACCTGAAGGCGAATCCCGGCAAGATGACTTTCGCTTCTTCGGGCAACGGATCGAGCGACCACCTGACGGCAGTGCTTTTCTGGCAGCAGACCGGCACGAGCGGACTCCACGTTCCCTATAAGGGCGGCGCGCCAGCCATCACCGACCTGCTCGGCGGCCAGGTCGACGCCTCGTTCCAGAATGTCAATGCGGTGTTCCAGAACATCAAGGCCGGCAAACTCAAGGCACTTGCCGTCACGGGCGACAAGCGCTCGCCCGTGCTCCCCGATGTTCCGACCACGGCAGAGGCCGGGGTGAAGAACGTCGAGGTCTATTCATGGCAAGCCATCGTCGCGCCCAAGGGCTTGCCGCCCGCCGTGCGAGACAAGGCGCACGATGCAATGGTGGCCGCCCTCAACGACCCGGCCGTCAGGAAGCAGTTCACGGCGATCGGCTTGGAGGTCGTCGGCAACACGCCTGCCGAATTCGCAGCCTTTCAGCAGCAGGAATCGGCGCGCTGGAAGAAAGTGATCGAGACCGGCAAGATCACCGCCGATTGATGCCCCAGATTCAACTCGAGTCCATTCGATGTCCAATCCCCATCGCGATCCCAATCCCGATCGCAATTCAACGCCCACCATCTCCGGCTTGCGCGTGATCCCCGTCGCCGGCCGCGACAGCATGCTGTTGAACCTGAGCGGCGCCCACGGCCCTTTCTTTACGCGCAATCTCCTGATCCTCACCGACAGCGCGGGCCGGACGGGGGTCGGCGAAGTACCTGGCGGCGAAAAGATCCGCCAGACGCTCGAAGACGCGCGCGATCTCATCGTCGGGCAGTCCATCGGCGGCCACCAGCGTGTGTTGCAGCAACTGCAGCAGAAGTTCGCCGACCGTGATGCCGGCGGCCGCGGCTTGCAGACCTTCGACCTGCGCACCACCATCCATGCGGTGACGGCCGTGGAGTCTGCAATGCTCGACTTGCTCGGCCAGTTTCTGGACGTGCCTGTCGCAGCGCTGCTCGGCGAAGGCCAGCAGCGTGACGCGGTCGAAATGCTGGGCTACCTTTTCTTCGTCGGCGACCGCGACAAGTCCGACCTTCCGTACGCGCGGGAGCCGCAGGCTGACAACGACTGGTTCCGGCTCCGGCACGAAAAAGCCATGAGTCCAGAGGCGATCGTGCGGCTGGCGGAGGCTGCCCGAGAGCGGTACGGCTTCAATGACTTCAAGCTCAAGGGCGGCGTGCTGCGCGGAGACGAGGAAATCGAAGCGGTGGTTGCGTTGCACGAGCGCTTCCCGCAGGCGCGCGTCACGCTGGACCCCAACGGTGGCTGGCTGCTGAAAGACGCGATCCGCCTGATGCGCGACATGCGCGGCGTGGTCGCGTACGCGGAGGATCCTTGCGGGGCCGAGGAGGGTTTCTCGGGCCGCGAAGTGATGGCCGAGTTTCGCCGGGCCACAGGCCTGCCGACCGCGACCAACATGATCGCTACTGACTGGCGTCAGATGAGCCACGCGCTCGCGCTCCAGTCCGTCGACATACCCTTGGCGGACCCGCATTTCTGGACCATGGCCGGTTCCGTGCGCGTTGCGCAGACCTGCCGCGACTGGGGGTTGACCTGGGGTTCGCACTCGAACAACCACTTCGACGTTTCGCTGGCGATGTTCACGCACGTTGGCGCCGCCGCGCCGGGCCGCGTGACCGCCATCGACACCCACTGGATCTGGCAGGACGGCCAGCGGCTGACCAAGGAACCGCTGCGCATCGAAGGCGGCTTGGTGCGGGTGCCGACGAAACCCGGACTGGGCGTCGAACTCGACATGGCCGAAGTCGAGAAGGCGCACCAGCTTTACAAACAGCACGGCCTGGGATCGCGCGATGATGCGGTCGCGATGCAATGCCTGATTCCGGGCTGGACTTTCGACCCGAAGCGACCTGCTTTCGACCGCTAGAACAAGGAGTTCCCATGAGAGAAAACCGCCTGCGGGCGCTTTGGAAGACGGGAGGTGCCGCGGTCAACGGCTGGCTCGCGATTCCCAACGGCTTCTCGGCCGAAACCATGGCCCACCAAGGTTGGGATTCGCTCACCGTCGACCTGCAACATGGCGTCATCGACTATCAGTCGATGATCCCGATGCTGCAGGCCATCTCGACCACCGATACGGTGCCCGTTGTTCGCGTGCCCTGGCTCGATCCTGGCGCGTTGATGAAATCACTCGATGCGGGTGCCTACGGCGTCATCTGCCCAATGATCAATACGCCCGATGAAGCGGCGCGGCTGGTCGCCTACACGCATTACGCGCCGCGCGGCACCCGCAGCTTCGGGCCTGTTCGGGCCCTGCTGTACGGCGGCGCCGACTATGCCCAGCATGCGAACGACACCATCGTGACCTTCGCGATGATCGAGACCGCGCAGGCGCTCGAAAATCTCGACGCGATCATGTCCGTGGAAGGACTGGACGCGGTGTACATCGGTCCATCGGACCTTTCGCTTGCCCTGGGGTGCAGGCCGGTTTTCGACGACGTGGACCCTCCGGTTGAACAGGCCATTGATCACATCCTCGCTCGCGCCAAGGCGCACGGGCTGGTCGCAGGCATTCACAACGGCACGCCCGAGGGCGCGCTGGCGCGGATCGCCAAGGGGTTCCAGTTCGTCACCGTGAGCTCGGATGCGCGGCTTATTGCCGCAGGCTCGCAACAGGTGCTCGCAAAGATGCGCGCGACGCAGCCGGCCGGCACGTCGTCCGCCTCAAGCTCTTACTGAACGAAAGGACATCCATCATGAAAATCGGATTCATCGGACTGGGCATCATGGGCGCGCCGATGGCGCAGAACCTCTTGAAGGCCGGGCACGAAATGTTCGTGCGCACGCGTCGCCAGGTCCCGGAGGCGTTGAAGACGGCCACGGCCTGCGGCACGAATGCCGACGTCGCCCGCGCGGCGGACGTCGTGATCCTGATGCTGCCCGACACGCCGGACGTCGAGCTGGTTCTGTTTGGCGAAGACGGCGTTGCCTCCGGCCTCACCAAAGGCAAGCTTGTCATCGACATGAGCTCGATCGCGCCCATGGAGACCAAGCGTTTCGCCAAGAAGATCAACGAGCTGGGATGCGACTACCTCGACGCGCCGGTCTCTGGTGGCGAAGTCGGCGCGAAGGCGGCGAGCCTCACCATCATGGTTGGCGGCGAGGAGGCCGTGTTTGAGCGTGCCAAGCCGCTCTTCGAAGCAATGGGCAAGAACATCACCCTCGTCGGCGGCAACGGCGACGGGCAGACCACCAAGGTGGCGAACCAGATCATCGTCGCGCTCAATATTGCCGCCGTCGGCGAGGCGCTGCTGTTCGCCAGCAAGGCCGGAGCCGATCCTGCAAAGGTTCGTCAGGCGCTGATGGGCGGCTTCGCGGCCAGCCGCATTCTCGAAGTGCATGGCGAGCGGATGATCAAACGCACCTTCGATCCAGGCTTTCGCATCGCGCTGCACCAGAAGGATTTGAATCTGGCGCTGTCCGGCGCGAAAGCGATGGACGTGGCGCTGCCGCAAACGGCGTCGGCCGCACAACTGATGCAGTCCTGCGCCGCCCATGGTTGGGACCAACTCGATCACTCCGCGCTGGTGAAGGCGCTGGAGCAGATGGCGGCGCACGAAGTCGCCAAGGGCTGATCTACGCGGTCAGGCCGAGCCGCCCATAGATCGCGCCGGCTTGTCGGCGAAGCCGCACAGACTCGGGCTGCGCATTGACCTGTTGCTGCAGGAGGCCCTGCGCACCGGCCAAGGTGGTCTTGGTTCCGTGCCGGATCAAGGCATCGAGATAGACCTGCTCGAAAAGATCGCGCTGCGCATGGCTGCCGCCAATCTCGACCAGCCTCGGCAGTGCCAGCCCCAGCCATTCGATGGCGGACGCCGCATCGCCGCGCGCATGTGAGAGCAAGCCGCGTGCGGCCGGCAAGCAGACGCGCTGCCAGGCGTCACGCGTGGAAGGCGATGCAGTCGGCGCGAACGATTCGATGCGGCTCAACAGCATGTCGGCTTCCGGCCGACCCGCGCGCGCGAGGCCGTAGAGATATTGCAGATCGAGAAAGGGCAGCACGTGATCATCGAGCCGCCCGAGAAGATGGGTGGCGACATCCTGCCAACGATCCCCCACGTCGATACCCGACAACTCGAGTCGCGCGAGCAGGGAAACTGCGCCGATCTGGTCCTGCGAGTAGTCTTTGACGACGCCCCAGACGTGGCGGTCATAGGTGTCCAGTGCCTCCGCGTTCCGCCCGAGGTCGATCTGGAAGAGCGCCACATGCCACCAGTTGTGCGTGACCATGAACGAATTGAGGCCCACCCATGTGTCGCTCACGCCCTGCATGAATTTCAGGCCCTCGTCGAGGCGGCCTTCGGTCAGCATGACATGGGCCAGCGCGTGGTGAGCCCACGGTTCCTTGCGTTCCATGCCGATTGCGCGGCGCGCGCTTGATTCGGCCTGCCGCATCAGGTGGCATTGCTCGTACGCGAATGCGGCCATGCCATGGACATAGGGCACATCGGCAGCCGAAGGCAGCGCAGCAAGCGCTAGCCGCAGCATGCCAGGGCAATCGCCGATGTTGAAGCAGTGGTACTGCCCCAGCTTGATGGACGCCAGATCGCGCGGGTGCTCCAGGGCCTGCTCCTGATGCAGGGCAATGGCTTGGTCGATGGCGCCATCTGCCCAGGCTGCGATGGCCGCAATGTAGCGCTGCTCGCGCAATGTCGCCTGCGCCGCGGCGGCTTGTGCGCGCTCGATGAAGGGACGTGCGTTTGCCGCGGCGTCGCCCGACTCCGCGAACAGGTGCAGCGTCGCGCAGTACGCCTGCACGATGGCACTCGGATCCTCTGCGGCGGCGAGCACGTCGGCTGCGCGCGTCTCGCAGGAGATGAAGCCTTCGACAAAATCGTTGATCGCGCGCAAAGCGGCCGGATCGGCAACGCTGACCGGATTGCCGAGGCTGTCGCAAGATCGGGGCGCTGAACTCAAGGCTATTCCTGGAGAATATCGATCGAGAGAACGATACTGCCGCTTCAGACCTGCGGCTGGGGCCAGGGCCTTTGAGGTTCGCGGATCAGTTCGAAAGCGCGCGAGACCTTCAGAACACCCAGGTCGTCAAAACGATGTCCGGCAATCTGCAGGCCGATCGGCAAGCCGCTCGGGCTGTAGCCGCAGTTGATCGACGCGGCCGGCTGTTCGGACATGTTGTACGGGACCGTGAAGCCAATGTGCTCCAACGGTCGGAGCGGGTCGTTGGTGGGCGACGGCGCTTCGGCCGGAGCGGGCATGTTCGGCGCAGTCGGCGAGATCACATAGTCGTATTTCGCGCAGGCCGCCACAGCGGCAAGCCGCGTTGCATGAAACTGGCTGAATCCACGAAACACGTGCTCGCCGCTGAAACCGGCTGCGCTCTCGGCCCATGCGCGGATGTAAGGCAGCACCTTGGCGCGTTGTTCCGGCTTCAGCGCGTTCATGTCTACCAGCGAGCGCATGCGCCAGAAATGGTCCATGCCGTCGAGCATGGCCTGCGACATGAAGGGTTGCATGGTCTCCACGATCGCGCCCGCGCGCTCGAAGAGTCGGGCGGCGTGTTCGACGGCCTGCCGGATTTCCGGCTCAACGGCGAGTCCGCAGCCGGCATCCAGCAGGAGACCGATTCGAAGACCCCGAAGGTGGTCGATGTCCACCTCGAACGATGCCCAATCTATCTCCTGCGCGGGCAGGCTCATGCTGTCGCGGGCGTCCGGCTGCGCGAGCGTCTGCATCATCAGGGCGGTGTCGCCCACCGTGCGCGTCATCGGCCCGGCGGCCCGGCCCATGTAGGGCGGGTCGATGGGGACGCGGCCGAGGCTGGGCTTGAGCGTGAAGATCCCGCACCAGCCGGCAGGCAGGCGCAGCGAGCCGCCAATGTCGGTGCCGATATGCAGCGGACCATAGCCCGCAGCCGCTGCCGCGCCAGCGCCGGCGCTGGAGCCGCCCGGCGTTTTCGAAAGGTCCCAGGGATTGCGCGCCAAGGTATGGAAGCTCGACAGTCCCGAAGACAACATGCCGTAGTCCGGCATCGTGGTTTTGCTGAAGATCACCGCGCCGGCTTCCCTGAGCCGGGCAGCGGGCGGAGCATCCGACTGGGCAGGTTTCAGCTCGACAGCCGCGGTGCCGGCAGGGAGGGGATCGCCGCGCGTCGCGATGTTTTCCTTGATGGTCGTTGGCACGCCGTCGAGCGGACCCTGTGGCTCACCGCGCCGCCAGCGAGCTTCGGACGAGCGCGCCTGTTCGAGGGCGGCATCGGGACGAAGCAGCCACGTGGCTTGCAAATGCGGCTCCCAGCGCGCCGCATGATCGAGAACGGCTTGCGTGACCTCGACCGGCGAGAGCTTTTTTTCGCGATAGGCGACGATGAGTTCGCGCGCGCTCAGTTCGTTCAAGGGAGTGTTCACGACCAGGACAACGCCGACAGATCGTTGACAAAGATGGGCATGTCCTTCCAGAGGCCCTTGACCCCCTTCTTGGCGACAGTGGGCCACTGCGGCTGGAAGAGGAAGGCGTTGGCCGCATCATTGGCAAGCATGCGCTGGGCGTCGCCCAGAAGCTTGTTGCGCTCGGCGGTGTTGCCCGTGGTCTTGATCTTGTCGTACAGCGCGTTGAAGTCCTTCGATTGGTAGCCCCAGTAATAGTCGGCCTTGGCATAGTTGCCGAGGTCGAACGGCTCGACGTGGGAAACGATGCTGAGGTCGTAGTCCTTGTTGCCGTAGGTGCCGCTCAGCCATTGCGCCCACTCGACGTTCTGGATCTTCACGTTGATGCCGATCTTGGCCAATTGCGCCGCGACCACTTCGGAACCTTGGCGCGCATAGGGCGGTGGGGGCACCGTCATGGTGAGATCGAGCGGAGTCTTCACGCCCGCCTCGGCCAGGAGTTGCTTCGCCTTCTCGATGTTGAAAGGATTGACGCCAGTCGTGTCGACATAGCCCGCGGCGCCCGGCACATAGTGGCTGCCGATAGGTACGCCAAAGCCGTCGACGGCGCCCTCGATCACTGCCTTGCGGTCGATGGCCATCGATATGGCGCGGCGGACGCGGACATCGTCAAGCGGCTTGCGCTTGTTGTTGATCGAAACGATCGTCTTGGCCCGCGAGCCGCTCAAGATCACCTGGTACTGCGGGTTGGCCTTGAACTGCGGCACCACGCGCGTCGCGATGCGCGGGAAGGCATCGACGTCGCCTGCCAGCACCGCGGCCGCTTGCGCTGCGGGATCCGAGATGAAGCGGAACGTCACCTTGTTGATCTTCGCCGCGCCGGGGTTGCGGAAGCCGTCCCACTTGCTCAGCGTCAGCGAACTCCCTTTGTTCCAGCTATCGAGCTTGTAGGGTCCGGTGCCGATCGGCTTGGTGGCGTTCGTGTCGGCACTCTTGGGCTCGACGATGACGGCTGTGGCCTGGCCCAGGAGGAAGGGCAGGTCGGGGTCGATCTCGCTGTTGATGACGACGACCGTGTAGTCCTCGACCACCTGTGTCTTCAGGCTCGCGAAGGTGCGCTTGTCCTTGTTGGTGCTTTTTTCGCTTCCGGCGCGGTCGAAGGAAAATTTGACGGCCTGCGCATTGAACGGTTCGCCGTTCTGAAACTTGACACCCCGGCGCAGCTTGAAGGTGTAGGTGCGCAGGTCCGGCGAGACCTCCCAGCTCTCGGCCAGGAGCGGTGTGACGCTGCCGTCGGAATTGATCTTGGTCAGCGTCTCGAGGATGTTGTATTGGACGATTTCGCCAATTGCCGAAGCCGCGCCGGCGGTCGGGTCCAGGCCCGGCGGCTCGAGCGCAATGCCAAGCACCATCGCATCCTTGCGGCCCTGGGCCAATGCCAACTGCGGCAGCGCGAGCGGCACGGTGGCGAGCGCGGCGGTGGTCATGAGGGTGCGGCGATTCAACATGGTCAGGGCTCCAGGGAAAGGCTTTGTGGAAAGGAAATAGAACGTTACATCATCGCGAGACGCAGCCTGCGGGGCAAGTATTTGCTCATGCCGCTGCTACCGGCTCTGCGCGCGGCACGGCCGCCAGCAAGCTCCGCGTGTAGGGATGCTCCGCGTGCGCAAAGAGATGCTGCGGCGAACCGCGCTCGACGATGAGGCCCCGATGAAGCACGCAGACCTGGTCGCACAGGTGGTTCACCACCGCCAGGTCGTGGCTGATGAGCAGATAGCTGATTCCATACTGTTGCTGCAAGTCTTGCATGAGATTGAGCACCTGCGCCTGCACCGACACGTCGAGCGCGCTCACGGGTTCGTCCGCGACGATCAGTTTGGGGCGCGTGATCAGCGCGCGCGCAATCGCGATCCGCTGCCGTTGGCCGCCGGAGAATTCGTGGGGGTACTTGTGCAGGTCATTGGCTCGCAGGCCGACCGCGGCCAGCGATTCGCCTGCGCGCTCCTGCTGTTCGGCGCGGCTTGTTTCGCCGAGGGCTTCGAGCGGCTCGGCCACGATGCGCGCGACAGTCTGGCGGGGGTCGAGCGAGCCATAGGGGTCCTGGAACACCATCTGCACGTCTCGCCGGGCTCTTCGCAGTTGATCGCTCGGCAGCGCGTGCAGATCGCGGTTGAGCAATTTGACGGTTCCTGAGCTCGGCCGATCGAGCGCCATCACCAGCCGGGCGATGGTCGATTTGCCGGAGCCGGATTCGCCGACGATGCCGAGGCTGTGGCCCTCAGAAATGCTGAAGCTGACGCCGTTGAGCGCCTTGACCATCGGCGGAGGCCCGAAAAGGCGTTCACGCGGCAGCGTGTAGTGCCGGACCAGGTCAGTCACTTCGAGGAGAACGCCTGGTTCAATGGGGTCCGTCATGCGATCAGTCCCTCCGTGGCCGCGACTGCGTCGAGCCGGATGCATCGCGCCAGATGGTCATGGGGAAGCCGCACCGGCTCCGGGCGCGTTGCCTGACAGGCATCGACCGTGTAGCTGCAGCGGCCGGCGAACGGGCATCCTGCCGGCAAGTCGACGAGCTCAGGCACGCTTCCTTTGATGGTCGCGAGCTTGACCCCGCGCGGCGCTCCAAGTGCGGGCCGGGCCGCGAAGAGACCCTTGGTGTAGGGGTGCGCTCTTTCTGCGAAGACCGCTGCCGTGGGGCCGCTTTCGACCACGCTGCCGCCATACATCACCAGCATCTTCGACACGCTTTGAGCAATGACGCCCAGATCATGCGAGATCAGGATGAGCGCCATGCCGCGCTCGGCGACGAGACCTCGGATCAAATCGAGAATCTGCTTCTGGATGGTGACGTCGAGCGCGGTTGTCGGCTCGTCGGCGATCAGCAGGTCGGGTCCGCACGCCAATGCCATGGCGATGCCGATGCGCTGCCGCTGGCCTCCTGAAAACTGATGCGGATAGGCATCCAGCCGCGATGAGGCATCAGGAATGCCGACGCGCTCGAGCAGCGCAAGGGCTTCCTTGCGGGCATCGGCAGCGGAGAGGCCGCGGTGCAGGCGCAAGGGTTCGCCGACCTGGCGCGCAATGGTGTGGACCGGATTCAGCGCGGTCATCGGTTCCTGAAAAATCATGCCGATGCGGTCGCCACGAAGCTTGCACATCTCGCGCTCCGGCAGCCCGACGAGTTCGGTGCCCTCGAATCGGATGCTGCCCGAGACTTTGGCGGTCGACGGGAGCAGCCCCATCAGCGATTGCACGGTGATGGATTTGCCGCAGCCTGATTCGCCGACGATGCCGAGGGTTTCGCCGCGCTCCAGCGTGAAGCTCACGCCGCGCACCGCTTCGGCCGGGCCGCGCTGGGTCTGCAGTTCAACGTGAAGATTGTCGACTTCGAGGAGAGGCATAGGCGGTCAGCGCGCGCGGGCGAGGCGGGGGTCGAGCAGGTCGCGCAATCCATCGCCGAGAAGGTTCAAGCCGAGCACGGCCAGCGCAATCGCCACGCCCGGAAAAACAGCGAGCAGTGGCGCCTGGAACATCATCGTCTGCGCTTCGCTCAACATGCGCCCCCACGAAGGCTGCGGCGGCTGCGTGCCGAGTCCGAGGTACGACAGCGCGGCCTCGGCCAGGATGGCAATCGCGAAGCGGATCGTGATCTGCACGATCAGCACCGCCGAGATATTGGGCAGTACATGCTGCATCGTGATCGCGAACGGGCCCTTGCCGCAGGCGCGCGCTGCGGCGACGTATTCGCGCGACCAGATCGCATTGGCCGACGCGCGCGTGATGCGGGCAAAAGTAGGAATGTTGTAGATGCCGATCGCAATGATGGCGTTCACGATGCCGGCGCCGAAGACCGCCGTCATCATGATGGCCGACAGGATCGCCGGAAAAGCCATCGTGAAGTCGCTGAACCGCATGATCGCTTCCTCGACCCACCCGCGCCGTGCCGCCGCAAGCAGGCCCAGCGCGGTTCCCACGGTGAGGCCGATGCCTACCGCGATCACGCCAACCAGAATCGATGCACGGGCGCCGACCAGCAACAGCGACGCCACGTCACGCCCGAAGGTATCGGTGCCCAGCCAATGCGCTGCGCTTGGCCGCTGGAGCTTGCTGGCAAGGTCCATCTCATACGGCGACCAAGGGGTCCAGACCAGGGAGACGGCAGCGGCCACCAGCAGAAGCAGCGTGAGGACAGCCCCGACGGCAAAGCTCGGGTGGTGCAGCGCACGGCGCCAAAAGCCCGGCACCTTGAAAGCAGCCGCGCTGGGTGTCGTTGCGGGAATGGCGCTCATATGTCGCTCGCCTTGATGCGGGGGTCGATGACGGCATACAGAACGTCGACGACGAAATTGACGATGACGACCATCGCAGCCAGCAACATCACGCAGTTACGCACCACGATCAGGTCGCGATTGCTGATTGCCTGGAAGATAAGGCGGCCGAGCCCCGGCAGGTAGAAGACGTTTTCGACCACGATCGTGCCCGCGAGCAGCTCGGAAAACTGCATGCCCATCACTGTGACGACCGGGATCAGCGCATTGCGCAGTACGTGCCGCCAGAGCACCGCCCGCTGCGAAACGCCCTTGGCTCGCGCGGTGCGCACGAAATCTTCACGCATGACTTCGAGAACCGCCGAACGCGTGATGCGGGCGAGGATCGCGGCTTGCACGACGGCGAGCGACAACGCCGGGAGCAGCAGCGCCTTCAGGCCCGCGAAGATGCCTTCGCCCCAGCCTTCGAAGCCACCCGCCGAGAACCACTGGAGTTGAACCGAAAAGACGAGGATCAGCAGGATCGCGAACCAGAAGTTGGGTATGGCGACGCCGACCTGCGTGAGCCCCATCAACCCGACATCGCCCAGCTTGTTGTGGCGCGCCGCGGCGGTCACGCCGACGACCAATGCCAGCGCCGTCGTGAAAGCCATTGCAAGCAGGGCCAGCGGTACAGTGAGTGCAAGACGTTCGAGGATCAGGTCCAGAACGGGCGAGCTGTAGGTGTAGCTGTCGCCAAGTTGGCCGGTCAGGAGCCCGCCGATCCAGTGCCAGTAGCGGCTCCACGCCGGCTGGTCGAGCCCAAGCTTGGTGGCGAGCGCCGCCACGGCGTCGGGTGCGGCGTCCGGTCCCATGAGCATCTGCGCGGCATTGCCCGGCAGGATCTCCAGCACGAGAAAGACGATGATGGAAGCGCCGATCAGGGTGGCAATCAGCGTGATGAAGCGCTTGAAAAGAAACAGACTCATAGGGCGGGCCGCAGCATAACCCGAGTCTTGCAACGAGCGTGCCGGGGCTGCTGGCTTTCGGCCCATCGGCGCGCCCCTGGTGGGGGCATCGGCGCCATTTTGGCGGCCCGATTCGCGGCGATCGATAATCCGCACATGGCCCTCATGATCACCGACGAATGCATCAACTGCGATGTGTGCGAGCCTGAGTGCCCGAACGACGCGATCTACATGGGCACCGAGATCTACGAGATTGATCCGCACAAGTGCACCGAATGCGTGGGGCACTTCGATGAGCCTCAATGCGTGCAGATATGCCCGGTCGCCTGCATTCCGACCAACCCCGAGCATGCCGAGTCACGCGAGACTCTCTGGCAGAAGTTTGAGCGCCTCACGGCCGACAAGGCGGCCGCTCAGGGCGGCGGGACCGAGAGCGGCCCACCCGTGGCTGCTTCCTAGCTATTCGCTGGGCTTCCTGGCGCCGGACTTCTTCGACTTCTTTGGCGGCGCTGCTTCTGCGGCTCTGGCAGCCTGTGCGCTCACGTAGACGGTGTCCTTTCCTTTCTTCGGCTTCTTGGATGCATCCTTGTCCGGCCGGGTCTGTGTCTTCCGCGCCTCCTTGGGCTTGTCTCCGATCAGGATGGGCCGCTGTTGCGCGTGCTTGGCCTCAAGGCGAAGGCGGTCGCTCTTCATCCGGTCGGCGGCAATCTGCGCATCGCGTGTCGATTGATCAGCGACGCGCTTTTGCTCTGAATTTCTCGTGTCGTCCAGGTCGAGCTCCTTGCCGCCGGCGCAAGGTTGGTCGGTATAGGTGTTGCCGCAGCGCCAGGCACCGCCGGCACCAATGCTTTCCGCGGCCAGAGCGCCCCAGTGGAAGCACGCTCCCGCCAGCAGCAATGCGCTGCGAGCGGCGATCTTTGGACGTGACAGTTTCATTTTTATTTCTCCCTTTCGCTTTCTCTCCGCTAACCCGCGGCGGGTTCGCCTCCGCCCCCGTCCCCCGGCTCGCGCCTCGGCGGTTTAGGGCGCGGCGGCTTGCTCGTGTGAATGAGCAATGTCGCCTTGTCCATCTCGCCCGCAGCCAGCGCCGGGAAGGCATGCAGCGTGCGGACGATGGCGTCTTCGATGGCTTCGCGCTGTTCCTTCAGCGGCTTTTTCAGAACCCAATTGACGACTTCCGATTTGACTCCCGGATGACCAATGCCCAAGCGCAGGCGCCAATAGTCGGCGGTGCCGAGTTGCGCGTGAATATCTCTCAGGCCGTTGTGCCCGGCATGGCTGCCTCCAAGCTTGAGCTTGGCCTGGCCTGGCACCACGTCGAGTTCGTCGTGCGCCACCAGGATCTCGCTTGGTTCGATTTTGAAGAAGCGAGCCAATGCCGCGACTGACTTGCCGGAGAGGTTCATGAAAGTTTGGGGCTCGAGCAGCCAGATCGGCCTCCCACTCACTTGCGTCCGAGCAACCAGCCCGTGATAGGACCGTTCCGGCGACAGCGTGACTTTCAGATCGCGCGCAAGCGCATCGATCCACCAGAACCCGGCGTTGTGCCGAGTGGCTTCGTACTCAGGGCCCGGATTGCCGAGGCCAACGAATAGCTTGATCATGCGTGGATTATCTTGTTCGGGTTTGGTGCGGCCTCAAAAAGAGATGGCCCGCACAGGGCGGGCCATCGGACGCAACAGCGAAGGGGCGAATTACTTCTTCTTCGCGGGTGCCTTGGCGTCGGCCTTGGCAGCTGCCGGAGCACCTTCGGCGCCAGCAGCGCCTTCTGCGCCAGCGGCCGGCTCTTCGGCGACCAGCGGCGACACGGCGGACACCACCACCGGATTGCCCTTGCCATGGCTCACGTACTTCAGGCCCTTCGGCAGCTTGAGGTCGTTGACATGGATCGTGGCATTCTTGGTCAGACTCGAAAGGTCGACTTCGATGAACTCGGGCAGATCTGCGGGCAAGCAGCTGACTTCGAGTTCGGTCATCACGTGATTCACGAGATTGTGGTCGAGCTTGACGGCGGTGGACTCTTCTTCACCCTTGAAGTGCAGCGGCACCTTGACGGTCATCCGGGTACGCGCGTCGACACGTTGGAAGTCGACGTGTTGCACGAGCGGACGGAACGGGTGGTACTGCACGTCACGCAGCAGCACTTTGCTGGTGTTGCCACCGAGGTCCATTTCGAGGATGGACGAGTGGAAGGCTTCCTTCTTGAGGGCGTGCCACAGCGCGTTGTGATCGAGTTCGATCAGCTGGGGCTGGCCTTCACCACCATAGACGATACCGGGCGTCTTGCCCGAAATGCGGAGACGGCGGCTCGCACCCGTGCCCTGCTTTGCGCGCTCATAAGCGACGAATTTCATAACTCACTCCTGTGGAAGTCGACCGCGACCAGTGCGACTCCGGTTTAAAAAGGGCTTCCGAAAGGAAGCCCGGCTTTTTGCTCAGAACAGGTTTTCCTGATCCGAGAACAAACTCATGACCGACTCGCCCTTGGCGATGCGCTGGATCGTTTCCGCAATGAGCGGCGCGACCGAGAGCTGGCGAATCTTTCCGCAACCCATTGCAACATCGGAGAGGGGAATCGTGTTGGTCACAACCACCTCGTCGAGGGCGGATCCTTGGGTAATTCGCTCGATCGCGGGACCCGAAAAGATCGGGTGGGTGCAATAGGCATAGACCTTCTTCGCGCCACGCTCTTTCAGCACCTCCGCCGCTTTGACCAATGTGCCAGCGGTGTCGATCATGTCGTCCATGATGACGCAGTTGCGGCCGTCGATTTCGCCGATCACGTGCATCACTTCGCTCACGTTGGCGCGCGGACGGCGTTTGTCGATGATGGCGAGATCGCAATTCAGTTGCTTGGCCAGCGCGCGGGCGCGCACCACGCCGCCAACGTCCGGCGAAACCACGATCAGGTCTTCGTAGTTCTTTTGACGCAGATCGCCAAGCAGCACTGGCGATGCGTAAATGTTGTCCACGGGAATATCGAAGAAACCCTGGATCTGATCGGCATGCAGGTCCATGGTGAGCACGCGGGCAACGCCAACGGTTTCCAGAAGATTGGCAACGACCTTGGCCGAGATGGGCACGCGGCTGGAGCGCGGGCGACGGTCTTGCCGCGCGTATCCAAAGTAGGGGATCACCGCACTGATGCGCTCGGCCGACGCGCGCTTGAGTGCGTCGACCATGATGAGAAGCTCCATCAGGTTTTCGTTGGTCGGAGCACAAGTCGACTGGACCACAAAAACATCGCGCGCTCGCACGTTCTGGTTGATCTCGACAGTGACTTCGCCGTCAGAGAAACGACCGACGCGAGCTGCGCCCAGCGAGGTGCCTAGGTGGTGCGAAATTTCCGCGGCAAGCCCTGGATTGGCGTTGCCGGTGAAAACCATGAAATCAGGGTTGTGAGCCTGCATGAGCGTCCCGGCTAAGTGCATCCGGCAATGCGAAATGGCTCTTTAAGGAGCCGCCAAAAATCTCGTGAAAGGATTTGGCAGGGGAGAAAGGATTCGAACCTTTGCATGCTGGAATCAAAATCCAGTGCCTTAACCAGCTTGGCGACTCCCCTACACGGGTCAATGGCAAATGCCATCAACCGATATGTCGCACCAGGCCGCGCGCGGCCTGACTACCAACATCAGACCGCATATAGCGCCCTGATGTTTAAACCATTTAGACCGCCCACCCCATCAGTGGGTGAACAGCCAAGTTGTTGCACTTTCGAACCTGCCAGCCCTCCGGGGCCGTTGCGAGTTCGGCTTCATGCAACATTGCTGCAAATACCGAGCTTCCCGAACCGGTCATACGGGCTTCCAAACCTTGGTGACCGAGCCATTCGATGGCGTCAGTGACCGCGGGGCAAAGCCGTTGTGCGACCGGCTGCAGGTCGTTATGACCAAAGTCAAAGCGGAAACTATCTGCTCTCGCTTCGCTATGTGCAGCAAAGCCCGAGAGTATAGCAGCCGGAGTTGCGCGTTGGAGATCAGGTGCTGCAAAAATTAACGGTGTGTCCAAGCCATCAGTTGGCTTGACGACCGCGAAGCGACCGGAAGGCAAGTTGATCGGCGTGATTGATTCGCCGACCCCCTCGACCCAAGCGTTTCGCCCGCGAAGAAAAAAGGGCACGTCGGCACCAAGCGTAAGGCCGATCTGCTCCAGTCGAGCCAGCGGCAGATTCAAGCCCCAAAGACGATTCAATGCCATGAGGCACGTGGCCGCGTCCGAAGACCCGCCCCCCATTCCCGCCTGCGCGGGCACGTACTTGGCGATTGCGATGTGAGCGCCGTAGTTCGTCTGCGAGAAGTCCTGCAAGGCTCGTGCGGCGCGAACGACGAGGTCCTCGGCAGGAAGCTTCGTCGTCAGGTCTTCCCGGCTGATCGCACCGTCGCTTCGGCGCTCGACATGCAGCGAATCTGACCAGTCGATGAGCATAAAAACCGACTGCAATAGGTGGTATCCGTCTGCCCTTCGCCCCGTGATGTGCAGGAAGAGGTTGAGCTTCGCGGGCGCGGGCAGATCGTAGATTGCCTTCATGCGCGTTCGAAGACGATGCGCAGGTCGGCTCGCGGCTCTGGCGATTCGCGGGTGGCCTGCAAGCGGCCTATGCCGACGCGTGAAAGATCCGGACGCCAGCCGGGAACGCGTTCGTTCCGGCCCGCGAGCCAGGCGAACAGGGCGCCCACGGGGATGGCCGCGCCCGTCGCTGCCTCGATCAACGCGTCCACGGAATCGAAACGCTGTGTCTTGGCGCCGTTTTTGAGCAAGGCCTCTCTGGGCGACCAGTGAAGCTGCGCCAGAGTGCTGCCGATGGGGCTGGTCAGCGTTAGTTCGCCGGCCTGGGGCATGCCCCGCAATTCGAAGAGCGCGGAGAAGGTCTGCACAGGCTGGCTGTCGACGCGCAGCGACAACCTTCCGCTCCACGCTTCGGCACTGGCGTCGAGCGCGTCGTTGCGGCGGGGGCTTGCGCAGCCCGAGATGATCAACGCGCCAGCGCAGGCGGTCGACAAGAGTGAGCGCCGATTCAAAGTCTTACGCGCAGGCGTTTGAGCGTTTCCTGCAGCGTCTCGTTGTCAGCATCGGCCAGCGAGGCCTCTTTCCAGATGGAAAGCGCACGGTCTCGCTGCCCCGCCGCCCACAGCACCTCGCCCAGATGCGCCCCGATTTCGGGGTCGGGCCGGCGCTTGTAGGCGTCTTCCAGGATTCGTGTGGCTTCGCCCGTGTTGCCAAGCCGGAATTCGACCCAACCGAGGCTGTCTGCAATGAAAGGATCGTCAGGCGCAAGCTGGACGGCTTTCTGGATGAGTGTCCGAGCTTCTTCAAGGCGGACCTTCCGATCCGCGAACGAGTAGCCCAGCGCGTTGTAGGCGTTCTGGTTGTCGGGCTTCAGTTCGATCAAGCGACGCAGGAGGCGCTCCATCTCGTCCATACGATTCAGCTTTTCTGCAACCATCGCCTGGTCGTAGATGAGGTCGGTGTCCGAGGGCGCCGCTGCGCTGGCCTGCGCGAGCATGTCCAGTGCAGCTTGGTATTGCTTGGCATCGCGCAGCAGCTGGACTTCGGCCAGGAACTTTTGCTTCTTCTCCTCGGGCGTGCGCTCGGGCAGGCTGCGGATCAGTTCGCGGGCCTGGGGCAACTTGCCTTGCCGGGCCAGCAATGACGCGCGGCGCACTTGTGCTGCCGCCAGGTCTTCGGAGTTGTCGATGCGCGCAAGCCAACTGTCAGCGCCCGCAAAGTCCTTGCGGCGCTCGGCGAGTTGCGACATGAGGAGATAGGCTTGCGTCAGTCCGCGATCGCGTGCCTCGTCGTCTCCCTGTGTACCAACGAGCGAGATGTAGCGCTTCAGCGACGCCTCGGCCGCCGCGTCCTGGCGCGCCTGCGCCTGAAGGCTGCCGAGGAGAAGCCAAGGCTCGGGCAATTCGGGGCGTGCCACGGTGAGGGCGGCGAGTTCCGCAGTTGCGTCGGAATAGCGCCGTCCTTCGACCAGTACACGGGCATAGGCGATGCGCATTTCTGGCTGCGCCTTGGGATTTGCGAGGTAGCGCTGAACGATCGGCTCCGCAAGCGGTTGGGAGGGATCGATCAAGTCCAGCGCAAGCAGTGCCGGACCTTCCGAAGCCGGATCCATTTCCTGGCCCTTGATGGCCGCATCGAGCGCTCCTGCGGTGTCGCCCGCGGCAAGGCGCAGGCGCCCGACAGCCGCCCATGCGGCCCCACCCGTGGCGGGGCTCTTGAGGTCGTCTGCGAGGGCTTGCTCGACGACCGATGCGGCGAGTTTCTTGTCCGTGGCTCTCGCGTAGTTGCGCGCGATCACGGCCATCAGCAAAGGGCGCTCGATCTGCGGGGTTGCGGCCACTTCGGCTCGCAGCGGCTCGACCGTCTCGCTGATCCGGTTGAGCGCGATCAGGATTTGTAATTCAAGGCGCCTCGGATCGCGCGACTCGGGGATTGCTTCTTTCCAGGCGCGCGTCGCTGCAAGCGCCGCGTCCCAAGAGCGCGCCTGAGCGGCGATTTCGACGGCACGTTGGAAGAGCTTGCCGTCGCGAGCCTGCTTGGCAGCATTGAGTATCTGGGCATAGCCACCGCCGGGATCTCCGGACCGCAAGTCAAGTTCGCCGACCAGTACCTCGTAGAAAAGCTCGGCCGTCATGGCAGAGGACAGCGGCGCCGACTTGTCGGCACTGGCCGCGGCGGCGGCTGTTTGCGGCGTCTTCGCAGGCTCGATCAAGGGTGTGAGGTCGCTTGGGAGTGGAGGCTTTTGCGGTTCTGTCTGGGCCTGGGCCGCAAGCGTGGTCAGAGCAAAGAGCGCAGCCGCCGCAAGGCGGGATCGACGAAGCGGAAAGGTCATCGGACCATAATAATCCAGGCTCCTGAGCGATGGCGGGCGGGGGTTTCGATATCTGCCGATGTCCTCGCGGATCGTCCCACGCTTGCTCCCATGCCCGAACTACCTGAAGTTGAAGTCACTCGCCGCGGTTTTGCGGATCGCATTATTGGAGCCCGCATCGACGCTGTGCGCGTAGGCAAGCCGTTGCGCTGGGAGCTCGGCATCGATCCCGCCTTTCTGGTCGGGCGAACGGTAAAGGCCGTGCGCAGACGCGGGAAATACCTGCTTGTCGATCTTGACTCAGGCCTTCTTCTCATGCACCTCGGAATGTCCGGCAGCCTGCGTTTCGATGCCTCTCTGCCGCCTTCGGGCGCACATGACCACTTCGACCTCGCGACGAATCAAGGGGTCCTGCGCCTCAACGACCCGCGCCGCTTCGGTGCGGTGGTGTACGTTGACCACGAGGCTTCGCCGCTCGCGCGCAAATTGCTGGGCGGACTGGGGATGGAGCCGCTCGGTGAAGCCTTCGACTTCGATGCATTTCTGGCCGGAATGCGCCGTCGAAAGGCGCCAGTAAAGCAGGTGCTGTTGGCGGGCGAAGTGGTGGTCGGCGTCGGAAACATCTATGCCTCCGAAGCGCTGTTTGCCGCCGGAATACGCCCGACGCTTGCTGCGTCGCGGATCAGTCGGCCCCGCGCATTGCGCCTGCATGCAGCGATCCGCGAGATTCTGGCGCGAGCCGTCGAGCGCGGGGGAAGCACCCTGCGTGACTTTTCGAACACGGACGGGCAGAGTGGCTACTTTCAGTTGGAAGCCAACGTTTACGGGCGCGCGGGTGAACCTTGCCGAGTCTGTGCGTCACCAATCCGTCAGGTGCGGCAGGGGCAGCGGTCCACGTATTTCTGCCCGAACTGCCAAAAGTACTGAAGCAGCACAGGCGATTGGCCTTCAAAAGCCCTGCCGATGCTATATTTTGTAAATCCTCCTTACATTTGTCCCCTTGACTGCTTCCTTTAATCAGCAATTCGACCAGCATGGTGCGTGGCGGCGCAATTTCGCGCACCGCTTGAAGTGGCTTGCCAGTTGGCTGAACGAAAACGAACTGCTGAACCAGAGCGTTGCGGAGCGCTTGCGGGACGTCGAGTCGCAACTGCGAACCAGCAAGGTCATGGTCGCGTTTGTCGCAGAGTTCTCGCGTGGCAAATCCGAGTTGATCAACGCGATCTTCTTTGCAGGCTACGGGCGCCGCATCATGCCCGCGAGCGCCGGGCGCACCACAATGTGCCCCACGGAGCTGGGCTACGACGCCACGCATCCGGCCAGCCTGCGGTTGCTACCGATCGAAACCCGACTAGAGGCGTACTCTCTCTCGCATTGGCGGGACGAACCGGGGCGCTGGACCGAAATCGCTATCGATGTCGACAACGCAGAGCAACTGTCGCAGGCAATGAGCAAGGTCGCCGAGGTGCGCTGGGTTCCAGTGCAAGAGGCTCAGGCACTTGGCTTCTGGAGCGACGACGCGCCCGACGACAACCCGGTCCCCGATTCTGATGGCCGTGTGGAGATTCCACGCTGGCGGCATGCCTTGTTGAACATGCCGCATCCGTTGCTGGAGCAAGGGCTGGTCATCCTCGATACCCCGGGGCTCAATGCCATCGGCGCCGAACCAGAATTGACGGTGAGCCTGATCCCGCAGGCTCACGCGGTTGTGTTCATCCTCGGCGCCGATACCGGCGTGACGCGCTCGGATCTTTCGATCTGGCGCGAGCACCTGGTCACCGAGGGCGATGTGAGCGAAACCCGCATCGTAGTGCTCAACAAGATCGACACGATGTGGGACATTCTCAGCACGCCCGCCCAGGTCGACGCCCAGATCCAGAGACAGCGCAAGGGCGCGGCTGAACTGCTCGGCGTGCCGCTTTCGCAGGTACTCCCGGTTTCGGCCCAGAAGGGCTTGCAAGCAAAGATCCGCCGGGACGTGCCCCTGCTTCAGGCGAGCCGCCTTCCCGCGCTGGAAGCCGTGCTGGGTGAAGGATTGCTCGGCAAGCGAGAAACAATGCTGCGGCTGGCGGTCGATGCCGGCATCGCAGCCCTCCGCACAGAGGCAGCCCGCATCCTGCACGTGCGCCAGCGAGACCTGTCGGAACAGGCGCTCGAATTGCAGGGCCTACGCGGCAAGAATGGCTCGGTGATCCGTCACATGCGGGTGCGCATCGAACAGGAGCAAACCGAGTTCGAAGGCAGCAATACGCGCATCCTTGCCTTGCGATCCGTGCAGGGAAAGTTGCTGCGGGAGGTGTATGCAGTCCTCGGGAGCACCGCGCTCAAAGCGGACATGGGCCGCTTGTCTGCGGCCCTGAAGCGGCGCGGCATCAAGTTCAACGTGCGCAAGGTGTACGGCGAAACCTTCGACGCGCTGCGGAATAATTTGCGCGAGGTCCAGGCGACCACCGCCGAGATCCAGGCGATGCTGCATGCCACCTTCCGGCAGCTCAATGCAGAGCACGGCTTCACGCTCCAGGCTCCGCCCGAGCCGGATCTCACGGGTTTCGAGCAGCAGCTGACTCAGATCGAGCGCAGCCACACGCACTATCTCGGCGTCGGCAATCTGCTCAAGTTGTCGCAGCCCGATTTCTGCGACAAGCTGGTGCGCGCGCTGGCAAGCCGTCTTCGCGTCGTCAACGAAGCGGCCATGACCGAGGTCGAGCGCTGGAGCAAAGGCGCTGGCGCACAACTGGATGCTCAGCTGAAGGAGCGGCGCCGCACCTTCACAAAGCGGATCGAGGCCGTCGAACGCATTCAGGGAGCTGCCGGCAGCCTCGACGAGCGCTTGGCGGAGCTGGCCGCCCAAGAGAGCAATCTGGCTGAATTGCATCGCCGCTTGGGCGAGCTCACAACGTTGCTCGTGAGCCATGAGACGCCCAGCGCCGTGCCGGCGCGCAGTGAGCTCAGTGCGGTCTGAAGGCTCTCGGTCGCCGGCGCAACTCATCGCGCCCGCCTTCGCAGAAACTGTCGTCGCCTGGCAGCACACGCATGGGCGCAGTGAGCTTCCATGGCAGAACACGCAAGACCCCTATCGCGTCTGGCTCTCCGAGGTGATGCTGCAGCAGACACAGGTTTCAACCGTGCTCGGCTACTTTGCGCGTTTCCTCGAGCGCTTTCCGACTGTCGGGGCGCTCGCTGCAGCGCCTGAAGATGAAGTGATGGGGCTGTGGAGCGGACTCGGTTACTACAGCCGCGCCCGCAACATGCATCTGTGTGCAAAGGAAGTCATCGCGCGCTTTGGCGGGGAGTTTCCGAGTACGGCAGCACAATTGCAGACACTTCCTGGCATCGGCCGCTCCACGGCATCTGCAATCTCGGCTTTCTGTTTCGGGGAGCGCGTCGCCATCCTCGACGGGAACGTCAAGAGGGTGCTCACGCGAGTGCTGGGGTTTGAGGGCGACCTGTCTTCCTCGGCCCAGGAGCGCACGCTCTGGAACGAAGCGACCGAGCTGTTGCCGCCGGCCACGCAGAAGCAAGCCATCGCCCGCTATACGCAGGGATTGATGGACCTGGGCGCCACGGTTTGTCTTCCGCGCAACCCGAGTTGCATCATCTGCCCGGTGGGAGATGCGTGCGTTGCCAGACGGGAAGGTGCACCGGAGAGGTATCCGGTCAAAACGCGCAAGCTGCGGCGCAGTGCCGAGTCGCTATGGATGCTGAGTGCCCGTGACGATCAGGGGCGCGTATGGCTCCAGAAGCGTCCCGCCAGAGGGATATGGGCAGGGCTCTATTGCCTGCCCGTCTTTGATTCCCGCGAAGCGTTGATTGACAAACTCTCCGCCGCCGATCGCAAGCAGGCACGTGACGAAGCCGGGTTTGTTCATGTATTGACGCACAAGGACCTTCATTTGCATCCGGTTGCGGTCGTTTGCCGCGCACCCTCGACGCTGAGCGAAGACGGAGCATGGTTCGACGATCGCCAGTGGCCGGCGCTCGGCATGCCCGCGCCGGTGCGCAAATTGCTCTTGAACGCTGGTTGAGCCGACCGCAATCGCGCCATCGCGCAACCGCGCTCAGGATCCGTCGAGTTCCCGGTGCCGCTTGAGTGCGGCCCATTTTGAGCCGAAGCCGCGCGCCAGTTGCTCGACCAGGAAAACAGACCGATGCTGTCCGCCCGTACAGCCGATGGCTACTGTCACATAACTGCGGTGGTCCCGCGCAAGCGCGTCCAGCCATCTTCCGAGAAATTGCGCGATGTCGTCGTACATGCGCGCGACGTCGTCGTGCTCGCGCAGCCACTCGATGACTGGCGCATCGCGACCCGTCAACGGACGCAGCGCGGGCACATAGTGCGGATTGGGAAGCATGCGGACATCGAAGACGTAGTCGGCATCGAGCGGCACGCCGCGCTTGAAGGCGAATGACTCGAACACCAGAGTGAGGGCGCTCTCGGGCGCCGCGATCAGCGACTTGATGTAGCTCTGCAGTTGAGCTGGCCGAATGATGCTGGTGTCGATCACATCGGCACCATCGCGCAGGTCGGCGAGCAGTTCGCGCTCCAGGTCGATCGCTTGCGTCAGCACGCGCTGTTGCTCGGGTGCGTAGGTGTGGCCTTCCTGCCGGGACAGCGGATGGCGGCGACGGGTTTCCGAGTAGCGCCGCACCAGCGCGTCCGTCGTCGAGTCGAGGAACAGCGAGCGCAGCGAAACGCCTTCTCGCCGCAAGCCTTCGAGTTGCTGCGGGACGAGCGGCAGCGAAACGCCGCTGCGCACGTCCATGGCGATCGCCACCCGCGCTGTCTGTTGTTGCTGCTGCAATGCGACGAAAGGCGCGAGCAGTTCCGGCGGCAGGTTGTCGACGCAGTAGTAGCCGGCATCTTCGAGCGCGTGCAGGGCCACAGACTTGCCCGAGCCGGACATTCCTGTGATCAGCACGAGTTCGAGACTCATGCGGAAGTCTCCGGTGTCTTGTTGCCCAGCATCTCGCGAGCGTGCGCCAGCGAGGTCTGCGACACGCGTTCCCCGCCCAGCATGCGCGCGATTTCCTGCGCCCTGCCTTCGTTGTCCAGGACGGAGACTCCGCTTTCCGTGCGAAGACCGTCCTGGCCCTTGGCGGCCGTCTGTCGCTTCGCAACCACCAGATGGTGATCGGCACAGGCAGCGACTTGCGGCAGGTGAGTGACTGCAAGAACTTGCCGGTCACGACCCAACTGCCTCATGAGTCGCCCGACGGTTTCAGCGACCGCGCCGCCGACGCCGGCATCCACCTCGTCGAAGATGAGGGTTTGCGCCTCGCCGAGTTCACTGGTGGTCACGGCGATGGCCAACGCAATGCGCGACAACTCGCCGCCGGAGGCCACTTTGCCGATAGAGCGCGGCGTGCTGCCCGCATGCCCGCTGACCAGGAATGCGATGTCTTCGAGGCCCGACCTGCCGGGTTGCGCCAGCGGTTGAAGTGCCACTTCGAACCGGCCGCCTTTCATTCCAAGCTCTTGCATGGCCTGCGTGACCGCCTGCGCGAGCCGCGGTGCGGCCTGCTTGCGCGCCTTGCCCAAGGCCTTCGCTTCTTTCATGTACGCTTGTTGCGAAGCCAGTTCGGCACGTTCGAGCGCACCGATGTCACTTTGGGCATCGAGCGCTTCCAACTCGGACTGCCACCCGGACAGCAAGACCGGAAGCTCGGCAGGTTGCCGCCGGTAGCGCCTGGCAAGCGACATCCAGAGACCCATCCGCTCGTCCAGTTCGGCGAGCTTCTCGGGGTCCGTGTCAGCCTGCCGGAGATAGCCGTGCAGCGAGTGAGCGGCATCCGCGGCTTGCGCGACGCTCGAGGCCAGAACCTCGCCTAGAACCTTGAACTCGGGTTCGATGTGATCGCAGTTCTGCAGCAGCGTCACCGCACGGCTCAGCGCGGACAGCGCTCCGCCGTCGTCGTCTTCGAGGGCGGAGCATGCGCCCTCGGCGGCTTCAATGAGGGCCTGGGCATTGGAGATGCGCGCATGGCTCGCCGAAAGCTCTTCCCACTCGTCCGTGCCAGGGTCGAGTTTCATGACCTCGGCGACTTGCCACTGGAGCCGCTCACGCTCGCGCTGCAGGGAATCCTGCGCCGATCGCGCGGTTTCCAGTGCGGAAATGGCTTGCCGCCAGGCGTGCCATGCAGCTTCCAGTGTGGTGGTCGTGACGCCCGCATAGGCATCGAGCAGACCTCGAACCGCATCAGGACGAGTCAGGCTTTGCCACGCATGCTGACCATGGATGTCGAGCAGGTGGTCGCCGAGTTCACGCAACTGCGTGGCGGTGGCGGGACTGCCGTTGATCCAACCGCGGCTGCGCCCCTGTAGATCGACTGTCCTTCGAAGGAGCAGGGAATCGCCAGCCTCGAATCCGCCTTCGTCCATCCAGGGACTCAGCGCCGGGTCGGCGTCGAATTCTGCGCTGACGTCCAGGCGGTCGGCACCTTCGCGCACGGCACCGGCGTCTGCGCGATTGCCAAGCGCGAGTTGAAGCGCGTCGACCAGGATCGATTTGCCTGCGCCGGTTTCACCGGTGAGGACGGTAAAGCCCCTGGAGAGATCGATTTCGAGGGCGCGCACGATCACGAAGTCGCGCAATGCGATACGGCGCAATGCCATGTCAGGAACCTCCTTCGTTCCAATGCAGTTTCTTGCGCAGCGTGTCGAAGTAGCTCCAGCCTCGGGGGTGCAGGAACCGCACGCGGTAGTCCGAGCGGCGCACAAGGACCCGATCTCCGATGACCAGCGATGCGAGGGATTGCATATCGAAATTGGCACTCGCGTCCCGTCCGCCAACGAGCTCGATGGAGATTTCTTCTGCATCCGGGAGCAGGATCGGGCGGTTGGAAAGGGTGTGCGGTGCGATTGGCACAAGGATCCAGCCTGGGACAGCCGGATGCAACAAAGGCCCGCCCGCCGACAGCGCATAGGCAGTCGACCCCGTCGGCGACGCAATGATCATTCCGTCTGCCCGCTGGTTCGCCACGAAATGACGGCCGACCGTTACTCGCAATTCCACCATTCCGGATGTGGCGCCGCGATTCACGACCACGTCGTTCATGGCTTGGGCGTCGAAGACCGACACGCCCTCGCGCATTACCTGCGCGTGCATGAGGCTGCGGTGGTCCTCTTCGTATTCGCCGGCAAGCATTGGAATCAGCGTCGCCTGGTAGTTGTCCAGTGCGATGTCGGTGATGAACCCGAGGCGCCCCCGGTTGATGCCGATCAGTGGAACACCGTATGGCGCGAGCTGCCGTCCGATGCCGAGCATGGTTCCGTCGCCTCCGACCACCAGGCCGAGGTCGCACTCTTCCCCGATTTCTTCGACGGTGAGCGCCTTGTAGCGGCTCACTTCGACGATTTCCGCCTGGGACTGCTCGACAAAGACAGTGCAGCCTTGTGATTCGAGGAACGCGCCGATGCCCTCCATGACTTCGTCGAGAGCGCCGCATTGCGCCCGAGCACCAGAAGCCTGGTACTTGCCAATGAGTGCGACGTGACGAAAGCGAGGGCCCATCTACAAATTACAACATTAAAATTGCCCGATGCTGGACGATCGCGCCAAGTTGCTGCTGAAGACACTCGTCGAGCGCTATATCGCCGAGGGCCAGCCCGTCGGCTCCCGCACTCTGTCTCGCGCCTCTGGACTGGATCTTTCGCCCGCGACGATCCGCAACGTGATGTCCGACCTCGAGACCCTCGGGTTGATCGCAAGCCCACATACGTCGGCAGGCCGCATCCCCACGGCACGCGGCTATCGGCTTTTTGTCGACACCATGCTGACGGCGCAACGTGAACACCTCGCCGCGCCAAGCCTTGCCCCGGACCAGCCGCAGAAGGTCATCGCCAATGCCGCGAACTTGCTGTCGAGCCTTTCGCAATTCGTCGGGGTTGTCATGGCCCCGCGGCGCGCCTCCATCTTCAGGCAGATCGAATTTCTCCGGCTTTCCGATCGCCGATTGCTTGTGATCATCGTCTCGCCGGATGGCGACGTGCAGAACAGGGTCATCTTTCCCGAGGCCGACTATTCGCAATCGCAGCTAGTGGAGGCATCGAACTACATCAACGCCCACTATGCGGGGCTGTCGATCGAGCAGGTGCGCGACCGACTGCAGTCGGAAGTCGAGCAACTGCGCGGCGAAATCGCGGAACTGATGCAGGCGGCCGTCAAAGTGAGCTCGGAAGTCCTGACCGAGGCGCAGGACGAAGTAGTGATCTCCGGAGAGCGCAATTTACTTGCGGTCACCGATTTCTCCAGCGACATGGGCCATTTGCGTCGTGCTTTCGAACTGTTCGAGCAAAAGGCCCAGTTGATGCGTCTGCTGGACGTTTCCAGCCAGGCCGAAGGTGTGCGCATCTTCATCGGCGGCGAAAGCCAGGTCGTGCCGTTCGACGACCTCTCGATCGTGAGCGCGAACTACGAGGTCGATGGTCAAGTAGTGGGGACCTTGGGCGTCATCGGCCCGACTCGAATGCCGTACGACCGGATGATCCAGATCGTCGACATCACGTCGAAGCTCGTCACGAACGCTTTGAGCCATCGGAAGTAGCGAAGTAAAGGAAGCAGGAGTGCGCGCCTGTGTCCCACTAGAATCCGGATCGCGTGGGCCGTTAGCTCAGTTGGTTAGAGCAGCGGACTCATAATCCGTTGGTCGCTGGTTCAAGCCCAGCACGGCCTACCACCCCGTTTTTTTCTTTGCCTTGCGTGAAGCTCTGGATCGAGAAAAAGTGTCCAGTTTTGAATGCTATACTTGCAAGCTGTGCGGCTGTAGCTCAGTTGGATAGAGTACTTGGCTACGAACCAAGGGGTCGTGGGTTCAATTCCTGCCAGCCGCACCATCTCAATAAAGGGTTAGCTCGTTGACGCGAGCTAACCCTTTTTCTTTGGTGCGGCCGTATTCGCAGGTTCTTCCCGGCGCATGAAAAAGCCCGCCGAAGCGGGCGAAAGGACCTTGGAGTCCAGAGGAGAGCGTTCATTGTGAGCGTCTCCGGCCGCTTGTGTCCAGAACTACGTCACCTGATGTAAGTGGCGCTCCCGGCCGACTATGCCGTTGACACTACCGCGCTCAGGGCCGAAAGCGCCAAGCCTTTTACCCGCGGCCATAATCGTTGACGGCGAAGCCAGCGCTGCTTGGAGTGACTACCCTCTATCCATCAGATGGAGGGTCCCACGTTTCCTTCCTGGCCTTCTTTGGGGACAACAAGATGAGCTCATTGCAAATGTTCCTGCCAGTCTCCGAGCCTGCTCGCAGCGAGGCACTTTCTCGCCTGAAGCGAACACATCATTTGCCGCGCCATCTCGTCAAGGGCATTGCTCTTGGAGAGCAAGGGAAGAGATTGGTTGTTCCGGACATCTCTCGGCAAGTCGAGCAGTCCCTGCCAGTCTCGGACACCTCAGACGCGTCCGCGCCCGAGCAGCAGTCTGGCTGACCCTGCGGCCCTCTGGCAAGGGCAATTTCCAGCGACCGACGATCGCCCGGTGTGATACAACCGGCGCCCGATTTTCCTGTGGGTCGAAGGCTGGAGCAATGAGCAAGGCATTCACGAAAGAAAACGACGCCGACGACGATGAAAGCGGAGAAGGCAGCGCTCTGCCTCCGCTTCCGGCCGGCGGCAAGAACTACATCACGCCGGCTGGTTACGCGCGGCTGCGATCCGAATTGCTCGATTTGATGGACACGGAGCGTCCGAAGGTGGTCGAAGCGGTCCATTGGGCCGCGAAGAATGGAGATCGCTCGGAGAACGGCGACTACCTTTACGGCAAGAAGCGCCTGCGCGAGATCGACCGCAGGATTCGTTTTCTCACCAAACGGCTCGAGGTCGCCGAAGTCACCGATCCGTCAGTGCATCACGGCAGCGACCAGGTGTTCTTCGGTTCGACCGTGCTGTATGCGGACGAGAACGGCGACGAACGTTCGGTCACGATTCTTGGCATCGATGAAGCCGATAGCGCTCAGTCACAAGTCAGCTGGATTTCGCCGATCGCGCGCGCGCTCCTCAAAACCAGAGAGGGAGATGTCGTCAAACTCGCCACGCCGGGCGGCGTGCATGAGATCGAAGTGCTGTCGGTGAGCTATCCGCCGCCTTCGGACGGACCCCATTGAGCCGCTGAGATTCAGGGGACCGGCACCGTCCGGGTAGCGGCAAGGACTGAGGAGGTCCGCCGAACAGCGCGCAATACGACGTCGAGGTGCGTGCGGTCGCGCACCGCGATCACGAAGCGCAAATCGGTGGAGTCCTGCGGAGTCTCATCCGCCATCTCCACGTGCGTGATGTCGGCCTCGGTATCCGCGAGCGTAGCGGCGACCCGCGCCAATACGCCCTTGTCGTTGCGAACGGTAATGACCACTCCCGTTTCAAAAGCCCGGACCGGATCATCTGCCCATTCGACCGCGAAGAATCGTTCGCTGTCCTTGTAGCGCAGACGCTGGCCGACACCGCATTCCTCCGTGTGCACGACCAGGCCTTCGCCGTGCCCGAGATAGCCCACGATCGGGTCGCCCGGAATAGGGCGACAGCAAAGTGCGAAGCGCACGGATGAGTTTTCGCTGCCGTCCAGCGTGACAGCGCCTTGCGAAACGGCATCATGCGCCGCGAATCGCTCACGACTCAGCATCAGCGCATCGGGCTTTTCGCCACGTTCGGCCATCAGCGCCATCAACCGCTTTGCCACAATGCTTGCGATGCGCTTGCCCAGTCCGATGTCGGTCAGCAATTCGGCCCGCGTTCGGTTGCCGGTGAACCGCAGGAGCTTTTCCCACAGTTGTTGATGCTCGGCGTCGTCGACCGGCAGATTCCCGAGACCTTCGGCGCGCAGAGCCTGCGCCAGCAGCTTTTCGCCCAACCCTTCGGACTCTGCATGCGCGAGCGTCTTGAGATAGTGACGAATCTTGGAGCGGGCCCGCCCGGTCCGCACGAAACCCAGCCACGCAGGATTGGGCGTCGAAACGGGCGCCGTGATGATCTCCACGACGTCTCCGTTCTTGAGTTCGGTGCGAAGCGGAACCTGATCGCCGTTGATGCGCGCGGCCGAGGTGTGGTCGCCGATGTTGCTGTGAATCGCATAGGCAAAGTCCACCACGGTCGCGCCACGCGGGAGCGCCATGATCTGACTCTTCGGCGTGAAGACATAGACCGCATCAGGAAAGAGATCGACCTTGACGTGATCCCAGAATTCGGCCGCGTCGCGCGTCTCATCCTGGATGTCGAGCAGCGACTGGAGCCACTTGGCACCCAGCCGCTCGCTGGTCGGCGCCGTTGGCTCCGCGGCCTTGTAGAGCCAATGCGCCGCGACGCCCGATTCGGCGACCACGTGCATGGCTTCGGTCCGCAATTGGAATTCGACGTTCACGCCGGCTGGCCCCACCAGGGTGGTGTGGAGCGACTGATAGCCGTTGAGCTTGGCGATCGCGATGTGGTCCTTGAATTTGCCGGGCAGCGGCTTGTACATCTGGTGCAGGATGCCAAGCCCCGTGTAGCAGGAAATCACGCTGGGCACGATCAGCCGGAAACCATAAATATCGGTGACCTGGGCGAAGCTCAGGTGCTTTTCGTCCATCTTCCGGTAAATCGAATAAAGGGTTTTTTCGCGCCCTGCGATGCGTACGCTCATCGACGCGTTGGCAAAGGCTGTCTCTACTTCCTGCTGAACCTTCTGGATAAGGTCTCGACGTCGTCCTCGGGCCTTCGCGACCGCTTTGGCAAGAATGGCGTAGCGCCATGGACGCAGGTGCCGAAAGGACAAGTCCTGCAGCTCCCTGTAGGTTTGGTTGAGGCCCAACCGATGCGCGATAGGTGCGTAGATTTCGAGCGTTTCGCGCGAGATGCGCGCCCATTTTTCGCGCGGCGCGTCGTCCAGCGTACGCATGTTGTGCGTCCGGTCAGCGAGCTTGACCAGGATGACCCGCACATCCCGCGCCATGGCAAGAAGCATCTTGCGGAATGACTCCGCCTGGTTTTCTTCGCGCGTATTGAAGCGGAGTTTGTCGAGCTTGGTGAGACCGTCGACCAGCTCCGCAACAGGGGCTCCGAAGCGTTCAATCAGTTCTGACTTGGTCACCCCGCAGTCTTCGATCGCGTCATGCAGCAGAGCCGCCATCAAGGCCTGCGCGTCGAGCTTCCATTCTGCGCATTGGGCAGCGACTGCAATCGGATGCGTAATGTAGGGCTCGCCGCTGTTGCGCAGCTGGCCCAGATGCGCTTCGTCGGCGAAGCGATAGGCGCGGCGAACTTGGTCGATGTCCTCGGCGCCAAGATAGTCAAGCCGGTCGGTCAGCGCGGCGAAGCTCGCGGCGGCCGCATTCAGCGCCGCCGGACTCGGCTGGGGGCTTCGAGGAGCCTCGGATTGGGGCTTGACGACCGCACTCATAACTGCCACTTTAGCGTGGCAGCCGGGTCGACGCATTCAGGCATAAAAAAAGCACCGCATGCGGTGCTTCCTTGTTGCTTGTCTGCATCAGGTCAGCCGGGGACCTTTTTGAGCATTTCCAGACCGATCTTGCCTTCGGCGATTTCACGAAGCGCGGTCACGCCTGGTTTGTTCTTGCTTTCAATCTTCGGGGCGTGTCCCTGGCTCAGCATGCGGGCGCGGTAGGTCGCGGCCAGCACGAGTTGAAAACGATTCGGGATTTGTTGCAGGCAATCTTCGACGGTGATGCGGGCCATGAGGGTCTTTCGGCGGTGGGCTGACGGTTGGCGGATCAGGGAATGTTCAGTGCGGCAAAGGTGCTTGCACGTATGCGGCGCTGTGCAGAATAGCGAAGCCGCTGAGCGTGGACGATCGCTTTCAGATCGAAAAGTGCGCGCTCAAAAACCTCGTTAATTATAACGAAATCAAATTCGCTGGCCCTGGCCATTTCTTCTGCTGCGTTTTTCAATCGCAGCTCGATGACCGAGGCGCTGTCCTCCCCGCGCCGCTCGAGCCGGGAGCGCAGCTCCTCCCAGCTAGGGGGAAGAATGAAGATCATCACGGCGTTCGAGAATGTCTTCCGGATCTGCAGCGCTCCCTGGAAATCGATCTCGAGAATGACGTCTGCGCCTTGCGCAATACGCTCTTCGATGGCTTTTTTAGACGTGCCGTAGCGCTGGCCATGAACGTGCGCCCATTCGACGAAAGCTTCAGCGGCCACCATGGCGTCAAACTCTGAGTGGGACGCGAAAAAGTATTCCCGGCCGTGCTTTTCCTGACCCCTCGGGGGACGGGTCGTGTGTGAGACCGAAGGTTGCACAGCCGAATCGAGTTCCATCAACGCCTTGACCAGACTCGATTTGCCCGCGCCGCTCGGCGCAGCGACCACGAAGATGTTGCCGGGGTAGTCCATTCGCTGGTTCTCTATTCGATGTTCTGGACCTGCTCGCGCATTTGCTCGATGAGGACTTTCATGTCCACGCCGATGCGCGTGAGTTCGAGGGTCGCGGATTTCGAGCCCAGCGTATTGGCTTCGCGATGCAATTCCTGAATCAGAAAGTCGAGCCGCTTGCCGATTTCTCCGCCTTTCTTGACAAGGCGCTCGATCTCGTCGAGATGGGAGTTCAACCGGGTCAGTTCTTCCGCGACGTCGATGCGGATCGCGAAAGCAGTGGCCTCGGTCAATGCACGATCCTGTGCCGCATCTGGGGGCGTGGCGCCGCCGCTCAGACCCATGGCTTCCTGCCAGCGCTCGAGGAAGCGTGTGCGCTGCTGCTCCACGAGCATGGGCACCAACGGCAACGCCTGCATCGCGAGCCCGCGCAATTGCTCAAGATGATCTTGCAGCATGCGGGCGAGACGGGAGCCTTCGCGCTCCCTGGCAGACATCAGGGCCTTCAACGTCTTCTCTGTCAATGCGGTGATCTCCGGACCCCAGTCGCCCCTTATCGCGCTGTCGCCCGAGGCGAGCCGCAGTACATCCGCGACGCTGAGATCCCGAGCGCTGGGCAGCCACGACTTGATCTGGTCCTGCACGCCATTGAGGCGTTGCAGCAACTTTGCCGAGGGCTCGCCCACCCCTGCGGCTGCCGTCGATTCAATTGCAGCACGGACTTCGACCTTGCCGCGCTTGAGCTGCTTGGTAATGACCTCGCGCAGCGCCGGTTCGTGCTGGCGCAGTTCCTCGGGCAACTTGAAAGTCAGGTCGAGAAAACGGCTGTTGACGGAGCGGATCTCGACCCCGAGACGAGCTCCGGCGGGAGGGCGCGCCTCGGCTTCTGGGTGGCCGCCTGCAGGGCTGTTTTGCCCGCTGGCATAGCCGGTCATGCTGTAAACTGGCATTGCGCCTCGCTGTGAATCTGTTGTTTGCACCGTGACGTCGGCACGGCGTTCGCTTGCCGCACCATCGCCTTCGGGCGAAACTCCCGGATTATGTCAAAGGTCAAACCTTCGCCCTTGCTGCCAGACACGGTCATTGGCGGTTATCGCGTCGTGCGCCGGCTTTCGGCGGGTGGTTTTGGTGTTGTCTACCTCGCCGTCGACCATAGTGGCCAGCAGGTTGCCATCAAGGAATATCTTCCGTCGTCCCTAGCGACTCGAGGCACTGGCGAGCTGGCGCCGCAAGTCCCGCCCGAAAAGCTTTCACTTTACCGCCTTGGACTGAAGAGCTTCTTCGAAGAAGGTCGTTCGCTCGCGCAGATCTCGCATGCCTCGGTCGTGAGCGTTCTCAATTTCTTCCGCGAGAACGAGACGGTCTACATGGTCATGAATTATCTGGAGGGTGCGACCCTGCAGGACTTCATCGTCACCGCGCGCGACCTCAAAAAGCAAAAGGTCTTCCGCGAATCCACGATTCGTTCGTTGTTCGACGAAATCCTCCGTGGCTTGCGCATCGTTCATCAGCACAAGATGCTGCATCTGGACATCAAGCCGGCCAACATCTTCGTGACCGACGACGACCGGGCGGTGATGATCGATTTCGGCGCGGCGCGCGAAGTGCTGTCCAAGGAAGGCAATTTCATCCGGCCGATGTACACGCCCGGATTCGCGGCGCCTGAGATGTACCGCCGCGACTCATCCATGGGGCCCTGGACGGACATCTACGCCATCGGCGCGTGCATCTACGCGTGCATGCAGGGGTATCCGCCGAACGACGCGCCGCAGCGCATCGAAAAAGATCGCCTCGGCCTTTCGCTGTCCCGGCTGCGCGGCATCTACTCGGACAACCTTATCGAGGTGGTCGAGTGGTGCATGTCGCTCGATCCGCTTTCGCGTCCGCAGTCCGTTTTCGCCCTGCAGAAGGAGTTGAGCCGGGAGGGGGAGCGCCGCTATACCAAGCTCACGGTCGGTGAAAAAGTAAGACTTTCCATAGACAACATGCGTTCATTTGAAAAGAAGGGGTTGCCCAAAGCGGCAGCACCGACCACCCGCCCCGCATGAAATTTTCTGTCTTTCAGGTCAGCCGCAAGGGCGGTCGTCTCAAGAATGAAGACCGCATGGGCTACTGCTACACCCGTGAATCAGGATTGTTCGTTTTGGCAGACGGCATGGGCGGACATCCGGAAGGCGAAGTCGCGGCGCAATTGGCCCTGCAGACCATAGCGGCGCTGTATCAACGTGAAGCGCGGCCGATCGTGAAGGACGTGAAGGCATTCCTGACGTCGTCCGTGATGGCGGCTCACCAGCAGATCATGCGGTATGCCGGCAACAAGGGCATGCTCGACACACCTCGTACAACCGTCGTGGCGGCGGTGATCCAGGGCACGACCGCCACCTGGATTCACTGCGGCGATTCGCGTCTGTATGTTGTGCGCGACGGCGAACTCCTCATGCGCACCCGCGACCACTCGCACGCCGAACGTCCGCGTGCCAATGCCGGCCCCGAGCCGGTCAATCGCAATCTGCTCCTGACCTGCCTGGGTTCGCCGACGCCGCCCTTGTTCGACATTTCGGAGCCGCTTCAACTGTTGCGCGGTGACCGGATCATGCTGTGTTCCGATGGCGTCTGGGGCGTTTTGGACGACAGCCTGATCGTTCACACGCTGTCTTCGGGCAGACCGGTTTCCGACGCCGCCCCCGACCTCGCCGAAATGGCACTGCGCAACGGCGGCAGCCACAGCGACAACGTGACCCTGATCGCGCTCGAATGGGAAACCCCCGACGCGCCGGGTCAGAAACGGGGTGTTTCCACCGACAGCATCAGCGATGGCGTGTTCGCGTCGACCATCCAGGCGGGTATGCCGTCGGACAGCGAACTCGACGATCTCGACGAAGACGCGATCGAACGATCGATTGCTGAAATCAACGAGGCGATCCGCCGCTCCGCCGCGCGCAAGGGCTGAGTCTGTTCCCTCTTTTTTCTTTTCCGTTCATCAAAAATGACTGTTTTCGTACGAAGCGGCGGCCGTGCCGCTGATCAGTTGCGCCCCGTGCGCATCACCCGTGGCTTCACCATCCATGCCGAGGGATCGGTCCTGATCGAATTCGGCCAGACGCGCGTCCTCTGCACGGCCTCCGTTGAGGAAAAGGTGCCCCCGCACAAGCGCGGCAGCGGCGAAGGCTGGGTCACGGCCGAGTACGGCATGCTCCCGCGCGCGACGCACACGCGCAGCGACCGCGAAGCCGCTCGTGGCAAGCAGAGCGGGCGGACGCAGGAGATCCAGCGTCTCATCGGCCGCTCGATGCGCGCCGTCTTCGATCTGGCTGCGCTCGGCGAACGCACCATCCACCTCGACTGCGACGTGCTGCAGGCGGACGGCGGCACGCGGACGGCCGCGATCACCGGCGCCTTCGTTGCTGCCCAGGACGCCGTCAACAAGCTGCTGGGGGACGGCAAGATCCCCGCATCGCCGATTCGCGGGCAAGTCGCCGCCATCTCGGTGGGTATCGTGCAAAACACACCGCTGCTCGACCTCGAATACATCGAGGATTCGGCCTGCGACACGGACATGAACGTCGTGATGACCGGCGCCGGCCATTTCGTCGAAGTGCAGGGCACCGCCGAAGGCGCCGCCTTCTCGCGCGGCGAAATGAACGCGCTCCTGGCGCTGGCCGAAAAAGGCATCTCCGAACTGACCGCGCTGCAGACGAAGGCGCTCTCGAGCTGAAGCACCGACGATGAAGCTGGTTCTCGCGTCCAACAATGCCGGCAAGCTCGCCGAGTTGCAGGCTCTTCTTGCGCCACTCGACGTCACCTTGGTGCGACAGTCGGAACTTGGCGTCGGCGAGGCCGAGGAGCCATTCCGCACCTTTGTCGAAAACGCGCTTGCCAAGGCGCGCCATGCGTCGGCGCACACGGGGCTGCCTGCCATCGCCGACGACGCGGGCCTGTGCGTTCAGGCTTTCGGCGGCCTCCCTGGCGTCGACACTGCTTACTACGCGACGCAGTTCGGCTACGAAAAAGGCGATGCGAACAATGTGCGTGCGCTGCTGGAGCAATTGGCGTCCAAGACCGATCGCCGCGCCGCCCTGGTCAGCACCCTCGTGGCGCTGCGCAACGCCGACGACCCTGAACCGCTGATTGCGGTCGGGCGCGTCGCCGGCTTGATCGCCAGCGAACCCGTCGGCGACAACGGCTTCGGATTCGACCCGGTGATGTTCCTGCCTCAGTTCGGCAAGACCTTTGCGCAACTGTCGCCCGAAGTGAAGAACGCCAACAGCCATCGTGGACAAGCTGCGCGCGCCATGCTGGCCCTGATGCGCGAGCGCTGGTCGTGAGCGCCATCATTCCGATCTCCAGCGGCGACGAGAGTGCCGCGGGCGCGGCGGACGCCAACGACGCCCTGCACCTGATGCGGCCGGGGCCGCTGCAGTTGTCGGCTCTGCCGCCGTTGTCGCTGTACGTTCATCTTCCGTGGTGCTTGCGCAAGTGCCCTTACTGCGACTTCAATTCCCATGAGTGGCGGAATGCGTCCGGCGAATTGCCCGAGCAACGCTATCTGGACGCCCTGGTTGCCGATTTGGACGCGGCGCTGCCGCTGATCTGGGGCCGGACGGTTCACACGATCTTCATCGGGGGCGGCACGCCGAGCCTGTTTTCTCCGGCATCCATCGACCGGCTGATTGGGGACTTGCGCGCTCGACTCAAGCTGACACCCGATTGCGAGATCACGCTGGAGGCCAACCCGGGCACCTTCGAGCGCGACCGGTTCCGTGCCTACCGGGCAGCCGGTGTCACGCGCCTGTCGGTTGGCGTGCAGTCCTTCAACGACGAGCATCTGAAGGCGCTCGGCCGTGTGCACGATCGCGCACAGGCCATTGCGGCAGTGGAGGAGGCCGCCGCCAGTTTCGAGACCTTCAACCTCGACCTGATGTATGCGCTGCCGGGCCAGACGCCCGAGGACCTCGACGCGGACCTCGATCAGGCGCTTTCGCTGGCGCCGCCGCACCTGTCGGTCTATCACCTGACCATTGAGCCGAACACCTATTTCGCCAAGTTTCCTCCGGTGGTACCGGAAGACGACGCCGCCTACGCCATGCTCGACCGCATTTGCGAGCGCACGGCCGAGGTGGGGCTCGAACGCTACGAAATCTCGGCCTATGCACGCAACGGCCACCAGTGCGCGCACAATCTGAACTATTGGCAGTTCGGCGACTATCTGGGTATCGGCGCTGGTGCCCACAGCAAGCTGAGCTTTGCGCATCGTGTCGTGCGGCAAGTGCGGTTCCGGGAGCCGCGTCTGTACATGGACAACGCACTCGCCGCCCATGCCGTTGCGCAGAGTGAGGATGTTGGCATCGGTGCCCTTCCTTTTGAATTCATGCTCAATGCCTTGCGCTTGAAGGACGGCTTTACGCTCGCGCAGTTCGCGGAACGGACCGGCTTGGCTGTGACGGCCATCCAGCGCGGACTGGAAGAAGCCGAGCGCAAGGGATTGATCGAGCGCGACTTGGCGCGCGTGTGGCCGACAACGCGCGGCTTCGACTTCCTGAGCGATCTTCAGACGATCTTCCTGCCAGATTCCTGAGGAGAGATACCGCCATGGAAAACCTCGAATCTCCCGAAGTCAAGCGCCGATCCCGCGGACGGCCCAGCCCCGAACAGGCCGTCGCGCTGCGCGAATCCTTCCTTGCCGCCGCGTTGGAATCCTTCCTCGAAAAGGGCTATGCGGCCACCAGCATCGAGGCCATTGCTCGCGAGGCGGGCGTCGCCAAGATCACGATCTACCGCCAGTTCGACAACAAGGAAGCCTTGTTCAGGGAAGTGGTTCACCGCGCCGTGAGCAGTGCCCGCGAAAACATGCAGGCCACCTTGGTGCGCCGGGGCGCCGACGAGAGGCAAGTCCTGCTCGACCTGATCGAGCGCATGTACCTGAGCGCGACCGAGCCGAAGACCCTGGCGCTGTTGCGCCTGGTGATTGCCGAGGCCGTGCGCTTTCCGGAACTGGCGAAGTCGCTCTATGCGGAGAACAGCTACGTGCTCGCGCCTGTCGTCGAATACCTTGCCGAAGCACATCGGGCCGGAACGCTGCATGTGCCGTCACCTGAATTGGCCGCGGTGCAGTTGTCGACCTTGGCGTTTGGCGGCGTGCGCTTCTTCATCTCGAAGCCTCTGGCCGGGCCTGAGGAGCGCCGCGCCTGGGCTGAAGGGATTGTTGATTTGGTCATGCGAGGTTGGGCGCCGACGGCCGAAACGCGGGAAGACAACCGCTAAAATCGCCGGCTGTCTTCTTTGCACAGAAGGCATCCCAGGAGAGTTGGGTGAGTGGTTTAAACCAGCAGTCTTGAAAACTGCCGACGTGAAAGCGTCCGTGAGTTCGAATCTCACACTCTCCGCCACAGGTTGATGTCTCTCATCGGCGCTCGGACAGTTCAAGGCCTTGTCCATCTCACCCATCCGTCGGCAGTGCGACTATCAGCGTAACCGATGAGACGCCGATTGCCTCGCGAAAGTTGGCGCTGCACGCTGCCAAACCCATTTCTGCGACAGGACGCTCCTGGTCTTACTTCCAGGAGAGTCGAAGGCCCACGCTGCCTTGAATGGAGGAACGCACTCGCGCATCTCCGGAGACGCTGAACACGCGCCCCAGTTCCCCGTAAAAACTGGTCTTGTCGTTCAGTGTCAGTGTCAGCGGCGTCGTCTTCCGCCGACGTGCCCTTCGCCTGATCCAGCAATGCTTGCAGGGCGGCTTCGTCCTCGGCCAGTGTCTCCTCGAACAGCCGGCGCTGCTCAGTGCTCATCGCCTCGGACTTCGCACCTAACTTCCAGGCCTTGTGACGTGCCAGTTCGAACGTGAGCTTCTCGAGCTTGCGTCCTTCAGGCGGAAGTCCTGCGCCTGGCGCTGGATGTGCCGCAGCATCTGTTGGGCGAGCGCCGTGACCGCCTCGGTCGCGCAGGTCCTGCATGGACACCCATCATGCAACCCTCGCCTGCTTCGCGTCATTGGGAGTTGCGCTGTCAACGCGCGCTCGCCGCTGCGAGCCTATAGCCGTGCGATCACACTCATCTCTGGCAGGCGCTTCCAAGGCAGTCCCACCACCAGCGCATCGAACTGCGCCTGCGTCAGCGACAGCGGTGTCGCAGCGCACGAACGTGACCAAGCTCCATTTCGAAGTGCGCCGCGGCGGCGTGGCTGTTGATTCGATGCCGTACCTGAAGCCGCCGCCCGCCCCGTGATGCGTGATAGGAGGGGCGTAACTTGAATGCAGCACCGCTGGCCGGATTGGGTAAACCGAAAACTGACCATCTGGGGGGTCAGTTTGTCGTGTCGCCTGACACCACCGCCCTGGGACGCTATTTTTTGGACAAGGGTGGCGAACTAATCGGATAGCAGCGGCAGGCGATTGACGGTCCAATGACCGCGAGCAACAAGAACCGGATCGCGACAAACGTCTCGACCGACGCTATTCGATCCCTCGTCAACCCTCGTCATGAATCGCAGATTTCGGCAACCTGCCTTTTGGAAGAGAGCAGCATGAACACCATCCTTCGTTCAATAGGTGGCACGCGCATCGTCGCATCCCATGCGCTCGGGTTTCCGTGGCGACAGGAGCTATCCGAACGCCTGCGCGCCCACCGCAAATCCAACCTTGCTTCGCTCGGACGCATGAGTCCACATGAGAGGAAAGGAGCACATCATGAACTCGTCTCAGGTGACTCTGCGCCCGAGCACTCTCTACGAACTGCGCATTCGCTCGCTCTTCAACGAGGGGCGCGGATATGCGTTCCCGTGCGATGCCGACGGGCAGGTGACCATGGACTCGCTCAGCGACAGGGCTCGCAACAACTACCTCTATGCGCGTATCGGTGTCGGACGCGAGTTCTCGGTGCCCGCCGTCCAGCTTGCTGGTGTGGCGTGACCCCACAAAGGCCGCTGTCATGCGCAACCCAGTGCAGACTGCAAAACACCTGTGGCTGAAGTTCCCCGAGGACTTGGCCTGGGACATCTTCACGCTGGACTGCATGCTCGTGGTGCTGTTCGCGATGCTTGTCGCGGGACTGGCGAGCTGCAGCGCCAAATTCTCTGAATTCATTGCCGACCACGAGCAATGGCTTTGGGTAACCGGCGTTACGCTGGCCATCTTCGCGCTCATCAGCCTGTTGCGTGTCTTGTGGCCCAGCGAACGGATCAGGCCTCGCGCGTGGTGGGGATAGCCGGGCAGTTCACGAGGACCGAGCATTCCGTTGGATGGTTTCGGACGGCGTTTCCGAGAAGGCGAGCTTGTAGTCAATGGCAAAGCGACCGAGATGATTGAAGCCCACACCCAGCGCAATGGACGACACGTTTTGGTCTGATCGGTCCTGCTGCAACTGAGCACGTGCTTGGCGCAGCCTGTAATCCTTGAGGTAGGCAGCCGGCGTGAAGCCCGTGTGCTTGCGAAAGCTCTCAAAGAGCTTGAGCCGCGAAACGCCCGAAGCCGCCTCGATGTCTTCGAGGTGGATCGCCTCACGGTAGTTTGCTTCGATGAAACTTCTGGCACGCGCGATAAATGCGGGGATCTTGGCGCCGAGCGCTTGTTGGATCTGCCCCGAATAGTTGCTCGGCTGTGAGATCAGAAGGCCTTTGATCAGGGTCTCCTCGATCGATCGTCGGAAATAGCCGCACCCGTAGAGTTCCCGCGCGCGATCGATCTCGGTGAGGTAGTGCTTGACCATGCGCCACCAAGCAGCTGTCGCCCCCTCCACGGCATCCATGCTTTCGGAAAACACCAGCAGGCCATCGACGGGCCTGCCGAGGACATCGCTCAAAGTCTGCTCTAAGGCTGAGCGCGGGATGCCGACCACAATGTTGCGGCAATTTCCCGCAAGGCTGAACTCGGATGGCTGCTCGGGCGACACGGCAATGCCACGATTCGAGTCGGAGCGCACACGGCCCTGTAAAGATCGCAATTCCTGCTCGCCTGAAAGCGGCAGACTGAAGCTGTAGCTAGCGGATTGCTGCTTCCGGTCCGTATCGATCCGCAGCTCGACGCCGCTCATATCGGAGTAACCGACGGTCGTGGACATACCACTCAAGACGTGGCCGCTGTACATCATCCGAAAACGACTGGGCGCCGAGACATGCATTGAGTGCGGCCCGTAGAGGTCCTCGTGTAATTCACATGCGGCATTCCAGTCCAGGCCCCTGGCCAAGATCGAACCGTCCGGCCGCAATGCTTCCTTGAACAACATGACCAGCCGTGCCCCCTCGAGCAAATAGTCAGAGCGAGAACCATCGCCTAACAAATGCGAGTATCGGCGAGAGCCTCGTCAGCACTATAGGGTTTCTCAGCATTGAAACGAGAGGTCGTCGTTTATTTGCGATAAGGTGCCCTTCCCCCAAAAAGGTAGGACATGCGCACGCGGATCCACGGTAGTGCGCGCAGGCAGCGGACGCGGGCTGTTGAGATGGCAGAGGGAATATCGACCTCGATGCACCGCGACCTGGCGCCCGCATGCGGTCGCACCGTCACTCTGTCCCGGATGCCCACTTTTCGGATAGAGGTGGCGAACTATTCGGATAGCAGCGGCAGGCGATTAACGGCCCAATTCCAGGCTATGTCCGCTCGAACCATCCAATCCATTGACGACCTGGCGCAACTTCCTGACGAAGAATTGCTGGCATGTCTCGGCGCCCTTCGGCTTGCCATCGTTGAAGCGAAGCGGCAACACGCGATCGCACTTCGAGAGCGTGTCGTTCCTGCGGGCTTGCCGTTCGCGTATCCCTCCTTCAATTGGCGACCCAAAGGTTCCCAACTGCTGAACACGCCCATCCGGCTCGAACCGGATACGCCGATCGACGAGATTCCCGTGCGTGCGAGCGCCCGCGAAGCGCTGAGGGAGCTCAGCATCTTCTGCATCGAGGATCTGTCGGAGATCAGCGAGCAGGAGCTTCTGAGAGAAGAGGGGATCGGTGCAAAGACGGTCGGTCGATTGCGCGCAATACTTGCGCGCGTGGGACTCGACTTTCTACCGAATCCGAACATTGAAGAACGCGCGCATGAACAAAGCAAAGCGGTGCTTGCGCTGCCGTCCGAGGCGCGCACGCTCGCGCTGCGTGGCCTTGCGGATTCCGCCCCTGTGTCCGCGCTGGGCCTGCGACCTTGCACGTTGACTAGGGCGTTGGCCAATGATCAGGAGACGGTCGGTCAATTGCGACGGCTCACCCTGCCTCTGTTGTGCGAGCGTTTCGGAAAACGCGAGGCACGCGAGGTCTACGACTTGTTGATGGCGACCGATCGTCCATTCGCCAGTTCGGCGCCTCCGTTCGAGCTCTGGCGCTACGGTCTGGTCTCGACGAAGGAACTTCACATTCCCACGGCGCCCGAGACGCCGATCGTCGAATTGCGGCCCTGGCTGGGTGCGTCGGTGGACTCGATGAGCGCTTGCGGCATTCATACACTGGACGCGCTGCGTGGAGTCGCATCTCGAGGAGATGTTGCCTCGTTCCGCGGGATAGGGCGCGCCACCGCTGATCGTGTTCTCGGCCTTCTCGGCGCCCATATCACGCCTCAACCCCATCGTCTCGGCATGTCGACGGCGAACGTATCGGTGGCTTGATCGATCGGAATATCTCGATCAATAGCACCGCCTACGCAAAACTCCCCATCGACCACGACAGTCAGTTTCGGCGAGGAGCCGACCTCATCCTGGAGTCGGAAACCTTCGACTGGCTCGGACAGCTGGAACGCCAAGGCCCCATCGTATGGACCGATGCCCCTTGTCGCGGCGCTTCTGAAGATGGATGTCGAGTTCGCCACCATGCTGATCGACGGCGCTTACGTCCATCCCTAACATGACAATGCCCTGGGCTCCAATCGGCGATCGCCAGCGGCCTTATTTCCAGGAGAGTCGAAGCCCCACGCTGCCTTGAATGGAGGAACGCACTCGCGCATCTCCGGAGACACTGAACACGCGCCCCAGTTCCCCGTAAAGACTGGTCTTGTCGTTCAGTGCCAACGTCATGCCGGCAGCCAGCTCGGCAGACGTATAGCCGGTCCGGCTCGAAATGTCGGTCACCGCGCCGGGCGAGATGAAGCGTGCGATATCCGTGCCCGATCCGCCGTAGTACAAGTTGGCGCGGCCGTAGGGCTGAAGCCGTCCTGCGGATGTCGCCACGTCGCCCTTGATGCGAACGCCGAGCCGGCCGATCCATCCGGCATCGGTGTCCTGCCGCACGGTTGCGTCGCTAAGCTGCACATCGTCGAAGCTGCTCCTCTGATAAACCAACTGCGCTTGCGGTTCGATGCTCCAGCTGTCGGAAAGCTTGAAGGGCTTGCCAGCTTCAACCGAGGCCGTCAGGCTGCTGGCCTTGCCCGAGACGCTCGGGTTGAAGTCGGGACGCAGGGTGTACCGGTGGCTTCCGCCCTGCAGCACCGTATCGGCATAGAGCCCGTCCTCGCGCGTCCACGTCGCATAGCCGCCGAGGTAGCGAGACTGCAGGTCGTTGCGGCCAACGTGGCCAAACGTTGCGCGTGCATTGCCGCTGGTGTCGGAGCCGCCTTCGAGATAGCCCACATACACGCCCGCGCGCCAGGCGCTGTCCGACCACAGGTCGGTGCCGGCCTGCAGGCCGCCAAGATACCCGCTGCTTTGAGGGTTGACGGTGCCTTCCTGCTGGATGTCGAGATCGGTATAGATGGCGCGCCCCCATGCGCGCCGATCGCGCGGCGTTGCCGACGAAGCATCCGACGCAGTCTGCGGCTGTGTAATGTTCTCGTCGCCGATCCGCCTGTGCAGATTGCCGAGCATGGCCAGATCGCCCTGGCGGAACTGTGCGGGGAGACCGGCAACCATGGGCACCTCGGCTCGGTAGGTGGGTACCTCGACCGGCGGAGGAATGATGACCGGATTAGGCCCCGGGGGTGGCGTCGGGACGATCGTGGAAGTCGACCGCAGATACCAGTTCTCGCCAGAGCCGCCGGCATCCGCGGCGTAAAGGCGGTACTCGTAGGCCCCCGCATCGATGTGAGGCGCTTGCAGCGTGGTGTTGCCTTTGGCGACTCCGGCGATAGTCGCGCCGCCGGCCAGCACAAAGGCATCCTTGGTGGTCTGCGCCGTGGTAGTGGCGCCATTGCGCGCGCTGACGACCTCGATGCCGCTGCCGCTGGTGAGCGCACCCAGGCCGGCCACATTGGTGATCTCCAGATGGGTGGTGCCGCTGGCGCTCGCGCCGGGGCCGTCGAGCACGAACCGATCGCTGAGACTTGCGCTGTCACCCAGCCGGGTGCCCAGGCGCAGCGTGCCGCCCCGGCCGACATAGGCGCCGGCGACCGCGAGCGTGCTGCCTGGCGTGGTGCTCAGCAAACTCACAGTACCCGCGTTGTCCAGCGCCGCAACAGTCTGGTTGAAGCCGCCGGTATCGAGTGTCGCGCCGCTCGACACGGTATGAGCCGATGCAGCGCTGAAGGCATTGGCAACACCGGCCTTGAGCGTGCCCACGTTGACGTTGGTCGCACCGCTGTAGGTGTTCGCGCCAGCCAATGAGGCGACGCCAGCGCCAAGCTTGGTCAACGAACCGCTGCCGCTGATGGGTCCGGGCAGTTGGACGCTGTCCGAACGGTTGATGACAAGCGCCGCATTGTTGGTGATGTTGCCAAGGATGCCGCCGGCGGTGCCACCATCGCCGATCTGCAATGTGCCGGCATTGATCGTGGTGCCGCCGGTGTAGGTGCTGTCGCCGGCGAGCACCAGTGCGGCGGCACCCTCCTTGGTCACGCTGCCTGCACCGCTGATCACGCCTCCGAACGTCGTGTTGCTGTCGCTTTGCACGGTCAGCGCAGCGCTCCCGAGCGTGACGCTGCCAGCACCACCGAGGTTGTGCGCGAGCTGGTTGAACCCATTCAGCGCCAGCGTAGCGCCGGCCGCGACGTTCACGGCGCTGCTGGTTGCAAAGGCATCCGCTATGCCGGCTCGCAGAGTGCCCCCGTTGATCGTCGTCGCCCCTGTGTAGGTATTGGCCGCCGACAGCACCAGCGTGCCCGCGCCGTTCTTGGTGAGGCTCGTGCCATCCCACCCGGAACTGGAAGGCGTCTGGTTGCCCAATGGCACATCGACGTCGAAGGTTTCCGTCGCGCTCACGAGCGTGAACACGCCATGGCTTTGCGTCGCACCCGCCATCCAAGCCAGGCCGAAGCCTACGTTGTAGTCCAGCGAATCGACCGACTTGCTGCCGGCCAATGTGAGAAAGTCGAGATCGCCGCCGGCCCCGCCCAGTTCAACCGTCGAGAAGTCATTGGTGATGCCGCCCGACGTGTGGATCACGTTGAAATGCGTGCTCGTCAGGGCGCTCGCGGTGTTCGGCACAGCGGCGCCGAAGCCGGTGATGTCGAGCGTGCCGCCGAGGTTGGCCGTGGCCGCCGAGACGATGGGTTGGGTGCTGCCGAGATCGACGGCGAGCGTGCTTCCGGAAGCCTGCGTGAATGCGCCTGCGACAGTCAATGTCGATTCTGCGGCGATGTGCGTGGTGGCGCCGGATGCGGTCGTAAAGGCGTTCGCGTTGAAGGCGCCCGCCTGAGCGAGGTCGAGCGTGCCGGCGTTGACATCGACGCTGGACACCGAGGAGCCCGTACCCGTGAGCGTTGTCGTTCCGGCACCCGCTTGCACCACGGCTCCGCCGCTGATGGTGCCCGCGTAGGTCATCGCATTCGAGCGGTTGAACGCCAACGTGCCGTTGTTGGTGACGTTGCCGACGATGCTTCCGGTGGTGCCGCCGGCACCCAGTTGCAGCGTGCCCGCCGAGATGGTCGTGCCGCCCGCATAGGTGTTGTCCGCGGTGAGCGTGGTCGTACCGGTGCCGGCCTGCCTGAGCGAGCCGGTGCCGGTGATCGTGCCCGCAAAGGTCAGCGCATCGCTGCGGTTAAATGCCAGCGTGCCGTTGTCCACCACATCGCCAACGATTGAACCGCTGGTGCCGCCATTGCCCAGCTGCAGTGCGCCCGCCGAGATCGTCGTGCCGCCGGTGTAGGTGTTGTCGGCCGTCAGCGTCGTTGTGGCCAAGCCGATCTGGTTGACGTTGCCGGTGCCGCTGATCGCGCCGGTGAAGGTCCAGGCGTTCCCGTGTCCGAGCGCCAGCGTGCCGTTGTTGGCGACATCGCCCACGATCGAACCGGTGAGACCAGTGGTGGTGCCAATCTGCAGTGTGCCCGCCGAGATCGTCGTGCCGCCGCCATAGGTGTTGCTGCTGGTCAGAACCAGCGTGCCATCGCCTTCTTTCGTCAGTGCGCCGCTGGCACCGGAGAGCGTGTTGGTCAGCGTGAGCGTCGTCCCCGCATCGGTCTGGATGCTGCCGTTGTTGGGAGTGATCGTGACCGCGCGGCCCGACGTGAAACTCGCACTGGTTTCCAACGTGCCGCCATCCAGCGCCACGCCACCCGCGGCCGCACCTAGGTTGGCATCTGCGCCGACCGAGAGCGTGCCGCCCGAGATGGTCGTTCCTCCCGCGTAGGTGTTGGCGCCCGTCAACGCGGTGGTTCCGCCGCCGATCTGGCTGACGCTGCCGGTGCCGCCGATGGCCCCGCTGAACGTGACATTGTTGGAACGATTGAATATCAACGCGCCGTTGTTGGTGACGTCACCCACGATCGAACCTGTGGTGCCGCCCGTACCCAGTTGCAGCGTGCCTGCCGAGATGGTGGTGGTGCCTGTGTAGGTGTTGTCGGCGGTGAGCGTCAATGCCGCCGCGCCGGACTTGATCACCTGTCCGGTGCCGCTGATCGCGCCGGCGAACATGGTGTCTCCGGGGTTGTTGAACGCCAGTGCACCGTTGTCGACGACATCGCCCACGATGGAGCCCGTCGCCACGCCGTCACCCAACTGCAGCGTGCCCGCGGAGATCGTCGTCCCGCCGCTGTAGGCGTTGGCCGCGGTGAGGATCGTCGTGCCCGTTCCCATTTGGTGGACCGAACCACTGCCGCTGATCACGCCGCCGAAAGTCACCGCGTCGGAGCGATTGAAGGCCAGCGTTCCGTTGTCCACCACGTCGCCTACGATCGAACCCGTCGTGCCTCCATTGCCCAGCTGCAGCGTGCCCTGGGAGATCGTCGTGCCGCCCGTATAGCTGTTCGCTCCGGCAAGGACCAACGTGCCGAGATCGGTCTTGTCGACACCGCCTGTGCCGGTCAATGCGGAGCCGATGGTGGCGACATATCCGGCTCCCGCGCCCGTGCCGTCACCGACGCGAATCGTGTTGGCCCCGGCGAGCAGCGTGATGGGATCGCCTTCGACCACGTAGCCGCTGGTGGCGAACTGCATGCCCGACGAGCTGACCGCTCCAAGACTGTTGTCGACCGTCACCGTTCCCGGCGTCCCGGCGAAGATGGCGAAGGCGCCATCGGCATAGGGTGCGTTGAGGGTTCCCGTGGCTTCGGTCCAGTTGTCGTTGCCGGCTGCCGCCTGCCACACGCCGTTGCCACCGTTGATGACGCCATCGAACTTCGGCCCGGTGCCGTCCCAGTAGTTCAGCGTGAGGCCCGCCATATTGACCAGATTGACCTGGCCGACAAACCCCGTCTGGACGAAGGCGTCGCTGCCGGCTGGCAGCGTGCCGAGTTCGAGGCCGTTGTTGGTCAGCGTGCCGCCATAGCTTATGACCCGATAGAGGCCGGGTCCGAATGTGCCGCCGGTCGGCGCGGTGACGTTGAGCGTGCCGTCCAGCGTCAGGTCGCCGCCCACGACGGTCAGGTCATCGAGCGCGCCACCGACGGCATTGGCCTCGCCGAACTCGTAGTTGAGTACCGCGGTGCTGGTCAAAAAGAGCTCGCCGCCGATGGTCAACGTTCCGGGCGATGCGCCGGGTGCCAGCACGCCGTTGTCGACCAACACATTGCCGCCGATCGTGCCGTGCCCGGCGATCGTGCCGCCCAACTGTACGGTCAACCCGCTGGTCGCGGAGCCCAAGGTGCCATCCACCCGCAGCGTGCCGTAGTCGACAAGCGTCGTGCCGGAGAAAGCACTGCTATCGCCCGTCAGCAGCACCGTGCCGGCGCCTTGCTGATGAACGACACCCCCGCCGCTGATGGAGCCATCGAAGGTCAAGGCGTTCGAGCGGTTGAACGACAGCGTGCCGTTGTTGGTGACATCGCCGACGATGCTCCCGGTGGTGCCGCCGGCACCCAGTTGCAATGTGCCCGCCGAGATCGTCGTGCCACCGGTGTAGGCGCTGTCGCCCGTCAGCGTCAGCGCGGCGATGCCGCTCTTGATCAAACCGCCCGTGCCGCTGAGTGCCCCGCCGAAGATCGTATCGGCGGTGTTGTTCGCCGTCAGTACCGCGCTGCCCAGCGTGACGTTGCCTGCGCCGGACAGGCTATTGGCGGTCTGATTGAAGTTGTTCAGATCCAGGGTGGCGCCGCTGGCGACATTCACCGCGCTACTGGTGGCAAACGCATTCGCAATGCCGGGCTGCAACGTGCCGGCGTTGACCAGCGTCTGGCCGGAGTAGGTGTTGGCCGCCGACAAGATCAGCGTGCCTGCTCCGTTCTTGGTGAGTGTCGTGCCGTCCCAGCCGGTGGCGGAAGCTGCCTGATTGCCCAGCGCCACGTCGACGTTGAAGGAGTCGGCGGGATTCGCCAGCGTGAACACGCCGTTGCCTTGTGTCGCACCCGCCAGCCAGGTCAAGCCGAAGCCCACGTTGTAGTCCAGCGCATTGGCCGATTTGCCACCGGCGAGCGTGAGGTAATCAACCGGGCTCGATGCTCCGCCCAGCGTGACTGAATCGAAGTCGTTGGTGATGCCGCCGGTCGTGTGAATCACATTGGTCTGTGTGCCTGTCAGCGCACTGGCCGAGGTCGGCGCGCTCGCACCGAAGCCGGTGATGTTGAGCGTGCCGCCCAGATCAGCCGTCGCCGCCGAGATGACGGGTTGCGCGCTACCGAGCGCGACATCGAGCGTGCTGGTGGCCGCCTGCGTGAATGCACCACCTACGGACAGACTGGAATCGGCGGCGATCTGCGTGGTCGCACCCGCGGCCGTCGTGTAGGCGCCCGTGGTCGTGAAGGCGCCGGCGTGCGCCAGATCGAGCGTGCCGGCCGCGACGTTCACGCTGCCTACTGACGAGCCGGTGCCGGTCAGCGTGGTCGTTCCCGTGCCGGCCTGCGTGAGCGAACCACTGCCGGTGATCGTGCCCGCGAAGGTCAGCGCATCGCTGCGGTTAAATGCCAGCGTGCCGTTGTCCACCACATCGCCAACGATCGAGCCGCTGGTGCCGCCATTGCCCAACTGCAGTGTGCCCGCCGAGATCGTCGTGCCGCCGGTGTAGGTGTTGTCGGCCGTCAGCGTCGTTGTGGCCAAGCCGATCTGGTTGACGTTGCCGGTGCCGCTGATCGCGCCCCCGAATGTCCAGGCGCTCCCATGGCCCAAAGCCAGCGTGCCGTTGTTGGCGACATCGCCCGCGATCGATCCGGTGAGACCAGTGGTGGTGCCAATCTGCAGAGTGCCCGCAGAGATCGTCGTGCCGCCGCCATAGGTGTTGCTGCTGGTCAGAACCAGCGTGCCATCGCCTTCTTTCGTCAGTGCGCCGCTGGCGCCGGAGAGCGTGTTGGTCAGCGTGAGCGTCGTCCCCGCATCGGTCTGGATGCTGCCGTTGTTGGGAGTGATCGTGACCGCGCGGGCCGACGTGAAACTCGCACTGCTTTCCAACGTGCCGCCATCCAGCGCCACGCCGCCCGCGGCTGCGCCCAGGTTTGCATCTGCGCCGACCGAGAGCGTTCCGCCCGAGATGGTCGTTCCTCCCGTGTAGGTGTTGGTCCCGGAGAGCACCAGCGTGCCTAGGTCCGTCTTGTCGATCTGCACGGCACCGCTCAACACCGAGTTGATGGTGGCGACATAGGCCGCGCCCGCACCCGTTCCGTCACCCACCCGGATGGTTGTGATGCCCGGCACTGTGGCCTCGGTCTCCACCAGCGCGATCGGGTCGCCCTGCAGCACGTAGCCGCTGCTTGCGAACTGCATTCCCGACGCCGTCACTGCACCCGGCCCGTTGTCGATCGTGACGGTGCCGGGCGTGGCCGTGAACACCGCGAAGGACCCGTCGGAGAACGGCGCGTTGACCGAACCATCCGCCGTCGTCCAGTTGTCGTTGCCTGCCGAGCCCTGCCAGATGCCCGTGCCGCCATCAACGACGTTGTTGTTCTTCGGCCCTGCGGCTCCGTCCCAGTAGCTCAGCGTCAGCCCGTTGGTGTTGATCAGATTGACCTGATTGGCCACTGAGGTCTGGATGAAGGAGCCTGTTGCGGGCGCCGTGCCGACGACGAGTCCGTTGTCGGTCAAGGTGCCGCCGTAGTTGATGACGCGGTACAGGCCCGGGCCGAACGTGCCGCCGGCCGATGTTGTGACGTTGAGCGTGCCATCGAGAGTCAAGTTTCCGCCGACCACTGTCAGGTCATTGAGCGCGCCGCCGACCGTACCGGCCTGCCCGAATTCATAGTTCAGGACGGAGGTGCCACTCAGCGCCAGATTCCCTGCGATCGTCAGCGTTCCCGGTGATGCGCCGGGCGCCAGGGTTCCGTCTGCAATCGCGACGTTGCCGCCGATCGTGCCGTGGCCGCCGAGGATGCCGCCCGTCGATACGTTGAGCGTGCTAGTCGTCCCACCCAAGTTGCCATCGACCCGCAGCATGCCGTTCGTGACATTGGTCGTGCCTGAGAAGGTGCCGCTGTCGCCCGTCAGCTGCGTGGTTCCGGCGCCGATCTGGTTGATGGCGCCGGCGCCGCCGATCGCGCCAGCAAAGGTGATGGCGTTGGAGCGGTTGAAAGCCAGCGTGCCATTGTTGGTGACATCGCCGACGATGCTCCCGGTGATGCCACCGGCACCCAGTTGCAGCGTGCCTGCCGAGATCGTCGTGCCGCCCGTGTAGGTGCTGTCGCCCGTCAGCGTCGTCGTCCCTGCGCCGATCTGGTTGACTGCGCCGGTGCCTGTGATCGTGCCCGCAAAGGTCAAGGTATCGCTGCGGTTGAAAGACAGCGTGCCGTTGTCGGTGACATCGCTGGTGATACTGCCAGTCGTTCCGCCATTGCCCAACTGCAATGTGCCCGCCGAGATCGTCGTGCCGCCCGTATACGTGTTGTCCGCTGTCAGCGTGGTGGTCCCGCCGCCGATCTGGTTGACATTGCCGGAGCCACTGATCGCGCCCCCGAAGGTCCAGGCATTCCCATGGCCGAGCGCCAGCGTGCCATTGTTGGTGACATCACCCACGATCGAACCGGTGAGCCCGCTGGTGGTGCCAAGCTGCAGGGTGCCCGCCGAGATCGTCGTGCCACCGGCGTAGGTGCTGTCGGCCGTCAGCGTGGTTGTCCCTGCGCCGACCTGGTTGACCGCGCCGGTGCCTGTGATCGCGCCCGCAAAGGTCAAGGCATCGCTGCGGTTGAACGACAGCGTGCCGTTGTCGGCGACGTTGCCCGTGATGCTGCCAGTCGTGCCGCCATTGCCCAACTGCAGCGTGCCGGCCGACATCGTCGTGCCACCGACGTAGGTGTTGTCCGCGGTCAGTGTGGTGGTCCCTGCGCCGATCTGGTTGACTGCGCCGGTGCCGGTGATCGCGCCCGCATAGGTCAAGGCATCGCTGCGGTTGAACGACAGCGTGCCGTTGTTGGTGACATCGCCGACGATGCTCCCGGTGATGCCGCCGGCACCCAGTTGCAATGTGCCCGCCGAGATCGTCGTGCCCCCGGTGTAGGCGCTGTCGCCCGTCAGCGTCAGCGCGGCGATGCCGCTCTTGATCAAACCGCCCGTGCCGCTGAGTGCCCCGCCGAAGGTCGTATCGGCGGTGTTGTTCGCCGTCAGTACCGCGCTGCCCAGCGTCACGCTACCCGCGCCGGAGAGATTGTTGGCGATCTGATCAAAACTGTTCAAAGCCAGCGCGGCGCCGCTGGCGACATTCACCGCGCTGCTGGTGGCAAACGCATTCGCAATGCCGGTCTGCAACGTGCCGGCGTTGACCAGCGTCTGCCCGGTGTAGGTGTTGGCCGCCGACAGCACGAGCGTGCCTGCACCGTTCTTCGTCAGTGTGGTGCCGTCCCAGCCGGTCACCGACGCCGCTTGATTGGCGAGCACCACATCGACGTTGAACGTGTCAGCCGGACTCGTGAGCGTGAACACACCGTCGCCCGCCGTGGTGCCTGCCAGCCAGGTCAGGCCAAAGCCCACGTTGTAGTCCAGCGCATTGGCCGACTTGCCACCGGCGAGCGTAAGGTAATCGACCGGACTTGCGGCCCCACCGAGGCTGACCGTGTCGAAGTCGTTCGTGATGCCGCCGGTCGTGTGAATCACGTTGGTCTGTGTGCCGATCAGCGCACTGGCCGAGGTCGGCGCGCTCGCACCGAAGCCGGTGATGTTGAGCGTGCCGCCCAGATCAGCCGTCGCCGCCGAGATGACGGGCTGCGCGCTACCGAGCGCGACATCGAGCGTGCTGGTGGCCGCTTGCGTGAATGCACCACCTAAGGACAGACTGGAACCGGCGGCGATCTGCGTGGTCGCACCCGCGGCCGTCGTGTAGGCGCCCGTGGTCGCGAAGGCGCCGGCTTGCGCCAGATCGAGCGTGCCGGCCGCGACGTTCACGCTGCCTACTGACGAGCTCGCGCTGGTGAGCGTGGTGGTACCGGTGCCGGCCTGCCTGAGCGAGCCGATGCCGCTGATCGTGCCCGCGAAGATCAGCGCATCGCTGCGGTTAAATGCCAGCGTGCCGTTGTCCACCACATCGCCAACGATCGAGCCGCTGGTGCCGCCATTGCCCAACTGCAGTGTGCCCGCCGAGATCGTCGTGCCGCCGGTGTAGGTGTTGTCGGCCGTCAGCGTCGTCGTCCCTGCGCCGATCTGGTTGACTGCGCCGGTGCCCGTGATCATGCCCGCAAAAGTCGAGGCATCGCTGCGGTTGAACGACAGCGTGCCGTTGTCCGTAACATTCCCGACGATGCTACCGGTGGCGCCCCCATTCCCCATCTGCAGGGTACCGGCGTTGATCGTCGTGCCACCCGTGTAGGTGCTGTCGCCCGTCAGCGTAGTGGTGCCGAAGCCGATCTGCGTGACGGTCCCGGTGCCGCTGATCGCCCCTGGGAGAGTCCAGGGACCTCCGTGACCCAAAGCCAGCGTGCCGTTATTCGTGACGTCGCCCGCAATCGAGCCGGTGAGGCCACTGACGGTGCCCAGTTGCAGGGTGCCCGCCAAGATCGTCGTGCCACCGGTATAGGTGTTGTTGCCGACGAGCGTCAATGTGCCAGTGCCCTGGTGCGCGACAAACCCGCTGCCGCTGATAGTTCCGGAATAGGTGATGTCGTCGCTATGGTCGAATCCCAGGACGGCGTCGTTGGCAACGTTGCCACTGATGTAGCCGCCGGTGCCGACGCCGCCATCACCCACCAGAAGAACCCCGCCCGTGATCGCCACGTTGTTGGGGAACGGTGTAGGGCCTGTCAGATAGGTCGCCCCATCCGTCTGGAGCAACGTGCGGCTTCCGAAGGTTGCACCTGAGTCCAGAATCAGCGAGTTTGCATTGAACGGGCTCGACAAGGTGACGCCTACTCCGGTGCCTACCAGCGCGCCCGAGATCCGAATCGTCACGAGGCCTGTGGCATCGGACGCGCTCTCGATCGCGCTGCCCTGCTGCAACGATGCGCCGCTTGCGAGTTGCAGTGTTCCTTGCAACACCCGCCAGTTCTGCGCTTGGGAACTGCTGCTTCCAGTGAGTGTCCAGGTGCCCGCTTCCCGCTTCTCGAAGTTCTCGATGGCGCGGTACTGCTGTGTCGGCCCCACGGCGCCGAGATCGAAGCTGCCGTTCCCAGCCCCTGCCAGCGCCAACGTGTCTGTACCTGCGCCCGCATCGACATAGCCTGTGATCACGGAGGTAGGCTCCAGAATGAGCGTGTCCGCGTTGCCGCCGAAGGTGATCGCCGCCCCGCTGACGCCTCCGCCTCCGGAGATCGTGCCGCTGTTGCGGACCGTGTTGACTCCGCTGCTGTTGATCGCGGCGCCGCCGGACAAGTTCTGGATAGCGCCCTCATTCGTGAGATTCAGAACGCCGGCTCCCACCTCGATGGCCGGCACCACGGATGACGCGATCGTGCCTGAGGGCCGGTTATCGATGGTGAATGTGCCTCCGCCTGCGAGGTTGACGGCTGCGCTCGCATTGGCAGATATGTTTCCGTTGTTCATAAGCTGAACATTGGTACCGGCCGCGACACTTTCGATCGCGCTTGATCCAGCAGTTAGCGAAGTCGTAATGATGGAACCGTTGTTAACGAGAGAGTAGTTCCCGGCCGTGCGGATCCCGACGAGGTCCCAACCGTTTTCGAGTGCCTCCGAAATCGTCCCTTCATTGGTAAGGCTCCAACCGGATCCACCGGCAGTGATAACACTAAAGGTCACGTTTCCCGGAACAGTATCGGAGGCGATGAATTGCCCTCCTGAATAGATGATCAAAGAGGAATCGATTCCGGTGAAATTCAGCCATCCCTCGTATATTCCCGAGCCCAGAACGGTGACTGTGCTGCCCGCGCCCGTCACAGTGCATCCGTAATTGACAGGGCTACCAATCGTCCCACCTGTTGCCGACAGACTGCATTGCGCAAACGCCTGAGATATGAACATGGGCGAAAGCACGATCGCGGCGACTGCGATGGACCGCCTCGAGCGCACTGCGCGTTGCGCGCTCTTGGACTTGCCGCGGGCAGTGGTCCGCTCGCTGACGGCGACGCACGTTTGAGAGACCTCATCCCAGATGGAACAAAACACTTGATTCATACGCGTCTCCGCTTCGCCAATTTGGCCGGGGGGGCTCGGGGCGAGCCTCCTAACTCGACTTCTAAGTGGGGCAAAGTGGTGGAGTCAATCTGAACGTTTATGAGTCGCGGCGTGATCGGCCAGTCTCCCCGCCTTGAGACAGAGGCCAATCCGGAGACCATGCTGTCCATTCAAGTTAGCTGGACATCTAAGGACGCGCTCTTGCTTACGCGCACTGTTCGAAGAGTCAACGCCTGCTCCAACTCCCCGGTACGTCGCCCGATGAAGTCCCGCAAGCACCGCACCAAAGGCGTCAGCTGTCGCCGACCGGGCACCACCAGCTGGAGAACTGGGGCTGAAGCATCAGGCAGCGGGAGGAGTGGCGGCGAGCCGTTCCTCCAGCCGCTGCCGATCGGCCAGCAGCCGTCCGGCGACCATCGTCACAACCTCGAAGCCGAACGCCGGGTTCTGGTAGTACAGCTGCCTGAACGTCGTCTCGTCGATCCGCAGCACGAGGCAATCCGTGGCGCAGCGTGCGGTGAGGGTGCGGCGCTTGTTCGGCGCAAAGAACGCGATCTCGCCAAACAACCGGCCGGGTTCCATCGTCTCGCCGATCTCGACGAAATCGATGCGGCCCTCGGCAAGAAAATACAGGTGAGTCGCCGCGTCGCCCTTGCGGAACAGCACCTCATGCGCCTTCAGGCGCTGTTTGCGCATGTAGGGTCGAAGCCACACGCCGGACAGGTCGCTCGACTCGGACGCCGCTCGCACACGGCGCGTCAGGCGCACCATCTCCGCGGTCCGATAGATGTTGATGGGCAGCAGCGTGCCGTGCAGCAGCACCATGATCAGCGAAGGATGCAGCGCGCCGTAGATCAGGAAGCCGAGGTTGCCGCCGACCGCCAGGCAGCGCAGCGGGATCATCGTCTTGACGAACGAACTGACGATCACCAGCGCCCCCGCGACAGCGGCCGAGCAGACGGCGATGATGCCCGCCGGGGTCGACAAGCTCGAGCTCAGCGCGGCGGTCACGGAGTCGAACAGTGCAAGCGATGCCGATGCCATGGAGGCTCCTAGAAGGGTCTGCGCCACATTGCCGGAATGATCGCCGAGCATCGCAGGTTCGGGGCCACTGGACAAACAGGTCGTGCGGGTAAATCTGAGACCTTCCTTCCCTCGGCGGGGAGCAAACTGCGCCCAGGAAGCCGCGCGCAAGCCAAAGTCATGGTGCGGCGATCCTCGCCCCAAGAATGAAGGGAAGCCGATGATGAACCTCAATTCGCTGGTCGAACCCGACCGGGTCCACAAGACCGTCTACACCGACCCGGAGATCTTCAATGCCGAAATGGAGAAGATCTGGGAACGCACCTGGGTCTACTGCGGCCATGTGTCGCAGGTGCCGAATCCGGGCGACTACTACGCCGTGACGATCGGCCGTCAGCCGATGATCATGGTCCGCCAGGCCGACGGCTCGGTGCAGGTGCTCTACAACCGATGCCCTCACCGCGGCGTTCAACTGGTGGGCAACCTCAAGGGCAACACCGGCAGCAGCTTTGTCTGTTCGTACCATGCGTGGAGTTTTCATCTTGACGGCAAGGTGCGTGCCATTCCATTGGCGCAGGGCTACGAGGGCACGCGCATGACCCGCGACAACCCCGATTGCAGCGTGAAGCGCGCAGCCCGCGTCGACAGCTACCGCGGCTTCGTCTTTGCGAGTCTGGTCGGCGAAGGGCCATCGCTGGTCGATTTTCTCGGCGAAGCACGAATTGCCTTCGACGACATGTGCGACCGGTCGCCCGTGGGCGAGGTGGAGGTCGTGCCGATCTGCCATCGCGTGATCCAGCAATCGAACTGGAAGTTCTTCATGGAGAACCAGCTCGATGCGCTGCACCCATCCGTCACGCACCAGTCGACCGGCATCGCCGCCGGCAGGGTCGAGAAGCGCCTCAAGGCCGAGCGGGGTTCCGCGCCGCTTTACTACCACTACCTGTCGACCTTCGCGTCGAGCTTCGACCAGTGGAATTCGGTGCAGACCATCAACTTCCCGCATGGGCACGGCATTCTCAAGGCCTACATGGGATTGCGTCCCCAGGACCCGGACACGCTCGAATACGAGGCGCTGCTCAAGCAAGCCTATGGTGAACAACGCACCGAGGAATACCTTTCCCGCAGCATTCATCATGTGCTGATCTATCCCTACCTGTCGGTGCAATCGCCGCTGCAGCAGTTGCGATGCCTGCGGCCGATCTCGGCGGACAAGACGCTGTCGGAGATCTGGCACTTCCGCCTCAAGGGCGCGCCGGAAGCCATCTACCGCCGCAGCCTCTGGTACTACAACCTCGTGAATTCGCCCGCCACGATGATCAATGCCGATGATCTCGAGAACTGGACGAAAGGCCAATGGGGACTGGGATCGAACGGCGGTGACTGGGTCAGCTTTCATCGCTATTTCGGCGATGACCGGGAGGAGGGCGGCGTGACCTACTCCAACCACGGTACGTCAGAAGCGGTAATGCGCAGCCAGTTTCGTGCATGGTCGGCCTATATGCTGGCCGCATAGCGCAGGAGTACGCCATGAGCACACAGCGCCCACAGGGCACACGAGACCCAGCCATTCCCAACGCCGGCCCCGACTTCGAGCACCTTCTCGCACAGGAGGTCGTGATCGAGGCGACCGCAGGGGAAGCGCACACCGGCGCCCAAGTGATCGCGCCGGATCATTCGCCGCGCATGCCTTCGAATAACAACGCCGCCTTGCCGCGCGCGGGTCTCCTCACCGCCGCGGGTGCGAGCGTTGAACTGCAGCGGGAGGTCGAGCAGTTGCTGTATCTGCAATCCGAACTGCTGGACGGCAAGCACTGGCAGGCATGGATGGACCTGTTCGACGACCGCGGCGTCTACTGGATGCCTGCATCGCCGGAGCAAACCGATTGGGAAGGCTCGCCATCGATCTTTGCCGAAGACAAGCTGATGATGGAGATCCGCAAGGGTCGTGTGTCGCACCCGAATGCGTGGTCGCAGGCGCCGATGTGGGAGACGAGTCATGTGGTCGGCAATGTCGCGCTCGAATCCGTTGACGGCGCGACGATCCAGGTGCGCTCGCGCTTCCAGATGATGGAGTTGCGGCGCGACACCATCCGGCACTTCGGCGGCACCTACCGGCACACGCTGGTGCGCGATGCGGGCGGTGCGCTGCGCATTGCACTGCAGCGCGTGGACCTGTTCAACGGACAGGCACCTTTCGACTACGTGCTGCAGATCTGGGTCTAGCAAGAAGCAAAGAAGCAGCTTTGCCGCGTTTGCGTTGGGGTGGCGGGATGGATCGCGGGCCGCATAAGATCGGCGCGCCGTCGTTTCCGATCCATTCCACGGAGTTGCATTCAAGATGAACCACCGGTTCCAAACGTTCGTGTATGGCACAGCCATTGCGTTGATGATCGGTTGGGTGTTCTACATCGGCCGGGATGTGTTCGTCCCGATCATGTTCAGCGTCTTCGTCGTCTACGTGGTCCTTGGGCTTTCAAGGCTCATCAGCAGAATCCCCCTGCTGGGGCGCGTGCTGCCGCAGACGGCCGTTTCACTCCTGTCGGTGCTGATCATCACTTTCGGCCTGTGCATGGTGGTCTACACGATCCTCGCGAGCAAAGACAGCGTGATCGCCCAGGCACCGCGCTATCAGGAGTCGCTCCTCGCCGGCGTCCAGAAGGTGGCCGTGTTCCTGCGCTTCGAGGGGGAACCCACATGGACCACGCTGCGCCGGGACTTCCTCGCCCAAGTGAGCCTTCAAAGAGTCGTGGGCTCCGCGCTGTCGTCGGTGTCCTCGCTCTTCGCGAGCGTGGGCGTGGTGGCGCTCTATGCCTGTTTTCTGCTGGTCGAGCGGACCCATCTGGACGCGAAGATCGCCGGGATCGCCCGCAGTCCGCAGCATGCGCTGCGCATCAAGCAGGTCATCTCGGACATCAACGCGCGGGTCGGCGCTTATCTGGCGCTCAAGACTTTCCTCGGCGTGCTGCTGGGCGCGCTGAGCTGGGTGGTCATGCGGTACAAGGGACTGGAGTTCGCGCCGTTCTGGGCCGTCACGATCGTGCTGCTCAACTTCGTGCCTTACATCGGTTCGGTCCTGAGCATCCTGTTGCCGAGCGCCATGGCGATGGCGCAGTTCGGCGCGACGGGCGACGTCGTTTCGATTGCACTGTGGCTCACTGTCATCCAGTTCGTGATCGGCAACTTCCTCGACCCGATCGTCATGGGAAGCTCGCTCAATCTGAGCCCCTTTGCCATACTGGTCAGCCTCGCGGTTTGGGTGGCACTCTGGGGTGTTCCCGGTGCGTTTCTTGCCGTGCCGATCACGGCCATGATGACGATCATCTTCTCGGAGTTTTCGGGGACGCGGCCTTTCGCGGTACTGCTGTCGCGCAACGGCAAGCCCTAGCATTCGCGCCTTTCGGCCTTGCGATCGTTCACGTTGCGCATGATGTATACGACGTGTTAAATGCCCTCCACCCGCGAAGAGGTTCGCTGGAGGAGACGTTCGACCATGACCGAGTTTCGTGCCGAGGGTCGCGGCAACGCGCATCCACCGTGGCGCCTTGCCTGCCGGATATGGGTGGCTTCCATCGCCGTGCTGTTCGCGAGCGCCGCGTTCGCGRCCGATCCGGACGTTGCAGGCGCTCGGCAGCTCGTGGGCGAGGCCAGGTACCAGGAGGCCTATGACCTGCTCGCGCCCTTCGAAGCCGCCACTGCGGCCGATGCCGATGTCGCCTATCTGCTTGGCCGCGCCGCTCTCGGCTTGCAGCAGGGTGAGAGGGCAAAGGTGCTTTTCCAGCTCAGCCTGGCAACACGCCCCGACTTTCCGGCGGCGCATCTTGGCCTGGGCCGCGCCTATTCAATGCTTGGGCGCTACGCGGAAGCGAAGATCGAATTCGAGACCGTGCTGCGTTTCGACAACGTTCCGCAAGATGTTCTCTCGCAAGTGCAGATCTATGACCAGGCGGCACGGCAGTCGCTCGAGCAGAACCAGGCGCTGACGCACTTCGGCTATGCGGAGACGGGCGTCGGCCAATACCGCGTGAACAACACCGTGGGCACCAACGCGCTCGGCGGCGGCGACCGGCGCGACACCTTCTTCAATGCACGCGCGGGCGGCGGCGTGAACTACGCGCTGGACAACGGCTATGCCATCGATGGCACGCTGGACTATCGCTACCGCAACTACGACAACTCCAACAGCAGGAACGACTCCGACCTGCGCTGGAATCTGGCCGGCAGCAAGTCCTTCGGCGAAAACAATCTCGCCGCCGGCTTCAGGGGCCGCACCAGCTATCGCGGCGATGGCGACTACCGCAACGATGTGTCCATCTACACCAACTACCGCATGCGCTACGACCCGGACAATCAGTTCAACGTCGGGGCGGACATCCGCCGCCGGCGTTACCCGGAAGGTCCTTTGCGCGACTTGAGCCGCACCACCGCGCTGGTTTCGGCGGGCTGGGTCCGCTCGTTCATGGAGGGAGACGGAAGTCTGTCGGTGACCGGGCACGCAGGCCACAACTACGCAACGAGCCGGCCCGACGGCGATTCGGACGTCTTCGGCGCGACCGTGGCGCTGGACTTCACCGTCAGCAGCAAGCTCGCTTGGGGCACATTCCTGTGGTGGGAGCGAGATCAGTTCAATGCCGACAACATCGAGCACTTTCACCCGGACACGCTCGATAACACCGTGCTCCTGCGTCGCCGCGACAACCTGTACGAAGTCGGCGCTTATCTGGTCTGGGACTTCGCGCCGAGTTGGTCGCTGCGGCCGGAGATTCTCTGGATCCGCGACCAGAGCAACTCGATCGGCTTCAACTACAGCTCGACCGAATACTGGATCAACGTGCGCAAGAGCTTCTAGCTGCCTTGTGTCGACTTGACAAACATTCGAGTGCCCCGGATGCTGACTCAAGCACTCGCAGGTCCGCCTGCAGTTGTCGGGCCCAACCGCATCCATAGGACGTCACCTCGTGCCAGCGAAATTCGCATTTCAAGACCTTGGTCGCATCCCTGGAACGACGACGTTCCTCTCACTCACCGCATTGCTCCTGTTGTCCGCGTGCAAGCGCGCCGAGGAGGCGCCAGCCCCGGAGATCCGGCCAGTGCGCGTGATGAAGATAGAGACACGGGTCGCAGGCGACACGGTCACCCTGACGGGCAGCGTCCAGGCGCAGACCGAGATCAACCAGTCGTTCCGCATCGACGGAAGGCTCATTGAGCGCCAGGTCGAGGTCGGTGATCTCGTCAAGCCCGGTCAGCTTCTGGCACGCCTCGATCCGCTGAACGAGGAAACAGCCCTGCAGGCGGCGCGCTCGCAGTTGGCGGCAGCGCAGGCGCAGAACGTCGAAGCCCGTACCCAACAGGGGCGGTTGCGCGATTTGCTCAAGGAGAACGCGGTGTCGCGCGCCTCTTTCGACCAGGCCGATGCGTTGTTCAAGGTCACGCAGTCGCAAGTGGAGACGGCGCAATCGCAAGTGACGCTGGCGCAGAACAGAGTGAACTACACACGCCTCAATGCCGATGTCGCGGGCGTGGTGACAGCCCGGGGCCCGGAGCCCGGCGAAGCGGTGCAAGCAGGCCGGATGGTCGTTCAGGTGGCGCGGGAAGGCGCACGCGACGCGGTCTTCGACGTGCCTGCGGCGGTGAAGAACAGTGCGCCTTCGAACCCCTCCATCACGGTGTCGCTGACCAGCGACCCCAGCATCACGGCGACAGGCCAGGTGCGCGAAGTCTCTCCGCGTGCCGATCCCGTGACCGGCACCTTCAGCGTGAGAGTCCGGCTCGTCAACCCGCCTGCCGCCATGCGCTTGGGGTCGACGGTCACCGGGCGCATGAAGCTCGACACGGCACCGGCGATCGACATTCCGGCATCGGCCCTGAGCCGTTCCGGCAAGAGCGCTTCGGTGTGGGTGGTGGACTCGAAGACCGGCACCGTCTCGGCGCGCCCGATCGAGGTCCGCGCTTATGACGCGGCGCGCGTCCAGGTCACGTCCGGCCTGTCGCCGGGCGACCTCGTCGTCACCGCGGGCGTGCAGGCACTGCGGCCCGGGCAGCAGGTCCGCATGCTCGAGGCTGCGCAGTGATCGGCCCGAACCTGTCGGAGTGGGCGCTTTCCAAGCGCTCGCTGGTGCTGTTCCTGATGATCATCGCTGTCGTCGCCGGAACGCTGTCGTTCCTTCGCCTCGGCCGCGGCGAAGATCCGGCATTCACGTTTCGCACGATGGTCGTGGCCGCCGGTTGGCCGGGTGCCTCCGTCGATGAAACTCTCAAGCAGGTCACCGAGCGGCTCGAACGCACGCTGCAGGAGACCAACCATCTCGACCGCATCCGCAGCTACACGGTCGCTGGCCAGACGACGATCTTCGTCGACCTGAAGCAGTCGACGCCGCCCGCCGAGGTGCCCGACGTCTGGTACCAGGTGCGCAGGAACATCGGCGACATGCGGCAGACGCTGCCCTCGGGCGTGGTGGGCCCGTTCTTCAACGATGACTTCGGCAGCACCTTCGGGATCATCTATGCGTTCACGGCCGATGGCTTTACGTTCCGCGAACTGCGCGACTACGTCGAAGCGGCGCGATCGCGTTTGCTCCAGGTTCCGGACGTCTCCAAGATCGAAGTGCTCGGTGCGCAGGACGAGCAGATCTACATCGAGTTCTCGACCGAACGGCTCGCCGGGCTGCGGCTCGACTATCCGACGATCGTCAACGCGCTGCAGGCGCAGAACGTCATCCGGCCGGCCGGCACCATCCAGACCGAGCAGGAGCGCGTCTTCGTGCGCGTGACCGGCTCCTTTGACTCCGAGCGCGACATCGAGGCCGTCAATCTCGTGCTCGGCAATCGCATGATCCGGCTGGGAGACATCGCCACCGTGCGGCGCGGCTTCGTCGATCCGCCGCAGCCGATGTTCAGGGTCGATGGCAAGCCCGCGATCGGCCTTGCCATCGCGATGCGAGACGCCGGCGACATCCTGGCCCTCGGACGCAACATCAAGCACGAGATGGACGACATCACGGCCAACCTGCCGCACGGCATCCAGCCGACGCTGGTTGCGGACCAGGCCGTGACGGTCGACGTCGCGATCAACGATTTCATGGCGTCGTTGTGGCAGGCGATCATCATCATCCTGGTGTGCAGCTTCGTGAGCCTTGGCGTGCGGCCCGGCGCGGTGGTCGCGCTGTCGATTCCGCTGACGCTGGCTGTCGTGTTCGCAATCATGGATCTCCTGCACATCGACCTGCACCGGGTCTCGCTGGGGGCACTGATCATTGCGCTGACATTGCTGGTGGACGATGCCATGACCACGGTGGACGCGATGATCAACCGGCTCGCCGCGGGCGACAGCAAGGACCAGGCCGCGACCTTCGCGTACAAGACTCTCGCCGCGCCGATGCTGGTCGGCACCCTGGTCTCCATATCGAGCTTCGTGCCGATCGGCTTTGCGCGGAGTTCGGCGGGCGAATACACGTTCTCGATCTTCGCGGTGGTCGCCATTGCGCTTCTGGTGTCGTGGCTCGGCGCCGTCATCTTCTCGCCGCTGGTGGGCAAGGCGATCCTCAAGGCACCCAAGCGGGACACTGCGCCGGCCAAGCCGGGCAAGGTGCTGGTGCTCTACGGGCGCTTCCTGGAGGCCGCGATTCGCGCGAGGTGGATCACCATCGCCGTCACGCTGGCAGCTTTCGTGGCCACTATCTTTCTGCTTCGCCTGGTGCCGCAGCAGTTCTTTCCGGCATCGGACCGCCCCGAGCTGACCATCGACATGACCTTGCGGCAGAACGCGTCGATTCATGCGACCGAGGCGCAAGCCGAACGCTTCGAGGCGCTGCTCAAGGACGATCCGGACGTCGACCACTTCAGCACCTACGTCGGGCGTGGTGCCGTCCGCTTCATCCTCACGCTCAACGTCCAGTTGGCCAACCCCTTCTTCGCGCAGTTCGTGGTGGTCGCCAAGGACATCGACGCACGCGACAGGCTCCAGAACAAGCTGGAGAAGGCGCTGGCGGAGCAGTTTCCCGACGTGGTCGCTCGCGTGTCGCCGCTCGAACTCGGTCCGCCGGTGGGATGGCCCCTGCAATACCGGGTGAGCGGCCCCGACCAGAACGAGGTGCGCAAGCACGCGCTCGAATTCGCCGAGATCCTCGGGTCCGACTCGCGCGTTCGGCACGTCAACTTCGACTGGATGGAGCCGGCGCGGCAAGTCAAGGTGCGCATCAACCAGGACGAGGCGCGGCAGCTCGGTGTCAGCACCGCGACGTTGTCGGGCATCCTTAACGCAGCGATCACCGGATCGGCCGTGACGCAGGTGCGCGACGACATCTACCTGGTCAACGTGGTGGCCCGCGCGACGGACGAACAGCGGGTGTCCTTTCAAACCTTGAGTTCGCTGCAGGTGCCGACGCCCACGGGCCGGATGGTGCCCCTGAGCCAGTTCGCCACCTTCACCGAAGAGCAGGAACTGCCGCTTATCTGGCGGCGCGACCGTATGCCGACGCTCACCGTGCGCGCGGACGTCCTGCACGGCGTGCTGCCCGACACTGTGGTCGAAGCGCTGGCGCCGCGGATCAAGGAATTCAATGCGAAGCTGCCGAGGGGCTACAGGGTGGAGACCGGCGGGCTCTTCGAGGAAAGCGCCGCGTCGAGCGCATCGGTGTTTGCCGTGGTGCCCTTGATGATCGTGCTCATGCTCGTGAGCATGATGCTCTTGCTGGTGAGCTTCCGGCGCTTGGCGATGGTGGTCTGCATCATGCCGCTGGGGCTCATCGGGGTGGTCATCACACTGCTGATCTTCAACCGCCCGCTGGGCTTCGTCGCGATCCTCGGCATCCTGGCGCTGATCGGCATGATCGCGAAGAACGCTGTGATTCTCATCGTGCAGATCGAGACCTACCGCTCCGAAGGGCAAAGCGTCTACGACGCCGTGGTCGCCGCGGGTACCTCGCGATTGCGGCCGATGATGCTGACTTCGATCTCGACCGTGCTGGGACTCATCCCGATCGCGCCGACTGTGTTCTGGGGCTCGATGGCCTTTGCCATCATGGGCGGCCTGCTGGTGGCGACGCTGCTGACGCTGGTGTTCCTGCCGACGGTGTACGTGGCTGTATTCGGCAAGGAAAAGCCGACGCCACTGGACGAGCCCGCCGAGCCCGCGGACCCCATCGTCGAGACCGCCTGATCACCGGAGCCGTTCTGTGACGCCCGATTCACCTGATCGCATTGAGGCCGGCACGCCGACACTGGCGCGTACGGCATTGGAGCGCGGCGCGATGTTCCTCGCGATGTGGGTGGTGCTGATGCCAAGCGCGAAGCCGGGCGATCTCGCCATCGGACTGGTCGCCACCATTGCAGCAACCTGGACGAGCGTGCGGCTTCTGCCACGCGAGGCGGGGCACGTGCGCTTTGGCTCGCTGCTTGTCTTCATCCCGCACTTTCTCTGGCAATCGGTGGTCGCGGGCGTGGACGTGGCGCGCCGCGCACTCCACCCACGCATGCCGCTGAAGCCCGGCTTCGTGGATTGCCCGGTAAGCTTCCCGCCCGGTCTGGCGCGCAACGAATTCGCTTCCATCATGAGCCTCATGCCGGGGTCCGTTCCTGTCGGCGAATCGGATTTCGCGATCGTCTTCCATTGCCTGGACATCACGCAGCCCCTCGCACAGCAGATGGCCGAGGAAGAAGAACTTCTCACGGATGCCCTTGTGACGGGGGAGAGCCATGGATGACTTCCTTCTCGGCGCTTGCACCTTCGTCTTCCTGATGGTGGCGGCCGGGCTGGTGTGCGTCCTTCGCGGCCCGGGCAATGCCGACCGCATGATGGCGGCGCAACTCTTCGGCACAGGCGGCATCGCGGCGCTGCTGTTGCTGGGTGCGCTGCACGACATCGAGGACGTCGTCAACGTGGTGCTGACGCTGTCGATCCTGGCTGCCTTCAGTGCGATCGCGTTCGTGAAGGCCGGGTCCGTGCTTGTGGACGCGGATGCGGATGCGGATGCGGATGCGGATGCGCAGTCGCACGCAGATGCAAGGGCCGCTGCGGGGGACAAGCCTTGAGCATCGTCGCCGACATCTTCACCGTCGTTGCCATTTCGGTCGGCGCTTTCTTCTTCTTTGCCGGCACGGTCGGACTGGTGCGCTTTCCAGATTCATACACGCGCCTGCATGCGCTGACCAAGGCCGACAACCTGGGCTTGGGCCTTGTGGTGCTGGGCTTGCTTCCGCAAGTGGGCAGTGCGCTGCTCGGATTCAAGCTGATCCTCATCTGGTTCCTCGTGTTGTTGGCGTCGGCGGTTTCGTCGCAGCTGATCGCGCGAGCGATTCAACGCAGCGAACAAAGCGGCGCTCCGCGGACGGCCAAATCGCGACAGGTGCCGCCATGAGCCTGACATTGAACATCGCGCTGGTGCTGCTCTTTCTCGGACTCGCGACGTGGACCGTCTTTGTGCGCGACACGTTTTCAGCGGTCGCCGGTTTCATTCCGTACGGATTGCTGCTGACCTCGGTGTGGCTGCGGCTGTCGGCGGTCGACGTCGCGATGACCGAGGCAGCGATCGGCGCGGGCCTGACCGGCGCGCTACTGGTCGGTGCCGCGGCACGTCTGCGCGCGAGCGAAGCACAGTCCGCCGCACGACAGCCTGGGGTGCTGACGCGTGTCGTGGCCGCGATCGTGTCGATTGCAGTAGCCGCCGCGATCGCCGCCTGCGTGCTGCTGCTGCCCGAGCCGGCGCCCACGCTCGCGCAGGAAGTCGCGGACAACATCGCATCGACTGGTGTGGGCAACCCGATCACTGCCGTCCTGCTGTCGTTTCGCGCGATGGACACACTGCTGGAAGCTGTCGTGCTGCTGTTCGCGCTGGTCGGCGTGTGGTCGCTCGCGCCCGACCGCGCATGGGGCGGCCGGCCCGGGCCGATGCCTGCCTCCGATCCGAACGGCATCCTGGCGTACTTCGCGCGCGTGCTGCCGCCGATCGGCATCGTCATCGCGGTCTACATCCTGTGGGTCGGCGCAGACAACCCGGGCGGCAAGTTCCAAGGTGCGACCATCCTCGCCGCAATGTGGTTGCTGGTGATGATGGCCGGCCTGGTCGACGCGCCACCGGTGGGTAGCAGATTGCTGCGGATCGGGCTGTCCGTGGGGCCGGTGGTGTTCATCCTCATCGGCTTGGCGGGCGTTGGCGCTGCCGGTGCGTTCCTCGGCTATCCAGAAGGCCATGCCAAGCCATGGATCCTCGTGATCGAGTTCGCGCTGCTGCCGTCACTCGCGCTCACGCTGGGCTTGCTGTTGGCGGGCGCACCGCAACGGGCGGAGCCGAAATGAGCGCGGCGACGCTCTTCGGACTTTGCGCCGCGGTGCTCGTCGGGCTCGGGCTCTACGGATTGATCGTGAGTCCGCAGCCGTTGCGCAAGATCCTGTCCTTCAACCTCATCGGCAATGGCATCTTCCTGGTGTGCGCGGTGATCGCGCGCCGCGGTGCAGGCGCGGGGATGGGTGGCGATCCGGTGCCGCAGGCCCTGCTCATCACGGCGATCGTCGTGGCCTTCGCGGCTTCGGCGCTGGCCGTGGCCTTGCTGCTGCGCCTGTTCGAGGAGACCGGTTCGGCAACGCTGACCGTCGAGACTCCCGAGCCCGGCGGGCCGGACGCACCCGGAGCGCACTAGGTGCCGGTTTCCCTCGCGATCGACCCGACCACACCCGCCGGCCTGTTGCTCGTGCTGGCAGTGCTCGTGCCCTTTGTCGGCGTGCTGCTCGGACTCGTGCTCGGCGGGCGCAATGCGCAACGGGTGACGATGGCGACGCTCCTCATCGGACTGGGCATTGCGATCGCCATCGCCGATGCGCTGGTGGAATCGGGCGGTGCGCTGGTGTATCCGCTGGGCGGGTGGAGCCCGCCGCTCGGCGTCGCTCTGCGCGCCGACGGCCTCTCGGTGGTGATGCTGGTTGCTGTGGCGGTGGTCATCGGCGTCATCGGCATCTACGCGCGCGGCGATTTCGGCACGCCGTCCGGCGCGAAGGAGGCACGCGCGCCGTTCATGTTCTGGTTGCTGCTGCTCGCCGTCTGGGGCTCGCTCAATCTCGTCTTCGTCAGCGGCGATGTGTTCACCCTCTATGTCGCGCTTGAACTGCTGACCTTTGCGGGCGTTCCGCTGGTCAGCCTCGACGGACGCGGCGAGACCTTGCAAGCGGCGCTGCGCTATTTGCTGTTTGCACTCCTGGGTTCAATGTTCTATCTGCTGGGCGCGTTTCTGCTCTACGGCGCCTACGGCACGCTGGACATTGCGCTCCTGGCATCGCGCATCCAGCCCGAGCCCATCGCGTGGGCCGCGGCCGCGTTGATGACAGTCGGGCTGATCGCCAAGACCGCGCTCTTCCCGCTGCACCTGTGGTTGCCGCCCGCGCATGCCGGCGCGCCCGCCGCGGCCAGCGCCGTGCTTTCCGCGCTGGTGATCAAGGGCGCGTGGTTTCTGGTGGTTCGCCTGTGGCTCGACGTCTTTGCCGGTGTCGTGACGCTGCCGTCGACGCAACTGCTCGCGACACTGGGTGCCGCGGCGATCCTGGTCGGCAATGTCGTGGCGCTGCGCCAGGCCCGGCTGAAGCTGCTGATCGCCTATTCGACAGTCGCGCAGATCGGCTACTTGTTCCTGATGTTTCCCCTCGTCGCCGGGCTGGAGGCTGCGCAGATCGACAGCGCTTCGGCCGTGTCCGGCGGCATGCTCCAGGCCATCTCCCATGCGACGGCGAAGGCCGCGATGTTCCTGGCGGCGGGGTTGATCTATTCCACTCTCGGCCACGACCGCGTGGCGGACCTCCGCGGCATCGGACGTGCATTGCCAATGACGCTGACCGCTTTCGCACTCGGTGGCGCATCGTTGATCGGGCTTCCGCCGTCCGGTGGCTTCCTTGCCAAGTGGCTGCTCCTTTCCGCGGCCATCGCGACGGCGCAATGGTGGTGGGTGCTTGTCATGCTCGTCGGCGGGCTTCTGACAAGCGCGTATGTGTTCATGGTGGTCGTTCGTGCGATGGCGCCCGCGGACGCCGGTTGGATGCCGAAGAAGCTGGTGCCGCGCTACCAGCAAGTCGCCGTGCTGGTGGTGGCCCTTTGCTCGTTCCTGCTGGGTCTCTCGGCGATGTGTCCGGTCGACGTGGCGCAGATCGGCCGGCCCGGGCTGTCGCCGATTGGCGCGATCGGCGCCGTGGGGGCGCGATGATCATCGGCTCGGTCACCTTCCTCGCGATCCTGCTGGGCGTGCAGGTGATGGTGCCGCTCGCGATGGGCGTGCCGCTCCTGCTGTTGATCGCGAGCGCCTGGAAGCCGCTGCGGCGCCGCCTGCCGCTCCTGTTCGTGTTTGCGCCGGTGCCGGCGCTGCTGGCCGCGCTGTTCGACAACGACGGAACGAGCTTCGTCATGGGCAACGCGGCGTTCTCGCTCAGCTTCGCTGTCGATTCACCCGGCGCCATGTTGCTCGGGGTCGCGGCGCTGCTGTGGATCGTGGCCGGTGCTTATGCCGCGCGCTTTCTGCGCGGCAAGGCCGAGCCCGACGGATTCATCGTCTGCTGGCTGATGGCACTGACCGGCTGCGTCGGTGTGTTCCTGGCGGCGGATCTCATCAGTTTCTATTTCCTGCTCGCGGTGCTGAGCGTTGGGGCCAGCGGACTCGTGCTTCAGGGCAAAGGACCCGATGCGTTGCGCGCGGGAGCGCTCTACCTGGGGCTGGCACTCCTGGCCGAAGCCTTCCTGCTGGCCGGCCTCATCCTGATGGCGAATTCGACACCCGGCGACAGCCTGCTGATCAGCGATGCCGTTGCGGCGCTGCCCACTTCACCCACGCGCGACCTCACGCTGACATTGCTGCTCATCGGGCTTGGCATGAAGGCGGGCCTCGTGCCGATTCATTTCTGGATGCCGCTGGCTTACGGTGTGGCGCCGATCCCGGCCGCCGCGGTGATGAGCGGCGCGGTGGTCAAGGCGAGCGTCATCGCGATGGTGCGTTTCCTGCCGCTGGATGTCGCGCTGCCCGACTTCGGCTATCCGCTCGCCACGGTCGGATTGATCGGCGCCCTGTATGGCGTGCTCATCGGCGTCACGCAGTCGCGGCCCAAGACAGTGCTTGCCTATTCGAGCGTCAGCCAGATGGGCTTTGTCGTGGCCGTCATCGGCATGGGCCTGGCTGCGGGCGATGGCAGCACGGCGATGGCCGCTGCCTTCTACGCTGCGCACCATCTGCTGGTGAAGGGCGGCTTGTTCCTCGCGGTGGGCGTGATCGGTCTCACGGGACGGCGGCACTTGTGGCCCATGTTGGTTCCAGCCGCGGTGATCGCGCTGGGTCTGGGTGGTCTGCCGCTGACGGGCGGTTCGCTCGCCAAGCACGCGGCCAAGGATCTGCTTGGCGATGGCCTGGCCGGCAGCGTGGCGGTGGTGTCGTCGATTGCGTCGACGCTGCTCATGATCCACTTCCTGCGTTGCTTGAGCGGCAACACGGCGCCGGACGCGGACGCACGCGCCCCATGGGTGCTGACTGGCGCATGGCTCGCGATGGCATTGGCTTCTCTCGTGGTGCCGTGGGTGCTGTACCTCCAGTTTCCGGTCGACGAACTGCCCAAGGCCCTCGCGCCCGTTGCGTTGTGGTCAGCGCTGTGGCCGGTGCTCGTGGGCGCTGCGCTTGCTGTCGTGCTGGACCGATCGAGGCAGCTTCTTCCGCGCATTCCTGCTGGCGACATCGGCATTGCGCTGGGCGGCCTGAAGGGCGCGAGCTTCGCAACCGGCGCGGGCTTCGAGCGCGCAGACAGCTTCCTGCGGCGCTGGCCCATCGCGTGCATCGCGTTGCTCGTGGTCACGCTGCTCTTCATCTGGATGCTCTCCTGATGCTTCAAACGATATCGATCTCCCTGCTGAACATTCGAGCGAGGAAAGCCCCATGAAGACGTTTGCGCTGGCAGCGCTGGCTGCCCTCTCCGTTGTCGTCGCCGGCTGCACCGTCGGACCCAACTACGTTCGCCCTGAAGTGCAGGCACCCGCGGCATGGCGGATCGACTACCCGAAGGCCGCCGATGTTGCCAACACCAAATGGTGGGAGCAGTTCGGCGATCCGGTGCTCAACGAGTTGATCGAATCCGCGCTGCGGGGCAATCTCGACGTTCGTGTCGCCGCCGCGCGCGTGGACCAGTTCATCGGCACCCTTGGTTCGGCCAAGTCGCAAGCCTATCCGCAGCTTGCCTACAGTGGCGGCGCCAGCCGATCGCGTGCAAGCCGCGTGGGCCAGCCGCCGATACCGGAGCCCGCCGATCCCTATTTCTCGCTCTACCAGGCAGCGCTCGGTGCCACCTGGCAGGTCGATCTCTTCGGGCGGGTGCGGCGCCTGAGCGAAGCCGCCCAGGCGCAGGTCTATGCCAGCGAGCAGGCACAGCGCGGCGTTGTCCTCACGCTCGTGACGGGTGTCGCGACCAGCTACTTCGCGCTGCGCGGCCTCGACCGCCAGCGCGAGATCGCCATGGCGACGGCCGGCAATTTTGGCGAAACGGCGCGCATCTTCGATCTTCGCTTCAAGTCCGGCATCGTGTCGAAGACCGAAGTCTCGCAGGTGCGCTCGCAGTACCAGCAGGCGCTGGCGTCGATCCCCGTCATCGAACAGCAGATCGCGGCGGTCGAGGGCCGCATCTCGATCTTGCTCGGGCGTGATCCGGGTCCGATTCCGCGCGGCAAGACCATCGACGAACTCGCGGCGCCGCTCATCCCGGCCGACCTCCCATCGGCATTGCTCGAACGCCGGCCGGACATCCTTGCGGCCGAGCAAAACCTCGTGGCCGCGAACGCCAGCATCGGCGCGGCGCGGGCGCTTTATTACCCGACCATTTCGCTGACGGGCGCGTTCGGCTCGACCAGCACCGCCGCCGGCAGCTTCCTCACAGGCCCTGCGACCGCGTGGCAAGCGGCGGCGGGGGTGGCCGGTCCGATCTTCACTTTCGGCGCCATCCAGGGGCAGGTGCAATCGGCCGAAGCGCAGAAGACGCAGGCTGAGTTGGTTTATCAGTCCGCCATCCTCAATGCCTTCCGCGACACCAATGACGCGCTCATCGGCACGCAGAAGACGATCGAAGGCGTAGGCTTCCAGCGCGAGCGCGTGGTTCAACTGCGTGAGTTCGCCCGGCTCTCGAGACTCAAATTCGAAAGCGGCCTCATCGGCTACCTTGAAGTGCTCGTTGCCGACACCGAACTCTTTGCGGCCGAACTCACGCTCGCATCGTTGACGACCGACCGCTACACGCAGGTGGTGAACGTCTACCAGGCGATGGGCGGCGGCTGGGTCGACATCGCGGATTCGATGACGCCGCGGCCGGTCGGGATGGTCGAGGCCAAGGACAAGAAGCAGCCTTGAAGGATGCCGCCCCCAGTGCCCATGCCGCACGGACTGGCTTCAAAGGGCGCTAGGATCGGTGCTGCGCCCATGCCCATCCGGCACACGGCCTTCGTCGCATTCGTCCTGCACGAATCGACACACCCCTCTTTCCTCTTTCACGGATTCAAGGACCCAGCATGACCACTTCCAGCTATCCCGACACGCGCCTGCTCATCGACAACGAGTGGTGCGACGCCGCCAGCGGCAAGACTCTGAACGTCGTCAATCCTGCAACCGGCAAGACCATCGGCAAGGTCGCCCATGCGGGCATCGCCGACCTGGATCGTGCGCTCGACTCGGCGCAGCGCGGCTTCGAAGCCTGGCGCAAGATCCCGGCGAACGAGCGGGCGGCCACCATGCGCAAGGCAGCCGCGCTGGTGCGCGAACGCGCCGCCGACATCGCCCGCGTGCTCACGCAAGAGCAGGGCAAGCCCTTCGTCGAAGCCCGCGGTGAAGTGCTCGCCGGCGCCGACATCATCGAGTGGTTCGCGGACGAAGGCCGGCGTGTCTATGGCCGCATCGTGCCCTCGCGCAACCTCGCCGCACAGCAGCTGGTGATCAAGGAGCCGATCGGCCCGGTCGCCGCCTTCACGCCCTGGAATTTCCCGATCAACCAGATCGTTCGCAAGCTGGGCGCGGCACTGGCCAGTGGCTGTTCGTTCCTGGTCAAGGCGCCTGAAGAAACGCCTGCGTCACCCGCTGCGCTGCTGCAGGCTTTCGTCGATGCCGGCGTGCCCAAGGGCACCGTCGGGCTGGTGTTCGGCGATCCGGCGGAGATTTCGAGCTATCTCATTCCGCATCCGATCATCCGCAAGGTGACCTTCACGGGTTCGACCCCGGTGGGCAAGCAGCTTGCAGCGCTGGCTGGCGCGCACATGAAGCGCGCCACGATGGAACTGGGCGGACATGCGCCGGTGATCGTGGCCGAAGACGCCGATGTGGTGCTGGCGGTCAAGTCCGCGGGTGCCGCGAAGTTCCGCAACGCCGGGCAGGTCTGCATCTCGCCGACCCGCTTCCTGGTGCACAACAGCATCCGCGATGAATTCGCTCAAGCGATGGTCAAGCACGCCGAGGGCCTGAAGCTGGGCGACGGCCTCGCCGAAGGCACCACGCTCGGCCCGCTGGCCAACGCCCGTCGCCTGACCGCGATGGCCAAGGTGATCGACGACGCACGCGCGACCGGCGCCAAGGTCGCAACCGGCGGCGAGCGCGTCGGCTCGGAGGGCAACTTCTTCGCGCCCACGGTGCTGACCGATGTTTCGCTGACGTCGGACGTGTTCAACAACGAGCCTTTCGGCCCCATCGCGGCCATCCGCGGCTTCGACACGATCGAAGAGGCGATCACCGAAGCCAACCGCCTGCCTTACGGCCTGGCCGGCTACGCCTTCACAAGGTCGATCAAGAACGCGCACCTGTTGTCGCAGCGGCTCGAACTCGGCATGCTGTGGATCAACCAGCCGGCGGCGCCCACGCCTGAAATGCCTTTTGGCGGCGTGAAGGATTCGGGCTATGGTTCGGAAGGTGGACCCGAAGCCATGGAAGGCTACCTGGTGACCAAGGCCGTGTCGATCATGGCGGTATAACCCGACGGGACGGGCAAGCTGCGCTTTGCGCGGCGCGCAGCTTGCCGCTCCGTCAGCAGGGTCACCTGCAAGCCGAGCTCCCGCCGCGCGGAAAGAATGCGATTCATCATGAAGCACTCGATGTTCCGCCGATTGGCGCTCTGGCTTTTCATTCTTTTCCTGCCGGCCGTCGCGCTGGCCCAAAGACAGCTCGGCAGCGCCGAAGCCCTCCAGGCGAAATACGGCGCGGTCCAATCCCAGCTCACGCAGAACGTCTTCGGACGGCCATTGGTGCTCGAATCCGCAGAGTCCTCAGGCCAGTTGAGCGGCAACATCTTTGCGGTACTGAACCACCCCTTCAGCGAGGTGAGCACTCAGTTGAGCCAGCCGGGCGTCTGGTGCGAAGTGCTCATGCTCCACCTGAACACCAAGGGCTGCACGGTGAGTTCGAAGAGCGACATAAAAACTGTGACGGTCTTTGCCGGCCGCAAGTTCGACCAACCCCTGTCCGAGGCCCAGCGCATCGATTTCGTCTGGCAACCCGCCACGGTCGGAGCGGACTATCTCAGTGTCGGCCTCGGCGCAGACAAGGGGCCGCTGTCGACCCGCGACTACCGGATCGAGCTCGAGGCCACGCCGACGCCGGACGGCAAGACATTCATGCATCTCGGCTACTCGTATGGCTACGGCACCGCGGCGCGCATCGCCATGCAGGGCTATCTCAAGACGATCGGCAGCGACAAGGTCGGCTTCACCTCCACCGGCAAGGACGCCTACGTGGGCGGCGTGCTCGGCGTGGTGGAGCGCAACACCATGCGCTACTACCTCGCGATCGATGCCTTCATGGAACATCCGACCCGGGCGCAATTGCAGGATCGGCTCGCCCTCTGGTTCGACAGCACCGAGCGCTATGCCCGGCAGCTTCACGAAGTCGAACGGGACGATTACCTCGCCATGAAGCGCAATGAATACAAACGAATGAGTTCGCAATAGCGCGTGAAAACCCCGACTAACACCCTTGCGTAAGATTCAGATACACATGTATCGTCTTGTGTCTGAAAAAAGCAGGGTGTTGTCATGGACCTCGAATTCCATCTCCAGAAGATTTCGGCGCTCAGCCCCATGGCGGCGAAGATTGCCTTGCGAACGTTGGATCGCGATCCGCGCTTCCCCACCGACTGGGTCATGGCGTTGCGGCCGGCGCTCGTCGATCGAAGCGGGGAAGCTCCGTCTTTCGGCGGTACGGACTGGATGACCATCGCTGCGATCGAACGTCCCGCCATCCGGCGCTTTGCAGAGCGATTTGAAAGCCGCGAACAACGCCACGCGCGGCTCTGGGTGCTGAGCTTGCGCAGCGCATCCAAGCGGCATGACCGGGCAGAGCCTGACGCGAGCGTCTACGGCGAGCTGTAGCGGCCGAACCGATCCACGATCTACTTACCCACGGCCTTGCGTGCTCTTGAAGTCCTGATGACTTCGCTGCGGCTTTTCTGAAGATCGGCCAGCTGCTTCAACTGGGCCGGGCAGTCCGCTTGTACCGCGACCAGCACGAACGGGCTGCGCCGCAGGGCGGTGACTGTCTTTTCCACGTCGGCTGGCGGGCGGTTCCTGTTGACCAGCCCCGCAGCAACCGCGGCCCTCGACTGGTTGTAGAAGGTTTTCTCGAACGCCGGGGTGCCGCAGCGTGCGGCAATCACTCGATAGTCAGCTTCTTGTTGTTCTGCCGGTACGGGCGCGGAAATCGGCTGGGCGTGCACCGTCATCGGAACGATGATGGCGACCGCCGTCGCCGCGACGATGGACTCGATGTCGAAACGCGTTTTCACCCGGGCCTCCCTGATTGCCTGTGATGTGTGTCGATGCTCGCTTCATCCTAATGCGGGGCTTGCGGGAGACGCCATCCCCCAAGCGAACTATTGCGAGATGTGCGTGCGTCTGTTGTGAATGCGTGACGCTCTGCGCATTGCCCCAAGGGGCAATGACTCTTGCCCCTTCGGTCTATTTCCAGCTTCCGCGGGCGCCCGTCAAGATGAGGCGCGTGGCTGCGGCGAAGCACGACGGCCGCCGGACGGAGCTATGCCCCAATGGATTTTGTTGCCGGGCCGAGCTACAACGTCATCCAGCCTGCAATGCCTCGAAGGGGTTCGCGCGCTGCCGGGTGAGGTTCACCCGGGTGAAATTCGTTTTCTCAAATAAGGACAAGGAGGACCACCATGCAAGGTATCCACACATTGAGGCTTCTGGCGATTGCCGCGGTCCTGCTGGCGACGACCGTCGCCGGAGCGCAGCCGCTGCAGCGCTACAACGCCATCCGTGACACACCGATCACGAGATTCAAGCAGGCCGACATCGACCTGATGACGAAAACCATCGACGGCGCGCTCGAGAGCGGAAAGGACGGCGCCACCGTGACATGGGCGAGCCCCGGCACGCAAAACAGCGGCAGCGTTACGCCTGCGGAAGACCCCAAGGGGCGCCCGGGGTGCAGGATGGCACGCATCGAAAACAAGGCCGGATCGCTGCAGAACGCCGGGGACTACATCTTTTGCAGGAACAAGAACAAGGGCGACAAGGCGGTGCCTTGGCAGTTGGTCAGCCCGTGGTCGCCCAGCTAGGTTCTTTCCGATGCACCCGGACTCCTCTTCATGAACAAGCGCATTTCCGGCATGGCGATAGCGACGACGGTGGTGACTGTGTTGGCGACGACCCTGGCGCTTCCGGCATGGTCGCAGGACAAGCCGGCGGTGCCGGCGTCCGGCCAGGAAGAGGTCGTGATTGGAAGGGAGCCCGGCGAGGCGCAGGCGGTTGCGGGGCGTGTGCGCGCTCGCACGGCCACCATCCTCGCCATCGATCCGGCAACGCGCGACATCACGCTGTCGCGCCCCGATGGCCCGGACACCGTCATCCACGCCAGCGAAGCCGTGAAGAACTTCGATCAACTCAAAGTCGGCGATCGCGTGACCCTGAAGCAAGGCGAGGCACTCTTGCTCGGCCTTCGAAAGACGACCGGTGGGATCCGCGAGCGTACCGATTGGCTCCAGGTGCACGTGGCACAACCCGGCGACCGGCCCGGTGTCGTGGTGAAGCACAGGATCCAGGCCGTTGCGAACGTGACCGCCATCGACCGAAAGGCCGGGAAGCTCACGCTCCGTGGCGTGAGGGAAATCCGCAAGTTCGACGTCAACGACCCGAAGCTTCTCGCCTCTCTCAAGGTGGGCGACCAGGTGGAAGCGACGCTGCTCCAGGGCGAAGCGCTGGTCGTGCAGCCGGCGAGCGCGCCATGACGAATACCTTTAGCCTGAATACCTTGCACACCTTTCGAGAAAGCCACTCATGAGCCTGCGAACAGTCTTGCTGCTGCGGGGCGCTGTGAGCGTGCTCTTCGCCGCGTACCTGATGTCGATGTCCCCGGCCGGCCCTCAGGCAGGCGGCCAGTACGGCCACAACGGCTACTTCGCGTTGCTCGACGGCGTGCTGGGCCTCGTGCTCTGGTTCGCGCTGTCGAAGCATCCGGCGGCGCGATGGCTGTCCGGGCTCGCGTTGGCGGACGGTGCCTTGCGGCTCGCCATCGGCGTGGTGACCTTCCTCGCTCCGAACATCCAGTCGCGAGTGCTTGGCGCCGTCGTCTACCTTGGCGCGATCGTCGTCGCATGCATCGCGCTCGGGATCGTCGGGCTGATCTATGTGTCGATGAACAGGCGGAGGCTGACCGGCGGCCTTCGCATCGGCGCACTGCCGGCGATCATTGCAAGTGCATGCACCTTGCTTTTCGGGATCGCGCTGGTGCTTGGTTTTTCCACGGACGACGGCCGACGTTCGCTCGTGGCGGTGTTGACGCTGGCGCTGGGTGTGACTTACCTTGTCGCCGGTATTCGTGCGAAGCCTCTATCCACTCAAGGAGCAATCTGATGACCAAACTCTTCTCTCGTATCGGCGCCGTCGTGCTGACGCTGTTGATGGCCGCCTGCGCGGCGCCCGGATCCCAGGCCCCGGGGTCCATGGAGGTGCGCCAGGGGGTGATCGAACAGATCACGCCGACGGACCTGCAGAGTCCGCAGCACACGGGCGTGGGCGCGGTGGTTGGCGGTCTCACGGGTGTGGGCCTCGGCAGCCTCATCGGCGGAGGAACAGGTCGGGATGTGGCGATGGTCGCCGGTGCCATCGGCGGCGCATTCGCGGGCTCGGAGGTCGCGAAGCGCTACGACCGGCCGCAGCCAGGCCAGCAGATCGTCGTGCGGATCAGGAACGGCGTTCTGGTGTCCGTGAGCCAGCCGATCAATCCGTCCTTGCGCGTGGGCCAGCAGGTCTACATTGAAGGCAGCGGCGAGAACGCTCGCGTATTGCCGCGCTGAGTTCCAGGCGCCCGATCGCCGCGCTGCGGCCCTGTGGCGGCCGCATTCACGAAGCGGCTCCCACCAGGCCGAGCACGCGCAAGGCGCCCAGCATGATCGTGATCGAAAGCGCCACCTGCATGACGCCGAGGACCGCGGCAAGCACCTGCAAAACACCCACCACCGCGGGCCGCATGATCTCGCGCACGAAGATCATCCCGAGCAGGTTCAGCAGCATCACGAGCACCAGCATCGCCATCGTCAGCTCTGTGCGCTCGGCATCACCGCTCATCGAAAGCAGCAGGATCACGGCGGCAACGCCATAGGGCGTCACCAGCATCGGGAATGCGATCTTCATCGCGTCGGGCTGGACCGGCACTGCATCGGCGGGTGGGTGAACCTGCACCTCATACTGTGCCAATACGCCCTGGAGCGCGACCACAAAAAATATCAGGCCCCCGGTAAGTTGGAGCGCACCGGGCGGCACCATCCAGTTCGCGGCGAGCCAGCGACCGACAAAGCCTCCCCCGGTCAGCGCGACGATGCCGATGAGCGCGGCCTTCAATGCCAGTGCGCGCAAAGCCTTTGTACCCAGATTGCGCGTGGACCGCGCGAATGGCCCCAGCAGCTTGAGCGGCCCGAGCGTAATGAAGAACACGGTGAAGAGTTGAGCGGTATCGAGCGCGTAGCTTCCGCCGGCGGCGGACGCGGCGAGGGCCGTCAGAGGCAGCACAAGGCAAGCACCTGCGATGGCGGTGCAGCGAATGAAAGTGTGCAATCCGTTTTTGATCATGGGGCGTGCTGCGTTGGCTTGGCGGACGTCATCGCGTCTTGTTCAATTCGGCGTTCTCGCGGGCGATCCTTCGAGCTGACTCGAGATCGCGTCCCAGGAAAAAGCCGAGCAAGGTCCGGATGGCTGCGATGGCGCCCAGGCGACCGAGTTCGTCCCAACTGGGCGACACCACGGTCGCAGCGAGGTCCGCCGCGAGGAGAAACTCCAGGCCCACCATGATCCAGCGCGAGAGGCCCTGCCACACATCCAGCGCGACATCGGCGGGCGGACGGCGCGCGAGAAGACCTGCAATCAGGTTCTTCAGCGCCAGCAGCGCGCCGAGCGCGAGCAGAACGAGCGTCGCGGCTTCGAAGAACTGCGACAGCGCGCGCGCCAGAGTGTGTAGCACTTCGTCCATGTGATTGAGGCTGCCCTGATCTTGTTTGCGATGTCAAATGCCGGAGCGGGCGGATTTGACGCTGTGACTACGCGCCTTTAGGATTCTCGACTCTCCAACAACGAGCATCTTGTGCTCCTTTGCGAATGACCGGAGACTCCATCGAGCGCAAGAAGGGAATGACTGCCGAGGAGATCTCCGTCGAGTTGTCTTCGCGCCGCACGGGGATGTCCTTCCAGCGAACCCGGATGAGTGCGGACCGAACGCTGATGTCGGTCATTCGAACCGCGCTGTCCCTGATCGGCTTCGGATTCACCGTCTTCCAGGTGTTCCAGAAGCTCAACGAGTCGCAGCTGTTGAAGAGCGGCGAGTTTCCTCGGCAATTCGGCGAGGCGCTCGTGCTCATCGGCATCGCGATGCTGATTTCCGGGATCACCTATCACTCCAGCTTCATGCTTCAACTGCGCAGGGAGCGTGCGGCCTTGAAGGCGCAGGGCCTTATTCATGGAGAAAGCGGCTTCCCGCATTCGTTCACGCTCCTGGTGGCCGTCCTGCTGCTGGCGCTGGGATGCTTCGTGATCGTGAGCATGATCTTTCATGTGGGGCCGTTCGGCTGATCCCCTGAACGCAGCCACGCCGGCCGTCAAGATCTACGCCCCGCGCACGATGCACCGAAACCCGAGGTGACTTGTCGAGGTGTCGATCGGCTGGGGCATGCGCGCGGCCGGCCGATAGCGGCGGCAGTAGTTCGGCGCGCACAGGTGCGAGCCTCCCTTCATCACGCGTCGAGGGATGCGCACCTGCGGCGTGCGTGGATCGAAGCTGTCGTCCTTGTTGCCGCCGCGCGGGTTCTCCAGCGTGCAGCAGGCATGCGTGATCTTTCCGTGTTCCTGGTACCAATCGGTGGTCCATTCCCAGACGTTGCCGGCCATCTCGTAGAGCCCATAGCCATTGGGCGGGAACGAGCCGACGGGTGCCGTGCCCTCGAACCCGTCTTCGAGCAGGTTCTGCCAGGGGAATTCGCCTTGCCAGGTGTTGGCCATGGATTTGCCGTCGGGCGTGAGCTCGTCGCCCCAGCAATATTCCTTGCCTTCGAGGCCGCCGCGGGCGGCGTACTCCCATTCGGCTTCGGTGGGGAGCTCCTTGCCAGCCCACTTGGCATAGGCCTCGGCGTCCTCGAACCCTACGTGCACGACCGGATGCGCCCACAAGCCTTGCAGCGAACTGCCGGGTCCGCGTGGATGTCGCCAGTTGGCGCCCGCCTGATAGGTCCACCAGTTGTGCGGATTGCGGAGGTCGACCGGCCCTGGTGTCTTGCGGAAGACGACGGAGGAGGGTACGAGCATCGCCGGGTCGGCGCCGGGGTAGTCGTCCGGGTTCGCCGGGCGCTCGGCGAGCGTGACGTGGCCCGTGGCCTCGACAAAGCGCTTGAACTCGGCGTTGGTGACGGTGTGGGTGTCGATCCAGAAGCCCTTGACTGAGACCTTGTGCGCAGGAGCCTCTTCCGGGTAGTGGTGGTCCGACCCCATGAGGAAGGCCCCATCGGGAATCCAGGCCATGCCTGCGCGAGAGGGTTTGTTCACGATGGCTGTGATGGGTAGTGGGTGATGGCTGATGGCTGATGGCTGTTCGGCGATGTGTGGCGCGGTATCAGGCGCCGACACGGCCAAGCTCGCCGGCCGTTGCGCCCAGTTGACCAGCGGCGCGCACGAGATCGGCCAGCGAAGTCACTTCCATTTTTTCCATGACGTGCGCGCGGTGGGCCTTGACCGTGCGCTCCGCCGCACCGAGTTCAGCGCCGATCTGCTTGTTGAGGGCGCCATTGACCACCATGTCGAGCACTTGCCGTTCACGGGGGCTGAGTCGGGAGTAGCGATTCTGCAGATCGTTGAGGCGACGCCGGGCCCGGCGGCGGGTGGCATCTTCGGCGATGGCCTTGTTCACTGCCGCCAGCAGCGCTTCGCCGTCAACCGGCTTGAAAAGAAAATCAGACGCGCCGGCTTTCATGGCGCGCAGGGTTTCGTGCACGGTGGCCTCGGCCGTCGCAAAAATCACGGGCAGCGGCTCCGGCTGCGTGGCGATCATTTCCTGGAGGTCCAGGCCAGTGGGGCCGGGCATGTGGATGTCGAGCACCAGGCACCCTGGCGCGGAGCCAATGCCTTCGAGCAGCATCGCGCCGACCGAGTTGTATTCCGCGACGCGGTGTCCGGCTGCGCGAAAGAGGCGCTGGACGGCGCGCCGGAAGGACGCGTCGTCATCAATCAAGCGGACGATCGGTGTTTCGTCCACGGGGTTCGGATTCAGGTCGGTCAGATCACTCATTCCACATCTCCAGGGCCACTGTCTGCCGGTGGCTATTAAGGTTTTGGGTGATTCGGCTGGAACCGAGGTGCATTGAACACGCAGCCCAAGTGCATGGCAACCTGCCCTTTGGTGTAAGGGGCTTGAAAATTAACGCCTTTGTTTTAAGAATGGAGGGTTTTTTCTTCAGCCCCGAAACGCGAATGTCGGCGATCCGGCGACGTCCAGGCGAACGGAGAAGAGGCCGCCCGCCTCGGGCTCGGCTTCTCGCTGGGCAGGAGTGAGTTCGCTGGTGGCGCTGGTGATGAAGAGAATGTCCAGATCAGGTCCGCCGAATGCGCAGTTGGTGATGTGGCTCGTCGGCAGTGCGATGCGGCAGAGTTCCTCGGCATTTGAGGGGTCATGGCAGGTGACACAGGCACCGCCCCAATGCGCGATCCAAAGTCTGCCGGCGGCATCGGTGGTCATGCCGTCCGGATAGCCGTCACCTCGAGCAAAGCGATGCCATTCGCGTTTGTTGGAGAGGGTGCCGCTGGCCGGCTCGAAGTCGTAGGCGTAGATGCGGGCGGTGACGGTGTCGTTGAAGTACATCGTTTTCCCGTCGGCCGACCACGTAGGACCATTGGTGACGGCGAAGCCTTCGTCATGCCTGGTGCAATTTCCGTCGGGATCGAAGCGGTAGAGCGAGCCTGTCGGCGCCTTGCAGGCGAAGTCCATCGTGCCACCCCAGAACCTGCCTTGCGAATCGCATTTGCCGTCGTTGAATCGGTTGTTCTCGAGTTCGGGCTCGGGCTGATGGAGGTACTCGGGCTTTGCGTCCGGCGCAGCGGGGTCGAAGAAGGCGAAGCCTCTGCGCAAGGTGACGATCAAGCCGGGTGCTGTCGCGCGTTCGGCGATGGCGGAGATCTCTTCGTCGAACTGCCAGATGGCGCGGGCATTCGTGACGGGGTCCAAGCGAAAGAGGCGGTGTCCGAGAATGTCTACCCAATAGAGCGCTTGCTCTTTCTGGGACCAGAGGGTGCCTTCGCCTAATGTCGCGGCGGCGGGCCAGATGCAGGTTGGTGCTTGCAGGATGGTTGGCATGTGGTTTCCTTGACTTGCCGCGGGATGGTAGCCAACGGGCTGGCATGCTTGCGCTCATGAGCATCGGCAGCAACTTGAAGAGCTGGGCCAAGCGAATCAAACGCGACGCAGTGACGCTTTGGTTCGCAGCCAAAAATCCTCGCACGCCTTGGTATGCGAAGGCATTGGGCATGTTCGTCGTGGCCTACGCGCTGAGTCCCATCGACCTGATTCCAGACTTTATCCCTGTGCTGGGCTATGTCGACGATGTCCTGCTGCTCCCTGTTCTGATCTGGCTGACCATCAAACTGCTACCGTCTGAAGTCCTGGCGGAATGTCGCACCCAGGCAGAAGAGTGGATGCAAACGAAGGGCGCCAAACCAAGCAGCCGGGCCGGCGCGCTCCTCGTCGTCGTCCTGTGGCTGGCCGTGGGCGTAGCGGTTTGGCTTTGGCTTGAGCCGCATTGACCTCCCCGGTCGTCTACTGCCCTTTAGGGAAGTTGTTGGCCGCCGACTTTCCCTTCATCATGAGCTGATCGTCCGTCCCTGACCGGTGGCGCACGGCTCAACACAATTTGGAGGACAGTGATGGCGAAGAGCGGTTTCGAGTCAATTCTCACTTGTGCCGTCGCGACGGCCTTTTTGCTGGCGGGCTGCGCCAGCAAGAACGATCCGGTGTCGCAAGGCGCAAAGGCCGATGCAGCCGCCGGCATCCCGGCCCCCAGCCTCGCTGAGACCAAGGCCATTGCCGAGGAGGCCTTCATCTACGGGCTGCCAATCGTGATGAACTACGCGGTGATGAACGAGTACGCCGTGGACAAGGGCGGCCCGCAGTTCAAGGCCCCCTTCAACCAGATCAAGAACGAACCCCGCGTCTTCACCTATCAAGACACGGCGGTCATCACGCCGAACAGCGACACACCCTACTCCACGGTCTGGCTGGACCTGCGGGCCGAGCCGATGGTTCTCACCGTGCCTGCGGTTGACAAGAGGCGCTACTACTCGGTGATGCTCAACGATGGCAACACCTACAACTACGGCTACATCGGCAGCCGGGCCACCGGCTCTGGGCCCGGCAGCTACATGGTGGTCGGACCCGACTGGAAGGGCGCCACGCCGCCGGGCATCAAGAAGGTATTTACTTCGACCACACCCTTCACGCTGGCTGCATACAGGACGCAGCTTTTCGATCAGAAGGACATGCCGAATGTTGTGAAGGTCCAAGCGGGCTACAAGGTGCAGCCGCTGTCCGCCTTCCTTGGGCAAACCGCGCCTCCACCTGCAGCGGCCATCAACTTCCTTCCCGCGACGACGAAGGGCATCAAGGCGAACTACTTCGAGTACCTGGACGCGGCGCTCCAATACGTTCCCACCACGGCGGAAGACAAGGACGTGCGAGCACGCATCGCGCGCATCGGCATCGGCCCGGGCAAGACTTTCCAGTTCAAGGACCTGTCGCTGGAGCACAAGGCCGCTGTCGGCCTCGGCATGAAGGAAGGCGACGCGAAAATCGACAAATTCCTGGCGAGCGGACAAAAGGATGTGAACGGGTGGAACATCGGATCGCTCTTCGGCGATCGCAACTTCTACAAGGGCGATTGGCTGAAGCGTGCTGCGGCTGCCAAGGGGGGCATCTATGGAAACGATGCGGTGGAAGCTGTCTATCCATTCACCCGCGTCGATGAGAAGGGCGAGCCGCTCGACGGTAGCAAGCACCGCTACGCGATCACGTTCCCGGCCGGACAGTTGCCGCCGGTCGATGCGTTCTGGTCAGTGACGATGTATGACGCCAACACTCAATTGCTGATCAAGAATCCGATCAACCGGTATCTCATCAACTCGCCGATGCTGCCTGGCATGAAGCGCAACCCAGACGGTTCGGTGACCCTCCATGTGCAGAAGGACTCGCCGGGCAAGGCGCTGGAATCCAACTGGCTGCCTGCTCCGGACGGTCCGATCTATCTGGTGATGCGGCTGTATTGGCCCAAGGAAACGCCGCCGTCTGTGTTGCCACCGGGCGGTGGAAGCTGGAAGCCGCCGGGGATCGTGGCTTTGAAGTAGCGGATTGGGGGTTTGCCCTTTTGTTGGGGCCGCCCGGTATGCGGTGCGGGCTGTGCGACCCCGCTGCGCCGGCCCTTCGGGCTTCCCTGCAGTGCTCGACTCAGGCGGGGTCCGCGTGAAACTCGCTGCGCTCAGACACACGCGGCCCTGATCCGCCTGAGTCTGCGCGCTTCGGC